>CALFZO010000108.1 GCA_937952305.1 uncultured Anaerolineales bacterium | reverse complement strand
GATGTCTTGAGCCTTTTTCGACCTATGTGTGTTCACGATGTCTTGAGCCCTGACATCTAGCCGCTTTGCGGCCGCGCGTGGCCTTCACCCTGGTCGCCGGCAACGTGGCCCGCGTCGCCCGAACCCAGGCCGGGCGGCGCCTGCAAGCCTGCGGCATTCGGCGCCTAGGCCGCGAACTGATCCGCCGCTTCGGCTCAGTCCCGGTCATCGTCTTTGCCGCTGGCGCCTTGGCCGTCTTGCCCAACTAAAAACTAGTCAGCCACCTGGGCGGCCCGCCAACCCAGTTCTCGTTCTGCCAGGCCCTAAGCCCAGGCCCCACCGCCACGAAGAAGTACCTGGCGCAAAATGGCAACGGGAAACCAGGCAACGGGCGCAAGAAGAAGTAGCGGTCGTTGACAAGGCCCTCGACGGCAGATATAATCCCAACAATTATAGTCGTTGCGATTGTATATGCCTCAATCGGCCATATTGAAAGCGCAGCCATGTCTGAGGTGATCCAGAAACTGCTGCCCCTCACACCGACGGTGTTCCACATGCTGCTAGCTCTCGCTGATGGCGAGAAGCACGGCTACGGCATCATGCAGGCCGTCGCGGAGGAAACGCAGGGCCAGATGCAGATCAGAACCGGCTCGTTATATGGAGCCATCCGGCGCATGCTCGAGGCTGGGTTGATCGAGGAGACGAACGAACGCCCGGACCCGGAGCTGGATGATGAACGGCGGCGCTATTACGGGTTGACGGACTTCGGCCGACGGGTGCTGACCGCCGAGGCCGCGCGCATCGCGCAGGCGCTGGCAGTCATCCAGGCCAAGCACATCCTCCGGGGCGTCTGACATGCGCGGCGAATTCCCGGTGGCGGAACGGCTCTACGGGGTGCTGCTGTCCTTGTACCCGAAGGAGTTTCGAGCCGCCTACGGCCAGGCAATGCGCCTGACCTTCCGCGACGCCTGCCGGGCCGCTTACGCCCGCAACGGCGCGGGCGGCCTGCTGGCGCTCTGGCTGCCAACCCTGCTCGATCTGTTCAAATCGGCGCTCGAGGAGCGGGCGCGGCAAGGAGAGATCATGCTGTCGAAAACGAGATTGATCGCCCTGGCCGGACCGCTGACCGTCGGCGTGGGCGTGTTGTGGGTGACGGCGTCCCTCGGCGATCTCGCCTTCCAGACCGGGCTGGCCCAGGATGAGGCGCTGTTGAGTTTGATTACACTGCCGTTCTTGTTCTCGTTTGTCCCGCTGCTCTTCGCCCTGATCGGGACCCGCCTGCGCTTCCACCAGGCCGCCGGCGGTTTGGGCCGGCTCGGACTGGCGGTAAGCCTGGCCGGTTGTGCCGGACTGATCGTCTCCGTGCCGGCCAGCCTCCTGTTAGGCGGCGCAGCGCCAGAGGCGGCCCAAGGTCTCTGGTTGAACTACGCGGCGGTGGTCTGTGTCCTGAGCATCCGCATCGGGTACAGCCTGTTCGGCGTTGACGCGCTGCGATACAGGCTCTTGCCCCGCTGGAATCTGCTCCCCCTGCTGGTGGGCGCGACGGTCGTGCTCAGCCTGCCGTTCGAGTGGTTTGGTGTACCCGCCCTCCTGCCACTGCCCGGGGTCACGCCTTTTCTGCACTTTGCCGTCACCGGCGCCGGCTGGGTGTTCCTGGGCATCGCGCTGATGGACCCCCGGCCGGGATCGCAGCCGGCCGCAGCGCTCTGAGGCGTGACGGCGGCCCGCGCCGGCTGAAGCGGGCTGGCAAGCGTCAGGTAGAAGCTGCGGGGCCGGGGTAGAGAGGCCGAGGCCGTGCTGGAGAAAAGAACCGAAGAGCCGCCGGTTCACTGAACGCGGCGGCCCTCCGAGACAAGCCGGCGTATAGGCAGGCGCTTACAGGGCCCGCATGCGGTTGTTCTTGGGGTTGTGCTCGACCTCGGCCAGGCCGAGGGCTTCCAGCAGCGGCGGCACGTACATGGCGAAGCGGCCGCGCAGGCCCTTCTTCAGGCCGTACCAGCCCCCCACCGGGTTCTTGGGCGAGCGCGCCCACGCTTCCACCGTGCCCTCAGCCGCCGGCTTCTGCTCGTCGGCGCTGCCCAGCAGCATCCAGTCGCCGTGGGCCTTGAGCATGGCGTGCAGGTCCTCGATGCAGCGCAGATGGTAGCGCAGCTCGGTCTTGCCGACCACGCAGATCAGGGCCGGCGGGTCGGCCGCCTCGTCACGATACAGTTGATACTCAGACGTGCCGCTGGGCGTCTTCAACTGCCACGGTTTCTCCCGCGTCCCAGCTCCGCTCACTTTCGCCTTGGCCATTGTGGGTCCTCCTGTGCTCCGTCGTAGAATCCGTGTCTTCAGCTCTCGGCGCGGGCCTTGAGCCCGGCCACGAAGCCCTGAAAAGCCGCCGTCATATCCGGGATCGTTGCGCCGAAGACCGGCAGCAACAGCCCCGTGAACTCCTCGCGCAGCGTGAAGTCTACGCTGCCATCACCCTTCGGCGCCAGCCGAAACGTGCGCTCGCCCTTGAATAACCCCAGCGGCATCCCGCTCGCCCACGTCATTTTCTGGCCGGGCACGAACTCGATCACCTTCACCGGGAAGGCGCGGTCCGGGCTGAGCTTGGTGTAGGCGGTAACGGTCTCGCCGGCCGCGATGCGGCCCTCGATGCGGATACAAGATGGGTCCCAACTCGGCCAGCCGGAGCTATCCGTCAGAACAGCCCAGATTTTGTCCGCGGAGGCCTTGATGTTAGTTGCGGCGCTGAACGACTTCATGCTTGATCCCTCTTGAACCTCAGGTTGGTGGACGACGGCGCAGACCGGTGGATCGGGTATGATGGCCCCGGTTTGACCGACCGGCCCGCCTCACTATATAGGACGACGGCCGTCGCCCAAAGGGTGCGGTCGCTGCGCCGGGGAACCCGCCTCACCGCGCCTCTCATGGCGGGTTAATCATATCGCTGACAGCGCTGCTGATTGGAGAGCCCAAGGATGTCACTGCCGCCTCCGTTTCCTCTGCTGCACGGCCTGAACCAGGATGAGTTCAGCGCCCTGGTCGAGCCGCACCGGCGCGAACTGCGCGCGCACGGTTACCGCCTGCTAGGGACTGTGCCGGAGGCCGAGGACCTGGTGCAGGAGACCTTTCTGCGCGCCTGGCTGCGCCGCGAGACCTTCCAGGGCCGCGCCCCGCTGCGCGCCTGGCTGTACAAGATCGCGACCAACCTAGCCCTGGATCTGCTCAAACAGCGCCGGCGGCGGACGCTGCCGGCGGCGCGCCAGGCCGCGCACAGCCTGGACGAGCCGATCCCGGCGGACCTGAACGAGCCGATCTGGCTGGAGCCCTTCCCGGACGCCTGGCTGCCGCCGGACGACGCCCATCCGGAGGCGCGCCTCTCGCAGCGCGAGAGCGTGTCGTTGGCTTTTCTGACCGCCCTGCAGCTGCTGCCGCCGCGCCAACGCGCGGTCTTGATCCTGCGCGACGTATTGGACTGGTCCGCCGACGAGACGGCCGCCCTGCTGGAGATGACCGTGGCCGCGGTGAAGAGCGCCCTGCACCGCGCGCGGGCGACGCTGGGCCGCGGTTACCCGCAGCTTCTCCGGAGCCAGGGCCTGCCCGCCGACGCCGTCGAACAGGCTCTGTTGCAGCGCTATGTGGACGCCTGGGAAACCGCGAACGTAGACGGGCTGCTGGCGCTGCTCAGGGATGAGGTCACGTTCAGCATGCCGCCTATCCCGGCCTGGTATCAGGGGCGCGCCGTCGTCGGGGCGCTGGTGGCCCGCACGGTCTTTGGCGGGTCGGCGTCTGGCCGTTGGCGGCTGCAGCCGACGCGCGCCAACGGCCAACTGGCGTTTGGCCTCTACCGGCGCGACGACGCCCGCCAGGTCTACGCCGCTTACGGCCTCCAGTTGGTCACGTTCACGGAAGGCCTGATCCTGGACATCATCACCTTCCGCGTCCCGGCCCTGGTGCCGCACTTTCAACTACCCGCCGACTTGCCGCTCGATCTCCGCCCAACGCCCTGAGCCCAGCCGCCCCAAAATAAACGCGGCCGGGGGAGTCCCGGCCGCGTCGACGTCACAGGGCAATGGCGTTCAGCGCCATTTATCGAAGAAGACGATCGACTGCATGATCGCGCCCCACAGCCGCTCGGCTTCGGCTACGCCCGCCGGGAACTGCTCCGCATCCCACGGGCCAACCATGGTGTACACGCTGCCGTTGGCGACGATGGCGGCCGTGCGTTGACGCCAGGGGCCGCCGGTGAAGTCGTACAGGATCGCCGGGGCGCCGCCGATGGTCGTCTGCTGCAGGCTGGCCGGGTCGATCTGCTCGGTCGGCGGCGTCAGCGCCTGCTCCAGGGCGGCCGGCGGCTGGTCATAGGTGGCCACGAAGATGGACGTGCGCACCTGGCCCCAGTCAGTGGTGTCCGCCAGCACCGGCCCGCCGATAATGCGCCCCAGAAACTCTTGATCAAACCCGTAATCGGCCGGGAACAGCACGCAGAAGCCGCCGATCTCGTTGATCCACAATTGGGTGTCGGCGGTGGCGGCCGGGCAGACGTCGGCGGCGCGCACCACCGGCCGGGCCGGCTGCGGCGCGAAGAAGACCAGGGACTGCGTGACCGTGTCCCAGACGAGCTGGACGCTTTCGGCCAGCACGGGCGAATCCTTCGGCTGCGGCAGGGCGGTCACCTGATACTTCGCGCCGCCCGCGACGACCAGGCCGGCGCGCTGCGACGCGTAGCCGCCGGGCAGGTCCTCGATCAGCACGGCCGGCTGACCCCCGATCGTGATCGCTTGCGTGGGCAGGCCGGCGCCGCCGTGATAGAGCGCCGTCCACCGGTCGGCGTAGGCCGCGCTGTCCAGGCCGTCGGCCGGGCCGTTGTAGGCCACGGACAGGGTCGTCACGATCGTCTCCATGCCGCCGGGATTCTCGGCCGGCCCCAACAAGGTGACGGCGTCTTGAGGGCGGGTGAAGTCCGGCTGGGCCGTGAAGTCGGCCGGGTACAGGAAGCAGTAGCCGTTCTCGCGGCTGACGTACAGGGCCTGGCCGGTGCCGGGCAGCGGACAGGCGGCGGCCGGGTCGAGCGCCGCGGTGGGCTCCGCCGCGACGGTGGCGGTGGGCGCGGCCGGGTCGGTGGGCTGCGCAGTCGCCGGGGCGGCCGTCGCCGGCTCGGGCGAGGGCACGGCCCCAGGCTGGCAGGCCGCCGCAAGCAGCGCGGCGGCCGTCAACAGGCTGATTAAGCGAAGGCGTGCGAGCAACATTCCAAGTCCTTTCCCAAAGATACCGCGGCCGGTCAACTTCTGGCCGGCCGTCAGAGAATGACAGTACGAAAATACACGCTTTCTGAGAAAGCGCCCCGGCCTTCTGGCCCAGGCGCGAGTCCGCCCGAAGACGGAGGCGGCCTCAGCGCCGCGAACCTAAAACGTCAGCCGGCGCCGGATGGTTCCCGCCGCCCGCCCGGCCGGCCGCCTGTGGGACAATGACCTCCCTCGAGCAACGCCGGAGGTCCGCGATGCTGATGCATTTCGCCCTGCATGGAGAAACCGAGCGGCTGGCTTTGTTGCACCGCGATGCCGATGGGGGACTCTGGATTGAACTGCGCACGCTGGCGGGCCGCGCGCTCGGTGAAATCGCGGCCGATTATCTGCCGCTGGCCGCGGTCTGGTCGCCCGATGGCGCCTCGCTGGCCTTCGGCAGCAACGATGGCCGGCTCTATCTTTACCGCCTTGGGGCGGCGGCTCCGCAACTGATCTTCGCCGACCCCGCCCTCCAGGCCGGGTTTTGCCAATGGGCGGCCGATGGCAGCCGCCTGGTGTTCTCGGCCTACGCCAAGGCCAACAACCGGCCGCCGAAGATCTACAGCCTCGCGCTGGACACTGGCCACACCCTTCAATTGACGCACGAGACCGGAACCGTGGACCGCTTTCCGCAATGGTCGCCGTCCGGGGAACGCGTGGCGTTTCAGCGGCAGTTTTTGGACGAACCCGAACTCCCGACCCGGATCTATGTGGCCGAAGTGCAATCCGGCCGGTGTTTCCCGGTGCCGAACACCTCGGACGGCAACAGCCGGGTCGGCCGCCATTGCTGGAGCCCTGATTCGGCCTCGCTGCTGCTCACGGTGGCTCACCCCACTCGAACTCAAGTGAGAGTCATCCGGCTCCAGGATGGGGCCAGCGTCTGGAGCTATGAATCCGAGAAACTGCAGAGCGGCGTCTTTTCACCGCACGGCGACCGCATCCTGTGTGTCGACGCCGACGAGTTGCTGTGGTTCGCCTACCCGGAGGGGACTCTCCTCCACAGGCTGGCGCTGGCTTCCCGGTCGGTAGTGGGCCATTCTTCCACCGGTCCGCAGATCGGTTTTGGCGCGCGGGCGACGACCCTGTATTTCCTGGGGAGCAACGCCTGTCTGTACTGCTGGGACATCGGCGGCGAGTGCGCGCCCGTCCTGGAATCTAGTCCGCCGGTCCGGCCGGCTTTCACCCACGAAGCCTACGAGGTGGCATCTCAGGACGGGCGGCCCATCCCGGTGCAGCGCTTCATCCCTCCCAAGCCCCGCGCGCCGGCGATCCTGTTCGTGCACGGCGGGCCGGGGGAGGCCATTGACCCGGACGATCCGGTCATGCTGCGTCTGTTGGC
Source organism: uncultured Anaerolineales bacterium (assembly GCA_937952305.1). Taxonomy (GTDB): domain Bacteria; phylum Chloroflexota; class Anaerolineae; order Anaerolineales; family UBA6663; genus SpSt-583. Next base: position 91,385 of record CALFZO010000108.1, on the reverse strand, counting down.
GGAAGGCGTTGAGTTTGTCTGTGCCGCCTATCGCGGCAGCAGCGGGCATGGCCCGGAGCACCAGGCAGCCAACCGGGGGGAATACGGCCGGGCCGATGTCTGGGACGTCGTCGCCGCCGGCCGCGACTGGCAAAAGCGGACCGGCGCAGGGCGGCCGCTGCTTGTGGCCGGCTACTCCTACGGCGGCTTTCTGACGCTGTTGGCCTTGGCGCAGGCAGACCACCCTTTTGCCGGCGGCATCGCCATGTGGACACTCAGCGGGCTGCATCGCCTGAGCTTACACCAGCAGCGTGCCTTCCCAGTTGAGGCCGAGCAGTTGGCCCTGGCCAGGGTCGAGCGGTCGCCTCTGGCACAGGCCAGCCGCATGCGCGGCCCGCTGCTCATCCTGCACGGCGCCCTGGACACGACGGCGACGACGGAGGAGCTGCAATCGATCCAGGCCGACATCGTGAGCCACGGGGGCGAGTGCGCGCTGATCGTCTACCCAGACGACACGCATGGCCTGTGGCGTCACCGCGACGACCTCCATGCCGCCATGCTGGGCTTTCTGAAGCGGTACGAATGACCACCCCCTCTCAAGTTCAAGACGCGCGCGGAAAGCGGCCCGATCGGCGCCCGCGGGCTGCGCCACCGGCCGGCCGATGAGCCCGCCGCTTCCGCCCTCGGCGCTGGCGCGGCGCGTGCTGCTGGCGGCCGGCCTCGGCACGGCGCTGTCGCTGATGGGCGACGCCGCCCTGTACGCGGTCCTGCCGACGCACACGGCTGAGGCCGGCGTGGCCCTGGCCTCCGTCGGCCTGCTGCTCAGCGCCAACCGCTGGGTGCGCCTGCTGACCAACGCCTGGGCCGGGCAGGCCTATGACCGCTGGCCGCGCCGCCGGCTGTTCGTCCCGGCCCTCCTCCTCGGCGCGGCCTCCACTGCCGTCTACGCCCTGACCACAGGTTTCTGGCCGCTGCTGGGCGCGCGCCTGTTGTGGGGCCTGGCCTGGTCCGGCATCTGGGTCGGCGGCAACACGCTCATCCTGGATGTGGCCGCCCCAGAGGCGCGCGGCCGCCTGATCGGCCTGTACCAGCTCTGCTTTTACCTCGGCACCACTTTGGCCGCGCCGCTGGGCGGCCTGCTCACCGACACCCTGGGCTTTCATCCGGCGCTGGGCGTGGCCGCGGTCATCACCGGGTTTGGCGCCCTGGCGGCCGGCGTGTTGCTGCCGGAGACGCGGCCGGGCACGCCGCGGCCCGCCGCGCCGACACCCAGCGTGCCGTCGGCCGCTGGCGCGCCCCTGCGCGCTACGGCCTGGGCAGCCATGCTCCTGTACGGTGTCAACCGCTTCGTGCTGGCCGGCGTCCTGTCGTCCACGCTGGCGCTGCTGGTCCAGCAGCGGGTCGGCCCGGTGCCGCTTGGCGGGCTTGTCCTGCCGGTGGCCACAGTCAGCGGGTCCCTGCTCGGCTTGAGCACGCTCTTCAGCATGGCGGCCGCGCCTCTGCTGGGCGGCTGGTCCGATCGGCTGGGCAATCGCTGGCGGCTGGTGGCGGCCGGCCTCTTGCCGGGCATCCTCGGCCTGGCGCTGCTCGCCCTCGGCCAGCCGGCCCTGATCCTGCTGGCGGTCCCGCTCAGCGCCATCGCCGGCGGCAGCAACCAGGGCTTGGCCACAGCCTTGCTCGGCGACGCGACCGGCGAGGCGCAGCGCGGCCGCGCGCTCGGCTGGATGCACACCGTCGGCGACCTGGGGAGCGCGCTCGCCCCGCCGCTGGCGTACGCCGGACTGCCCAGCCTCGGCCTGACCGGCGTCTATGCTTTCTGCGCCCTGTTGCTGGCGGCGCTGCTGGTCCTGGTGCTCGGGCTGGCACGGGTCCAAAGCCTGCGCAGTCGATGAATCGACGCGGCCAAGCCGCCGGCCGGTGGAACCTCTCAGGCCCGGCGCGCGTCCCAGGCACAGGAACAGGAGGCTGGACCTGTGTTTTCGCGTTGGACCGCGCTGCTCAGTCTGCTCTTGACCGTCGGCTGTGTGGCCTCAACGCCGGCGCCGACCGCTACGCCCGACCCCGCCGCGCTTACGGTTACGGCGGCCGACCTGGCTCTGCGCGCGACGGCGGCGGTGCTGGGCACCCAGTTGGCGTTGACGGCGCGGGCCCCGGCGGCGACGCCGATCCCGTCAACCTCGGCCAGCCCGGCCCCGGCCGCCTCGACGGAGGTTACGCCGGCCCCGCCCGCTGACACCGCCGGCCCGACGCTGGCGCCCACTGCGACGCCGGCTGCGGCGACGGTCACATTCCCCGTTGTCAGCCCGCTGCCGGCCAGCGCCACGCCGGTCGGCCAAGCCCCAGTCGTCCTCAACTTCACGGCCTCGCCGGCCGAGATCGATCCTGGCGGCGCGATCACGCTGAGCTGGGAGGCGCGCGGCGAGCAGGTGACGCTCTGGCGGATCGCCGCCGACGGCCGCTTCAGCGAGTCGTATGCGGTCGGCCCGGCGGGCACGCTGACCGTTAACGCGCCCGCCTCGCAGCGCTCGCCCGTGCAGTTCGTCCTGTACGCCACCACCGGCGCGGCCAGCGTGGCCGCCAACGCGGCGGTGGCCGTGCGCTGCCCGGACGTCTGGTTCTTCCCGAACCCGCCGGCCGGTTGTCCACAGACGGCCGCCCAGGCCACGGTGATGCAGGCCCAGTATTTCGAGCGCGGCCTGATGCTGTGGACCCAGGTGGACGACCGCATCTACATTTTGTACGGCCCGCAGCACGGCACCTCCTACGAGATCCGCGCCAACCAGTGGTTTGCCGGGATGCCGGAGAGCGATCCGGCCCTGGTGCCGCCGGCCGGGCGCGTCCAGCCTGTGCGCGGCTTCGGGCTGGCCTGGCGCGATGAACAGGCCCTGGCGGACACGCGCGTGCGTGACCGGATCGGCTGGGCGCTGGCCGACGAGTTCAGCGTGCCGGGTGCCCAGGTCCAGTGCGACTCAGCCGCACGCTACGTCACCTGCTTCATCACCGGGCCGGAGGGCGTGGTCTACGAGCTGCGCCCGTGGGGGTCCGGCTGGCGCCCGTGGACGGGCCCGCAGCCGTGACGACCAGGCACAGCGCGCGCAGGGGCGGCGTGCTACAATCCCCGCCATGCGGGACTGGTATCTCACCCAGGATGACCCCCTGGCCTTGCGTCTGGCCGCCGATGCTCGTCTCGTCCCCACTGACTACGCCGACGATCATATCTGGGAGTTGAGCCTGGCCGGCGGCGAGCCGGCAGCCGTGGCCCTGCGGACCACCTACGGCCTGCGCGCCCGCGAAATGCGCCTCTTCCCGACCTTCGGCGAAGGCGATCACTCTGTTCACAATCCCGCCGACTTCGTCTTCACACCGGCGGTGCGGGCGTTTTACCCCAACTACCTGCGCATCACGTTTGAGCCGCTGCCGGCCATCGCCGTCACCGCCCACTATTGGGCGCCGGACTCGCACTCTGTCGCCGGGCAGTTGACGTTCGTCAACCACGACCCAGAGGGCCGGACGCGCCAGGTGCGCTTCTCGCTGGCCGCCACCCTCAAGCCGCTGGAGAATCCCAAGGCGCTCAGCCCCACGCACCTGGAGGAACTGGCGGTGCTGGCCGGCCACAGCGGCAACCTGGACATTCTGGTGGCGGTGGAGGGCGACACCCGCACCGACGCGGCCCCGTTCCTGGAGCTGACGCGCACCGTGGACCTGCCCGCCAACACGCCCGTCTTCGTGCGCTGGGCGCAGGCCGCGCGGCCGTCCGTGGCGGAAAGCCTGTCCCTGATCCGCTCGGTCTTTGCGCGCGAGTGGGAGGGCGAGTTCGCGCGCATCGAGCTTCTCAATGCCGGCCTGCTCGACCTCGAGACCGGCGACAAGGACTGGGACGCCGCCTTCGCCTTCGCGCAGACGGTGGCCTTGCGCAGCTACGTCGGCCCGACCCCGCATCTGCCCTTCCCGTCGTTCATCTTCACGCGCGGCCCGGACCGCGGTTTCTCGCGCAAAGGCGACGGCAGTGACCACACCTGGCAGTGGGACGGCCAGGTGGCGACCGAGGCCTACGTGAACCTGCCGCAGATCGTGAGCGCGGCCCCGGACCTGGCCAAAGGCGTGATCCGCAACTGGCTGGCCGTACAGGACGACAAGGGTTTCATCGACTGGAAGCCCGGGCTGGGCGGGCAGCGCAACAAGGCGCTGTGCCTGCCGCTGCTGGCCGCCATCAGCTGGAGCCTGTACGAATACACCGACGATCGGGCCTTCCTGGCCGAGGTCTACCCCGGCCTGCGGCGTTTCCTGGACGTCTGGTTCTCGACGCGGCACGACCGCGACGGCGACGGCGTGCCGGAATGGTCGCACACGATCCAGTCCGCGTTCGACGACAACCCGTCGTTCGTGCGCTGGCAGCCCTGGGCGCAGGGCGCGGACATCACCGCCGCCGAGGCGCCGGACCTGACGGCCTATCTGTTCCGCGAGTGCCAGACGCTCCAGCGGATGACGCAGGAGCTGGGCCTGCCGGCCGACCCGGCGCTGGGGCAGCGCGCGGTGCTGCTGCAATCTGCGCTGGAGCAGATGTGGCGGGACGAGACGGCCAGCTATCATTACGTGGACCGCGATACGCACGAGGTGACGCGCGGCGAGGTGCTGGCCGAGGGGCACGGCGATCTGGCGGTGGACGTGAACCGGCGGTTTGCGCCCTCGGCGCGCTTGCTGGTGAAGGCCGTCGGCCCACGCGACGCGCGCCCGGACATGCTCATCACTCTGAGCGGGCGCGGCCGGCGCGGCCGGCACCGCGTGGAGACGCTCAAGCGCTCACACGTCCAGTGGTACTTCGGCGTGGGAACCGCCGTGAGCGACAAGGTCTACGCGGAACTGGAACGCGTAGAAGTCAGCGGCCTCAGCGCGGATTTTCAGGTGACGGTGGCCGTCGTGGACACCACGCGCCAGGATCAGACGCTGCTGCTGCCGCTGTGGTCCGGCGCCCCCGCCCCGGCGCGGGCCGAGGCCCTGGTGCGGCGCACGCTGCTAGACCCGGAGCGCTACTGGCGGCCGTATGGCATCCCCAACTGCTCGGCCCAGGACCCGGCCTATCGGCCGGACAACCGCGAGGGCTCCGGCGGCGTGTGGCTGATGTGGAACACGATGCTGGGCGAGGGCTTGGTGGAGTACGGCTACCGGGCCGAGGCCGCCGAACTGGTGCAGCGGCTGATGACGGCCATGCTCCACACTTTGCGGCACGAGAAATGCTTCCGCGAAGCCTATAACGCGGACAAACTGGAAGGTCTGGGGGACCGGGATTACCTGTGGGGGGTGGCGCCCGTGCACCTGTTCCTGCGCGTCCTGGGGGTGCGTCCGGTCTCGCCACGGCGCGTCCACCTCGAGGGCCACAACCCCTTCCCCTGGCCCGTGACGGTGCGCTGGAAGGGCTTGGCCGTGACGCGCGTCGGCGCCCAAACGACCGTGGCCTTCCCGTCCGGCCACGTCGTCACCGTGACCGACCCGGCGCCGCAGTTCATCGACGACCAGGCCGCTTAACCGGCGGCTTCTCCGGCTCTACTCCAGCTTACCGATCAGCGCACCACAGTACGGGCACAGCGCCGGGTCCCCGCCGCGTTGGGCCAGGGTGCGCGGCGGCGCGCCGCAGTTTGGGCAGAGGTCGGGCAAACGCGCCGCGCGCGGCGCCGGCGGCGACGGCGGAGTCTCGACCGGCGCGGTGGAGAAGACGGGTGGCGCCGTCATAACAGGAGGTGTTGAGAAGGACGGCGGTGCGGGTGGCGGCGCCGGCGGCGTGTCGATCACGGACCAGCCGCGGGCCAACGTGCCCACCACCATGCTGACCCCGATCAGGATCAGGATGCCGGGCCACCACTTGCCCGTCAGGAACAAGATGCCCAGCCCGATCAGCCAGATGGCGCTTTGCACGTCCTGGCCGCGCGACCCCAGCTGCGAATAACGTCGTCGTCGACCCATCGTTGGCCTCCGTCATCTCTACGCGGCGGCCGGCCCTGCGGTTGCGGCCGGCTCACTCCATCCGGCGCACCTGCGGAAAGGCTACCAGCGCCACGGCCGCGCTGGCCAGGCAAGCGCAGGCGCCGGTGAGCAGGGCCGTCGGCGCCCCCCAGGCCTCGGCCAATGACCCGAAGATCAGCGAACCAAGCGGCGCCAGACCCACCACGGCCCACAGGTAAGCGCTCATCACCCGGCCGCGCAGTGCGTCCGGCACGTGCAGCTGAACCAGCGTGTTGGTGGTGGCCAACTGCGTGATCATACCCCAGCCCGCCAGCGCCAGGGCCGCCAGGGTCACCGGCAAGACGCGCGAGAACGCGGCGCCGGCCAGCGCCATCGAGTAGACGAAGGTCGCCGCCGTCAGCAGCCGGCCCTTGGCCCGGTAATGACCCAGAGCGGCCAACGAGATCGCGCCGATCAAGGCGCCCAGCCCGATGGCGGAAAGCAGGCCGCCGAAGCCGTCGGCGCCCAACCCGAGCACATCCCGCGCGATCACGGGCAGCAGCGTCGTCGCCGGGAAGCCGAAGACGCTGGGCACGGCCGCCACCAGCACCAGGGCCAGCGTCCCCCGGTCGCCGACCAGGTAGCCCAGGCCTTCCTTCAGATCGGCCAGCGGGCGCAGCCGGCCGGGCTTGGGCTCGAACGGCGGCAGGCGCATCAGCAGCAGGCCCGCGATCACGGCCAGGTAACTCAGCCCGTTGAACAGGAAGGCCGGCGCCTCGCCGATGGCGGCCACCAGCAGGCCCGCCACCGCCGGCCCGATCAGGCGCGCGCCGTTGAACATCGACGAGTTCAAGGCGATGGCGTTCATCAAATCTTCTTTGCCCACCATCTCCACGGTGAAGGCCTGGCGCGTCGGCATATCCAGCGTGTTGACCAGGCCGAGCAGCGCCGCCAGGACCAGCAAGTGCCAGTACTCCACGACGCCCGTGAACGTCAGCGCCGCCAGCACCAGCGCCAGAATCATCATCGCCGTCTGCAGGCCCACCAGGAGACGGCGTTTGTCGGCGCGGTCCACGAGCACGCCCGCGAAGAGCGAGAACAGCATGGCCGGCAGCGAGCCCATGAACATCACGGTGCCGAGCGCGAGCGGCGAGCCGGTCAGACGGTAGACGAGCCATTGCTGGGCCGTCGACTGCATCCAGGTACCGGTCAGCGAGATCAACTGGCCGAACCAGTACAGGCGATAGTTGCGGTGGCTGAAGGCGCGCAGCGCGGCGGGCAGATACCACTCGCGCCCGCCCAGGCGCAGGAAGGGGGTAACTTGGGGGATGGGTTCGCGCATCCAAAAGGCCAATGCTCAAGCCACCGGGCACCACCCCGCCGGAGGCAGTGTGGCTGAGCATTATTCCTATTCTTTGGCTTCGGGCTCGGTGAATTTTTCGACCTGGTAAACACTGACGGTCAGAGGCGTGCGCCGCCAAGTCTCGGGCGGCAGGCCCATCTTCTCACACAACATCGACAGGAACTGCTCGGGATCCGGCACGCGTTCCCAGACTTGCGGCAGAAAAGTAGCCCGGTGATGGCTCAACGCCAGGGTCACGCCGTCCACCAGCGGGCGCAGCTGCCGCGGCAGATCCTCCGGCCGCGCGTACTCCAGCGGCTGCGGTTCGGTCAGCACCGAGACCTCCACCGACAGGGCCGGCACCTCGGCGGCGGTCACGGCTTCAAAGCGATAGTCCTGGGTGGCGGCCTGGACGGCGTGCCGGCGCACGTCTTCATACAAAGGCCAGCGCGCCTCCAGGCCGCCGATACAGCCGCGCAGATCGCCGCCGTGCCGCAGCGTCACGAAGCTGGCGGCCGGGCGCAGCAGCGCGGGCGGCAAAGTATCGGGTTGGAGGGCCGGCGCCGTTTGGCCGGCCGCCGCCGCGGCGATGGCCTCGCGCGCGATCTGCAGCAGCCGGCGTTGTTCGGAAAGGGCAAGACCGGGCATCTTGGCGTCATCATAGGCCCGCCGTGGGGCAGCGTCAAGGTCGCTGCCGGCAGAGCCGGCAGCTTAGCACGAAGCGCTGCACGCTGCGTGCCCATGAGCCAGTTGGGGAAACCGCGCCTGAGAGGTCGCTGCCAGCAGAGCGGGCAGCTGAGGGCGAAGCGCTGCGCGACCAGGAACCGGTTAGCCAGATCGCGCCCGAGAGGTCGCCGCCGGCCCCACTGGCGGCGATGCGAAGGTGCTACAATCCCGGCTGCCTGCGTTTATGCCCGACAATCCTATTCTGCAACGGGCCGCCGAACTGCTGGCGCTCAGCGACGACGAGCTCCCGCTCAAGGGCGCCGCCGCTGGTCTCGTGGAGCGCCCGCTGTCGGCGCGCCGCCGACGAACTGCAGACCCCGGCCGCCAGCGAGACCCCATGAGGACGCCATGACGCTGTTGATCGACTCGGACCGCTTCCGGCAGGACTTTGAAAGCCTGGCCCAGATCGGCGCCACCGGCGACGGCGGCGTCGACCGGCCGTGTTGGAGCCCGGCCCATCTGGAGGCGCAGCGCTGGTGGCGGGCGCAGGCGGCGGCGGCCGGATTGGAGCCGCGCACTGATTCAGCCGGCAACGTCTCCGCCGTGCTGAGGTCGGCCAACCCGGCGGCGCGCACGCTGTTGCTCGGCTCGCACACCGACTCGGTGCCCAACGGCGGCCGCTTCGACGGCGCGCTGGGTGTGCTGGCGGCGCTGGAAGCCGTCCGGACGCTCAAGGACGCCGGCCTCGCCCTGCCCGTCCACGTCGAGGTCATCGACTTCGCCGACGAGGAGGGCACGCTGGTGGGCCTGCTGGGCAGCAAGGCCCTGGCCGGGACGTTGACGGCCGAGGAACTGCAGGCCCCGCGCGGCGGCCGGGCGGCCCTGGAGGCTGGGCTGGCGCGCGCCGGCCTCGCCGAGGCCGGCCTGTTGGAGGCGCGGCGTGATCCGGCCAGCCTGGCCGGCTACCTGGAACTGCACATCGAGCAGGGGCCGACACTGGCGCGCAACGCCGTGCCGATCGGCGTGGTGCAGGGCATCGTGGGCATCCGCTCGCTCAAGCTCACCTATCACGGCCAAGCCAACCACGCCGGCACCACGCCCATGGACCAGCGCGCCGATGCCGGGCTGGGCGCCGCCGCCTTCGCGCTCACCGCGCGCGAACTGGTCCTGCGCGATTTCCCGGGCTGCACGGCCAACATCGGCCAGGTCCGGCTGACCCCCGGCGCCTTCAACATCATCCCCGGCACGGCCGAGCTGGCCCTGGAGTTCCGCGCCCCGGAGGCGCAGAAACTGCGCGACCTGGAGATCGTGCTGGTGGGCCTGGCCGAGGTGGTCGGCCGGCAGTACCGCCTGACCCTGAGCCGCGCACCGATGGGCGGCTGCACGCCGGCGCCGCTGAGCGCGCGGGCTAAGGCCGCCCTCACGGCGGCAGCCGAGTCGCTGGCGCTGGCCCACACCCCGCTCTTCTCCGGCGCCGGCCATGACGCACAGTCGCTGGCCCCGCTCACCGACGCCGGCATGGTGTTCGTGCCGTCGCGCGCCGGCATCAGCCACTCGCCGCAGGAGCATACGGAGTGGGAGGACTGCGTCAACGGCGCCAACGTCCTGCTCCGGGCGGCCCTGCGCATGGCCGAGGCCGCCGCCTGAAACAGCCGTCCTTGGGATGCGGACCCGGCAACCCAAGCCGGCCCGTCGCGCCGCGCCGGAACCCGGCCGCCAACGGCGAATTCGCCGTCGGAAAACAGCCGGTTGCCAATCTCGCTCAGGCTGGTACAATCGCGCCCACGCCGTCAGCGCGCGCCCGCGCGCCCATATCATTGTTAGCGCCAGTACACAAGGAGAGACCACCATGAAGAAGCTGTTTACCCTGGCCAGTTGGCTGGTGGTGGCCGCGTTGGCGTTGGCCGCCTGCCAGCCCGCCGCCGTCCCCACCGCGGCGCCCGCCGAACCCACGGCGGCGTCCTCGTCCGGCCTGCCCGACCTGGGCGGCCGCGAGATCACGGTCGCCATCGAGAACGCCTACCTGCCCTTCAACTACATCCGCCTGGACAACGGCCAGGCCGAGGGCTGGGACTACGACACTCTGGCCGAGATCTGCCAGCGCCTGAACTGCAAGCCCGTCTACCAGGAGATCGCCTGGGACTTCATGATCGCGGCAGTGGCCGACGGCCAGTATGACATGGCCGCCGACGGCATCACCATCACCGAGGAACGCGCCAAGACCGTCGATTTCTCCATCGGCTACATCAGCGTCGATCAGCGCATCATGGTGCGCCTGGACGAGACTCGCGTGGACAGCCTGGACGGCTTCAAGTCCGGCGACTTCAAGCTCGGCACCCAGAAGGGCACCACCAACTACGATGAGGCCGTCAAACTGGTGGGCGAGAGCCGGGTGACCGGCTTCGACACCTTCGGCGACGCCGTGCAGGCCCTGATCAACGGCGACGTGGACGGCGTGGTCATCGACGACACGGCCGGCACCGGCTACGTGGGCGCCAACGCCGACAAGATCAAGCTGCTGCCCGGCAAACTGGTGGGCCAGGAACTGGGCTTCATCTTCCCCAAAGGCTCGGACCTGGTGGAGCCGTTCAACGCCGCGCTCAAGGCGATGGTGGCCGACGGCACGCTGCAGTCCATCAACAAGAAGTGGTTCGGACCGGACTTCAACATCACCTACGACGATATCGCCGACGGGGCATACGACAACCCCACGCCGACCCCCAAGCCGTAAGTCAGGCGCCGCTGCTACCCGACGACGCGCAGGTGACACCGCCTGCGCGTCGTCGTATTCCGGCCGGCGGCTCGTCCGCCGGAGATCATCGGGGCCCATGACGCTGCCAACCTCCACCGCCCGCTCGCAACCCGGCTCCTCCCAGGGCCAATTTATCGACTGGCTGGCCCATCTGCCCTGGTGGCTGCTGTTCATGCTGCTGGCGGGCGTGATCCTGACTTTCGCCATCTTCAGCGACGACCTGTATTCGCTCATCTTCAGCAAGCTGCAGAACGGCATCCTCACCACCCTCTCCGTGACCGTGGTGGCGTACCTGATCGCCGTCCTGCTGGGTTTGCTGGGCGGCCTGGGCCGCGTCTCCAAGAACCCGCTGATCTACAACCTGGCCACGCTCTACGTCCAGGTCATCCGCGGCGTGCCGATCCTGGTGCAGATCTTCTACTTCGCCTTCGTCATCACGCCGGGGGTGGTCGGCCTGCTGAACGCGCTCGGGGAGGCGATCAACCCGGGCGGCCTGCTGGCGTCCCTGGACAACCAGGACATCCCGATGCTGGCGCGCGTGGTGACCGCGCTGGCCTTCGCCTACGGCGGCTTCGAGGCCGAGACCTTCCGCGCCGGCATCGAGTCCATCGGCCGCGGCCAGATGGAGGCGGCGCGCTCGCTCGGCATGAGCTATCTGCAGGCCATGCGCTACGTCATCCTGCCGCAGGCCATCCGCCGCATCCTGCCGCCGCTGGGCAACGACTTCGTCTCCATGCTCAAGGACTCGTCGCTGGTCTCGGTGCTGGGCGTGCGCGATATCACGCAGGAGGCCCGCCTGTACATGGCCGCCTCCTTCATCTACCCGCCGACCCTGAACATGCTCGCCTTCCTGTACTTGAGCATGACGCTGGTGCTCTCGCTGGTGGTGAAGTGGATCGAGACGCGGATGGGCAAATCCGGGCATTAGTCCCTCAGCTCCCCGCCAAGTCTTCCCAGATCGGAGAGCGGGGACCCGAAACGAAGGCAGCCGACATGGACGCGACTCAACAACCGATGATCGTCATCAAAAACCTGACCAAGCACTTCGGCCGGGTGAAGGCTGTAGACGGCGTCAGCCTGACTGTGGAGGCCGGCCGGGTGATGGTCATCATCGGGCCGAGCGGCTCGGGCAAATCCACCGTCCTGCGCTGCATCAACCACCTGGAGACGCCCAGCAGCGGCGAGATCTGGGTGGACGGCATCCAGCTGACGCACGACCACAAGAACATCAACGCCATCCGCGCCGAAGTGGGGATGGTCTTCCAGCAGTTCAACCTCTTCCCGCACCTGACCGCCCTGGAGAACATCACCCTGGCCCAGCGCATCGTGCGCAAGCGCGGCGAGGCCGAGGCCCGGCGCGTGGCCCATCAGCAGCTCGAGCGGGTGGGCATCCCGGAGAAGGCCGACGTCTATCCCGGCCAGCTCTCCGGCGGCCAGCAGCAGCGCGTCGCCATCGCCCGCGCCCTGGCCATGAACCCCAAAATCATGCTCTTCGACGAGCCGACCTCGGCCCTCGACCCGGAGATGATCAAGGAAGTGCTGGACGTGATGCAGGACCTGGCCCGGTCCGGCATGACGATGGTGGTGGTCACACATGAGATGGGCTTCGCCAAGAACGCCGCCGACGAGATCGTGTTCATGGACCGCGGCGGGGTGGTGGAGCGCAGCACCCCGGACGACTTCTTCAGCCAGCCGCGCGAGGAGCGCACGCGCCTGTTCCTGAGCCAGATCCTGCGCTGACGCATGCCCCCGCGCCCGCCCGGCTGGGCCGCTGCCGCTCAGGCGCCGGCCCGGCCCCTGTCCCCGCGCGCGCTTGTTTGATACAGTTGGCCCATGAAGTACTACGAGCTCCTGGACGTCTCGCCCGAGGCCAGCCAGGACGAGATCAAGACCGCCTACCGCATCCAGGTGCAACTGCACCACCCGGACCGCCTGCGCCAGGCCAACGAGACCGTCCGCCATTACGCCGAGGAGAAGCTCAAGCGCATCAACGAGGCCTACACGGTCCTGAGCGACCCGGTCCGGCGCAGCGCTTACGATGCGCGCTGGCGCGCCGAGCAGGCGCGGGCCGCCGCGCCGGCCGAGACCACCGACGACGACGATTGGTTTCAGTCCCGCCGGCCAGCCGCCCGCCGCCGGCGCAGCGAGGCCGAGGCCGCCCGCGAATGGATGAAGTGGGAGGCCGAAGCCCGCGCCCAGGAGCGTTATGAAGAGCGCCAGCGCCGCGCCGCCGCCGAGGCCGCCCGCGAGCGGCAGGAAGCCGAAGAACAGGCCCGCCAGGGCGCGCGCCAGCGTTACCCGCGCGTCCAGCAGGACGGCGACCGGTTGACGGCCGCGCTGACGGCGCGCCTGTCGTTGACGCTGCTGCGCATCCCGGCCGGCGAGTTCCTGATGGGCAGCGACCCGGCCCGCGACGAGCTGGCGCTGCCGTCCGAGCGTCCGCAGCACGTGGTGCGTCTGTCCGAGTATTTCATCGGGCAGTTCCCGGTGACGCAGGCCCAGTACCAGGCCTTCCAGGCGGCGGCCCACCCCAACACCCCGTGGCCGATCCCGGACGGGCTGGAGCAGCATCCGGTCGTCAACGTCTCCTGGGATGATGCCCAGGCCTTTTGCCAGTGGCTGACGGTGCCGGGCTGGCGCTTTCACCTGCCCAGCGAGGCCCAGTGGGAGAAGGCCGCCCGCGGCGGCGATGGCCGGCTTTTCGCCTGGGGCAACACCTGGGAGGCGACGCGCGCCAACGCCGACGACCTGGCCGACATGACCACGCCCGTGGGTCTGTTCTCGCCCGGCGGCGACAGCCCCTTCGGGCTGAGCGACACGGGCGGCAACGTCTGGGAATGGTGCCTGGATTGGTACGACTCAGAGGAGTATCGGCGGCGGCAGGCGATCTTGAACCCGACCGGGCCGAGCACCGGGGAAGGCGTGGTGGTGCGCGGCGGCGCCTTCGACTCGCCGGTGCGCCGCGTGCGCTGCGCTCAGCGCAATTGGGATTACCCGTTCAAGCGCCGGCCCAACACCGGCTTCCGCGTGGTCGCCGTGCCGGTCGCCGACGACGAGGGCCGCTAGCGGCTCCGCCTCAGCCGCCGCGGCGCTGACGCCCGTAGTGCAGGAGCGTCGCGCCGTCGGTCGTGAGCACACCCGGAATGTCGATGGGCACTAGCGCGCCCAGCCCCAACACCACCCCGTTGTAGAACACGGCGAAGTTAACGGCCCAGGCCAGCGCCCCGCCCCCAAAAGACAAGAAGAACGCATACGGCGCCAGGAACAAGCCGATCACCAGGTTGACCCAGAAGCCGCCCAGCGCCCGCTGAATGTGCACGGCTGCTGGCAGGGCCGGTTCGTCCGCGGGATATTCCGAGACCGCCAGGATCGAGCGGAAATGCAGGGCGCGCATGGGGTGCCCGACCCGGCGCGCGGCTACGGCATGCCCCATCTGGTGCAGCCACTCGCCCAGATACATGCTGGCCGTGCTCGCCGCGCCGGCCAGGAGCGCCTCGCCCAGCGGCAGACGAGACCACACCGCCGCCAGCCCCGCCAGCCCGAACAGCGCGATCCCGAGCGCCGCCAGGCCGGTCGGCGCGATGGTGGTCTGCACGCCCAGCACCGAAAACAGCGGAAAGTCGGCGCGCGGTTTGGCCATTAATCCCACTCCGGCTGAAAAGCCTGGCGAAACGGTCCGGTGTAGAGCGCGGCCGTCTGCTGGGCGCGCCGTTCCACGTCCAGCACAGTCGTATAGAGGGCGGCCCAACCGGCGTGCCGATCGCGGCCGTTCTTGACGACGGTCCGCGCCTCGCCGGCCGCGTTGATCAGGGTCAGACGGCTCTGAGTCTCATCCGGCACCAGGGGACGGGCCGGAAAGGTGACGGCCAGGAGGTCCTGTTGCCCGGCCAGGAAGAAGAGCGCGGCCGCCTCAGCCGGCGGCAGCGTCAGCGCATAACAGCTTTCGTGCTGCGCGGGCGGCACGCATTGCACCACCACCGGACCGCGGCCAGACAGGAAGAACCGGCGCCCGCCCCACAACCCGTGCCAGTCATCCAGGTGGAACTGCGCCTTCGCCCAGCCGGCGGGGTCGCCCAGGAAACGCGTCGTCTCGTTCAAGGCTGGGCGGCCTCAGGCTGCGCCTTGCGCGCCTCCGGCGTAGGGCCGGTCCAGTCGCCGGGAAAGAGCTCCAGGGCGACGGCCGCCAGCTTCACGATCTGAGGGTCACGGTCGAAATGACATTGGCGCACGGCCTGCTGAGCCTCGGGCGTATGCCATTCGACCAGGCCGCCCAGCGCCACGCGGCGCGAACGAACGTTATCGACCTCGCTCGGCCCGGACGGGCCGGGCACATAGCCGGTCCGGGGGTGGCGCAGGATCTCGAGGAAGACCGACACCACGGCCGGGTCCTTGATCTGGCGCAGGCGCTTCACCGAGGCATGGGCGAGTTCCAGATCGGCCAGGCGCAGCGCGCGCAGGCGGTGAAACTGGATCACAGTCTGCGTCGCCAGGTCACGCGCCAGCGGATCGGCCTGCTCCAACGCCGCTTCCAGTTCCGCCAGAGAGGCGTCGTCGTTCAGCATGCCGGGGCGGTTGACAAACTCCACGGCCGCCGCCTTGCGCGGGGCCGGGTCCGGGCGGCGCAGGTCAAACTCGGTCAGGGCGCGCGATAACAGCCGGCCCGCCGGTGTGGCCGCCTGGGCAGGGCCGGTGAGCGGCGCGCGCGACAGCCGCTCCAGCTCTTCCTCCGGCGCATCCAGCACGAAGAGCGCGCGGTCGGCGGCGGCGTGCACGGCGGCGTCGCCCAGTGCCTGCATCTCGGCCAGGAAGGCCCGGGCCGCGTCCACGTCCGGATGGCGCACGGCTGCGCGCGCCCGGTCGCGCCAGGCATTGACCGATTCCGCCAGGGCGTGCTGGCGCTCCTGCAGGGCGGCCTGTTCCTCCAGCAGCGGGCCGCGGGCGCCGGTGGGCGCCTCCAGCACGCGCCGCGACATGGCCTTGAGATCCTCGCTGACCACGATAAATTCACGCTGGACCTGGTCAGCCTTCTGGTTAAGCGTGTCCTGAAGGCGGCGAAGAGCTTGAGGAAACATCGTAAAGATTCTAGCGCAATTCAGGCGGACGCCCAACGCGCGGCCCCGGCTGTGAGATTGTCGCGAGCACCGGCCGGTGGGCGGGCGGCCGCCCGCCCACCGGGCGCGGTTGGGCCGCTCAGCGCAGCGCAGCGCGGGCCTCGGGCAGCGCCAGCCGCGCCCACTCGGCGTACATGGCCCCGGACGGGTGCAGAAGGTCGCTGGCCACCAGTTCGCTGTCCTGGGCTGCCCGGCGTGAGGCCGGCGTCACATCCACGTAGCGCGCGCCCTGCGCCTCGGCGACCGCGCGGTTGACGGCGTTGAACCGATCGATCTCGGCCGCCACAGCCGCCGGGTCGCGCCCGGTGGCGCCGCAGTACGGCATCACGCCCCAGTCCGGGATCGAGAGCACCAGCACGCGCCCGGCGTGCCCGCCCGCCAGGCCGAGGGCGCGCTCCAGCAGGGCCGTGAATTCGTCCCGGTACTCGTCCACGGGCCGGCCGCGATACTGGTTGTTGACGCCGATCAGGAGCGAGACCAGGTCGTAGGGACCCTGCGGGTCGGCGGCCGTGAGGGCGGCAGACAGCTCCGCGGTGGTCCAGCCTGTCTGGGCGATGAGCTCGGGCTCAGCCACGGTCAGGCCGTCCGCGCGCAGCCGGGCGGCCAGCTGCCTGGGCCAGCGCTCGGCCGGGTCCACGCTCTCGCCGATCGTATAGGAATCGCCCAGAGCCAGGAAACGCACGGTCATCTCTCGCCGGCGCGCGTCAGGCTTGCCGCCGGACACTCCGGCTCAAATAATAGTGCCAGAACATCCGCGCCGCCACCGCTCGCCACGGTCGCCACTGCTCGGCCATCACGCTCAACTCAGCGTAACTGGGGCGGGCGGCCAGGCCTTTGACCTGCTGCACGGCTACGGCCAGGGCCAGGTCGCCATGCGGCCAGATGTCCCGGCGCAGCAAGGCCATCAGCAGATAGATATCGGCCGTCCAGGGGCCGATCCCTTTCAAAGCCACCAGGGCCGCGCGCGCGGCCGCGTCCGGCAGCGCGGACAGGTGCTCCGGGTTGAAGCGGCGCTGCTGGATGGCGTGCGCGAGCTCGCGCAGGTAGCCGGCCTTCTGCCGGCTGAAGCCGATGCGCTTCAACTCGGCGTCGCTGAAGGTCAGGGCGCGGCCCGGCGTGACGCGCCCGCGGCAGGCCGCCCGCAGCCGGTCGAAGGCGGCCTGGGCCGAGGCCAGCGAGACCTGCTGCTCCAGGATGATGTGCACCAGCGTCGGGAAGCCCGGCGCCCGCGCCCACAGAGGCGGGTCGCCGATCTCGCGCCGGAGCTGGGCCAGGTCGGGGTCGCGCCGGGCCAGCAGGCGGGCGCCGCGCTGCAGGGCGGCCTCGGTCAACGGCGCGGTCAGCACTGGGCCAGCACCTCGCGCAGCGACGCGCTCGCCAGCACCTGCGGCCGAGGCCGGCCGTGTTTGTCCGGCCAGCGTACCAGCCGGACCTCGCCGCCGGCCAGCTCCAGGCCGGTGATGTCGCCGTCCACGAACGAGCAGCAGCCGGTGTTGAAGTAGCACGGCTTGTGCATCGGCATCGCTTCGCCTTCGTTGCCCGGCGATTGGAAATCCTGCGCCCGCGCCCACTCCAACTCAGCCGCGAAGTCGCCCACCAGTTCGCGCAGCCGGCGGTCGTCGGCGGCCTGGGCCAGCCGCGCCTCCAGCTCGCCCAGGATGTGCCGGACCTGCTCGGCGTAGGTGCGCGAGCGGAAGACCGGGCGATGCGTGTGCCCGGCGATGAGCACCAGGCGCGACCGGGCCTGGGCCCAGGCGTACAGGGCGATGTTCTGCTTCTGGCGCAGCTGCCAATCCTGGGCCGGCGTGTTGTTGGAGATCCCGGTGAGGCGCTGAATCGGGCGCCACACGTAACGCACGGCCAGGCGCGCCAGGCGCGACCACTGATCGCTGGACGGATCGCCCTGATGACCGTGGATCAGGAACAGGGTCCCCAGTGATTCACCCTGGTCCACCACGTTGAGCAGCAGGCCTTCATACACGGCCAACGGGCCGCCATAGGCCGGCTCCAGAAACCAGGCAACGTTCTCGGTCTCGCCCCAGGCATCGTCGTGGTTGCCCCAGAAACGCAGGTAGCGGCCAGCCCGGTGGAAGTCGGCTTCCAGAGCCACGGTGTGCGCGTAGTGGCGGAGCACCGCCGCCGGCGACTCCTTCCACAATTCCTCGACGTCGCCGAGCACCACCAGGGTGTGGCCGAGCTTGTAGTAGTAGGCCAGGGCCGCGTTGTAGGCGCGCTCACAGCGCACGAAGTCGTCGGCGCGGTTGCGCGCGCCGCGATGCTGATCGGAGAACAGGATGTACCGATCGCGGCTGAGGTCAAAGTCCAGCGCGGCCCCGGCCGCGCGGGTCTGGGCCAGCACTTCGTCCAGGGCGGCCGCCACGCGGCGGTTGTAGCCGTGGTTCAACGACGGGGGCGGACGATGGTCAGCGGGCGGCGCACTCATGGGTGGTGTTGATGGGCTGGACGGTTGAGTCTTGTGATTATACTGTCGCCGGCCGGCCGGCCATTACGGCTCGCCAAACGTCACCGGCGCCTGCACCGCGTCGGTGGCCTCCGAGACCTGCGCCGTGCCGCCGGAGACGGTCAGGTGCGCGCCGGCGCCGTGGACCGGGGCGCCGGCCTGGCCGCGCAGACAAAAGATCCGCAGCCGGGTGTAGCCCTCATCCAGAGTCGCGGGCTGACCCGGAGCGGCCTGGTAGGCGATGCTCACCCGCGCGGTGGGCGTGTGGCGCTGCGCCACCACCGGCCAGGGCAGCGCTTGGTAGTTGCGGACCGCCGCCGCCCACTCCGCCCGGCTGAGCGCGGCGCCGATCTGCAGGCTGCGCCCGCCCCAGGCCTGCTGGCCGCTGTCGAAGCCCGCAAACTTCAGCACCCAGTCCGCCTGTTCGTCCAGCAGCTGCGCCTCGTCTCCCAGCTGGAGCAGGCGCGTCTCCGGCAGGCAGCGGTCCAGCGCGGACACCAGGCCGGCATCCAGGGCGGCCAGGCGCGCCCGCACCGCCGGCAGGCCGGCCGCCGCCAGCAGGGCCTTGCTGTCCAGGTAGAAGGTGGGCGGGTTCAGCCAGACGGCGCCGCGCGCCTCCCAGGCTTGAAAGCGCGCCAACCAGTCTGGCGCGAAACACTCGCAGTAGCCGAACCGGAAAAGGACGGTGTCCGGGCCGACGACCGGCTCGTCCGCGGCCGCGAAACGCAGCAGGTCATGGGCGCGCAGGCGGCCGAGCAGATCGTCGTTCCACCCCGGCGGCTTGTGGCGCACGCCGAACATCGGCGGCTGCCAGCGCTGGCCGGCGCGGAACTCAGCCGCCAGCGCCGCCAGGGGCCGGTCATACCACACCCGGCCGCAGGCCCCGCACTCTGCGAGCGCGCGGCAGAAGGCCAGCTGTTCGATCAGGAACTCGCTCCAGTGCTGCGTCCCGACGATCACCAGCGGGCGGCCGGCCAGCAGACGCGCGAAGGCCGGGGCCAGATCGGGCGCCAGCCCGTAGCCCACCTGCAGCGCGTGCGCGAAGCCGTGCGCGGAGGGGCAAACTTCCAGCTCAGTCGCCGCAAAGTCGTAAGCCGCCTCGGCGGCCGGCTGGGGCACCAGCTGAAAATCGGGGCGCAGGCTCAGTAGCGGGCCGGCGCTCACCAGGCGCGCGAGGGCGGCCGGCACCTTGTAAGTGAGCAGCGCGTCCAGGCCGGCGGCGCGGCCCTCCGCCGTGTCGTACAGCGCGCCGGCCACATCGCTCAGGGCCAGCAGCGCACGCGCATACTCGGCCAGCCTGCGGCTGGCAGCAGCCGGGAGCGGAAACGGCGCTAACGCCGGACGCCACCAGGCGCCGTCGATCCCGGCGAAGCCGATGCCCGTCGCCGCCATGCGCTGCGCGGGCAAGAAGTCAGCCGAGGCGGGCATCACGGCCGCTGCAGGACGCCGCTGGAGCTCAGGACGCTGGCCGCCGTAACGTAGCGGAAGGACCAATCCAGCGCGCCATCCGGACGCAGGCGCAGGGTCTCGACGCCGCCGGACGGACACGCCAGCGTCGGCTGGGTCTGCTCAGTCAACACGAAAGTATCCGCGCTCGCGGCCGCCAGCACCAACTCGCCCGCGCAGCCCGGCGCCGCGGCGGCATACGTGCCGCACACCTGGCCGAGCCCGCAGCCCGCCGCGATGGTCAGGACCAGCTCCGACTCGAAATCTTCGCCGCGGATGAGGCCCGTCCAGGTGCCGGCGAGCGCGGGCGTTGTCTGCGGCGTCACCCGGGTCGCCGTCGCGCGCGGAACTGCGCCCGGCGCGGCCGGGGCCGCCGAGGTCAGCGTGGTGAGTTCGGGCGGCGCTTCGGGGAAACCGGTGGACCACTCGATGTACTGAGCTAACCGCATGGGCTGCGCGGCGGAGGGCGCCTGCCCCTGGCCCGCGATTTCGGCCTGTTGGCCGCCCGTCAGGTCGGTGGACTGGCCGTCGCTGCTGGTTAATCGGCACGCGCCTTCCAGGCAGGTCACCAGCGTGCGCCCGGTCTCAGGCGTGTACGCGACGCTCAGGTACGAGCCGCGCACGGTGGCGACGCCGGTCGGCGTCTCGATCTCAAACAGGCCGTTGCCCAACTCACCCAGGACCGCCACCCACACCTGGCCGGCCGTGAGCATGAAACGCGTCACCGGGTCGCCGCCTTCGGTTGCGAGTTGGCGCAGCACAAACTCAGAACTGCTGGCCAGGCGGATGATCGGTCCATCGGAGAGGTCCAGCCGGGCGCGCGCCTCCGGCCCGGTGCGGGCGCCGCCGCCCACAGCCAGCGTCTGCCCGATGAACGCGGTCTGCCAGTCCAACGCCTCGCTGAGATGGACGTTGACCTCGTGCTGAAACTCGGAGACCAACGCCGAACGCGCCGGCGTCGGCGAGGCGGCCGGGGTAGCCGTAGCCGGCGGCACCGTCGTCGTGAAGGTCGGCGTGGCCGGCGCGGGCCGGGCGGTCGGCGTGGCCGGTGGCGGCGCGACGGTGGTGGCCGGCGGCGTGCAGGCGGCCGCCAGGCTGAGCGCCAGCAGCGCGGCCAGGCCTGACCATTGGCGCTTGGCGCGCAAAGGCTGCGGGGCGCGGGGCATCGGCATAACCGTGACCTCCCTGGGTTGGCGGTTGGCGGAGAAGGTGAGGCGGCGGCCCGCTCCGGACGACGTCAGGCCGGCGCGATCAGACTGCCGTGGGCGGGCTCGAACTCGGCCGTGAAGTGGCGCAGGGTCGGCGGCGCGGCGACCAGGCGCACCCCGCGGATGCGGTCGGCCAGGGTATTGACATACAAGAGGACCTCAGCCAGGTAATCCACATGGCTCTGAGTGTAAACGCGGCGCGGGAAAGCCAGGCGCACCAACTCCATGCTCGCCGGGCGCTCCGTGCCGTCCGGCTGGCGTCCGAACATCACCGAGCCGATCTCGACCGAGCGGATGCCGCCCTCCAGGTAAAGCACCAGGGACAAGGCCCAGGCCGGATATTCCGCCTGCGGGATGTGGGCCAGCCAGCGCTGGGCGTCCAGGTAGAGCGCGTGCCCGCCGGAGGGCTGCACCATCGGGATGCCGGCCGCGGCCAGTTTGTCGGCCAGGTACTCCACCGAGCGGATGCGGTAGCGCAGGTAATCCTCGTCCAGGGCCTCGCGCAGGCCGACGGCGATGGCCTCCAGGTCGTAGCCGGCCAGCCCGCCGTAGGTGACAAAACCCTCGGTCAGGATCAGGTTGTTCTTGCAGCGCTGCGCCAAATCGTCGTCGTTGAGCGCCAGGAAGCCGCCGATGTTGGCCAGGCCGTCCTTTTTGGCGCTCATGGTGCAGCCGTCGGCGTAGCTGAACATCTCGCGCGCGATTTCCAGCGGCGTCTTGTCGGCGTAGCCATCTTCGCGCGTCTTGATGAACCAGGCGTTCTCGGCGAAGCGGCAGGCATCCAGGAAGAACGGCACCTTATGGCGCCGGCACAACTCGCTGGCCGCGCGGATATTGGCCATGCTCACCGGCTGGCCGCCGCCGGAGTTGTTGGTGACCGTGATCATCACCAGCGGCACCTTGTTCAGGTGGGCGCGCAGCGCGCGCTCCAGGGCCACCAGGTCGATGTTGCCTTTGAAGGGGTGGAGGACCTGCGGCTGCCGGCCCTCGGCGATGGGCAGATCCAGGGCCGTCGCCTCGCGGTACTCGATGTTGGCGCGCGTGGTGTCAAAGTGGGTGTTGTTGGGGACCACGTCGCCGGGCTGCAGCGCCGCCCGGAACAGGATGCGCTCGGCGGCGCGGCCCTGGTGCGTGGGGATGACGTGCTTGAAGCCGGTGATGTCGCGGACGACGCTTTCGAACGCGTAGAACGAGCGCGCCCCGGCATAGGACTCGTCGCCGCGCATCATGCCCGCCCACTGGTTAGACGACATGGCGCCGGTGCCCGAGTCGGTCAGCAGGTCGATGAGCACGTCCTCGGCTTTAAGCAGAAAGAGGTTGTGGCGCGCGGCCTGCAGCGCCGCCGCGCGCTGTTCGCGCGTGGTCTGCCGGATCGGCTCGACGGTCTTGATGCGGAAGGGCTCGATGATGGTCCGGAATTGCATCAGGGCTCCTGGGGATAAGCGGCGGCGTTTGGCCGGGACAGCGGGTGGTCGGCCACCGCCGGCCCACCCGGCTCCAACACCACGTCCTGGTTTGACGCCGTGAACAGCTATGCCGGCGCGTGGTGGCTGCCGGCGGTGGCCTCCAGCGGTTGAACGGACGCGAACCTGTTGACGCGCGGACGCTCCGCGCAGGGATGAATTGATTATACGGCGATTGGCGGGGCCGGCGAGGCTGAGGTCCCGGCGGCGTGATCAGCGCCCGAGACCGGCCGCCGCCGGGCAGGCGGCCGGCCGGATGTAAGCAGCGTGGTCAGGGTCGGCCAGGCGCCGGGTAAAGGATCAACTGCGTGCACCGGAACAAGGCCAGCGTCTTGCCGGTCGCCTCGGCCTGCACTTCAGCGTCCCACACCTGGGTGGTGCGCCCGCCGTGCGTCAGCGCGGCCGCGCAGGCCAAAGCCCCCTCGCGCGCCGTGCCGAGGAAATTGCTCTTCAGCTCGATGGTGGTGAAGCTCTGAGCGCCCTCGGGCAGGTGGGCGACGGTGCCGTAGCCGCAGGTGGTGTCGGCCAGGGCGACGACGGCGGCGGCGTGCAGGAAACCGTTAGGCGCCAGGAACTCGGGGCGCAGGGCCAGGCGGCTGGCCAGGCGGCCGGGCTCGATCCCCGTGATCTCCAGGCCAAACCAGCCGGGCAGGTAGCCCTGGCCGCGCGCGTTCAGCTGCGCCAGCGTCAGCTTGGGGGTGGGCGCCACGCTCACCAGCCGCCGGCATACTCGAGCGAAAACGGCTGGACCTGGGTCGCCAGGAACTGCCAGTGCAGTTCGTTCAGCTGGCGCAGGTGCAGGTGGTCATGCGCCACCCAGGCGGCCAGCATATCGCCGGCCGTGATCTGGCCGCCGGCCGGGTGCGTCTTGGCCGAGGCCCAGTTGGCGTCATCCAGTTCCTTCAGCCATTGCAGCGAGCGCTGGCGCTCCTCCACGAAGGCGTCGATGGCGGCGCGCAGCGGCCGCTCATTGTAGCCGCGCGCCGTCACCCAGCCTTGCGGATCGATGGGCGGAAAGTCCGCGTCCGGCCGGTGCAGGAGATAGTCCACGCGCTGGCGGAAATCCTCGCGCTCCTCGTCGTAGAGGTGGCCGATCACCTCCAGGATCGACCAGGCCTCCGGCGTGGGCTTCCAGCGCGCCTGCTCGAGCGACGCGGAGCGGGCCAGGGCCGTGATGGCCTCGGCGTTGGCGGTCAGGCGGTTAAGGGCCAAAAGCAAATCCACAGGTTCCCTCCTTGCCAGCAGCGGCTTGAGCCTAATAGCGGCCGCGCGCCGTCACGGCCTCCGGGTTGGGCAGCTCGTCCGCGCGCGCGATCAGGATGTTGACGGCGCAAGCCTTGAACTCCGGGATCTTGGCTTGCGGATCCAGTGTGTCGATGGTCAGCAAGTTGGCGGCCGCCTCGGCGAAGTGCATGGGGATGAAGACCACGCCGGGGCTGGTCTTGGGCGAGACCTTGGCCCGCAGCACCACCGAGCCGCGCCGGGACGTGACGCGCACCACGTCGCCGGTCTTCACCGCGCAGCGGGCCGCGTCCAGCTCGTGCATCTCCACCAGCGCCTCCGGGTAGAGCGCGTCCAGCTGCGAATGGCGCGTCAGCGTCCCGCCGTGCCAGTGCTCCAGCAGGCGGCCGGTGGTCAGGATGAACGGAAACTCGTCGTCCGGCATCTCGGCCGCCGGGACGTGCTCCAGCGGGAAGAAGCGCCCGCGCCCGGACGGGAAGGTCTCGGCGAACAGGAACGGCGTGCCCGGATGGGTCTCCTCCGGCACCGGGTACTGCAGGCCGACCTGCTCCAGGCGTTGATACGTGACCCCCTTGAGCATGGTGGCCACGTCCGCCATCTCGCGGAAGATCGCCTCCGGCCCGGCGTAGTCCCAGCGCGCGCTGGTGGGCCGGCCCAGCCGCGCCTCGATCCGCCGCGCCAGATCGCACAGAATCTCGCGATCCGGGCGCGCCTGCCCGCGCGGGGCCAGGGCCTGGCGGACGCGCTGCACGCGCCGGTCGGTGTTGGTGAAGGTGCCGTCTTTCTCCGCCCAGGCCGCTGCCGGCAGGAAGACGTCGGCGTAGGCCCCGGACTCGTTGATGAAGACGTCCTGGGCCACCAGGAACTCCAACTGCTCCATGTGGTGGCGCGTGACGTTCAGATTTGGCTCGGTCATCATCGGGTTCTCACCCATGATGTGCAGGCTGCGGACTCCGCCCGGCCGGGCGTTGGCCAGGATCTCGGTGGTGGTCAGCCCGCGCTGGCGGCTCAGGCCGCCCGGCTCCACGTTCCAGGCCTGTTCCCACTTCTCGGCGTTGCCGGGCTTGTCCACCTCCATGTAGCCGGGGAAATGGAACGGCATCGCCCCGGCGTCCGAGGCGCCCTGGACGTTGTTCTGGCCGCGCAAGGGGTTGAGGCCGGTGCCCTCCCGGCCGATGTGGCCGGTGAGCAGGGCCAGGTGGATCAGCCCGAGGGCGCTGGCCGTGCCGGTGGAGAGCTGGGAGATGCCCATGCCCCAGTAGATGGCGCCGTTCCGGGCGGTGGCGTACAGCCGCGCGGCCGCCACGATCAGGTCCCGGTCCACGCCCGAGATCGTCTCGGCATACTCCGGCGTGAACTTCTCCAGCGACCGGAGGTACTCCGGGTAGCCTTCGGTGCGCGCCTCGACGAATTCGGTGTTGACGAGTTCTTCCTTGACGATGACGTGCGCCATCGCCGAGAAGACGACGACGTTGGTCCCGGGCTTGAGCGGCAGCCAGAGCGTGGCGTAATCGCACAGTTCGATGCGGCGCGGGTCGATGACGATCAGCTTGGCGCCGTGGTCGCGGATCGCGGCCTTCATCTGCAGGGCGATGATCGGGTGGTTCTCGGTGGTGTTGGAGCCGGTGACGATGAAGACGTCGTTTTTTGCTACCTCGGCGGCGGTGTTGCTTTGGGCGGAGGTGCCCAGCGACTTGAGCAAGGCGACGACCGAACCGGCGTGACACAGACGCGTGCAGTGGTCGACGTTGTTGGTCCGGAAGAGCGCCCGGTACAGCTTTTGGGCCAGGTAGTTGTCCTCGTTGGTGGCCTTGGCGCAGCAGTAGACGGCCAGCGCGTCCGACCCATCGCGCCGATAGATCTCCACCAGCCGGTCGGCGGTGTAGTCCAGGGCTTCGTCCCAACTGACCTCACGCCATTCGCTCCGGTCGCGGGCCGGCGTGCGCTGCCCCGGCGCCGGCGGCGACCGGCGGATCAGCGGCACGGTGACGCGCTCCGGGCTGTAGATGAAGTCGTAGCCGAAGCGGCCTTTGACGCACAGGTTGCCGTGGTTGACGACCGAATCAAACGGCGACGTCACCCGGTAGATGAAATCTTCCCGCAGATGCAGGTCTAGCGTGCAGCCGACACCGCAATAGGGACAGGTCGTGCGCACCACGCGCTCAGGAGTGATCATAGCCAACACCTCCAGAAGTCTCGCTCAGCACCTTTAACGGCATACTCGGGATCACGTCGCCGGCCGCCGTCAGCCGGACCTCCATCACCACGCCCGGCCCCAGGCGGGCCAGCGAGCTCGGCCGCAGCATGACATTGCACTCCGCCGGGAAGGGCGCGGCGCCGGCCGGGCGCACCTCCAGTTCCAGCCGGGCGACCGGCACGGGCTCGGCCTGGCCGCGCAGGGTGAGCTGGCCCAACCGCGCCAGCCGCCGCACCAGCGCCGGCGCCGGCCGGCCCGCGATCTGTTTGAGCCGCGCCACCAGCGCGGCGGCGAAGACCAGACCGAACAACACCAGCCCCGCCAGGCCCAGCCCCACCGCCCAGCCGGTGTTGGTCAGGGCGCCCCAGACGATGGTCGTCAGGCAGACCGTGTCGGCCGCCATGACCACGGCGAAACCAGCGTTGGAGAGCGGCTGCTGCCGCCAGGCCCGGCTGGTCAGATCACGAATGATACCGGCCAGGGTCTGAACGGCCTGCGCCTCGTCGGCGCCCGTCTGCTGCCGGTAGAGGCGGATGGCCTCCAGCGGCCGTTCGTCCAGCAGCATCTGGCGCAGCCGGTCCAATACCTCCGGCGCCAGTTCGACGACCACCGGCGACGCGCCGGCCGCGCCGGCCTCCCGCACGACTGTCGAGCCGCAGAACAGGCACAGGGTTTGCCTCTGGCCGGCCGTCAACGGCAGCCGCGCGCCGCAGCTGGGACACGGCCAGCCGGCGGTGCTAGCTGTGTCGGCCCTCACGGGACAACCAGCACCGGGCAGTGCGCCTGGCCCAGCACTTTCTGCGTCTGGCTGCCGAACAACAGGCTGCGCAGCCCGCCCTGGCCGCGCGCACCCATCACGATCAAGTCGCAGCCGCGCACATCGGCCACGCTGAGGATCTCAGCCGCCGGCGGCCCGAAGAGCAATTCCTCATGCACGTCCAGGCCGTCCCCCACCCGGCCGCGCGCCTCCAGCAGCAGGTCCTGGCCCTTCAGCGTGCGCTCGGAGGCCAGCTGGCTGAAATTGGGCTCGCCCAGGTTGGCTGAGACCGGGTCCACGGCCACCACGACGCGCACCAGGGCCGGCGGCCTCTGTTCGCGCGCCAGCGCGCCGGCCAGCGCCGCCGCGCGTTGAGAGGGTTCGAAACCGTCATAGGCCAGCAGAATGTGAGTGAACATCGACGGCCTCCTTTCCAGCGGTACTACCAGGCGATCAGGATGATGGCGACCAGTGCGGCCGCGACGCCCGCGAGCTGCGCCCGCGTCAGGCGCTCCCGCAACACGGCCCACGCCAACAGCACAGTGCTGCCGGGATACAGCGCCGAGAGCACGGCGGCCACGTCCAGCCGGCCGGTCTGGGTCGCCAACGCAAAGAAGGCATTGCCGGCGGCATCCAGGACGCCGGACAGCGCCGTCAGGGGCAAGACGCCGGCGGGCGGCCACAGCTTCTGCCGGCCCGCCACCGTCACGCTGGTCAGGAAGGCCAGCGAGGCGAGGCGCGCCATGACCAGGGGCCAGAAGACGGCGGCGGCGCTGACCTGATCGACGAAGACAAAGAACAGACCGAAGCCGAGACCGGCCAGAAGCGGCAGCCCCAGCTCGTTCAGGCGGAAGACGGCGCCGCCGGCCGGTTGGGCCAGCAGCCATACCCCGGCCAAGGCCAGCGCAAAACCGACCAGAGTCACCCAGCCTGGCAGGCCGTCAAACAAGGCGCTCACCAAGACCGGCAGCGCCGCCGACAGGACAGCCGAGAGAGGCGCCACCACGCCCATGCGCCCGCTGGCCAGGCCGCGGTACAGGGCCAACAGGCCCACGTTGCCGGCCACACCCGCCAGCGCGCCCCACGCCAGGTCGCTGGCCGCCGGCCAGGGTTCTCGGAACAGGCCTGCCAGCGCGGTCAGCAGCAGGACCCCCACCAACTGGGACGCGATGACGACGCTGTTGGCGGTGGCCCGGCGCGCCGCCAGGCCGCCGCAGAAGTCGCCGGCTCCCCAGATCGCGGCCGACATCAAGCCGAAGACGACGGCCGTCACAGGCACCATGCAGCGCTCCCTCGCGTCAGCCCCCAGCTCCGGCCTGGGCCCGTTACAGCGGGCAATTCCACAATCATCGCCAGTAATTCCGATTATACTTGTCTGGATTTTTGGCCGCCCTCGGCCGCAAGACTGACCAATTTCTTATTGTCGAAATAAGGCTATCTTTCTAACCTTAGTCTGTTGCCGGCATGTTTTCTGTCAAACAGATGAGGCCCATATGAAACTCTGGCCCCTGCTGCGGCGGCTCATCCCCGTCGGATCGGTCGGTCTGATCCTGCTCATCACAACCCTGGTCTGGGCCTCGCCTGAGCGCTTGTTCACGTCTCTCACCGGCTACGACCCATTGTCGCTGGAAGAGCAGCAGACCGCGTACACGCTGGCGCTGGCGCACGACCAGGTCCAAAGCCTGATCCGGGGCCAGCGCACGGCCGTCCTGCTCGTGGAACGCCACGACGAGCCCAAATCGGTCACGCAGTTTGGCAGTTGGGCGCGCCGCGCCGACGTCTACGTCTACAACTATAACCAAGATCAGCTGCTGCATGTGCTGGTGGATCTGAGCGCGCGCACCGTCAGCGCCGTGGAGACCCTCCAGGAGGTGCAGCTGCCGTTGACCGAGGCCGAGGTGGCCGCGGCCTATCAACGCGTGCTGGCCGATCCCGTCGCCGGCGGTGCGCTGCGCCGCCAGTTCCAGGCCGTCACCGGCGCCGCCCTGGATCAGCCGGAGCAGCAGTTGAAATACCGCGCCCTGATCTTCCGCGCCAGCGCCATGCCGGATGTGCCGCTCGGCGCGGCCGCCGAGTGCGGGCGCCGGCGCTGCGCCCAACTGCTCATCGCCACCCAGGGGGACGTGTTGATCGACCTGCTGCCGATCGTCGACTTGTCCGCGGACCGCGTGGCCAGCGCCAGCGGCTTCTTTTCCCCGGAGGCGCAGCCATGAAGAGGCCGCGCTTCACCTGGGCCGGTCTGGCCGTCGTCGCCGCCGCCTGGCTGCTCCTGGTGGTGGGCGCGCGCTGGACGGCGGCCCAATCGTCCGGCAACTGCTCGGCCACTTACAAAGTGGATATGACCCTGCCGACGGGTGCGCGCTGGACGATGTGCTGGGAGCCGCGCCTCAACGAGGGCATCGTCCTGCACGACGTCACCTTCACGCCGCCCGGCGGCACAGCCCGGCTGGTCCTGGCGCAGGCGAGCATGGCCCAGATCCACGTCCCCTACGACGACAACGGCGCCCGCTTTCACGACGTCTCCGACTACGGCCTGGGCGGCGATCGCCTGCTGGATCTGGCCCCCGCCGACTGCCCGAGCGGCACGCTGCTGGCGGACCAGGGCAAGGACATGCTCTGCCGGACCACCGTGAACCGCGGCTACGCGTACAAGCACGCCTCCACTCAGCTGCAAGGGTACGCGCTCAACCTGTTCAGCGTCTCCAAGATCGGCGAGTACAATTACATCGTCGAGTGGACGTTCTCGGATGATGGCGCCATCGAACCGGCGGTGCGCGCCACCGGGCAGCTGCAGCGCACGGGCGCCAACCCGGATTACGGCTGGCCCCTGGACAGCCTGAACAGCCGCTTCGGCATCGCCCACACGCACAATTACTACTGGCGCCTGGATTTCGACGTGGACGGCTCCGCTAACGATGTCGTCGAGGAGATCGACTTCACGCCCAGCCCCACCCGGAACAGCTGGACCCTGAACGTTAATGAGCTCGGCACCGAGGCCGGCCGCCAGGTGGACGCCACGGCCTTTCGCTTCTGGCGCATCAAGGACAGCTCTGTGGAGAACGCCGACGGGCACCCGATCTCTTACGAACTCTTGCCTGAGTCGTCCAACGTCTTCCGCGGGCCGGCCTATGAGCCGTTCACCCAGAACGAGTTCTACGTCACCGTCTACAACGCCTGCGAGCAATGGGCGTCGCACAACCCGACCAGCGGCGGCTGCGGCGAGAACCTGGCCAGCTTCGTCAACGGCCAGAGCCTGTCCGGCGCGGACCTGGTGTTGTGGTATGGCGTGGCTTTCCACCACCTGCCCATCGAAGAAGACGAGATCTACATGAACGCCCACCGCACGGCCTTCACCCTGCGGCCGCGCGACTGGACCGCCGATAACCCGCTGGCCAACGCCGGCTCCGGCGGCCCCACCGCCACCTCGCCGCCCACGCTGACGCGCACCGCCACACCGACGGCGACGGCCACCCGTACCAGCACAGCGACCGCCACCGCCACCCTGACCGCCGGGCCCGCGGGCACAGCGACCGCCACCCTGACGCCGACCGCCACCCAGGCGACCGGCTCCAACGACGTGTTCTTCTTCGTGCTCCTGCCCGTCGTCCGCCGCTGATTTCCCCGGCCGGCCTCAGCGCCGGCGCCGCCGCCGCTCGCTCCGCGTCAACGCCATAATCTCGTCCGGGGTCTGACCCTGCTGCAGCAGCCACTCGCGCTTCGGCTTGAGGGCGTTGGTCGGGCAGACGCCCACGCACTGGCCGCAGAACACGCACGTGGTCTCCGGCATCGGCTTATCGAAGAAAGTGCCGATCTGCGTCTCGTAGCCGCGTCCGTCGAAGCTGAGCGCGAACGTGTACTGCGCGTCGTCGGCGCAGACCTGCACGCAGCGCCAGCACAGGATACACTTGGCGTAGTCGCGCACGAACATGGGGTTGTCGTCGATGACCGGCGGCGCGCGCCGCTCGGCCTCGGGAAAGCGTTCGCGGTCGGCCCCGTACTCGGTCAGCTGCGCCTGCACCTCCGGCGCCTCGGACAGATCAACGGCTGAATTGAGCAACTCCACGAGGGTGCGCCGGCTGCGCTCGACGCGCGGGCTGCGCGTCTGCACCTTCATCCCCTCACCGGCCGCCACGATGCAGGCCGGCTGCAGCAGCCGGGCGCCCTCCACCTCCACCACACACATCCGGCACAGCCCGTTGGCCGTGCAGTGAGCGTGATAGCAGATGGTCGGGACCTCCAGCCCGGCCTGCCGGGCGGCCTGCAGCAGGGTGGTGCCGGCCGGCACGGTCACGGCCCGGCCATCGAGCGTCAGCGTGACGTCAGTCGACATGCGGCGCCTTGGGGGAGAGCGAGTCGTCGCGCAGCACCAGCGAGCGGATGCGCTGCGCCAGGTCGCGCAGCTGGGTGTAGCTGATCGGTTTCAGCAGCACCAGGTCGGCGTCGTCCTTGATGGCCTCGGCGTGCTGGGCTTCGGCCGTAGTCAGGATCACACGGATGCGCGCCAGGCGCTCGTCGGCGCGGATAAAGCGCAGGATCGTCTCGCCCGAGACGTGCGGCAGGTTCAGATCCAGGACGATGGCATCCGGCCGGATCTCGGCCAGGCGCTGCAGGGCGCGCCGGCCGTCGGCCGACACCTCGACGTCGAAGCCGGCGCTGCGCAAGGCCTCGGCCAGAAAGCCGGCGATATCCGCGTCATCCTCGATGACGAAAGCGAGCGGGTTCAAAGGGTTGGTCATTCCACCTCCGCCAAGGCCGGGCCGCAGGGCCGGGCCGGAGTCAGGCATGTCGCCGCCGGGCCGCGCTCAGGCCGGGAAGAGTTCCGGCCACAGGCGCAGGGCGCTCAGCACGGCGCTGGCCGCCGTCTGCCCGAGGCCGCACAGCGATGCTTCGGTCATCGTCCAGCCCACGTCCTGCAGCCGCGCCCGGTCGCCGGTCAGCGGCCGGCCGTCGGCCAGGCGCGTCAACACCTCGGCCTGGCGCTGGGTGCCCAGTTGGCACGGGTAACACTTGCCGCAGCTTTCGTGCGCGAAGAAGCGCCCCAGGCGGCGCAGCACCTCGCGCATATCACGCGTATCGTTGAAGACCATCACCACGCCCGAGCCCAACGGCAACCCGGCGGCGCGCAGATCCTCAAAGGACAGCTTCACGTCCAGGTGCTGTTCAGTGGCAAAGGCGCCGGACGCCCCGCCGAACAGGATGGCGCGCAGCCC
Organism: uncultured Anaerolineales bacterium; assembly: GCA_937952305.1. Lineage (GTDB taxonomy): Bacteria > Chloroflexota > Anaerolineae > Anaerolineales > UBA6663 > SpSt-583. Next base: position 59,614 of record CALFZO010000108.1, on the reverse strand, counting down.
GCCGCCGATGACGCCGCCGGCCAGGTCGTCGAGCATGTGCCGGATCGTGACGCCGAACGGCACCTCGTACAGGCCCGGCCGGGCCACATCGCCGGAGACGCAGAACAGCTTGGGGCCGGTGGAGCGGTCGGTGCCGAAATGCTTGAACGACTCCCAGCCGTGGTTGACGATGTACGGGATCTTGGCCAGCGTCTCGACATTGTTGATGGCCGTCGGCCGGCCAAACAAGCCGTGGGTGGCCGGGAAGGGCGGCTTGACGCGCGGAAAGCCGCGCTTGCCCTCGATGGACTCAAACAGCGCCGTCTCCTCGCCGCAGATGTAGGCGCCGGCGCCGGCGCGCACTTCGATGTCCAGGTCGAACCCGGAACCGAGGACGTTCTGGCCCAGGTAGCCGGCCGCCCGGCATTCGGCGATGGCGGCTTGCACGCGCTCGAGGGCGGCCGGGTATTCGCCGCGGATGTAGAAGTAGGCCTGGTTCGCGCCGATGGCGTACGCGCCCAGGATGGCGCCCTCCAGGATGCGGCAGGGGTCGCCCTCCATCAGCACGCGGTCCTTGAACGTGCCCGGCTCGGACTCGTCGGCGTTGATGACGAAGTACTTGGGACCGCCCGGCGCGCGGGCCGCCCCCTCCCACTTGATCGCCGTCGGGAAGGCGGCGCCGCCGCGTCCGAGCAACGTGGCGCGGTTGACCAGGTCCACCACCTCCAGCGGCGGCATCCGGCTGCCCAGGATGCGGCGCACGGCCTGCATCCCGCCCACCGCATGATACTCGGTCAGCGTCATGCGCCGGCCGCGCCCGCACAACGCCGTGACGATGCACAGATCGCCGCCCACGTAGTCGTCCGGGGCGCGCCCGCGGCCGGCCAGCACGTCGGCCAGGGTCTCGGCGCTGACATGCGCGAAGGAGCGCACCTGCGCCGGCGCGGGATCATTGAAGGTGACGTTGACGGACGGGCCGACGTTGCACAGGCCCAGGCACGGGGAGCGTTCGATGGTATAAGCGCCGTCGGCCGAGGTCCCGCCGACCTCAACGCCGGCCGTGCGGCAGGCCGCCGCCAGCACCTCATCCGCGCCGCGCATCCAGCAGGCGGGGTCGGTGCAGACGCGCACCACCGTGCGGCCCACCGGCTCGCGGTAGAACAGGGCGTAGAAGTCGATGACGCCGTGCACGTCCGCCAGCGGCACGCCCAGCGCGCGGCCGACAGCGGCCGCGATCGGCTCGGCCAGGTAACCGTAGAGGGCCTGCGCTTCGTGCAGGGCCGGCAGCAATGCCGCCCGGCCCTGGGGCGCGAAGCGCTCCAGGATCGGCTGCAGCGGCGTGAGATCCAGATCAGGCGCCAGAGATTCGGCCACACCACCTCCAGTGAGAGCTAGAACACACCTAGTTTACTCGGATTTTGGAGGGGCCTCCAGACAAACTTTCCAGAAAGAGGTTGTGATGCGGATACAACAAAAAGCTGGCCCGCAGTCACGCGAGCCAGCTCTGGTGCCGAAGGTTTCCGTGCGGCGCGGCCGCTTCAGGCCCTCTCCACCTGCACGGCGCTGACCTTGAATTCCGGGATCTTGGCCAGCGGGTCCAGCGCCGTGTCCTGCGTCAGGCGATTGGCCGGAGCTTCGCTCCAATGGAAGGCCAAGAAGACCACGCCGGGCGGCACGTGCTCCGTCAGCCTGGCCGCAGTATGCACCACGCCGCGCCGGCTGCGCACGATCACGGCGCCGCCATCTTCCACCCCGACGCGCTCGGCGTCCTGGCGGTTCAGTTCCACCCAGCCCTCCGGCGTGCGCCAGGACAGCGGCCCGCTGCGCCGCGTCATCGTGCCGGTGTGATACTGATACAGGACCCGCCCCGTGCTCAGGATGAACGGATACTCGGCGTCCGGCAATTCCACCGGCCCTTGCAGCGGAACGGCGCTGAAGTGTCCCAGCCCGCGCGTGAACTTCTCGGTGTGCAGGATCGGCGTGCCCGGATGGTCATCGGTCGGGCACGGCCAGCACAGGCCGGCGCCGTGCAGCCGCGCCTGCCGGATGCCGCGATAGCTGGGGGTGACGTCGGCCAGCTCGTCGGCGATCTGGGCGGTGGTGGTGAAGGACCAAGGCCGATGGACCGAGGCCGAAGGACTCTCGTCGTCCGTCGTTCGTCTCGCGGAGCGGTCCCGCCGCGCTTCCACGCGCCGCGCGATCTCCTGCACGACCCACCAGTCCGGCTTGGCTTCGCCGGGCGCGGCCAGCACCGGCTGCAGCAGCTGCACGCGCCGCTCGGTGTTGGTCTTGGTGCCGTCCTTCTCCAGCCAGGCCGCCGCCGGCAGCACCACGTGCGCCAGCTGCGCCGTCTCGCTCAGGAAGATGTCCTGCACCACCAACAAATCCAGGGCCTTCAGGGCGTGCTCGACGTGCTCGAGATTCGGGTCGGAGAGCATCGGGTTCTCGCCCATCACGTACAGGGCGTGCAGGCGGCCGTCCAAAATGGCCGGCATCATCTCGGTCACCGTCAGCCCCGGCTTGGCCGGCAGGTCCGCCAGCCCCCAGCGCGCGGCCACGGCTTGGCGCTTGGCGGCGTCGGTCACTTTCTGATAGCCGGGCAGCACATCCGGCAGGCCGCCGACGTCGCAGGCGCCCTGCACGTTGGATTGGCCGCGCAGCGGGTTGATGCCCGTGGACGGCTTGCCCACCTGGCCGGTGAGCAGCGCCAGGTTGGCCAGCGTCAGCACCAGGTCGGTGCCGTTGCGGCGCTGGGTGATGCCCATGGCGTACAAGATAGCCGCGTGGCCGCGCCCCTCGTACACGGACTGGCCGAAAGCGCGCTGGCCGAGCGCGTACATGCGCGCCGCCCGGACGATGTCTTCGGCCTTGACGCCGGCTTGCAGCGCCGCCGCTTCCGGCGTGACGGCCGCCACGCTCTCGCGAAAGGCGTCGTAGCCCTCCGTGCGGGCGTCGATGAAGGCCTGGTCCAGCAGGCCTTCCTGGACGATGACGTGCGCCATCGCCATAAACACCCACTGGTCGGTGCCGGGCTTGGGCTGCAGCCAGAGGGTAGCGTGGTCCACCAGCGGGATGCGGCGCGGATCGACGATGAGCAGGTTGGCCCCGGACTTCACGGCCCGGACCACCTCGTAGCTGATGACCGGGTGGCTTTCGGCGGTGTTGGAGCCGGTGATGAAGAGGCAGTCGGCGTGGCGCACATCCTGGATAGGGTTGGTCATCGCGCCGCTGCCAAAGGCGATCCCGAGGCCGGTGACCGAGCTGGCATGGCACAGACGCGCGCAGTGATCGACGTTGTTGGTGCCGAGTGTGGCGCGGAAGAACTTCTGGAAGAGATAGTTCTCCTCGTTCGTGCAGCGGGCCGAGGCCAGCCCGGCCACGGCTTCCGCGCCGTGCGCGTGCACGGTCTGAGCCAGCTGTTCGGCCACCAGGTCCAGCGCCGTGTCCCACGGCACCGGCACGAAGTCGCCGCCGCCGTTGGTGGGGACCGTCAAGCCGTGGGCGGCGGCGAAGTCCCGGCGCACCAACGGCCGGGTCAGCCGGTCTGAGTGGGTGGCGAAATCCCAGCCGAAGCGGCCCTTGGTGCACAGGTATTCGCCGTTGACGGGCGCTTCCGGATAGCCCTGCGCGTAGATGATCTTCCCGCCTTTGAGCGCATACTCCAGCTTGCAGCCGACGCCGCAGTAGCCGCACACGGTGCGCACGTGCCGCAGTTCCCACTCGCGGCCCTGGCGCAGGCGCGAAACCGGCAGCAGCGCCGCGGTCGGGCAGACCTGCACGCAGCTGCCGCAGAACACGCAGCTGCTGTTGATCATCGGCCCATCGAAGGGCGTGGCGACGTGGCTCTCGAAGCCGCGCCCGACATACTCGATGGCGTTGACGCCCACGACTTCATCACACACCCGCGCGCACTTGCCGCACAGGATGCAGTATTGATGGTCGCGGATGAAGAACGGGTTGTCGTCCTGGTAGAGCGTGCGCGAGAGGTGGAAATCGTAGCTGGTCTCGGTCAGGCCGTACTGATAGGCGTACTGCTGCAGGTCGCAGGCGCCGGCCTTGTCGCAGCTCACACAGCGCAGCGGGTGGTCAGACAGGAACAGGTCGATCAGGTCGCGCCGCAGCGCGGTCAGCGGCGCACTCTGCGTGGTCACTTCCATTCCCGGCTCGCACGCCAAACCGCAGCTGGCCACCGGGTTGGGCCGGCCCTTGATCTCCACGCTGCACAGCCGGCAGCCGCCGGACGGCTTGAGGTCGGGGTGGTAGCACAGGCGCGGGACGTCCACGCCGTGCGCCAGGGCCGCCTCCAGGACGGTGGTGCCGGGCTTGACGGTGATGGCCCGGCCGTCAATGGTCAGGGTGATCATGCCGGCTCCTTCGCCGCGGCCCCGCTGGCCACCAGCGCGTCATACTCGTGCCGGAAATACTTGAGCGTACTCAAGACCGGGTTGGGCGCGCTCTGGCCCAGCGCGCACAGGCTGGAGCGGCGGACCAGGTCGCCCAGGCGCTCCAGTTTGGCCAGGTCGGCGGGGCCGCCCTGGCCGGCCACGATCTTCTGCAGCAGGCGGTGCATCTGGGTGGTGCCCACCCGGCACGGCACGCACTTGCCGCAGCTCTCGTCGGCGCAGAACTCCATGAAGAAGCGCGCCACGTCCGGCATGCTGCTGTCCTCGTCCATGATGATCATGCCGCCCGAGCCCATGATCGCGCCCAGCGCGCGCAGGCTGTCATAGTCCACGGGCACGTCCAGGTGCTCGGCCGGGATGCAGCCGCCGGACGGCCCGCCAGTCTGCACGGCCTTGAAGCGCCGCCCGTTCGGGATGCCGCCGCCGATGTCGAAGACGATCTCGCGCAGCGTCAGGCCCATCGGCACCTCGATCAAGCCGGTGTTGGTCAGTTTGCCGGCCAGGGCGAAGATCTTGGTGCCCTTGCTCTTCTCAGTGCCGATGCCGGCATACCACTCCGGGCCGCGGTTCAGAATCGGGGCGATGTTGGCGAAGGTCTCGACATTGTTGATCAGCGTCGGCCGGCCCCACAGGCCGCTCTGGGCCGGGTAAGGCGGGCGCATGCGCGGCATCCCGCGCCGGCCCTCCACCGACGCCATCAGCGCGGTCTCCTCGCCGCACACGAAGGCGCCGGCGCCGATGCGGATGTCGACGTCGAAGCTGAAGTCGGTCCCGAAAATCTGCCGGCCGAGCAGGCCCTGCCGGTAGGCGGCGCGGATGGACTTCTCCAGGCGCTTAACGGCCAGCGGATATTCTCCGCGCACATACACGTAGCCGGACTGTGCGCCGACGGCATAGGCGGCCAGGGCCATGCCCTCCAGCACCTGATGCGGCAGATCTTCCATCATGGTGCGGTCCATGTACGCACCCGGATCCCCCTCGTCGCCGTTGGCGATGACGTACTTGCGGTTGCCGGGCGCGCCGCGCACGCTCTTCCACTTCACGCCAGTCGGGAAGCCGGCCCCGCCGCGCCCGCGCAGGCCGCTCAGGGTGATGGCCTCGACCACGCCGTCCGGCGTCATCGTCGTCAGGGCGCGGGCCAGCGCCCCGTAACCGCCGTGGGCGATGTAGTCCTCGAGGCGCTCCGGGTCGATCTGGCCGTTGAGGGCCAGCACCACTTTGAGCTGCCGCGCGAAGAAGGGATGCTCGGCCGGCAGCACATGGCCGTGCAGCGACCGTGCGGCGCGGGCTTTGTGCACGCTCGCGCGCAGATGCGGCAGGTCATGCGGACCGGCGTCGGCGGCCTCCGGCGAGGGGCCTAGGTCCGGGATGAGCTGTTCCTCGACGATCCGGCGCGCCACGTCGGCGGTGACACCGGCGTAGGTTACCTCCGGCTGGCCCGGCTCCTGCAGCTTCACCAGCGGCCCGCGGCTGCACAGCCCCAGGCAGCCGGTGGTCATCACCTGGACCTCATGGCCGAGCTGGTGCAGTTTAACCGTGCGCGCCAGGGTATCCCGGGTCTCGGCCGCGCCCGACGACAAACACGCGGTGCTGCCGCAGCACAGCAGCCGCGCCCGGTGCTTTTGACGCTGGGTTTGTTCTTTGTGCGTGATGGTCTGCAGATCGCTGGGCTGCATTTCAGGCCTCCTGGCGGGCCGCCGCCGGCCGGCCGGCGACCACGGCGCGCAGGCGCTGGACCGCCGTATCAGGCTCGTTGCGCGCCAGGATGGCGCCGTCCGCCACCAGCATTGGCGCCAGGCCGCAACTCCCCAGGCAGCGCGCCGTCGACAGGCTGAGCTTGCCGTCCGCCGTCGTCCCGCCGGACTTGACGCTGAACGCGGCTTCCAGGGCGGCCATGATGGCGCCCGAGCCTTTGACGTAGCAGGCCGTGCCCAGGCACACAATGCAGGTATGCTCGCCGAGCGGCTTGAACGTGAACAGGTGATAGAAGGTCGCCACGCCGTAGACGCGGCTGAGCGGCACCTGCAACCGCTGCGAGACGTAGACGAGCAGGTCCGGTGAGAGGTAGCCGAACACTTCCTGCGCCGTGTTCAGCACCTCCAGCAGGGCATCCGGCTCGGCGCTGAATTTCTCGATGGTTCGATCGACCAATTTGAAACGCGGGTCGCCACTGGCATGTTCGGAGGCGGTCTCCGCCTTGGGGGACGCGGCAACAGGCATGCTGGCCTTCCTGTGAAATATGGAGCAATACGCCCTAGGATGTTGTGATGTCCACAATAATTGCCCTATTTGGGGGATGGGAGTGGCAAACATCCGGGCCGCCGCAACCGGATGTCATAAGGAGGCGACCCAAGACGAAAAAATCGGCCCAGGCGGCGCGGTGGGCGCGGCCTGGGCCGATCACCTTCCGGCAGAAAGGAGGAAAACTGCCGGGGCGGTTTTGCGGCGCTGGAGGTGTTACTCGTCCGCGTTTATCTGCCGGACGATGGCCTCCAAAGCGGCCTGGACCGAAGGGGAGAGCTGCTCACCAAAGTCAAAGCTTGCGCCGACGACGGTGATCAACTGGGCCTTGGGGGCATAACCATACAAAGTCTGGGCCATGGCCAGCAGGCCGGCCGGGTCCAGGTGATGCGAAAAGGCGCTCGGCTCCGGGGAACGCGGCACGAGGTCCTGCACCAGCACCGTGCCCGGCTCGGCCCCCGACGCCGCCGGGTCGGCGGCATCGATAAACACGGCGCGCTCACACTCGCTGAGCGTCTCGGCCAGCTCCGGCACGAGTTGGTGGGTGGTCACCACGGCTGTGTCCGGCTGCGTCTCGGCCAACCGCTCGGCAGCGCGCCAGCCCAGGCCGTCGTCGCTGCGCAGCGGGTTGCCAAAACCAATTACCAGCAAGCCGGCACGCATATCCACCTCAGCCGCGCTGCAGCCCGTCCAGCAACTCGCCATCCGGCCCGTGCAATTCCACGGTCAGCGGCATCTGGCCGGCGGCGTGCGTGGAGCAGCTCAGGCACGGGTCGAACAGGCGGATGCCGTGCTCCAGCCGGTTGAGCAGGCCCTCGTGCAGCTTCTGCCCGGCCACGTACGCGCGCGCGATCTGCAGCACGGTGCGGTTCATGGCCAGGTTGTTCTGGCCAGTGGCGATGATCAGGTTGACGCTCTGCAGCAGGCCGGCCTCGTCCACCCAGTATTCGTGGAAGAGCGTGCCGCGCGGCGCTTCGCTGACGCCGACGCCGTGCAGGTGGTTGACCTCGGCCTGCGAGCGGACGTGCTTGTTGGTGACGTCCGGGGCGTTGAGCGTCTCCTCGATCTTCTCCAGCGCGAACAGGATCTCGATCAGACGCGCATAGTGGTAGGCGAAGCCCTGGCGCACCACGCGGCCGTTCGAGCGGAACAGGCGCAGCTCAGCCTCGGCCTTGGGTGTCCCGGCGAAGTCACACAGGTTGACGCGCGCCAGCGGGCCGACGCGGTACAGGCCGGCGTGGCCTTCGTAGCCATAGGGCTTGTAGTACGGCATCTTCAGGTACGTCCACGGCTCCACGGCCTCGGCGATGACCTCGCGGAAGCGCTTGGGCGCCAGCCCGGGCTCCAGGATCGTGCCGTCGCTGTCCATCACGCGCAGCAGGCCGTCGTAGTGCTCGAGCCCGCCCTGGTTGGAGACCAGGCCGATAAACAGGCTGGGGAAGTTGCCGTAGACGTCGTACTCGCGGCGGTGCTTGGCCACGACCTCGTTCTTGTACAGCTTCAGGGCGCGCTCGATGATCTCGAACGCCTCCGGCAGACGCCGCAGCATTTCGTCGCGCTTCTCCACGGACAGCGGCTCGCGGACGCCGCCGGGCACACACCAGGCCGGGTGGATGCTCTTGCCGCCCAGCAGCCGGATGACGTCCTGGCCGAACTGGCGCAGGCGGATGCCGTCGCGCGCGAACTCCGGGTTGAGCGCGATCAGGCCGGCCAGGTTGCGCTGCATGGGGTCGCTCTCCATCCCCAGCACCAGGTCCGGCCCGCTGAGGTGGAAGAAGCTCAGGGCGTGGCTCTGCACGATCTGGCCCCAGTTCATCAGGCGGCGCAGCTTCTCGGCCGCCGTCGGGATGCGCACCCCCAGGATGGTGTCGCCGGCCTTGGCCGAGGCCATCAGGTGGCTCACCGGGCAGATGCCGCAGATGCGGGCCGTGATGCTGGGCATCTCCCAGAACAGGCGGCCCTCGCAGAACTTCTCGAAGCCGCGGAACTCGGTGACGTGGAAGCGCGCATCGGCCACCTGGCCGTCGTCGTCCAGGTGCAGCGTGATCTTGGCGTGGCCCTCGATGCGGGTGACGGGGTCGATGACAATCCTCTGGCTCATAGGTCTACCTTCCTGTGCGACGCCGTCAGGCGCCAAACGTCCGCATCGCCACCGGCAGTTCCACCGGCTTGCCGTCCAGCAGGGCCGCCACCGCCGCCCAGATCCGCTCGGGCTCGGGCGGGCAGCCGGGGATATACGCGTCGACGGGGACTACCTGGTGCAGCGGCAGCACCTTGGGCAGCAGCGTCGGCATGACGTGCTCGTCGTCGCCGCGCGGGGCCTGGCCCGGGCCTTCGTGATAGACGGCCGTGAGCACGTCGTCCAGCCCCAGCCGGTTGCGCAGCGCCGTGACATTGCCGGTGACGGCGCAGTCGCCGAAGCTCACCACGATCCGGCTGCGCGCGCGCAGCTGGTGCGCCAACTCCACGTGATCGTCGTTGGCGACGGCGCCTTCCACCAGGGTCACGTCCACGCCCTCGGGGAAGACCTTGGCGTCGGCGATCGGGCTGTAAACCAGCTCGGCTCGGCCAGCCAGATCGATCAGCTTCTCGTTCAGGTCCAGAAAGCTCATGTGGCAGCCCGAGCAACCGCCCAGCCACACCGTCGCGAGCCGGATTTTGCCATTCGATGACGTCATAGTCTTGCTCCCGTTACCAGGTCCACTCGCGCTTGGTGCGACCGCGGATGATCCAGCCGACGAAATCGCGCTCCTTGGTCATTTCGGCCACGGTGGCGCCCTTCTCAAACAGCGCACCGGTCGGACAGACCTGCACGCACTTGCCGCAGCTCGTGCACGACGGGCTGTCGCCCCACGGCCGGCTCAGATCGGTGATGACGCGCGTCTTGATGCCGCGCCCGGCAATGTCCCAGGTGTGGGCGCCTTCGACCTCGTCGCAGACGCGCACACAGCGTGTACACAGAATACAGCGGTTGTGATCCAGCACGAAGCGCGCGTGGCTGGCGTCCATCGTCAGGTCGGGGTGCAGGTATTCATAGCGGACGCTGGCCACGCCGAGCTTGGCGGCCGCCCACTGCAAATCGCAGTGGCCGTTCACCACGCACACCGCGCAAACATGGTTGCGCTCGGCCAGCAGCAGCTCCACCACCAGGCGGCGCTGGTGCTCCAGCTCGGGCGTGTGCGTGCGCACCACCATGCCTTCGGTCACCGGGGTGACGCAGGCCGCCATCGGGCGCGGCGCGCCCTGGACTTCGACCACGCACAGCCGGCAGCCGCCGCGTTCGCTCAGGCCCTGCATGTGGCAGAGCGTGGGCAGGTCGATCTTCTGCTCGCGGATCACGTCCAGCAGCGTCTGGTCGGCGCGGGCGCTGACCATTTCGCCGTTGAGGGTTAAGGTGACGACCGTTTCCATGCTAGGCAGCCTCCTGGCTGGGCGCGCCGTGCGCGGCGCCGCTCTTCAACCGCGCCTCGTACTCGGCCCGGAAATACTTGAGCGTGCTCAGGATCGGGTTGGGCGCCGACTGGCCGAGGCCGCACAGGCTGAGGGCCTTGACCATCCGGCACAATTCCTCCAGCGTGGCCAGGTCGGCCGCGCTGGCCTCGCCGGCGATGAGGCGGCTGAGCAGCCGGTGCATCTGGGCCGTGCCCACCCGGCACGGGACGCACTTGCCGCAGCTCTCGTCCATGCAGAACTCCATGTAGAACTTGGCGACGTCCACCATGGAGGTCTGGTCGTCCATGACGATCAGGCCGCCCGAGCCCATCATCGAACCCAGGGCGGTCAGGCTCTCGTAATCGACCGGTGTGTCGAGGTATTCGGCCGGGATGCAGCCGCCGGAGGGCCCGCCGGTCTGCGCGGCCTTGAAGGTGCGCCCGTCCGGGATGCCGCCGCCGATCTCGAAAACGATCTCGCGCAGCGTGATGCCCATCGGCACTTCGATCAGGCCGGTGTTGTTGACGTTGCCGGTCAGCGCAAAGATCTTGGTGCCCTTGCTCTTCTCGGTCCCCATGGCCGCGTACCACTCCGGCCCGTTGAGGATGATCGGTGCGATGTTGCCGAAGGTCTCGACGTTGTTGATCAGCGTCGGGCTGTTCCACAGGCCGCTCTGGGCCGGGTAGGGCGGGCGCGGGCGCGGCTCACCGCGCCGGCCCATGATCGAGCTCATCAGCGCGGTCTCCTCGCCGCACACGAAGGCGCCGGCGCCGATGCGGATGTCCACGCGGAAGTTGAAGTTGCTGTCGAAGATGCGGCTGCCCAGCACGCCCTGGCGCTCGGCCGCCTTGATGGCGCGCTCCAGGCGCTTGACGGCCAGCGGGTACTCGCCGCGCACGTACAGGAAGCCCTGCTCGGCGCCGACGGCGTAGCCAGCCAGGGCCATGCCTTCCAGCACGCGGTGCGGGTCGCTCTCCATCAGCGTGCGGTCCATGTAGGCGCCGGGGTCGCCCTCGTCGCCGTTGGCGATGACGTACTTGTCGCGGCCGTCGGCCTTGCGCACCAGGTCCCACTTGAGGCCGGTGGCATAGCCGGCGCCGCCGCGCCCGCGCAGGCCGCTCCGGCGGATGGCCAGGCAGACCTCCTCCGGCGTCATCTCGCGCAGCGCGTGTCCCAGGGCCGCGTAGCCCTGCCGCGCGATATAGTCCTCGATGCGCTCCGGGTCCACGATGCCGCTATTGCTCAGCACCACGCGCACCTGCTTGGTGAAGAACGGGCTGTCGGCGTCGAGGCGGTAATCATTGACAGGCTGCCCGCCGACCAGGTGCTGGCGCACAATCTGCTGGGCGGCTTCGGCCGTGACGTTGGCGTACAGCACCCGCTCCTGGGCCGGGCCGGTCACTTCCACCACCGGCCCGCGGCTGCACAGACCCTTGCAGCCGGTCGCCACCACCTGAACGTCCTTGGTCAGGCCGGCGGCCTTCAACTCATCCTGCAGAGCTTTGCGCACTTCCTGCCCGCCCGAGGAGAGGCAGGCCGTGCTGGCGCAGCACAGCACCCGGCATTTGAGCTCCTGCTGGCGCTCGATCTCTTTGTCGGCGATGGCTTGCAGTTCGATCCGGTTCATGCGCGCTCCTCCTCTAGGCCGCCGGCTCGCCGGCGGCAGGCGCCGCCACGTGCGCGAGGGCCGCGCGGACACGGGCCACCGTCTCGTTGGCCATCTCCCGGCCATGGACGCCGCCGTCGATCACCACTACCGGCGCCAGGCCGCAGCTGCCCACGCAGCGCGCCTGCGCCAGGCTCAGCTTCTTGTCCGCGGTCGTCTGCCCGGGCTTGATGCCGAACTCCTTCTCCAGCGCCGCCAAGATCTCGCCCGACTTCTTGACGTAGCAGGCCGTCCCCAGGCAGACGATGCAGGTGTGCTCGCCGCCCGGCTTGAGCGAGAAGAAGTGGTAGAAGGTGGCCACGCCGTACACCCAGCTCAGCGGCAGCTTGAGCTGTTGCGCGGCGTAAATCAGGACGTCGTCGTCCAGGTAGCCGAAGGCCTCCTGGGCCGTGTGCAGGACCTCGATCAACGAGTCCTGGCGGTGCTGCAGCCGCTTGAGCGTACGGTCGATCAGCTTGAAGCGCGGATCGCCGCTGGGGTGTTCTGTCTCAGGCTTTGGCCTGGGTGGGGCGTTAACCGACATGGACGGCCTCCAAGTTATGTGAAAAATATCACAAGTCCAGACAAGGATACAGACCCCAGTCCTCAAGCTGGAGTGGCAAAGCTCCCGCGACTCGGGGCCGGGTGTCACATGCCGCGCTCAGCGCCTGACGCGAACGCCGGCCCATTACCCGATCAGGTGGCCGGCGGGACACCCAAAAAGGCCACCCCTGCGGCTGGTGCCAGGGGTGGCCGAGGTGACGGACACTGCGCGGGCGGCCCGCGTCTACTCGCGTTTGACGCTGTCCAGCAGCTCGCCGTCCGGGCCGCGCAGGTCGATAGCCAGCCGCATCTGGCCGACGGCGTGCGTCGAGCAGCTCAGACACGGGTCGTAGGCCCGGATGACGGCCTCGACGCGGTTGAGCATCCCCTCGGTGAGGGCCTGGCTCTTGACGAAGTGTTTGGCCACCTGCTGGACGCTCTGGTTCATGGCCAGGTTGTTGTGGCCGGTGGCGATGATCAGGTTGGCCCAGACCATCAGGCCGTCGTCGTCGATCTTGTAGTGGTGGATCAAGGTACCGCGCGGCGCTTCGGACACGCCCACGCCTTCCTGGCTGTTCGGGCCGGCGAAAGCACGCACGTGCTCGTCCGAGGTGGCCGGGTCCTCCAGCAGCTGCTGGATCTTCTCCAGGCCGTAGAGGATCTCGATCAGGCGGGCCTCGTGATAGTAGAACGAGCTGCGCAGCACGCCTTCCTTCTGGCGGAAGATGGCCCGCGCCCGGTCGGCCTTGGGTGTGCCGCAGCGCGCGGCCAGGTTGAGGCGCGCCAGCGGGCCGACGCGGTAGGCGCCGACCGGATAGCCGAGCGGCTTGTAGTACGGGAACTTCAGATACGAATACGGCTCCACGGCCTCGCCGATGTAGTCCTGATAATCGCGCGGATGGAGCTGATCGCCGATGACGGCGCCTTCGGAGCTGATGATGCGCAGGCGGCCGTCGTAGTGCTCGATCTCGCCGTCCGGCCCCACCAGCCCCAGGAACATCGTCGGGAAGCTGCCGAAGTGGCGGACCTCTTCGGCGAAGCGCGCGGTCTGCTCGCGGAACCAGGCCAGCGTGCGCTCGGCGATGGTCAGGGCGGCCGGCAGCTCGTCCAGGATGCGGTCGCGCGTCTCGGCCGTGAGCGGCTGGCTCATCCCGCCGGGGACGATGTTCGGCGGGTGGATGCGCTTGCCGCCGATCCACTCAATGATCTGCTGGCCGAACTGGCGCAGACGCACGCCGTCGCGGGCCAGCTCCGGGCGGGCCGCCAGCATCCCGACGATGTTGCGCTGGGCCGGGTCGGCGTCCATGCCCATCAGGAAGTCCGGCGCGGCCAGGTGGAAGAAGGCCAGCGCGTGCGACTGGACGAGTTGGCCGAGGTTGACGATCCGGCGCAGGTTGGCGCCGGCCGTCGGGATCTGCACGGCCATGAGCGCGTCGCAGGCCTTGGCCGAGGCCACCAGGTGGCTGACCGGGCAGATGCCGCAGATGCGCGCCATCAGCGCCGGCATCTCGCTGAACGGCCGGCCCTCGCACATTTTCTCGAAACCGCGCAGCTGGGTGACGTGGAACTGGGCATCACGGACCTCGCCATGCTCATCCAGGAAGATCGTGATGCGCGAGTGGCCTTCGATACGGGTAACGGGGTCAATGACGATCGTCTGTGCCATGCCGGTCTCCTTAGGCCCCGAAGCGGGTCAACGCGGCCACGTCCGGTGTGCGCCCTTCCACCAGGGCCACCAGGGCGGCAAAAATGGCGTCCGCCGACGGCGGGCAGCCCGGCAGGTGCACATCGACGGTGACGATATCGTGCACGGGCCGGACGCGTTTGAGCAGCGGCGGCACGGCCTGCGTCGGCAATTGCGGCTGCAGCGTGACGTTCTCCTCGTAGGCGCGCTTGACCACCTGGTCCACGCCAAACGGATTGCGCATCGACGGGACGTTGGCCGTCACCGCGCAATCGCCCAGGGCCACCAGCAGGCGCGTGTGCGCCCGGACCTTCTTGATCTTCTCCAGGTCGTCCTGGTTGCTGACGGCGCCCTCCACCAGGGTGATGTCGACGGCGTCCGGGAACGCCTTGAAGTCCACCAGCGGGCTGTAAACGATGTCGACCTTCTCCACCAGTTCCAGCAGCCGTTCGTCGATATCCAGGAACGACATGTGGCAGCCGGAGCAGCCATCCAGCCAGACGGTGGCAAGTTTGAGCTTGGTCATTCTGCTTCCTCCCGCATCGCCGTGAGCCGCACCAGGAACGAGCGGTGCTTCACCATCTCCGCGGCGGCCACGCCCTTCTTGAACAGCGCCCCGGTCGGGCAGACCTGCACGCACTTGCCGCAGCTGGTGCAGGTGTCTGAGTCGCCCCACGGGAAGTCCAGGTCGGCCGACACGTGGGCTTCGATGCCGCGGCCGGCGACGTCCCAGGTGTGGGCGCCCTCCACTTCGCCGCACACGCGCACACAGCGCATGCACAGCACGCAGCGGTTGTGATCCAGCCCGAAACGCTCATGGCTGGCGTCCACGCCCAGGCGCGGGTAGCGGTAGGGGAAGTCCACGTAGGTGACCCCCATCTCGCGCGCCAGGTCCTGCAGGTCGCAGTGGCCGTTGGCCACGCAGATCGAGCAGATGTGGTTGCGCTCGGCGAAGAGGAGCTCCACGATCATGCGCCGGTACTTGTTCAGCCGGTCAGACTTGGTGAGCACCTCCATGCCCTCGGCGATGTAGGTGACGCAGGCCGCGAACAGGCGCGGCGAGCCCTTGATCTCCACCAGGCACAGGCGGCAGGCCCCCAGCGGCGAGAGGCTGTCCAGGAAGCACAGGGTGGGGATGTGGATGCCGTTTTCGCGGGCCACCTGCAGGATCGTCTCATCGGCGCGGCCGGTGACGTCCTGGCCGTCGATCTTCAGTGTTAGAACTTGGCTCGGTGTGGTCATGCCTCACCTCCTGCGTCAGCCGGCCAGCCGGGACTCGTACTCGTCCCGGAAATAGCGCAGCGTGCTGATGACGGGGTTGGGCGCGTTCTGGCCCAGGCCGCACAGGCTGGTGCTCTTGACCATGTCACACAGCGCCTCCAGCCGCTCCAGGTCATGCCGGGTGCCCTCGCCGCTGGCGATCAGCTCGAGCAGGGTGTGCATCTGCGCCGTGCCCACCCGGCACGGCACGCACTTGCCGCACGACTCCGACTTACAGAACTCGATGAAGTACTTGGCTACGTCGACCATAGACGAGGTGTCGTCGATGACGATCATGCCGCCCGAGCCCATGATCGAGCCGACCGAAGCCAGCGACTCGTAGTCGACGGCCATGTCCAGGTACTCTTCCGGGATGCAGCCGCCCGACGGCCCGCCGGTCTGCACCGCCTTGAAGACCCGGCCGTCCGGGATGCCGCCGCCGATGTCGAAGATGATCTCGCGCAGCGTGATGCCCATCGGCACTTCGATCAGGCCGGTGTTGTGGACGCGGCCGGTCAGGGCGAAGACCTTGGTGCCCTTGCTCTTGCTGGTGCCGATGCCGGCGAACCAGTCGGCGCCCTGGCGCAGGATGGTGGGGATGTTGGCGTAGGTTTCGACGTTGTTGATCAGCGTCGGGAGCTGCCACAGGCCGCTCTCGGCCGGGAACGGAGGCCGCGGGCGCGGGTTGCCGCGCTTGCCCTCGATCGACGCCATCAGCGCGGTTTCCTCGCCGCACACAAAGGCGCCCGCGCCCAGCCGCACCTCCACCCGGAAGGTGAAGGCCGTGCCGCCGATGTTGGCGCCCAGCAGGCCGTGGGCGCGCGCCTGGTTGATGGCCTGCTTGAGGCGCTTGACGGCCAGCGGATACTCGGCGCGCACATACAGGTAGCCCTCGCTGGCACCCACCGCGTAAGCGGCGATGGCCATGCCCTCCAGCACCCGGTGCGGGTCGCTCTCCATCACGCTGCGGTCCATGAACGCGCCGGGGTCGCCCTCGTCGCCGTTGCAGACCACGAACTTACGCGGTCCGGCGGCCTTGGCCACCGTGCGCCACTTCAGGCCGGCCGGGAAGCCGGCGCCGCCGCGCCCGCGCAGCCCGCTGCGGACCACCTCGTCGATGACCTCGGCCGGCGTCATTTCGGTCACGCACTTGAGCAGCGCCGTGTAGCCGCCGGCGGCGATGTAATCCTCCAGCCGCTCCGGGTCGATGCTACCGGAGTTCTCCAGCACGATCTTGTGCTGGCGCTTGAAGAACGGCTGCTCGGTGTCACACTTCAGACGCGCCACCGGCTCGGCGCCCAGGCTGTTGACGATGTCGTGCGCGTCCTCGGGTTTGACCTGCTTATACAGGTCGCCCTCCGGCTTGACGGTCACCAGCGGCCCCAGCGCGCACAGGCCCGGGCAGCCCACGCCGCGCACCTGGCACTTGGACCCGACCGGGTGGCGGGTGGCCTCCTGCTCCAGGGCCGTCTTGAGCTTGTCGCTCTGCAAGGCCATGCAGGTGGTGCCCAGGCACACGTCGATGGTGTGCGGGATATGGGCGCGCGCCTGCTCTTCCTTCGCTGCGATCTTTTCGAGTTCTTCTGGGGTCATTGCGCGCTATCCTTGAGCCGCGTGAGCATCTGCGGCACCGTGACCTTGGGGATCACCTGGCCATCAACCACGCCCGCCGGGGCCAGCCCGCACGAGCCGATGCAGCGCACCGCCAGCAGTGAGACCTTGCCGTCCGGCGTCGTCTCGCCGGCTTTGACGCCGAGCGTCTGTTCCAGTTCGGTCATCAGGTCACCCGAGCCCTTAATGTAGCAGGCCGTGCCCAGGCAGACCACGCAGGTGTGCGCGCCCGGCGGCTTCATGGTGAAGTAGTTGTAGAATGTCGCCACCCCCAGGGTGCGGCTGTAAGGCACCGACAGCGACCGCGCCACATACTGCAGACCGGGCTTGTCCAGGTAGCCGAACGTCTCCTGGATCGTGTGCAGGGTCTCAATCAGCCCGTTGGGCCGATAGTTGTAGCGCCGCATGGTGGCGTCGACCATCCGCCAGCGCTTGTCGTCTGACGGCGGCGCAGGCTTGTTGACCTTCATGCGCGATGCTCCTTTACAGTGAGAGGGGGTTGTGTCTGCCGGCAGCGCGCCCAAATTGGCCCATGGCCAGCTTTACACCGACGCTAGCGTAATGACCCGGTCGGGTGCCGGGGAGTGGCAAACAGACCAGCCTTTTTGTGCATAATGTCACAAAAGGTACCTAAACGGGCCAGGCCGCCGTCAGGGCGGTGATACACTTGCGGGGCTGACCCGCCCAACTCAACCCCGCACCCCAGGAGTTGCTCGATGCCCTTCGACGTCGCCGCCGTCCGCGCCCATTTCCCGGCCCTGGCCGCCAGCCCCGGTGACGCCGCGCGCGTCTTCTTCGACAACCCGGGCGGCACCCAGGTGCCGCAGCGCGTGGTCGACCGGATGGCCGATTACCTGGTGCGCTGCAATGCCAACCACGGCGGCGCCTTCCCCACTTCGGTCGCCTCGGATGCGATCCTGGACGCGGCCCATGCCGCCCTGGCCGATCTGCTGAACTGCCGGCCGGACGAGATCGTCTTTGGCGCGAACATGACCACGCTGACGTTCAGTGTCTCGCGCGCGTTGGGCCGCCGCCTGCAGCCCGGCGACGAGATCGTGGTCACGCGCCTGGACCATGACGCCAACATCGCGCCCTGGCTGCTGCTGGCCGAGGACCGCGGCGCCGTGATCCGCTGGGTGGATATCGACACCGCCGACTGCACGTTGAACGGGCGCGATCTGGAGGCCCTGATCACGCCGCGCACCAAGATCGTGGCGGTGGGCTATGCCTCCAACGCGGTCGGCACGATCAACGATGTGACCGCCATCACCCAGAGGGCGCACGCCGTGGGCGCCTGGGTCTACATCGACGCGGTGCAGTACGCGCCGCATGGCGTGGTGGACGTGCGCGCGTTGGATTGCGACTTCCTGGTCTGCTCAGCCTATAAGTTTTTCGGCCCGCACGTGGGCGCGCTCTACGGGAAATTCGCGCTGCTGGACGAGCTGCGCGCCTACAAGGTGCGCCCGGCCACTGACACCCCGCCCGGCAAGTGGGAGACGGGGACACAAAACCATGAGGGCCTGGCGGGCGTGCTCGGAGCGGTGGAGTACCTGGAATGGCTGGGCCAGTCGGACGGCGGCCGGACGCCGGCGGGTTTCCCTAGCCTGACCCGGCCGGTCACGACAGCCTCCCCGGAACGACGCGCGGCTCTGGTGCACGGCCTGACTGCACTCGGGGACTACGAACGGGCGTTGGGGGCCCGGCTCATCGCCGGCCTGCAAACGATCCGGGGTCTGCAGGTGCACGGCATCGTAGATCCGGCCCGCTCCGCCTGGCGCGTCCCAACCGTGTCCTTCACCGTCGACGGCTGGCACCCGCGCAAAGTGGCCGAGCACCTGGCCGAGCATCAGATCTACGTCTGGGACGGCAACTACTATGCGCTCGCCATAGCGGAGCGGCTGGGCGTCCAGGCGCGCGGCGGCATGGTGCGCGTCGGCCTGGCCCATTACAACACGGCGGCTGAGGTGGATCAGTTGTTGGAAGCGTTGGAGGGGCTGCGGCGTTGACGGGCTTTAACAGATAAGCGCCCGGGTGAGGGGGGCACCCGGACGCTTATCTGCACTTAGTTTAGTTCAGAGCGGGTAATTGTCAAGGCCAAAACGTGAATAATGATGCGGATTTCTGAATTAGCGCCGGCCAATAATGCGGGCGTTACGCGTTATGCAGTGCCCCAGGCAGGAATTGAACCCACATTAGAGCCTTAGGAGTGCCCTGTTCTATCCGTTGAACTACTGGGGCGAGAGTGTCATTATTATAAGCGGATTTCCCGGCACTCAGGGCGGCGCGGCTTGCGCCTGCCGGCACAAGCCGGGTCTGGCGTTGACAAAAAGAGAGCCCCTGTGCGGGGCTCTCGGCTTTCTGCTCGGGTCGCCTCAAGTCACTCCAGCTTACCGGTCGCCAGCGCTTGCTTGACCTCACCGATGAGTTGGGTCACCGGGATCTCGCGCGGGCAGGCGTTGGTGCAGTTGAAAGCGGTCCGGCAACGCCAGACGCCGAACTGCTGGCCGAGCACTTCCAGGCGGTCTGCGGCCCCCTGATCCCGATCGTCGAAGACAAAGCGGTGGGCCTGGACGATCGCGGCTGGGCCGATGTACTGGTCGTTGCCCCAGAAGGACGGACAGGAAGTGGTGCAAGCCGCGCACAGGATGCACCAGGTGCCCTTATCGAAGCGGTCGCGGGCCTCGGGCGACTGCAGCCGCTCACGGCCATCAGCCGGCAGGGCGTCGTTGTTCACCAGGAACGGCATCACCGAGCGGTAGTGCTCGAAGAAGGGCTCCATGTCCACGATCAGGTCTTTGACCAGGGGCAGGCCCAGCAGCGGTTCCACCGTGAGCAGGCCGCCCTCTTTGACCACGTCCTTAACCAGGACTTTGCACGCCAAGGCGTTCTGGCCGTTGATGCGCATGGCATCGGAGCCGCAAATGCCGTGCGCGCAGGAACGCCGCAGCGTCAGCGTCCCGTCCTGCTGCCATTTCACATAGTGCAGGACGTCCAGCACGCGATCGCCCGGATCCGCCTCCACCTCATAAGTCTCAAAGTGCGGCTTCTGTTCCGTCTCTGGGTTGTAGCGCTTGATCTTGACTTTGAATTTCATGGTGGTTTCCGGCAACCTTTGGTCTCCAGCCTCGCGTCTCTCTTTGAGACAGGGTTTGTAGATTAGAGATTAGAGATTGGAGATTAGAGACTAGAGATTAGCGATTGGAGTCTAGTACTTGCGCTCCTGCGGCTGGAACTTGGTGATGGTCACGGGCTTGTAGGTGATGGCGGTCTGGCCGTTGGTCGGCGCCGCGCTGGCCGGGCCGGTGTAGCGGACGAAGGTGTGCTTCAGCCAGTCGACGTCGTCGCGCTTCGGGAAATCGTCGCGCGAGTGGGCGCCGCGGCTCTCGGTGCGGTTGAGGGCCGAGAGGGCGGTGGCCTCGGCCAGGTCCAGCAGGCAGCCCAGTTCGAAGGTCTCCAGCAGGTCGGTGTTGAAGCGCTGCCCCTTGTCGTCGATCTGAACGCGGCCGAAGCGTTCCTTCAGCTCGCGCACCTTCGCCAGCGCGGTGGCGATCATCGGCCCGGTGCGGAAGACGCCGACGTTGTCCATCATCACTTCTTGCAGTTCGGCGCGGATCTTGGCCGCCTTCTCGGTGCCGGTCTGGCGGCGGATGCGCTCCAGCTCCTGCACCACCGCGCCGGCCGGGTCGGCGGGCAGGGGCTTGAGCTCGGCCGTCTGGACGTACTCGGCCATGGCCCGGCCGCCGCGCCGCCCGAAGACCACCAGGTCCACCAGCGAGTTGGTGCCCAGGCGGTTGGCGCCGTGGACGGACACGCACGCGCACTCGCCGGCTGCGAACAGGCCGGGCACCAGCGTGCCGCGCTCGTCGGCCAGCGCGCGGCCGTCCGCGTCGGTGGGCACCCCGCCCATGGCGTAGTGGGCGGTGGGCTGGATCGGCACCGGCGCCGTGATCGGGTCAACGCCCTGGTAGACACGCATCATCTCGATGATGTCCGGCAGCTTCTTCTCCAGCTCCTCGGCGGTCACCGTCTTGCCGCCCGGGCCGCTCTGGTAGCGATTGATCGTCTCCGGCCGGATATCGATGTAGACGTAGTCCTTGCCGCCGATGCCGCGGCCTTCCTTGACCTCCAGGTAGATGCAGCGCGAGCAGACGTCGCGCGAGGCCAGGTCCTTCATGGTGGGCGCGTAGCGCTCCATGAAGCGCTCGCCTTTGTCGTTGATGAAGACGCCGCCCTCGCCGCGGGCCGCCTCGGACAGCAGGATGCCGAGCTTGTACATGCCGGTGGGATGGAACTGGAAGAACTCCATGTCCTCCAGCGGCAGGCCGCGCCGCCACACCGCCGCCACCGGGTCACCGGTGAGCGAGTGGGCGTTGGATGTCACCTTGAACATGCGCCCGAAGCCGCCCGAGGCCAGCAGCGTGGCCTTGGCGTGGAAGAGGTGCACCTCGCCGGTGTTGATCTCCACGGCCACCACGCCCTGGCAGGCGCCGTCGGTCACGATCAGGTCCACGACGAAGAACTCGTCGAAGAACTTCACCTTCTGCTTGATGCAGTTCTGGTAGAGCGTCTGCAGGATCATGTGGCCGGTGCGGTCGGCGGACTTGCAGGCGCGCATCACCGGCCGTTTGCCGTATTCGGCCGTGTGGCCGCCGAAGCGGCGCTGCTCGATGCGGCCGTCCGGCGTCCGGTCAAAGGGCAGGCCCATGTGCTCGAGCTCGATGACGGCGTCGATGGCATCACGGGCCAGGATCTCGGCCGCGTCCTGGTCCACCAGGTAATCGCCGCCTTTGATCGTATCGAACATGTGCCATTCCCAGTGGTCCTCTTCCATGTTGGCCAGCGCCGCGGCGATGCCGCCCTGGGCCGTGCCGGTATGGGAGCGGGTGGGATACAGCTTGGAGATGACGGCGACATTGGCCGCCTTGGACGCGTGCAGGGCCGCCATCAGGCCGGCGCCGCCAGCGCCGACGATCAACGCATCAAACTGGTGCTGCTGGGTCATCCTCGGTCTCTCTCCTTGGGCTCAGGCCGTCTGCACACCGGCGAACATCGCGTAGGCGCCCAGCCCGGTCAACACCAGCCAGGCGATCAGGATTACCACGGCGACGGCGCGGTTGGCCGCCTGCCCGTGCAGGTAATCCCCCAGGACGGCGCGCAGGCCGTTCAGGCCGTGCAGCACCGCCAACATCAGGATCGTGAACGTCGCCCCCCAGTTGAGCGGCTGCGCCCAGCGGTCAGCCACGTAGGCCAGGTCGATGTGGTGCGCGCCGGTGAGCAGGGCGTTGGCGAGGACATGGATCCAGATCAGCAGCAGCAGCAGCCCGCCACTCCAGCGCATGAACAGCCACGACCAGGTCTCCAGGTTGCGGCCCGGCACGCTCACATAGCGCGGCGCCTTGGCCACCACGTTCTGGTTGAAGGTTCCGCCGTAAGCCAGCACCGCCGCCAGGATGAGGCTGACGACCGGGACGATCAGGTAGGTGATGCTCAGGCCCGCAAACGGGACCGGCGGCTCCGCGCCGCCGCAGCTGCCGCCCAGGGCCGGGCACAAGTGGAAGTTGTAGATGTTGAGCGTGACGAAGTACGCGGCCGGCAGCCAGCACAGCGCCGACAGGGCGATGATCTTCCAGAACGAGTTCGCCTGCAGGTGCTTGTTCCACCAGCTCGGGAAAGTGTCCTTGATGATGATGTTCAGGCCATTGATGCCGTGATAGACGATGGCCGCGAAGAGGAAATACTCACTGATGAGGAAGGGCAGCGAGCCGTACAGGCCAATGGCGTGCTCATAACTGGTGGGCCAGTAGGCGACCCAGGAGGTGTCCACGACGTGGATGGCGACAAACAACAGGATCGCCAGGCCCGAGACACGGTGGAAGATGAAGGCCCAGTGACCTTCCCGGCCTCGGTAGAGCACGCCTTCCACAAAACTCGAGAAGCGCGAAGTGATGGCGGCCATATTCGCTCCTAAATTCGGCTTATATCACCCTATTTTATCACCCGCTCTCACCCTATCCTAATCTAATTACTTATGACCATCATAAGGGGAAAGGCCAACTGGATGGGCCGAGACGGCGTCCAACGACCGCGTCCCCAGTCTAAGGAAGCGCACCCACAGAGCGATGAAGACGGCCCAAACCAGCACCACCGGCGCGGGGATAAGCCCGTACATGGCGCCGGCGGTCAGGAACCACCACCACAGCCCCAGGCCCGGTGTCAGCGCCACCCCGATGAAGACGGCCAGCAGCCCCAGCAGGCCGCCCACCGCCAACAGGCCGTTCAGGATACGACCCGCCGGCACCGGGCGCGGCGCAATCCACGGCCACAGCCAGGCCGCCGGGAGCAGAAACAAGACCGCCGCGAAATCGTTAAGGCCCCAGACCAACAACGCCAGCCCCGAGAACGCGCCCAGCAGTGCCACGTTCCGCTCGACGTTGGGCCGCTGATCCGCCCAGCGCCCCCAGCCACGCTCGCGATAGAAGATGTCCCAGGCCGACAGACCGACAAAGGCCAGCAGAACCAGCATCGCCCAGTCTGTTGGCTGTAACAGGAATCGATCGCCGGGAGCGGCCGGAAACCATTCATAGCGCGGCAACACGTTGACGCGGACGAGGACGAAGGCCACGGCATAGGCGTTGAGCAGCGGCGCGAGGGCGCCGGCCAGCGCCAGCAGTTCTGGCCACACGGCCGACCAGCGCGGACGCCGCGCCCACAGTTCCAGGCCGGTGGCTAGAAAGAGCGGCGTCAACAGAAGCAGTGAAGCAACCCGCGCGGCCCAGGCCGGCAGGACGCGCGCGTCGTCTAACCGCCATCCCGCCCAGGCCGAGGCCGGCTCCGCCTCGCGCCGGGCGGCCAGGCCCCGCACCCACAGCTCGGCCGTCTGGCCCAACGCCGACAGCGCCTGGGCTGAGAGAGCCTCCGGCCCGACGCTCAAGGTCACGGCGGGAACACCGCGGCCCATCAGCAGGCTGGCGTCCCGCATCGTGAACGGCAGCGCGCGGACCAGGGCCTCATCCAGGCCCAGCGGCTCGACCGCGGTGACGCCGGCGGCGGCGGCGGCTTCCCGCGTCAACTGGCGCAGCCAGACCGGCGCATACCCAAACCAAAAGCCCGCGCCGTCCACTTGCAACAGGCCCCCCGCCTGGTCCTGCCGGGTTTCTACGGACAACGCCGCCCGGATCGGTTGTTCGGCCGGCCAGGTCTCGCTCAAGGCCTTGGCGCCCCAGGCCTGGCCGTAGGCCCGCGAGTCGGTGAAGGCGAAGACCAGCGGCACGCCCGCGTCTGCCGACGTGAAGACGCGCGCCAGTTCGACCAGGGCGGCTACGCCAGCGCGATTGTCGAGGCCGCTATCCGGGAGGGTGTCATAGTGGGCGAGCAGCAGCAGCACCGGGCCGGAGCCCGTCCCCGGCGCGCGCGCGATCACGTTCACGCCGGCGCGGGCCTGGGAGGCCACCGTGACCGTGAAGGGCTGGGTCTCCACCTCCAGGCCAAGCCCGGTCAGGGTGGCGAGCAGTCCGGCGCGGAAGGCCGCGTTCTCGGACGACCCCACGACGCGGACCGGATAGGCCGCGCCCCAGGCTTCGGCGTCGGCCTGGGCGCGGCCGCCGTCAAACTCTGGCGCGGGTAGGTCCGGCGCGGCGGGCGGGACGGGCTGGGCGGCGGCCCACCCCAGCCCGAGCGCCAGCACCACGGCCAGGGGCACGGACAGGGCGAAGAGCACTGGCTGGCGCGAGGACATGCCAAACAGCCGTCAGGCCGGTATAGGAACCAGGCGCGGCTTCCGCTTTTCGAAGAAGGTCAGATGGGTCAGGCCGGCGGCCCGGACGGCGGCCAGGGCCTGGTCCAGGTGTAGGCCGATGTGGTCCGGGTGATGGGCGTCCGAGCCGAGCGTCACCCGTTGGCCGCCCAGCTCCACGTACCAGCGCAGGATTTCGACGCCCGGGTTGAGGACCTTGGCGCGGCCGCGCATCGCCGAGGTGTTGATGTCCAGCGCGATCCCGTGCTCGATGCAGTTGCGCAGCACCGGCCGGATGACGTCCTCGTAGCGCGTCGGGTCGTAGCTGCCGTAGACGCTGAAACCGGTGCGCACCGGCACGTCGAAGTGGCTGAGGATATCGAAGCCGCCCAGGCGCGTCATGCGCTCCAGCTCAATGAAGAACTCGCGATAAGCTTCATCGGCGGGGCGCTGGAAGTAGGCCTTGTCGAAGATGTTGGCGCGGCCGACCCAGTGCAGCGAGCCCAACGCGTAGTCAAAGGGGTGGGCGGCTAGCAGCGCGCGCGTCTCGTCCGGGAACAGGTGCGGCTCACCGATCTCGACGCCGGCGCGGATGGTCAGCTCGCCGTCGAAGATCTCGCGGCAGCGGCGCAGCTCCAGGAACCAGGGCTTGGGCTTGAACCAATCGCGCGGCCACTCGTCGGCGTGCAGATCGTGATGCTCGGTGAAGCCGATTTCCGGGATGCCCTTCTCGACGGCGCTCAGGCACATCACTTCCATCGGCGTTTTGCTGTCCACGGAGTATTCCGTGTGCATGTGATAGTCTTGGGGGATCATCAGGGGCATTGTAGCAAAGTTGCCGTGGACCGACGTGAAAGCGGGCGGCGCTCGGTTTGAAACCGGCGCGCCCGCTCACGGTCTCACCCCCGGCCGGCGCCGCGCCTACGCCTCGCGCGCCAGCGCCAGCTGCTCCACCACGCCCGGCTGATCGGCCCGGCGCCGGAACTGCCCGACCTCCACCCGACGCAGCAGCAGCAGCGAAGCCAGCAGCAGCAGCGCGTCTGTCCCGAACACCAGCACGTACCCGGTCAGCAGATCGCCGGTGGCGGCCGCCACCACATCGCGCAGCGAGCCGCCCAGCAGCGAGCCTGCCAGCCGCGCCAGCGAGGTGGCCATGCCCCACGCGCCGATGAACAGGCCGACGTTCTCGGGCGTGGTCATATCGAGCATCAAAGAGTGGTTGGAGACGGTGGCCAGGCCGATGGCCAGGCCCAGCAGCACGACGCCCAGGTAAAACAGACCGACCTGCCCCAGTGGGCCGCTGACCGCGATCAGCGCGAAGGCGGCTATCCCCCCGAAGGCGCCCACTTGCGCCACGCGCCGCTTGCTCAGGAAACGCTCGGCCGCGGCCGCCAGGACCAGCGCCACCAGGAAACAGACGCCGTACAAGGAAGTCAGCCGCGTGGTCTGGCCGACCGGCATATTAAAGGCCTGCGCCGCGTACGGCTCCAGGATCACGTCCTGGCCCAGGACGGCGGCCAGCAGGATGAGCAGATAGACGAAGAAGGTCCGGGCCTGCGGATGCGCGCTCAGCGCCGTCTGAATATCGCGCAGGGCCTGGCGGAAGACGCCGGCGAACCGGCTGCCGCGCAGGCCCGGCGCCGCCCGGACGGCCGGCTCCAGACCGACGAGGCCCAGCGTGCCGGCCACCAGGGCCGCGCCGGCCGCCAGCCACACTGCGCGGGTGAGAGCCTCCGGCGAATACGGCTCCATCAGGCGGCTCACGGCGAGGCCCATGCCGATCATGGTCACGATCATCATGAAGTACATCACGGCCACGGCCCGGCTGCGGCGCTGTTCGCCGAACAACTCCGAGGCCAGCGCGAAGTAGGAAGCGGTGGCGAAGTTGAAGCCGAGACCCCACGCGCCAAACGCGGCCAGGCTCAACGCGATGCCCAGGCCGCGGTCGGCCGGCAAGGTCAGGATCGCGGCCGGCGCGGCCGCCACACCGAGGACGCTCAACAACAGGCCGACCAGAATGTAGGGCGTGCGCCGCCGCCCGGCCACCGGGTGTCGGTCCGCGAACGAACCCAGCGCGATCTGGATCGGCGCGAAGAGATAGGGCAGCGAGACGAGCAGCGCCGCCAGCGTCGCCGGCACGCCCAGCTCCTTGATCATGACTCGGTTGAGCGTGCTGTCCACGGGGAGCGCCGTCAGCGCCAGAGCCACGTGCAATAAGCCGATTTGCAGGTAACGACGCAGCATAGATTTCATCCAGCCAGTTGACCGGATAAATCCTATCAGCATTACCTACAGCGGCCGCTGTAGGTTTGTGTAGTTTTGAGCGTCGGGGACGGCTACTGTTCGAGGCTGTCGCCTTCGAAGAGCGCGATCTTGCGCCGCCATTCGTCCGGGATGGGGACAGAGCGGTTGGCCTGGTAATCGTACGAGACCTGTACGGACCGGCCGGTGGCCGCTTCCTCGCCCTGCACGGTCAGGCGATACGCCATGAGCGCGCTCTTGGTGCCGAGGCGCGTCGTGCGCACGGCCACGTCCACGGTCTGACCAAGCAGGATCGGGCGCTTGTAGGTGCAGGTGGCCTCGGCCACGATCGTGCCCACCGAGAGGAAATCCTGGCCGGGCTGCCACAGCCCGACCGCCACCATGTACTCGAAACGGCCTTGCTCCATGTAGGTGAAGTAGGTCGCGTTGTTGACGTGCCCCTGGGCGTCCAGGTCGGCGTAGCGCACCGCCAGCGGCGTCGAGAAACGGAAGGTCGTCATGGCGCACTCACCTCAAAAGCTTGGACGATGACACGCTCATCTTCCACGCGGGCGGCGCCGGCCGTGACGGCCACACGCGCGCCGCTGACCGGATCGTAGACGCCGACGCGGAGATCATAGGCGCCGGGCGGTGCATCGGCCGCCAGCGTCACCGAACGCGTCTCGAGATAGCGATAGCCAGAGCGCCAGCGCTCCGGCGAAAAGGCCGCGCACACGGGCGCGTCGCTCTGCCCGATCATGGGCTGGCTGTCACGGCCGCGGCCCAGGTGGACGAAACCGGTGACGGGCGGCAATGGCCCAGCCGCCGCCCAATGCAGGCGCACGGCCACGGTCTCGCCGGGCCGCGCCTGAGCGGGCGCGTCCAGGCCCTCCAGGCGCAGGCCATTCTGGAAGCCGATAGCCAGCGGCCGGGCCGGCACCGGGGCGGGGGCGCCGGCCGGGACTTCAAAAAAGACGGCATAGGCGAAGCCGCCCGGATGCATCACCTGCCCGGTCTCGACGCCGGACGGATACGCCGCCTTCAGCAGCGGCAGGGCGTCGTAACCCAGCGCCGTGATCAGCCCGTAAGCCGTGGGCGTGGGCCGGGCGTGCGCGTACGGGAAACACTCCGGGGCGGCGTCCCAGGTCTGCGCCGGTGTCCCCTCGAGCAGGACGCGCAGGGTGTAATACACCAGCGGCTGGGATTGCGGCGAGACCAGCACATCGCCGACGGCCGCCTGAGCGAGCGCCCATTCACCCACTTGCCGCGCCCCCACCTGGCGCGCGTCAAACAGGCGCGGATCATGCGCCCAGACGAAGAAGTAATTGTGGACGGACCAGGCGCCGGCCGCGAGATAGCCCACGGCCAGGAGTCCGGCCGCCAACCGGCCGCGCCACGGGATCCGCGCCGCCCAGCGCCACAGCGTGAGCGTCCCCCAAACCACCCAGCCGGCCAGGGCCGGCAGCAGCGGCAGCATCCGGCCGAAGGCGGGCGGGTGGGCCGTGACCGCCGCCGGCAGCGACAAGCCCAGGGCGGCCACCCACAGCAGTTGCGCCGCCGCCGAACGGCGGACCGCCCGCGCAGAAGCGGCCGCGCCCATGGCCAGCAGGGCCGCCAGGAAGGGGTCCAGCAACGGCCGGCCGACCAGGTTCTGGCCGATGAGTTGATCGCCCTGGCCCACCACGCCCCACCAGACCTGCGCCAGCCCGAGCAGCGGGCGCAGCAGCCGCTCCCAGCCGGTGGCCCTGCTCAGGTCCTGGGTGACAGTCAGCCGGGTCAGAACGACTTCGGGATGCTGCCAGTAGTGGACGAGCAAAGGCGCGAAGGCCAGCAGCGCGGCCAGGCCGCTGACGGCAGTCAATGTTAAGACGCGGACCCGCGATGCCGGGCCGCCGGCCAGGGCGCGCACTCCGGCATAGGCGCCGACCACGAGCGGCAGCGCCAGCGCGGCTTCGTACGTGGTCAGGGCGACTGCCAGAGCCAGCCCGGTGAAGAGGGCCCAGCCCAAACGGGGCCGGGCGGCGGCCAGCGCCGCGTCCCCGAGCATCCGTTCCAACCCCAACAGCACGAACGTGGTCCACAGCAGGCAGCCCGAATTCTGGGTGCCATCGCGGCTATAGAGGACGGCTGTGAAGAGCGGCGTCAGGAAGGCGAGGCTGGCCAGGGCCGCCAGCCGGCGCTGCTCGGCCGGCCAATCCGCGAACAACACCCACAGCAACCCGCCGCCCGCCGCCACCGCCAGCGTCCCGGCCGCGGCCGAGACCCAGCGCGAAGAATAGGCGGCGGGGGCGCCGGCCGCCTGCACGGCGGCGGTGACGTACATCTGGAAGGGGGAGTTGCCGCTGGCGAAAACCGGGTCCGCCGTCGGCAGGACGTTGATGCCCTGGAGCACCTCGCGCGCGCGGACCTCGAACCAGGCTTCGTCCACCCAGGCCGTGTTCGGGAGCGCGGTCAGCGCCCAGAAGCGCAACCCGGCCGCGGCCGCCAGCAAAGCCGCGGCCACGAGCCAGGTCCAACGGGTGGAGGGCCAGGCCGGCGTGTTCACCACCAGACCGGGCCGGCCGGCTCAGGCAGATTGGCGCTCGCCGCGTCGTGGGCGGTCAGGCGCGCGCCATCGTCCAGGAATAAGCCGGCCTGCGCCGGCTGGCAGCCGTCCGGAGGCCGGGTCGGCAAGGCGGGGCGGCGAACAGCCTCGCTGCGCGCGCCCGCCGAGCGCGCGGTGACGGCGAGCAGGCCGCCCAGCCGGCCGGCCCAATGGAAGCCAGGCCTGTTGCAGCGCGTGAACGTGTTCGGCCGGCACGGATTGGGCGCGGACAGCGCCGCCGCCGGCCAAGGCCGGCGGACCGAAGCGAGAGGCATGGTCAGTGTCCAGAAAACGCCGGGCTCAGCGCGGGCCGGTCAGATGCTCCACCGGCACGCTGGCGCCGCCCTTGGCCAGCAGGGCGACCGCAGTCGCCAGGTCTTCAGCAGCCATTAGGTCCCCGCTCCGGGGCAAAGTGGTTCATCCGGCAAGTCCTACCGCTTTTCGTCATGCCCAGGCAGCGCCGCTTCTGGGTCCCGGCCTTCGCCGGGACGACCTCCTCCCATTTGGCGGATGAACCACCTAGATAGTGAGGTAGCCGCCCACCAGGCCGTGCGCGGCCTCCATGATCACTTCCGACAGCGACGGGTGGGCGTGCACGTTATGCGCCAGCTCCTCCACCGTCAGCTCCATGTTGTGCGCCAGCGTGAACTCCGGCAGCAACTCGGTCACTTCCGGGCCGATCAGGTGCGCGCCCAGGATCTCGCCGTACTTGGCGTCGGCGACGATCTTGAGGAAGCCTTGGTACTGGCCGATGCCCAGCGCCTTGCCGTTGGCCTGGAACGGGTACTTGGCGACCTTGAGGGTGTGGCCCTGCTCGCGCGCCTCCTTCTCCGTCAGGCCGAACGACGCCACCTGCGGGTGGCAGTAGGTGGCGCGCGGCATGGCCGGGTAATTCAGGGCCACGCTGTGCTGGCCGGCGATGTTCTCGGCGCACACAATCGCTTGGGCGGAGGCCACGTGCGCCAGCATCAGCTTGGCGGTCACGTCGCCGATCGCCCAGATACCGGGCACGTTTGTCGCCTGACGCTCATCGACCACCACGGCGCCGCGCTCCAGCTTCACGCCGAGGGCCTCCAGGCCGAGGTTGGCCGCATTCGGGCGGAAGCCGGGCGCCCACAGCACCTGCTCGGCCTCCAGGACCTCGCTGCCTTTGGCGCCGCTGACCGTCACCTTCACCAGGTCGCCGGAGGCGTCCAGGCCCTCGAATTTCGTCCCGGTCCGGACGTTGACGCCGGCCTTGTTGAACTGTTTGCCCAGCTCGGCGCTGACCTCTTCGTCCTCGCGCGGCAGCAAGCTGGGCAGCATCTCCACGATTGTGACCTTGGCGCCGTAGGCGTTCCAGATCGTGGCGAATTCGCAGCCGATGGCGCCGCCGCCGATGATGATCACGGACTGTGGCAGCTTCTCCTGCAGGATGGCATCCCGGTATGTCAGCACTTTGCGTCCGTCCGGCTGCACGCCGCCGAACAGCGCCACGCTGGCGCCAGTCGCGATGACCACGTGCTTGGTCGCGAGCGTCTTCTGGGCGCCGTCCTTGGCCGTCACCACCACGGCGGTGGGGCTGGTCAGCGCGGCCGAACCCAGGTGCACGTCGATCTTGTTCTTGCGCATCAGGAAGTCGACGCCCTTGGTCAGCCGGGTGGACACCTGGCGCGAGCGCTTGACGGCGGCCGCGAAATCCAGCTTGAGGTTGTCAAACGCAAAACCGAAATCCTTGCCGCCATGCCGCAGAAGCTCGGCGACTTCGGCGTTCTTCAGCAAGGCCTTGGACGGGATGCAGCCGACGTTCAGGCAGACACCGCCCAGCCATTCCTTGTCGACGATGGCCACCTTCTGCCCGAGCTGCGCCGCGCGAATCGCGCAGATATAGCCTCCCGGTCCGGCGCCCACGACGACGACATCATATTGATCAGCCATGAGGTTTCCTCATTTGTCAGGAGATTCAGCAACCGGCATTGTACCAAGAATCATCCGACCTTCGGCGCTCCCCCAGACACCGACGTCAGGACCACACCCCCATTTGGGCCATATCACAGAAGAAGGTGAAACACCGGAATCACAGGTGATCCAGTGACATTTGGTACTGCAAGCAGGTGGCCGTTTTTGATAGTTTGCTGCGAAACCCGCGCTCATTTTTTTGCCGGGGCCGGGCCAAAAAAAGGACAGGCCATGTACCACATCGATCTCACCCACGACGAAGCGGTTGTGCTGCAGGACGCGCTACAGTGCTTCCTGTCGGATTTGCGTGTCGAGGTCAGCCACACCGACAACTACGAGTACAAGTCCGCCCTGAAGCGCAACGAAGCGCACCTGAAGCGCGTGCTGAACGACCTGAGCGTCGATTCGCAGGCGTCGGTCAACTGACCGCGTCCCCGCCTCGGCCGTGCGGCGCGGGTGACCTGGTTGATTCCAGGCGGCGCGCGCCCACGAACTAGCGCCCGTTAGGATTCCCCGGGGCGCCGGCCCGACAATTGAATCACTGCCGCGGCCCGCCGTTCGGCGGCGCCGCAAACAAAACCCCGGCCGATCTGGCCGGGGTTTTGTGTTGCCGGACGGAGTGAGCGCTCCACCCTCACCAGGCGTAGGCTTCCGGCGCCTCGCCGCCCGGGCCGGGCCAGAGCGTGTCCAACTGCTTGAGCGTCGCTTGGGAAAGCTTGAGCTTGAGCGCGCGCAGGCTCCCGTCTAGTTGCGCCAGTGTGCGCGGGCCGATGATCGGGGCGGTGACGGCCGGGTTGTGCAGCAGCCAGGCCAGGGCCACATCGGCGGGCTTCTCGCCCAGCTTGCGGCACAGGGCCTCATACCCCTTCACCTGGGCGGCGTGCTTCTGGAGAGCTTCGCGCACGCCCTCGCGCGCGCGCCGGCCGTCCTTGGCCTTGGCCAGCGCTCCGCCCAGCAGCCCGCCCGCCAGCGGGCTCCACGGGATCAGGCCCAGGCCGTATTCGCGACAGGCCGGGATGACCTCCAGTTCGATCATGCGGTCACTGAGGTTGTACAAGCTCTGCTCACTCACCAACCCCAGGAAATGGCGGGCGCGGGCGCTCTCCTGGGCGCGGGCCAGGTGCCAGCCGGCGAAATTGCTGCTGCCGACGTACACCACCTTGCCCTGCTGCACCAGCGTCTCCATGGCCTGCCAGATTTCGTCCCAGGGTGTGGCCCGGTCGACGTGGTGCATCTGGTACAGGTCGAGGTGGTCGGTCTTGAGCCGCTTCAGGCTGGCGTCGCAGGCCCGCCGGATGTGCAGCGCCGACAGGCGCGCCTCGTTCGGCCACTCGCCCATCCGGCCGAAGACCTTCGTCGCCAGCACCACTTTCTCGCGCCGGCCGCCGCCCTGCGCGAACCACCGCCCGACGATCTGCTCGGTGATGCCTTCGCCCAGCTTCCAACCGTAGACGTTGGCGGTGTCAAAGAAGTTGAGGCCGAGTTCCAAGGCCCGGTCCATGATCGCAAAGCTGTCGGCTTCGCTGGTGTGCGGGCCGAAGTTCATGGTGCCCAGGCACAGCCGGCTGACTTTGAGGCCGGTGCGGCCCAGTTGCGTGTAATCCATCGTCGCCTCCTGTCTGACTGAACGGGGTCGGCCAGGTCAGGGCTTACCCAGGCCGACCACGTCGAAATAAAACAAGACAAAGTACCCCAGCAGCAGCAGCAGCCAGCCGATCAGCTGCACCAGGTCCAGGAACTGCTGCCAGGTGACCGAGAAGTTCTCGCGCACGGTATCGGTGACTGACTCAAGCAGGTCAAGCTTGTTGTGGACGGCGGCCTTCCACTCGTCGATGTAGAACTCGTCGACGATGACGCGGTAGAGCTGGGCCGTGTACCAGTCGCCGATCAGCAAGAGCAGCTGCTCACTCTTCTCAAAGTCCAGCAGCAGTTCCAGGCGTTTCTCCAGCGTCTCGCGCAGGGCGCCGCCGCCCAGTTGGAAACGCCGCCGGCCGGCCAACTCACGCCGCACCGTCTCTAGGTTGATCTCGATGGCGCGGTCCAGCAGGCGGTAGCGCACCAGCTGGTAGTTGCCAAGCTTGAGCAGCTCGATCTCGGATTGGAAGTCGCCGTCCGAGTCGATCACCAGCGCGCCTTCCCAATCCACCACGGTCAGGTCGGCGTCGGCGTACCGCGCCCGCGAGGCCAGGATCTGCGCGGCTTCGGCCGGCGTAAAGGCGCGCGCTTCGCCGCGCAGGAGCGGCGCCAGCTCCAGCCGGTGCGCGTCCACAAACTCGTCCGGCGCCAGCGCCTCGGTCAGGCACACAATCGTGTACTCCTCGACAAACGGCCCGGCGTAGCCGGCCTCGTGCAGCACCATTTCGCGGAGGTACAGGTTGAGCGCCTGGCGCACGGTGTTGCTGGCCGGGTTGAGGCAATCGACCAGCGGGTACGTGCACTCAGCCGACTGGATCTGGCCGTCGATGAGCTGGCGCCGGATCTGGATCGGTTGGCCTTGCAGGGTGGTCGTGGTCGTGCCCAGGTCGACGATCTCGACGTCCAGGGCCTGAAAGTGCGGCGCCGACTTGGTGAGGGCGGCCTGGGCCTCGCGCGAGGGCGCGGCCAGCTCCGCCCGGGAAGCGGACAGGCTGTACGGAAACGCGATTAGATAAGCGACGCGCGCGTCGAGGCGGGCTGGCATGGGGTTATCTCACTAGGCGGGCGTCTACAGTCTAATGGACTTCCCGCCGCCTGCCTAGTGCCCGGCTAATCGCCGGGAGCGGCGCGGCCGGATTAAACGAACAGGCCCGGCCGGGCCGGACCTGTTCGCGACGTTGAGCGCCGGCCCTAATCTGCGGCGGCGGACGCGGCCACCAACGCGGACGGCGCCGGCGCGTCGCCGTCGACGTAGGGACGCAGCAGGCGGCGATACAGGTCGGTCTGCAGCAGGCGGTGCGGGTCGCAGCGCTGCTTGAGGGCGCGGAAGCGCTGCAGAGTCTCGTCGCCGAGATAGCGGGCGACGACGTCCACGGTCAGCGTGCTGTCCTTGGCGAAATAGAAGCGCCCGCCGGCGGCCAGGACGATCTCGTTCAGCTCATTCGCCAGAGCCTGCAGGCGCGCGCGGTTCCCGTTGGTCACCTTGTAGTCCATGGCCAGCGAATAGCCGTCGACGGCGTGCGTGAACAGGAACTTGTCCGGGCGGTGGCGTTTGGTGACGCCCAGGTAGGTGGGCAGGCCGCGCTTCTGGGCGCGCCGCAGCATCTCCAGGTAGGCGTCCGGCCCGGTCGCCAGCGGCAGGAAGCTCTGATACTGGATCAGGCCGCCGCGCCCGTACGAGCGCTCCCAGTTGGGCACATAGTCCAGCAGGAAGTTGAAGGCGATCAACGACTGGATGTATTGCTTGCGATGCTCGAGCGTGGCCGACATCCAGTACTTGGCCGTGTTCACCAGCCAGGTGCCGGGGTTGTTCATGAAGAACTGCATGAAGAACCACATCGCCGATTTGGGCATCAGGCCGAAGAAGGTGTCCGGCAGGGTCTGGTAGTCCAGCGAGAGGGTTTTCCCCGGATGCGTGTCCTCGTCCCCGTGCAGGTAGTCGGCGGCGTGGATCTGGCCGCGGCCGTTGCGGTTGGTGCCGTCGACCCAGCCGACGATGTAATCGTAGTCGGCCTTGAACTGATCCAGGTCCTGCAGCATACCGGCCAGCTTGGGCGTGGCCCAGGCGCTGACGCGCACGTTGCCGGAATGGATCTTCTTGAGCTTGAGCGTGATCGAGGTAAAGACGCCCAGCAGGCCGGCGCTGCCGATGAGGCTGTAGAACAGGTCGCTGTTTTGCTCCGGCGTGCAGGTCACCTCTTCGCCGGTGGGCAGCAGCGCCGTGAACGCCAGGACGTGCTCGCCGAGCGTGCCGGCCCGCCAGTTGTTCTTGCCGTGGATGTTCATGCCGAGCGCGCCGCCCAGCGTCGGGAACATCGTGCCGGAGACCACCGGCGGCCAGTAGCCGTCTTCCAGCGTGTATTGCCAGATCTGCTGCAGGGTGACGCCGGGCTCCACCTTGATGACGCCCGTCCCCGGATCCCATTCCAGGATGCGGTTCATGCGCTGGATGTCCAAAACGATCTGGCCGGCGTTGAGCGCGGCATCGCCGTAGCTGCGCCCGGACCCGCGCAGCGCCACGGACAGGCTGTTGCGTTCCGCCAGGCGGAACAGCTCGGCGATCTCGGCCACCTGCGTGGGGCGGTAGCGGTAGGCGACGGTCTTGATGGAATGCCCGAAGTTGTCGAGTGAGGCGAGTCGGTCGAGAGGCAGTAAGTCAGTCATAGCGCCCAGTTTGCCAAGGGTCCGCACCGGCCGTCAAGTGCCGAAGCACACGTCTACCCCGGCCGCTGACGGAGCGGGACAGGGGTCGGCCTGAGCGCATGGTGCCCAGCCGGCAGCCGGCCCTGGCAGGGGGACCGGGCCCTTATTCGCGTTTGTGAATGGCAGGGCGCGGACACACGCTCACCGCCGAGCGGGCGGCTACCAAACGTTTGTCATCCGGCCCTGGCGGCGGCGCGGGCGAGGCGCCCAGCCGCCTTAGAACTTCAGGCGGCGGAAGACGAAGGACGGGATGTGGCGGATGACGAACATCAGCAGCCCCCAACGCGCGGGCGTGTAGATCACCTGGCGGCGGGCGCGCACGGCGGCGGCGATGTCTTTGGCCGCCTGCTCGGGCGTGATCACCCAGAAGGTGCGGGCCGCGGTTTTGAGCATCTCGGTGCGGACGAAGCCGGGCTTGACGGTGAGGACGTGCACGCCGTGGCGGCTGAGGCGGTTGCGCAGCGCCTCCAGGTAAGTGGACAGCGCGGCCTTGCTGGTGTTGTAGCCGGGCGCGCCCACGCGGCCGCGGTCGCCGGCGACCGAACTGATGCCGACGAGATGCCCGGCCCGCTGCCGCTCGAACAATTGGGCGGCCTGGTTGAGCCAGGCCAGCGCGCCGAGCGTGTTGACCTCCAACATGGCGCGGTCCTTGGCGAAATCATACTCGTCCAGGCCGACCGGCTGCAAGAGGCCGGCGTTGTAGACGACGACGTCCAGGCGGCCCAGCTCGGCCAGGATCTTCTGGAACAGCGCCGGCACAGCGGCGTAGTCGGTGACGTCGTGCGCGTACACGCGCGCGCAGCCCGGCCCCAGGCGCGGGCCGGCGGCGGCCTCCAGCGCGGCGGCCAGCTGTTCCAGGCGATCGGTGCGGCGCGCCACCAGGGCGAGCCGGTAACCGTCGCCGGCCAGGCGGTGCGCCAGCGCTTCGCCGATGCCGGAAGAAGCGCCGATGATCAGCGCCACTGGGGACGGGGTCAAGGGAGAGCGGGTGGAAGAAGCCATACTGAAACGCCGGCGCTAAGCGCGCGCGATATTGAGAAAGTCCGCGAACGGCCCATAGGCCGTGGTGACGGCGTCCGGGCGCTGCTCGCTGAGCGTGAGGCTGTAGAGCGTGTCCATCTCGAACGTGACGAGCGAGTCCGGGCCGTTGACATTGGCCAGCGGATCGCCGGCCAGCACCTGCTCCGCGCGCACGCTGGCCGTCACGCGGCCGTCAGCGGCCCGCTCGGCCTGGCAGATGAGCTTATACGGCCGGCCTTCCGCCCGCGCCGCGCGCACCTGCTCGCCGGTCAGCGCGCGGATGCCGGTCGGGGCCACGTCTTGCGGCTTGACGGGCACGCCCATCAGGACCGTGGCCAGGGCCGACACTTTCACGGCCGCATCCCAACCATCCACGTCGGCGCTCGGGTCGGTCTCGGCGATGCCCAGGTCTTGAGCTTTCTTCACTGCCGCCTCGAAGCTCAGGCCCTGCTCCATCTCCGACAGGATCAGGTTGGTGGTGGAGTTGAGGATGCCGCGGAAGCGCTGGAGCTGGACGCCGGGCAGCGCCTCGCGGAAGAGCGAGAAGATCGGCGTGCCGCCCATCACGGCGGCCTCGTGCCGGAAGCACTTACCCCGGGCCTGCGCCAGCGTGCTCAGCTCCTGGTAGGCATGGACCACGGGACCTTTGTTGGCCGTGATGATATGGGCGCCGTGCTCCAGGCCGGCCTTAAGGTAGTCGATGGCGGGCTGGCCTGTCTGCGGGTTCATGGACGTGTTCTCAAAGAGTACGTCGGCTTGCGCCGCCTTCAGCCAAGCTCGCAGGTCGCCCTGATCCCACGGCTGGCCGGCGGCGCGGCCGGCCAGGGCCGCCTCCACGTCCACGCCGTTCGGATCGGCCAGCCAGCCCAGCCGGCGGGCGGCCAGGCCCGTGACCTTGTAGTCGACGCCGTAGCGGTCGCGGACTTCGGCGGCTTTGTCCAAGAGCAGCCGCGCCAGGGCCCGGCCGACATTGCCGAAGCCCAGCAGGGCCAGATGATAGGTCTTCATTTGGTTCGCACATCCTTGGGCGGAGTTACGCGCGGCGCGCGCTCGGCCAACGCGCCGCCCTCAAGCGATTATAGCATTCTGCTCGCGCGCCCTGGCCGATTTGCCGGCAGCGCCCGGGCCGGGTATCATTGCGCGAGCGCCGTCCCAAAGACAACCCATCTCAACATCACAGGCGGATGCCCCGCACTGGCAGATTCAGTGCCTTGACCTGTTCGCGTGGCGAGGCGGCTGACCCGCGACGGTCAGCCGCGGTTTTTGCGTCCCCGGCCGGCGGCCAGCCGGTCGTCCCGAGCATGTCCGCGTCAACCCGCAGGAGGAGGCCTTCATGAAATGGGTGCGCCGCTTGACCTACAGCCTGGGCAGCTTCGCCCACACGATGAGCTACCAGGCCTTCACCAACCGGGTCCAGTTCTTTTACATTGACGTCCTGGGCATCGGCACCAGCCTGGTCAGCCTGGTCTGGTTCCTGTTCGGCATCTGGAACGCCGTCAACGACCCGCTGATGGGCCAGCTCTCCGACCGCACCCGCTCGCGCTGGGGCCGGCGGCTGCCTTACCTGTTCGCCGGCGCCCTGCCGCTGGGCCTGGCCTTCTGGCTGTTGTGGACGCCGCCCATCGGCGACCAGGTGCTGACGGTCATCTACCTGGCCGCCATCCTGTTCGTCTTCGACACGCTCTCGACGCTGCTGCTGACGGCCTACCACGCCCTCTTTCCGGAGATCACCAGCGGCACCGCCGACCGGGCCAACCTGGCCGCCTGGCGTGAGTCTCTGAGCGTGGTCGGTCTGGTGGTGGCCTTTATCCTGGCGCCCACGCTCTCCAAACAGCTCGGTTATCCGTGGATGGGCGCCATCGTCGGCGTCCTGGCCGTGATCGGCTATATGCTCTCCACGCTCGGGCTCAAGGAGGACCCGGCCCGCCAGGGCGAGACCCCGCTCGGGATCGTCGAATCGCTGCGGGCCACCTTCCGCAACCGGCCGTTCCGCTGGTTCCTGGGCGCGGCCATGGTGCGCGAGTTCAACTTCGTGATCCTCTCGGCGACGGTGCCGTTCTGGGCCAAGTACGTGCTCAACCTGCAGGACCAGGCCATAGTCTTCGGCGTCAAGATGAGCGCCAGCCTGCAGGAGTCGCTGCTGCTGGCCGTGCCCTTCCTGCTGGCGGTGCCCAGCCTGCAGGTCTGGCGGCTGGTGACGCCGCGCCTCGGCGCCCGCCGGGCCTGGATGCTGGCCAACCTGACCTGGCTCCCCGGCCTGGTCCTGATGTTCCTGGCGGACAACTTCTATATGGCCCTGCTGGGCATGGCCTTGGTGGCGCCGGGCTTCGCCGGCTACCTGCTGCTGTTTATCGTGCAGCTGTCTGAAATCACGGACTACGACGCGCGGCTCACCGGCCAGTACCGCGAAGGCGCCTACATCGGCATCACGTTCATGCTGATGCGGCTGGCCTTCAGCCTGCAGGCCCTGCTCTTCGCTTTCCTGCTGGCGCCCAGCGGCTACGTCCCCAACGCGCCCACGCAGCCGGACGGCGCCGTGAACGCCATCCGCCTGCTGATCGGCGGCGCGCCCTTCGTGGCCTGCCTGATCAGCGCCACCTGCCTGTACTTTGTGCGCGTGCCCACGGCCAGCGCGCCGGCCCAGCCGCCGCAGGCCGCGCCGGTCCCGGCCGATTAGGGCCGCGCCCATGGCAACGCCGCAGCGCCCCGCGCGACACCGCCCATGCCCACGCAGCTGCTCGTGTTGACAGCGGCCATGTTCGCGGCCGCCTTCCTGCAGGCGACGAGCGGCTTCGGCTTTGCCCTGCTGGCCATGCCGCTCATCACGCTCGCGCTGGGGCTGGAACTGGCCGGCCCGGTGGTGGCCGGGGCCGCGCTGTTCCTGTACATCGCCAACACCCTGCGCCTGCGCCGCCACGTCAACGGGCCGGAATGGCTGCGCCTGGGCGCCGCCGGGCTGCTGGGAGTGCCGCTGGGCTTCTGGCTGTCCGCCGCCGTGCCGGCCGCCGGTGTGCGCGCCCTGCTCGGCGTCTTGCTCATCGGCTACGCCTTGTACGCGCTGCTTAAACCGCAGGCCCGCCCTGCGCCGGACGGACGCTGGGTCTACCTGGCCGGCTTCACGGCCGGCGCGCTGGCCAGCGCCTACAACATCCCCGGCCCGCCCGTCATTGTCTATGGCGAGTTGCAGGGCTGGGCGCGGAACGAGTTCCGCGCGACGCTGCAGGCTTTCTTTCTGCTCAACAGCGTTCTGGTGGTGGGCGGCCACGCCCTGCTGGGCCACTTCGACTCCCAGACCGGCTGGTTCACGCTGGTCAGCCTGCCGGCCCTGCTGGTGGGCAACCTGGCCGGCCAGGCCGCCGATCGTTTTCTGGACAACCAGCGTTTCCGCCAACTCGTCCTCGGCCTGCTGTTCGCGACCGGGGTCGCCCTGGTGAGGTGAGGTCCGCATGCCGTCTGTCGCGTTAATCACGGGCGCCGCCAGCGGCATCGGCCGACATTGGGCCGGGGTGCTCGCCCAGCGCCCGGACGAGTTTCAACTCGTCCTGACCGACCTGGACGAGGCCGGCCCGCGCCTGGCCTTCCGCGAGGCCGCGCGCCTGATTGTGCGCCGGCTGGACATCCGCGCGGCGGCCGAGTGGCAGACGGTCATCGACGTCACGCTAGCCCGGTTCGGGCGCCTGGATTACCTGTTCAACATCGCCGGCGGCGGCCGGCCGGCGTTCCTGCTGGACCAGCCGACCGAGGCCATCGACGCCCAGATCGATCTCAATCTTAAAGGACCGCTGCTCGGGATGAGGCTGGCCGGCGCCGTGATGGCGCGTCAGGGCGGCGGCCACATCATCAACGTGGCCTCGCTGGCCGGCGTGGCGCCGACGCCGGGCAACGCCCTGTACTCGGCGGCCAAGGCCGGCCTGCGGCACGCCTCGCTGGCGGCGGCCATTGAACTGCGCCGCCAGGGCGTGGCCGTGACCGTGATCGCGCCGGACCTGGTGGACACGCCCCTGATGCGCGCCAACATGGCCCGCGGCGAGGCGGTGGCGCTGATGTACTCGGGCGCCGCGCCGCTGACCGTGGTCGACCTGGAGCGCGCTTTCTGGCGGGCGCTGCGCGAACGGCCGCTTGAGATCACGCTGCCGCGCTGGCGCGGCTGGCTGGCCCGGCTGAGCAACCTGTCGCCGGCGCTGCTGCTGGCCCTGTACGAGCCGCTGCGCCGGCGCCACAACAACTCTGAATCCGGCGGAGGCCCGGCATGACCGATCTGCCCGCGTTGGCCCAACCCGTCCTCGTCACCGGCGGCCTCGGCTTCATCGGCCGGCACGCCGTGGACCAGCTCCTGGCGACCGGCCACGCCGTGAGCGTGTTCGACGTCCCGGGCGCGCGCGTGCCCGGCCACTGGCCGGACCGGGTGCGCGTGATCGCCGGCGACATCGCCAACGCTGACGATGTGCGCGCGGCCCTGGCCGGCGCGCGGACCGTCCTGCACACCGCGGCCGTGGTCAGCGATTGGGCGCCGGCCGCCGACCATGAGCGGGTCACCCTGCAGGGCAGCCGGCACGTCTTCGCCGAGGCCGCCCGCAGCGGCGCGCGCGTGGCGCTGCTCTCATCGTGCGCGGTCTACGGCGACCACATCGGGCGGAAACTGCTGCACGAGGACCTGGGCTTTGGCCGGGCGCTCGGCCTGTATGGCCTCTACAAGCAGCGCCAGGAGACGCTGGCCTGGGACTTCCAGCGCGAGCACGGCCTGGCGCTCAGCGTGGTCCGGCCGTCCAAGGTCTTTGGGCCGGGCTCCAAGCCGTGGGTGCACGAGGTGGCGCAAGTCCTGCAGAAGGGCAGCCCGGCCCTGATCGACGGCGGCCGCTACAACCCCGGCCTGGTGTACGTGGACAACCTGGTGGATATCTTCCTGCGCGCGGCCGCCCTGCCGCAGGCGCTGGGCCGGATCTACAACGGTTACGACGGCACCACCACCACCCTGGCCGAGTACTTCACGGACCTGGCCCGCATCGTCGGGGCGCCGCCGCCCCGGACGCTGCCGCGCTGGCTGGCCGAAGTTCTGGCCGCCGTCAGCGAACCGACCTGGAAACTGCTGCGCCTTAAATCGCGGCCGCTGCTCACGCGCGACACGCTGCGCCTGGTGTCGTCCGAGTACCGCATCAGCTTCGAACGCGCGCGCGCCGAGCTCGGGTTCACGCCGCGCGTCTCGTACGCCGAGGGCCTGCGGCGCGTGGAAGTGTACTGGCGTGATTACAGCCGGCGCGCGGGCACTGGCTCACCCACCCGCTGAGCGCCGCCGCCGATTGGGCCGCCGCGGCCCCAACGCGGCGCCCTCGGGGATGATCAGAACGAGGCTCGTCCGCCGTCCCCGGTGGACGAGGCCCCAATGGAGGAAGGCATGAGTGAGATCACCGTCGGAGAACTGCTGGTCCAGTGCCTGAAGGCCGAGGACGTCGCGATGATGTTCGGCATCATCGACGGCTCCCACATCCCGTTCGTGGTTCACACGCCGCGCTACGGGATCCGGCATGTCAACGCCCGCCATGAGGAGGGCGCCGTCCACCTGGCCGAGGGCTACACGCGCCTGACCGGCCGGCCGAGCGTCGTCATCGGCAGCCCCGGGCCGGGCGGGGCCAACCTGCTGGCCGGCCTGGCCAGCGCCCACGGCGAGGGCCATCCGATCCTGGCCATCACCACCACCCGCCGCCAGCTCGTCAACCACCCGGACCGCGGCGGCGCCTGGCAGGCCACCGAACTTACGGAGATGGCGCGCCCGATCACCAAGTTCAACGCCCTGGTCCGCCAGGGTGAGCGCCTGCCCGAGCTGATGCGCGCCGCCTTCCGCGCCATGCTCACCGGCCGCCCCGGCCCGGCCCTGCTGGCCATCCCAGACGAACTGCTGACGCAAAAGATCGACCCCGCCCGGGCGCCGATCTATCCGGCGGCCCGCTACCGTCTCACCTCTTTGGGCGCCGGCGATCCGGCGCGCCTCGAGCAGGCGGCCGAGTGGCTGACGCAGGCCCAGCGCCCATTCCTGCACGCCGGCAAAGGCGTGTTGTGGGCGGACGCCTCCGCCGAGTTCGTGGCCCTGGCCGACCATCTGGCGGCCGGGATGAGCAGCAGCCTGGGGGCGCGCGGCGCGGTCCCGGAGGATCACCCGCACTACTTCCACCTGTTCGATCTGCAGACCACGGCGCTCGCGCGCAACGAAGCCGACGTGGTCTTGGTCGTAGGCTCGCGCCTGGGCGAGTACGACGGCTGGGGCCGGCCGCCCGGCTGGGGCGATCCGGCCCGCCAGAAGACCATCCACATCGACGTCGATCCGTTCTCCATCGGCCTGAACCGGCCGGTGGACCTGGGCCTGCTGGCCGACGCCAAGGCCGCGCTCACGGCGCTGCTGGCCGCCGTCCGCGCCCGGAGCGCGCCGCGCGGGCCGATGCCGGACCTGGCGCGCTACCGGGCTCTCTCGGCCAAGACCATGGAGCAGGCGCTGGGCTATCTGCAGGCCGAGGGCAGCCGGGGCGTGAACCCGGGCCAGATGGTGATGACGGCGCGCCAATTCTTCCCGCCGGAAGCGGTCACCGTCTTGGATGGCGGCAACACGGCGCTGTGGGGCGTGGCCTTCAACCCGATCCTGAAACCCAACAGCTTCCTGTACTCGGTGAAGATGGGGTTCCTGGGGACCGGGCTGCCGTTCGCCATCGGCGCCAAGCTGGCGCGCCCGGAGCGGCCGGTCTACCTGATCACGGGCGACGGCGCCCTCGGGTTCAACCTGATGGAACTGGAGACGGCGCTGCGCGAGCAGGCGCCAGTGATAGTGCTGGTGGTGGTGGACGACGGCTGGGCCATGGAGCACACCGC
The DNA here is from genome assembly GCA_937952305.1 of uncultured Anaerolineales bacterium. Classification (GTDB taxonomy): domain Bacteria; phylum Chloroflexota; class Anaerolineae; order Anaerolineales; family UBA6663; genus SpSt-583. Next base: position 16,108 of record CALFZO010000108.1, on the reverse strand, counting down.
CTACGCCGCGCAAGGCTATCCGGCCGAGCAGCACGTCGGCGTCGACCTGGCCCCGCACACGCGCTACGATCTGCTGGCCCAGAACCTCGGCTGCTTCGGCGAGAAGGTGGACCAGATCGACCAGTTGCCCGCCGCCCTGCAGCGGGCCGCCGCCTCCGGGAAACCGGCCGTCCTGCACGTCACCGTCGATCCCGTCGTCAACGCCAACCCGATCGGCTACAAGGAGTTCCGCTACGTGCGGTCACTGTGACGGAGGCCCAGGACCTGGGTACCAATGGCCGCCCGGCATCTTCCGAGGCTGAACCCAGCGTAGGTTAAGCGTAGGTTTCGCGTAGGGGATAGAACCAGTCTGCTTCCGGAGGGCGTGCTATTCTGCTGCACAGAAGGGCATAACTCTTCTTCTCCTCCTTGAGAGAGCCGGGGTCGGCGTCCCCGGCTCTCGCGATTCTGGGTGCCGGAACATGGCTCCGGCCCCCTAACGCAAGTCGACGCTGAGCGCTTGCCCTGGGCGCAGTCCGGCCGCGCAGTATAATCCCCGGCGTGGACGCCAATCAACGCCAAATCACCCGGGCCGCCGCCACCGTGATGGCGGCCTTTCTATTAAGCAACCTCACCGGCCTGGTGCGCCAGATCTTGATCGCCGACGCCTTCGGCACCAGCCGGGCCCTGGACGCCTTCACCGCCGCGCAGCGCTTCCCGGATATCCTGTTCAACCTGGTCGCCGGCGGCGCGCTGGCGTCGGCGTTCGTCCCGACCTTTACGACTTTACTTACCCGGGAGGATCGGGCCGGCGCCTGGCGTCTGGCCAGCGGCGTCGTCACGCTGGTGGCCGTCCTGCTCAGCCTGATCTCGGCCGGCGCGGCCGTCTTCGCGGCGCCGATCATCGCCGTCATCGGCGGCGGGCTGCCGGCCTCGGAAGCCGCCCTGGCCGCCGACCTGCTGCGGATCCTGCTGATCGCGCCCGCGATCTTCGGCGTCAGCGGGCTGCTGATGGGGATCCTGAACGCCCACCAGCACTTCCTGCTGCCGGCGCTGGCGCCCACGTTCTACTGGCTGGGCATGCTCTTCGGCCTGCTGGTCTGGACGCCGACGCTCGGCATCTACGGCCTGGCCTGGGGCGCCGTCCTGGGCGCGGCCCTGCACCTGGCCGTCCAACTGCCCGGGCTGCGCGGCCTGCCGCAGCGCCGCTGGCAGCTTACTCTCGGCCTGGATGATCCGGTCGTACGGGATGTGATCCGCCTGATGGGGCCGCGCCTCTTGGGTGTGGCGGCCGTCCAGTTGAACTTCCTGGTCAACACGGCGCTGGCCACGTTTCTGCCCGGCGGGGCCAGTTCGCTGGACTATGCCTGGCGCATCTTCACCATGCCCCAGGTCGTCATCGCCCAGGGCATCGCCATCGCCGCCCTGCCGGCTTTCTCGGCCATGGTGGCGCGCGGCGAACTGAACGCCATGCGCGCCAGCCTGGCGGACACGCTGCGCCTGATCCTGTTCCTAGCGCTGCCCGCCAGCGTGGGCCTCCTGGCGCTGGGCGAGCCGGTGGTGAGACTGCTCTTCCAGCGCGGCCGCTTCGACGCGGAGTCGACGGCGCTGGTGACCTGGGCGCTGACCTTCTACGTCCTCGGCCTGGCCAGCCACTCGGTGGTCGAGATTGTGGCGCGCGCTTACTACGCGCTCAAGGATACGTGGACGCCGGTGTGGGTGGGCGCCGCCGCGATGCTGCTCAACGTGGGTCTGAACTTCGGGCTGGCCGCGCTCTTCACCCGGGCCGGCTGGCCCGCGCACGGCGGCCTGGCGCTGGCCAACACCATCGCCACGACCCTGGAGATGATCGGGCTGGCCGTGCTCATGCGCCGCCGGCTGGGCGGCCTGGCCCTGACCCGGGTCTGGCCGGGCCTGGCGCGCACGACGCTGGCGACGGCGTTTATGGGCGCCAGCCTCTTGGTCTGGTTGGGTTGGACGGCCGGCTGGTCGGTTTGGGGCGTGGGGCTGGGCGGTGTGGCCGTGGGCGGCGGCCTCTTCTGGCTGAGCGCCTACGTGCTGCGCGTCCCGGAGGCGCGCCTGCTGCCGGAGATGGCGCTGCGGCGGCTGCGCCGCTAAGGGGCGGCGTCCGCTTCCGTCAGCGCGCCACCAGCAGCGCGGCCACGATCCCCAGCAAGATCCCGCCGACTACTTCGCGCGGGGTGTGCCCGAGCCGCTCCTTGAGCTCTTTTTCGGCCAGCGGGTGGCCGGTGAAGAGCTCGTCGATCATGAGGTTGAGGATGCGGGCGTGGTCGCCGGCATGGCGGCGCACGCCGGTGGCATCATAGATGACGACCATCGACATGACCCACGCCACCGCGAAGACGGCCGAGTTGAAGCCCTCTTGCAGGCCGATGGCGATGGTGGTGCCGACGACCAGGGCCGAGTGGGACGAGGGCATGCCGCCGGCGCTCAACAGCAGGCCCCAATGCCATTCGCGCTGGGTGAGATAGTGCAGCGGCGGTTTGACGATCTGGGCGATGAACCAGGCCCAAAAACCGGCCCACAAGACGCGGTTGGTGACGACCTGGAGGATGACGTCTTCCATGGTCAGCCTTCAGAGCCCGCCTCAGCAAAATCCTCCAGCGCGCCACCCGGCACCAGGGTCTTGATCTTCAGGTCGGCCTCATCCAGCAGCTGACCGCAGCGGGCCGCCAGGGCCTGGCCGCGCTCGTACAGCGTCAGGGCCTCCTCCAACGCCAGGTCTCCGTCCTCCAGCTGAGCGACGACGGCCGCCAAGGCCTCAAAGGCGGCCTCAAAGCTGAGCGTGCCGATATCGGCCGCTTCCGCCAGATCGCTCCTGGCCTTCTTGGTCCGTGGGCTCATCGTTTCTCCTCCGGTCGCACGGCGACGTCGAACTCGCCCTCGCCGACCCGCACAGTGAGTGGTTCGCCAGTCTGGACTTCCGCCGCGCGTCGGATGACGCGCCCGTCCGGCCGGCGCACAATGGCATAACCGCGTCCGAGCACGGCCAACGGGCTGACAGCCTGCAAGGCCTGCGCCAGGCCGGCCTGCCGCTCGCGCGCCAGGGCCAACCGATGGCGCAGGGCCCGTCCGGCGCGGGCGCGCAGGTCGCCGATGCGCTGGCGGCCGAGCGCCAGCTGCGTGGATGGCGAGGCTGCGCGCAGCCGGGCCTGAGCGCGCTCCAAAGCGGCCCGCCGCGTCTCCACGGCCGCCGCCAACGCCGCACCGGCCCGCTCGGTCAGGTCGTCCAGGCTGCCGCGCAGGTCGGCCAGCGAGATCCGCGTCACCAGCTCGGCCGCCGCCGACGGCGTCGGGGCGCGCAGGTCGGCCACGAAATCGGCGATCGTGAAATCGGTCTCGTGGCCGACGCCGCTGACGACCGGCTGCGGCATGGCCACGATGGCGCGCGCGACGGCCTCGTCGTTGAAGGCCCACAGGTCTTCCAGAGCGCCGCCGCCGCGGGCGACGATGACGACGTCTGGCCGGGCGGCCTCGGGCAGCGCCGCCAGCGCGCGCAGTGCGGCCACCAGACCGGCCGGGGCCTCCGGCCCCTGCACGGGCGTCGGCGCCAGGATCACTTCGGCCAGCGGATAACGCCGGCGCAGCACGTTGAGCAGGTCGCGCAGCGCCGCGCCGGCCGGCGACGTGACCAGGCCGATGCGGCCTGGGCGCGCGGGCAGCGCCCGTTTGCGGGCCGGGTCGAACAAGCCTTCGGCCTCCAGCCGCGCTTTCAGGCGCACGAACTCGCGGTACAACAGGCCCTCGCCCTGCGGCTGCAGGCTGGTGACATCCAGTTGATATTTGCCGCGCGCCTCGTACAGCGTCACGCTGCCCAGCGCCTCCACGGCCTCGCCATCGCGCGGGATGAAGCGCTGCCGCTCAGCGCGCGGCCGCCACATCACGCAGTCCACTTGGGCGCCGCTGTCTTTCAGAGAGAAATACCAGTGGCCGGAAGGATAGGCCTTGAAGCCCGAGACTTCGCCGCGCACGCGCAGCGCCTGGAGGCGGTAGTCCAACTCCAGGCTCTGCCGCACATAGCGATTCAGGTCGCTGACTGTCCAGGTCTCCGGTTCAGGCGAGGCTGCAAAGGGGAGGGGCAGAGTCATCCTGGGCATGGTAGCCGAGCCAGAGAGGGGTGTCAAATCCAGGGGCCGGCGCTATACTGGCGCCCATGCTCAGACGATTGGGCGGCTTGCTCGCAGCCGTGGTTTTGTCCGGCTGCCTGGCGGCGCCCGCCTCGCCCACCGCGCCGCCGCGCGCCGTGACCGCCACCTTCTCCGCACCGACCGCGCCGCCGACCAGGGCGGCCACGCCAGGCAGTCAACACCTGGTGATCTGGCTGCCGCCCGAGTTTGCGCCGGAGGCCGCTCAGCCGGGCGGAGCGGTGCTGGCCGAACACCTGGCCCAGTTTGAAGCCGGGCATCCGGGCTGGACGGTGCAAGCGCGCGTCAAAGCCGCCGACGGCCCCAGCGGGCTTCTGGCGGCGCTGCTCGCCGCCCACAACGTGGCTCCGGCCGCCCTGCCAGACCTGATCGCGCTGCGCGCGGACGACCTGGCCGCGGCCGCGGCCGCCGGAGCCGTCGTCGCCCTGGACCGCTGGGTGCCGCGCGAGGCGCTGGAAGACAGCTATCCGTTTGCGCGCGCGATGGGCCTGACGCAGAACCAATGGGCCGGCCTGGCCTTCGCCGCGGACGCGCGCATCCTGGTCTACAACACCGACCTCTACGCGACGGCGCCGACGCACTGGGCCGATATCGTCACCGGCACGATGAGCCTGCCGGCCGCCGAAGCCACGGGGCTGAGCGTGCTCACCGACTACCTGGCGGCGGGCGGCCAGGTGCTGGACGAGGCCGGGCAGCCGGCCCTGGAGGCGCCGCGCCTGGCGGCCAGCCTGGCCGAATGGCGGAGACTGCAGGAGCGCGGCGTGCTGCCGCTCTCGACTCTGACTTACACCGGGCCGGAGGAAAGCTGGCAGGTCTTCCGCGAGCGCCGCGTGACCCTGACCCTTACCACCGCCCACTGGTATCTCACCGAAGCCGGCCGGGTCAGCCTGGCGGCAGCCGCGCTCCCGCCCAACCAGACCGGCGCCCCGTTCACGTTGGCCGAAGGCTGGTGCTGGGCGCTCGTCAACAAGGGCGAGGACCTGGCCGGCGCGGCCGAGCTGTTGAACTGGCTGGCCAGCCCCGCGCGGCAGGCCGCCTGGACGCTGGCGGCCGGCTGGCTGCCGACCCGGGCCGCCACGCTGACCGCCTGGGGCGAGGCGCCGTTCGTGCCGCTGGCGGCCGAGGCGCTGACGCGCGCCCAGTGGGAGCCGCCGCCGCGCGTGCGCGATCTCGTCGGGCCGCTCCTGCGCCAGGCCGTCGCCGACGTCCTCAACGGGCGCGCCACGCCGGAGGCCGCCGCGCGCACCGTGGTGGCGGCGCTGGCCGCTCTGCCGAAGTAGCCGCGCCGCTGACCGAGCCCGCCCTCGCGTATAATTTCGGGTGGGCCGGCGCTGGCGCGGCCCACTACCAAACCACCCCATCACTCAGAGCCTATGACCATCCAATTCGGCACCGACGGCTGGCGCGCCGTCATCGCGGAGACCTTCACTTTCGAGAACCTGCGCCTGCTCACCCAGGGCATCGCCGACGCCGTCTCCGCCCCAGACTGGGGCAACGGCGCGGCCCAGGCGGACTACGACCCCAAGCTCTTTGTCGTCGGGTTCGACACCCGCTTCCTCTCGGACCGGTTTGCGACGGAGGTGGCGCGCGTGCTGGCCGCCAACGGGATCACCGTGCTGCTGACGCACGCCGACGCGCCCACGCCGGCGGTCTCCTTCGCGGTCAAGCATCACCATGCCGCCGGCGGCGTGATGATCACGGCCTCCCACAACGCGCCGCGCTACAACGGCCTCAAGCTCAAGGCGGCTTTCGGCGGCTCGGCCCTGAACGACCAGTGCCGGCGCGTGGAACTCTTTTTGCACGACAACGAGGCCCGCGCGCGCGGCCCCAACCTGATGGATTACGACCGCGCCGTGAGCGCCGGCCTGATCAAGCGGTTCAACCCCATGCCGGCCTACGCCGACCACCTGCGCACGCTGATCGACTTCGACGTGATCGCCAGCCGCCCGCAGCGCCTGGTGGTGGACTCAATGTACGGCTCCGGGCGCGGCGCGATCAAGGGCCTGCTGCAGGGCACCGGCAGCGAGGTCTCCGAGATCCGCGGCGAGATGAACCCGGGCTTCGGCGGCGTGCACCCGGAGCCCATCGCCAAGTACCTGGGCGCGACCGCCGGCGCCATCGCGGCCGGCCACGGCGCCTTCGCCGTGGTCACCGACGGCGACGCCGACCGGACCGGGGCCATGGACGGACGCGGCCAGTTCGTGGACCCGCACAAGATCATGGCGCTGGCCATGCGCTACCTGGTGGAGAAACGCGCCTGGACGGGTGCGGCCGTGAAGACGGTCTCGACCACGCGCATGGTGAACCGGCTGGCCGAGCGCTACGGCCTGCCGTGCTACGAGACGCCGGTGGGCTTCAACCACATCGCCGACTACATGCTGGCGCAAGACGTGTTGATCGGCGGCGAGGAGTCCGGCGGCATCAGCATCAAGGGCCACATCCCGGAGGGCGATGGCGTGCTGTTCGGGCTGCTGCTGCTGGAGATCGTGGCCGCCTCCGGCGCCACACTGGAGGAACTGGTCGAGGACCTGCTCCGGACGGTCGGCCCGGCGCAGTATGCGCGCAAGGATCTGCGGCTGGCGCGGCCGGTGGCCAAGAAGGAAATGGTCAAACGCCTGACCGAGGACGCCCCGGCCGCCATCGGCGGGCTGGCCGTGGCCCGGGTGGAGGCGCTCGACGGCGTGAAGTATGTGATGGCCGATGATTCGTGGCTGCTGATCCGGCCGTCCGGCACCGAGCCGGTGCTGCGTGTCTACGCCGAGGCCCGCGACGACGCGCTGGTGGCCGCGCTGCTCCAGCACGGTCAGGCGGTGGCGGCCGCGTAAGCGCAGCCGCTAGGACAGGGCCGGCAGGGCGATGGTGAAAGTGCTGCCCTGGCCGGGCGTGCTGGTGGCGGACAGGCTGCCGCCGTGCATGGCGACGATTGCGGCGGCGATGGTCAGCCCGGCGCCGATGCCTTGCTGCTCATGGCGCGCGCGCTCGGACTGATAGAACAGATCGAAAATCTTCGTCAGGTCCTCCGGCCGGATGCCGCGCCCGTGATCGCTGACATGGATCAGCACCTGGCGCGGTGCCGCCTCGGCCGTCAGCGCCACCGGGCCGGCGCCGGGCGGCGAGAACTTGATGGCGTTCTCCACCAGGCGCTCCACGGCATCGCTCAGAAACTCGCGGTCAGCGCGCACGAGCGGCAGCGGCTCGGCCGGCAGGACCAGCGTCAGGTCCATCCCTTTGGCGGCCGCCCGCTCGCGATGCCGGACGGCCAGGGTCATCAGCAGGCTGGGCAATTCCTCCAGAGGGCCGCAGCGCTTGTCAAACGCCTGCTGAGCTTCGCCCGTCTTGAACTCCGCCAGCAGAATGAAGTCCTCCACCATGCGCTGCAGGCGTTCGGTGCCAGACTGGATCACGGCCAGGAATTGGCGGAACTCCTCAGACTGGGTCTCCGGCACCGTGTCCTGCAGGATCTCAAGATAGGCGGCGATGTGCGTCAGCGGGGTGCGGAACTCGTGATTGAGGGTGCTGATGATGGCGTGCTTGAGGTCGTTGATCTGGCGCTGGCGCGCTGACTCCAGCTGGGCGCGGCGGCTAAGCTTGTTGCGGATGGCCAGGAGCAGGTCGCTCTCGTCAAAGGGCTTGACGAGATAATCGTCCACGCCCAACTCCTTGCCGCGGTAAACGTCGCGCTTGTCACCGCGCGCGGTCAGGAAAATGAACGGCACATCCATCAGCTCGGGGCGCTCACGCACCGCCGCGTACAGGGCGTAGCCGTCCATCTGCGGCATCATGATGTCGGAGATGATCAGGTGGGGGACCGCCTGGGCCAGCACGGCCAGCGCCTCCTGGCCATTGGTCGCCGCGAGCACGTCATACTCGGCCAGCTCCAGCAATCCGCGCAGGCCTTCCAGGACGGCCGGATCGTCTTCCACCACCAGGATGCGAGTCTGAACCATGGCGGGCTCCCCCCGCGGCTCACCGGCGCTCGGCCGGGGATCAAGCGTCTTCGTCTTCGCCGCGGGCATCCACCGGCCGGCTGACCAGCTTGTAGCCGCGGCCGCGCTGGGTGATGAGGTAACGCGGATGGAGCGGCTCCGGCTCCACTTTGGCGCGCAGCCGGCTGACCAGCTTCTCGATGCGGGCGTCGTCGACGCGGTCCAGATACTGGCCGCCCCAGACCGTCTCCACGATCTGTTCCTTGGTCGTCAGCCGATCCAGCCGCTGATAGAGCTGGCGCATCAGCCGGTACTCCAGATCGGTCAGCACCGTCACTTTCACGCCTTCCACCCACACCTCACCGGCGTCCTCATCCACGCGCACCCCCAGGGTCGTGTCTTGGGCGGTGGCGTTCTGATTACGGACAAAACCGGCGAAGAGGTCGGAGAAGAGCTGGCCGCCGTCGGTCAGCAGACCGAAGGCCTGCAAGCGCGCGCGGTCGTGCGGGTTGAGGCCCTCGTCGGCGGCGGTGACCAGGGCGCGCAGGGCCGCCTGTTCCTCCGGGCGCAGCTGGTTCCACAGCTTGAGGCACTCGGCGCGGACGTTGGGGTCGCTGGCCACGTTGTCCGGGTGGCGCTGGGCGGCGTGGGCCAGGGCGCCCAGCAGGCCGAAGTGGCCGCCGGCCATGGTCAGGAGCATCCGCCGCACGGGCTCAGCCAGGCCGGCGCCGCCGACCTCCTCCAGGACGCGGCGGGCATCCTCGTCCGGCAGCAGGCGCAGTGCCAGCGTGTTGGCCGTAAACAGCTCGGCGAATTCGTTCTCGCCGCGCAGCGCCGGGTCCCCCAGCGGACGGACCGTCGCCGTGACATAGGCCAGGCGCGTCTGGAACTTGTCTTTCAGGGCGCGCAGGTTGAGCAAGGTGCGGTCTTCCAGCGCGGCGTAGACCTCGTCGAACTCATCCAGCAGCAGGACCAGGTCTTGTCCGAGGTGGCCGCACGTCTCGGAGATGGCGTTGTTGAAGGCCAGCGAGGCCTGGAACGGCGACGCCGCCGTCGTAATCAGGCTGTGCTGCTCGCGCAGGTCCGTCAGCAGCTTGGCGGCCGGCGCGGCCTCTTCCAGGGTCTCCAGCAGCGTCCGCACCACGACCTCGAAGAAGCCCGGCGCGGTCAACTCGACGACCCGATTGCAGTCGATATAGACGAGCGTGGCCGGGTGGCCGGCCAGCCGTTCGTAGTAGGCCAGGTTCTCGGGGCTCGGCAAAGCCCGCAGGAACGGGCTCTTGCCGGTGTTGCTGAGGCCGTACACGGCGGCGCAGTCGCCGCGCGCCAGGGCGCTCAGCACGCTATCGCGCTGTTTGGCTCGGACGGATTGAAAGGGCAGGGGCATGATGCGGAGTCTACATAGATTGGCGGCGCTGGGCCGTATTATCCAACAATCAGCTTAAAAGAAAAAGGCCAGCGGCGCTAGGCCGCTGGCCGGGCGGTCTGCGGGCGGCGCTCAGCGCAGGCTCAGGCGCAGGCGCCGGACGATGATGACGACGACGATCAGGCCCAGCGCCAGCGCGATCAGGCCCGGCAGGCCGAAGTCGTCGGCGAAGCCGGTGTTGGACAGAGCGCTGGGCGTGGCCGTGGCCGGCGTGCGGGTCAGCGAGCCGACGATCGGCGTGGCCGTGCGCGCGCCGGTGGCGGCGGCCGTGCCCACGCGCGTGGGCGTGGCGGTGACGGCGGCTGGACCGCCGGGCGTGCCGGGCGTGCCAGTGCCGCCGGCGGCCCCGCCGGGTGTCTCGCTCAAACTGGGCGCCAGCGTGTCCGTCGGCGGGACGGTGGCGGTGGGCGGCGGCGTGTCAGTCGGCGGCACCGGCGTGTCCGTCGCCGTCGGCAGCGGCGTGTCGGTCGGCGTCGGCGTATTCGTCGGGCGCGCCTCTTCGGTCAACTGGGCGTTGTTGACGGCCTCGATGGCGGCGTTGGTGGCGTTGCGCTCGGCCACGGCCGTCTGGTTGGCGGCCTGCTGGCCGGGCCGGACGAGGAACAGGAACGCCAGCATCACGCCCAGGATCAGGATGAACCCCACGCCCAGCGCGCCGGCGGCGATGATGAAGTTCCGGTTGGAAGACGCCTCCTCTGCCGGCGCGTCTTGCTCCAGATTCGGATCATCCATAGCCATGGTCAGTCTCCTTCAATCCCGTGACGTCCGCCTGTCGCCAGGCACGGCCCCGTAGATTACTCCAAAAGCTCCAGATTTGCGAACGGCGCCGTGATGGTCGGGCGCGTCCCGCGGGTCTCGTCCAGGGCGATGGCCGCCACTTGCGTGCGCAGCCCGTTCGGCAACGGCACCGGCCGGTCGCTCAATCCAATCAAGGTCCCCACCCGGCCGGCGTCCGGTCCGCGCAGCACGCGCACGCGCTTGCCTTCTTGCAGCGGTTCGCCCTCCACCGGCGGCGGCGGCAACTCGCCCCCGACCGGCAGGGGGAGGATGGCCTCCGGCCGCGTGCCCGCAAAGCGGTCGGCCGGATGAGCGTTAAGCCAGACCTCGCGGCCGGAGTTGCCGGCCAGCAGGTTGTAGACCGGCTGTGTGAACCCCGGCACGCCGAAGCGGTCGGTGATCAGCACCGGGAACGTCACCGCCTGCAGTTCGGGCACCAGGCCCGCCGGCGCACCGCCCAGGATCAGGCCGCGCACGCCGACCTCGGTCAGCTTCTGCAGCGGCCGGGCGTCGGCCAGCCAGCCGGCGGCCACGATGGCGCCGCGCAGGCTGAGTTCCAGTTCCGCTTCGTCCAGCGCCGCCTCCGGGGAGGCGCTCAGCATGCGCAGCACGGAGAAGTCTTCGCGCCCGTTGCCCCACAAACCTTCCAGCAGCGCGCCGGTTGTCTCGATCAGCAGGCTGCGCCCCGGCGCCAGGCTCACCACCATCCCGGGCAGACCAGCCCGCAGTTCCACCACCGTCACCGCGGCCAGCAGAGCCTTGCCCTCGTCAAAGAGCACCAGCCGGCCGTCCACGGGCGACGGCACGCTGCGCCGCCCCAGGCCGAGCGCGCCCTGGCGCTGAGCCAGCGGCTCGCCCTTTTTCACCGAGTCACCCTCCTGGCGCAGCAGATGGGTGCCGACCTTGTCCTTGGGCACGCCCAGCAGGCGGCTCAGGTCCAGCAGGCGATGATACTCGGCGTTCTCGGCGCGCCCTACCACGTCGGCGGCTTCGACGCGCTGGCCGACGCTGACGATGATCTCGCCGGGCACGGGCAGGCTGCGCTCACGGCGCAGCGTGGCCAAAAGCGTGACGTGGCTGGTGGGTGGGATGTAGGCCATGCGTCCGTGTCGCCCGGCCGACGACCGCTATGCGGCCCTCGGCTGCAAGAACAGTGCCGCGTTTACTGTCCGGTCAGCTTGAAAATCCACTGGTGCACGCGCTCGGCGCGCGCCGCGGGCTCCCGCGGGAAGACGAGCGGGCGGCCGCGCGCATCCACGATGATGCCGACCGCGCCGCCGCTGTCGACGGTGAACGTCTGGCCGCGGCCCGGCCCGAAGCCCAGGTCGATGCCGGAGCGCGGCTTGAGCGTCAGTTGGCCGCGCTGGCCGAGGGGCAGCGGCAGCACTTCCAGCGTGCCCGCCTTGACCGTGAGCGTGGTCTCCTGGCCGCCGTCGTCCACGAGCTTGGCCGTGCAGACCACTTCACCGTCGCGGGCGGAGCCGAGGGCCGAGATCGCGATGCCCAGGCGCAGCAGGGCGCCGGACTCAAGCACCTGCACGGCCGCCATCGGGTTGGCGTACGCCGCGGCGCCCAGCGCGGCCAGCAGGTGGCTGCGGTCCAGCAGCAGGTCGGCGACGCCCGTGGGCTGGAGCGCGTCCAGCAGCATCAGCGCCGCCGCGCCCGGGCTGGGCGCGTGGCTGAGCGCGGCGCCGCCGCCGATGATCAGGTCGAAATGCGGCAGCAGGTCGCCGCGCGTGCCCGGCAGCGTCTTGGGCCAGTGCGCCTGAGCGCGCCGCAACGCGCCGCGCAGGGCCTGGCGGGCCAGCGCCTGCTCCCGGTGCAAATCGTCCACCTCCACCGGGAGGGTGTGAGGATGCAGGCTGCGCTCCAGGCCGAAGGCGCGCACATCGGCAGCCGTCAGCGGCGCCGGCACCCAGCGCGTAAACTGGTCGCTGGGCGCTTCGGCCAGGGTGTTGGCGGCGTTGACGCCCACGCCCAGGTCCGGAGCCACGGTCAGGAAAAGCTCACCGCTGAAGGCCGCGGCGATCGACGTGGCGGCCGAGCCGACGTTGACGCTCAGGATGCCGTTGGCCGACCCCGCGATCTTGCTCAGGAAGCGGATGACCTGGCCCTCGGCCTGAGCCGTGGGCAGCAGGCTGCCGCCGGCGTAATGCGCCAGGTCACGCAGGCCGCCGATCTGGGAGGCGCGCAGCTCCTGGAGGATCTGGGCCAGCTCAGCGCGCGGCCCGTCCAGGGCTTCATGCGCCAACTCCGGGCGCACGTTGGGCGCGGCCGAGACCAGCGCCAGGTTGCCCAGCAGTTCGTTGATGCGGTCTTTGAGCGCGCTATTGCCCGTGAACAGCAGCCGCACGCGCGGCTCCTGGGGCAGGCGGAAACAGGCCAGGCCGACCACTTCCGCCAGGCTGAGCACGGCCGAACTGGCGCCGCCATCGGTGCCGCCGGCGACGATGACCACGTCCGGCCGCGCCTTGAGGATGGCGTCCATCTGCTGCTCCGGCCGCCGGCGGTCCACCAGGCTGACCGTCTCCAGGATCGTCAGGTAAGACGACTCAGCCAGACGCCGGGCGCTCTTCAGCGAGACGTCGGGCAGCAGGCCGACCAGGACCGTGCGCACGGCCGGCCCGGCGCTGGAGGAGGCCACAAACACATCACAGCCGTGGCCCTCATCGCTGACCGGCACGATCAGCCGGGCGGCGTCGTTGAGCATGGTGCGGCCCGTCACCGCCTGCAGTTCCAACAGCGCGTGGCGCAGGCCTTCGGACGCATCCGAGTAAGGCGCCGTCACCGTGGACGGCGCTTCGCCGGAGGCCACGTAGCGGAACGCGCCCTCGACGACATCGAAGAGCGAGACGCGCGTAGTGGCCGTGCCGATGTCGGCGGCCAGGATCGTTTCAGGGCGAAACTCGTTGGAGGCCATGGGCTCGGTAGACGAGTGCGGTTAGCCGGGCGCCAGCCACTGGCGAGCCAGGTCGATGAAATCCATGAGCGCGCCCAGCCGCTCGGCCAGGTAAGCCACGCTCGCCGCCAGCACGCCCGCATACAGCGCGCCGAACGTGATCCCGATAAAGGCCTGGCCGATCCAGGCCAGCGGTTTGATCAGGACGGGCCGCTCCGGCACGCCGCCGGGCGCCGGCCGCGCGCCGTACCAGAAAAACAGCAGCGTCGTCAGCGTGCCCACCAGCAGCACCAGCGCGCTCAGCGGCTGTTCGACCAGCGCCAGCACATCGCCCCCGGCGTTCTCGGCCGGCAGCAGCGACACGAAGGTCGCCGCCGTCTGCGGGAAGAGCGTCCCCAGCAGCGCGCCGCCCACGGCCACCGCGGCGCCGACGCCCACCAGGTAGGCCACCGGGAAACGCCCCAGAGCCGAATCCGGGTTGACCAGTTTCAGGAAAAGCAGCAGCGCCAGCAGCCAGCTCAGGCCCGTGATCACCAGGCGCCCCAAATCCTGGGGGCCGAGCAGCGTGAGGAACAGCTGCGGGACGATGACGTTGACGACGGCCACCACTGCCACATAGCCGGCCGCCACCCCCACAAAAGTGTAGACGGCGAGGCGGTAGAGCGGGTTGTCACCGATCAGGTAACTCAGCACCGCCAGGGTCAGCAAGAAGCCGACCAGCGCGCCCGCCAAATCCAGCGACATCAGGCCTTCCTCTTCTGCGACCGGCGCAGGGCCAACAGCGCGCCGTTGAACAGATTGCCCAGCACCAGCAGGAGCGCGATCCACAGCAAGCCGCCGCCCAGCATCTCCCACCGGATCAAGGCGGCATCCGGCGCCGTGACGCCGGCGCGCGCGTCATACTGCGTGGCGCCGACCACACCGGCGACCAATCCGGCCAGGCGCGGCGTGGCCGCAGCCTGGTCGGCCTCGTAATACGGCAGGATCAGCGGGCCGCTCCCGGCGCTCACCGCCAGGATCAACGGCGTCGCGCGGCCCTGCGTCTGTTCGATCCAGGCGCGGGCATCTTCGGGCGTGGCGCTCAAGACCACCACCGCGCTGAAATCGGCCAGCGAGCCGACGGTGCGCAGCAGCGGCACCGCCCACAGGCCGCCCTGGTCGGTGTAGGTCTCGCCGTGGAAGTCGGCCAGGAACACGGTGCGCGGCGCCAGGGCCAACTGCAAGATGCCCACCGGCCCGCCCGGCAAGTAGCCCAGGTTGAGGTAAGTCTCCGCCTCGCGGTACGTGTTCTGCGCCGTCAGCGTGGCCAGCATTTCCTGACCGACCCCGGCGCCGGTCGGACTGGTGCTGACGGCCACGAGGGGCAAGCCGCGGCGGACGAGGTGGCCGACGAGGGCCTCCGCCAGGCGCCCCATCTCGCCGACGTGCGCGGGCTCGTAGTCAAACGCCACCAGCACCGGCTTGGCCGGGTCCAGGCGGTCGATCTGCTCAAAGGCCGCCAGCGTGGCCGGCGCGGCCGTGGTCGGCTGAACGAACATGCGCGGCAGGGCGAAGGGCGGCAGAAGCATGCCCGCCAGGATCAACACGACGACCAGCCAGCGCTCCCAAGGAATGCGCCGGGCGCGGCGCCGGGCGGCCGGCGCGGCCTCGCGGTCGCTCAGCAGCATACCGGCCAGCAGTTCAGCCTGCTTGGCCTGGGGATCGGTGAAGGCCAGCGCATGGACGTTGGACGCGCTCTTCCCGGGCAGCACCACGCTGGGCTCGGCCCGCAGCACGCCGCGCATGCCCGCCAGCACGCCGACCGATTCCTGATACTCGTCGACCTCCGGCTCGATGGCGCGCTGGATGTCCACCGGCCGCATGGCGGCCAGCCAGGAGGGCAGCTCGCCTTGCGCCAACTCGAAGGCGCCCGGCCCCGGCGCGGGGGCGGTTTCCGGCGGCGGCCCGGAGGGGCGCAGGGCCGCCAGCCAGTCCGGCTCGCCGCCGGCCGGGGGCGCTGCTTCCGGCGCAGATTCGGCCAACTCCTCGGCCGCGGCCCCCAAAACGGCGCCGAAGGGCGCGATCGCCGGGCCTGAGGATTGGCTGCTCGACGCGCTGTCAGCGCGCAGCGCTGACAGCCAATCCGGCTCGGATTCGGCCGGGGCGGGCGTCGCCGCGGCGGGGGCGCCCTCGCTGCGCAGAGCGCGCATCCAATCCGGCTCGTCCTCGGCGGGGGCGCTGGGCGCCGGAGCCGAGAAATCCAGGGCCGGCGTCCCGGCCGGCGGCGTCTCCGGCAGGCCCAGGGACTGGAGCCATTCCGGCTGCTCGTCCTCGACCACGGGCGCGGCCGCGCCGCGCAGGTTGTTCAGAAAATCGGGTTCGTCTTCGGGGCCGGGCAGAATCGCGGGCAGAGGCGCCGTCGCCGAGACAGCGGGCGTCGGCGCGGACTGGGCTTCGTCGCCGGCCATATCGCGCAGCCAGTCCGGGACCTCGGCCGCGCCTTCGCTGGGCGCGCCCAGGAATGGCGCTGTGGTGCCCGCGGCCGGCGCCTCCGGCGCGGACGGCGGCGTCAACGGGCCCGTGGCGGCCTTGAGCCAGTCCGGCAGCTCCTCGGCGGGCGCGGCCGTTTCAGGCGCGGGCGCGCCGGCCAGTGGTCCGGTGGCCGCCTTCAACCAATCCGGCAGGGCCGACTCGCTGGAGGGTGGCGCGGCGCTGGCCCCCGTGAGCCAATCCGGCACTTCCGGGCCGGGCTTGCCGGCCGGCGTTGGGCTGAGATCGTCCGCAGGCAAAGCGCCGGTGCCGCCGCTCAACCAATCGGGCAGAGCGCCGGCGGCGGAGGGCGCGGCCGGTGTCTCCGCCTCAGGCTCAGCGGCCAAAGCGCCGGGCTCCGCCGGGGTCAAGGCGCCGGTGCCGCCGCTCAACCAATCGGGCAGAGCGCCGGCGGCGGAGGGCGCGG
>CALFZO010000107.1 GCA_937952305.1 uncultured Anaerolineales bacterium | reverse complement strand
TGGTCGAGCGCGACAAAAACCACCCCTCGGTCGTCGTCTGGTCGCTCGGCAACGAGTCCGGCTACGGCGCCAACCACGACGCTATGGCCGGCTGGATCCGCGGCTATGACCCGTCGCGGCCCATCCACTACGAGGGCGCCATCGCCGCCGACTGGCACGGCGGGCGGCTGGCGTCCGATATTGTCTGCCCAATGTACCCGTCGATCGACCGGCTGGTGGATTACGCCCGGGACCCGCGGGCGGATCGGCCCCTGATCATGTGCGAGTACGCCCACGCCATGGGCAACTCAGTCGGCAATCTGAAAGAGTATTGGGACGCGATCGAGGCCTACCCGGGCCTGCAGGGCGGCTTTATCTGGGACTGGGTGGACCAGGGCCTGATGAAGACCGACGCGGACGGGCGGCCGTACTGGGCTTATGGCGGCGACTTCGGCGACGTCATCAACGATATGAACTTCTGCCTGAACGGCCTGATCTTCCCGGACCGCACGGTCCATCCGGCCATGGCGGAGGCGCGCAAGCTCTTTCAGCCGGTGGCGGTGCGGGCGGTCGATCTGGAGGCCGGCCGCGTCGAGATCGTCAACAAGCACGACTTCATCACGCTCGCGTATCTGCACGGCTCCTGGGAGCTGGCCGTGGACGGCGAGGTGGTGCAGGCTGGGCCGCTGCCCAGGCTGCGCACGCGGCCCGGGCTCAGCGAGCAGGTGCAGCTGCCTTATCGCCGGCCGCGCCTGGAGCCGGGCGCCGAGTGCTTCCTGACGCTGCGCTTCCGGCTGCCGGACGACGACCAGGGCGGGGCACTCTCGGCTGGGCGCGACCTGCCGGCCTGGGCGCGGCCGGACAGCACGACCGAGTCGGCGGCCACGGCGCGGAGCAACCTGGCCTGGGCCGGGCCCGGCCAGGAGGTGGCCTGGGAACAATTCCCGCTGCCATGGACCGGATCCGCACCGAGGCCGCGCCCGGTGGCCGAGCCTGACGCGCTGAAACTGAGCCAGGCCGCCGAGCACCTGCGCTTAGAAGGGGCGCGCTGGACGGCGGAATTCGACCGCGCCACCGGCCAGCTCACGGGCTACGCCTGGGACGGCCAGCGCCTGCTCCAGTCCGGACCGCGGCTGAACCTCTGGCGCGCCCCCACCGACAACGACGGCTTTAAGTGGAACCCGGACGAGCCCGGCAAACTCCTGACGCTCTGGCGGCAGGCCGGCCTGGATCGGCTGCGTCATTCGCTCGCGGCCCTGGACGTTCATCCGACCTCGCCACACACCGTGACCGTGGCTGTGGCGACGGTGGTACAGGCCGCGGGCGTTGCCGCTGGGTTCCGGCACGCGGCCGCCTACACGTTCACCGGCGACGGCGCCGTGCGCCTGGATCACCACGTTCAATGTTTCGGCGCTCTGCCACCGCTGCCACGGCTGGGGGTGGCGCTGCTCGTGCCGGCCGGCTTTGAGACCTTCACTTGGCTGGGGCGTGGGCCGCACGAAAACTACGTGGACCGCAAGGCCGGTGCGCCGGTCGGCCTGTATCGCGGGACCGTGGACGAGCAGTTCGTGCCCTACATCATGCCGCAGGAAAACGGCAACAAGAGCGACGTGCGCTGGGCGGCCCTGACGAATGCGGCCGGGGCGGGCCTGCTGGTGGCCGGCCAGCCGCTGCTGCAAGTCTCGGTGAGCCACTTCTCCAGCGACGCGCTCTACCGCGCCCGGCATCGGCCTGAGCTCGTCCGCCAGCCCGAGACCTGGTTCAACCTGGACCTGCTGCAAAGCGGGCTGGGCGGCGCGTCCTGCGGCCCGCGCACGCTGGATCAGTATCTGGTCTGGCCGGGAGAGTATCGGTTCTCGCTGCTGCTGCGGCCGGTGTCGCCCGGTGAGGCGCTGGCGCGGTTAGGCCGAGAAGCAAGCGCGCGGCTCTAGCCCGCCTGGCAGCGCCGATGCCTATTGACTCTGCCCCGTTCTTCCCAAGCCTCACCACCTCGGACCAGGCCGTTGACCGCGCCTACCGCATCGCGCTGGGCGACCTGGCCGGCAATGTCCAGCCGTATCAGGCCGGCCTGCTGGACCAGCCGCAGCCGGTCCTCCTGGCCGGTCTGGACTATGACACGCCCTGGACCCGGGACGCTGCCATCAACGTCTGGAACGGGCTGGGTCTGCTTTGGGAGGACGTCGCGCGCCATACGCTGCTGTCGGTCCTGGAGCGTCGCGCCGGCCGTGTTTTCATCGGGGGCCAGTATTGGGACGCCATCATCTGGACGGTGGGCGCGTGGGCGCACTTCCTGCAAACCGGCGACCGCGAGTTTCTGGGCCTGGCCTTGGAAGCGGTGAGCAACAGCCTCGCGCACTTCGAGGCGGAGGAGTTCGACGGCGACTTCGGGCTGTTTCGCGGGCCGGCCGTGTACGGCGACGGCGTGGCGGCCTATCCGGATCGGTACTCGCCGGGCGAGACCAGTTCGATCCTGGACTGGGTCGCGGCCAATCCGGGCCAACGCGCGCCGCGCGGGTATGGCCTGCCTATGCTGGCGTTGTCGACGAACTGTGTCTACGCCCAGGCCTATCGCCTCGCCGACGCCATGGCGCGGGAGCTGCCGCGCAGCGGTGTCCCGGCCTACGCCGACCGCGCCGCCGCCCTGGTCGAGCAGGTCCAGACCCGGTTCTGGAACCCGGGCCAGGGTTGGTTCCGCTACCTGCTGGATCACGCCGGAGGCTGTGACTATCAAGAGGGCCTTGGGCACGCGCTTGTGCTGCTGTTCGAGATGGCGACAAGCGACCAGGCCCGGTCGGTGCTGGCCAAGCAGCACCTGACCGCGGCCGGCCTGCCGTGCGTGTGGCCGACCTTTCCGCGCTATGCCGCGCGCGGCGGCTACGGCCGTCACAGCGGGACAGTGTGGCCCTTTATCTCCGCGTTCTGGGGCGAAGCGGCCTTGCGCTATGACCGCCCGGACTTGTTTGACCGCGAGTTCCAGACTCTGACTGCCAGCCTGAACCGGCACGGCCAGTGTGCCGAGATCTATCACCCGGACACGGGCGCCATCTATGGCGGACTGCAGGAGGGCGGCCGCGGCGCGGATGGCCTGCAATGGGAAGCGTGCGCGCGCCAGAGTTGGACCGCCAGTGCCTATTTGCGTCTGATCCTGGCCGGCCTGTTGGGTCTGCGCTTCACGCCGGGCGGGATCGAATGCCGGCCTTACCTCCCAACGTCGCTTAACCAAATCCGCCTGAGCGGGCTGCGCTATCGCGGCAGCGTCCTCGACCTGACCGTGGCCGGGCGCGGGCGGCGCATTGTGGATTTCCGGCACAACGGCCGCGCGACCGAGCCTTTCCTGGCCGCCAGCTGGCAGGGTCCGCGGCAGGTCGAAATCCAGCTGGCGGATTGACGCTGAGGGACAGTCGGCTGACTAAGCCTGGACGTTGAAGGGATCAGGCACCCCGCCTCAACGGAGTTAGGGCGCGCAGTCGCGGGGCGCCTGATCCTGCGTGGTTGTCCGAGTCTGCTTGAGCCCCCGCCGGACTACCTCTGGCCGAAGTCTTCCGGCCCGTACACCGGCACGATCTCGGACTCGCCGTCGCCGACGAGGCTGCGGAAGCGCTTGCACCACTCCACGGCCTCTTCCAGCGACTTCGTCCGGATCACGGCCCAGCCGCCGAGCAGCTCCTTCAACTCGATGAAAGGCCCATCCGTGACCGTGAACTTGCCGTTGGCCAGCCGCAGGCGCGTGCCTTTCGGCTGCAGGGCGCCGGTGGCCACCAGCACGCCGGCCTGCATCGCCTCGCCGATGAACTTGCCCATCTCGGCCATGAGCTCGGGTGTGGGCGGCGGCGCGCCTTCCGGGTTGTAGTGGGGGTCGTAGACCAGGTATTGCATGGCAGGGTCTCCTCGGGCTGGTGAACCGGGCCTGGATCACGGCCGGCCCGGCTCGGTGGATGGGTGTTCATCAAATAGTCGTTCCAGACGGCCCGAAATCGACAACCGCCGACACCAGTTTCCGGCGGGTTTTCAGCCCGACAGGGCGGCCAGCCGGCTTTCCAGAAAGCGCCGCTCCGGCCCCTGACGCGCGAGCGCCAGCGCGCGTTCGAAAGAGGCTCGCGCTTCCTGCGTCCGCCCCAGCCGCAGGCACAACTCCGCCCGGGCCGAGTGCGCCAGATGATAGTCAGCCAGGTCGCCGCGCTCGAGGATGGCGTCGATCAGGGCCAGGCCGGCAGCCGGCCCGTCCCGCATGGCCACGGCCGCGGCCCGGTTCACTTCGATCACCGGGGAAGGCGCCACCTGCGCCAGCCGATCGTACAGGGCCACCACCTGGCCCCAATCGGTGGCCGCGAAACTCGGCGCCAGGGAGTGCACGGCCGCCACCGCGGCCTGCAGCGTGTAGAAGCCCAGCCGGCCCGAGGCCAGGGCCGCCCGCACCAACGCCACGCCTTCCGTGATCTGCTCCCGGTTCCAGCGCGCGCGCTCCTGCTGCTCCAGCAGGACCAAGTCGCCGTCAGGCGTTGTGCGCGCCGCGCGGCGCGACTCGTGCAGGAGCATCAGGGCCAGCAGCCCCAACGCCTCGGGTTCCGGCAGCAGTTCCACCAGCAGCCGGCCCAGCCGAATGGCCTCGCCCGATAGGTCGGCCCGCGTCACCGTCTCCCCGGCTGAGGCCGAGTAGCCTTCGTTGAAGACCAGGTAGATCACCTGGAGTACGGCCTCCAGCCGCTCGGGCAGTTCAGCGCGGGCGGGCACTTCATACGGCAGGCGCGCCTCGCGGATCTTGCTCTTAGCGCGCACGATGCGCTGCGCCACGGCAGCGGGGTTGGCCAGAAAAGCGGCCGCGATCTCGTCCGTCGTCAGGCCGCAGACCTCGCGCAGGGTCAGCGCGGCGCGGGCCTCCGCCGGCAGCGCCGGATGGCAGCAGGTGAAGATCAGGCGCAGCCGATCGTCCGGGATGTCCTCGGGCTCAGCCGCCAGGCTGGCGCCATCGGCCAGCTGCTCGGCCTGCGCGTCCAGCGGCGCGCCGAACCGGGCGCGGCGGCGCATTGCGTCGATGGCCTTGAAGCGGCCAGCCGACACCAGCCAGGCGCGCGGGTTGGCGGGCAGACCGGCGCGCGGCCACTGTTCCAGCGCCGCCCGAAAGGCCTCCTGCAGGGCATCCTCCGCCAGGTCAAAATCACCGAGCAGGCGGATGAGGCTGGCCAGGATGCGGCGCGATTCCGCCTGATAGAGATCGTCCAGGATCGGACGCAGTTGTTTGGCCGAGGGCGGTCTATCCATGCGCGTTCAGGCAGCTGGCTCCGGCGAATCAGGTTGGGCGGCGCGCGGCGCCGACGGGATGAAGGCGCTATTGTACAACGCGGCGGCCATGCTCCAGGCCGGCGCCGGCCCGCCGCCGGAGTGAAGGCTCACGTAGACCGGGCCGGGAGGCCGTTGACGCTGGCGGCCGGCGACCTATACTGAGAGCGGCGTTCACTGGACCAGCCGGAACGGGAGGAAGGCGACGATGACTGTTGCTGGCGAGGTCTACCACGAGCAATTGTCGTCGGGCCGGACGCAGGCCCTGTTCTGGGCGCTGGCGCTGACCGGGTTGGGCGTCTTCGGCGCGCGGTGGGCGCTGGCACGCGTGGATGGGCTGGCGCTCATCGGCCTCGCGGCGTTCGGCGTCTTCCTGTTCTACGCCCTCAACTACCGCACCCTGGTCATCCGGCTCACCGCGGCGGAGTTGCGCCTGACCTTCGGCGTCTTCACCTGGCGCGTGCCGTTGGAGAACGTGGCCGATTGTCAGGTGGACGTGCTGCCGGCGCTGCTGCGCTACGGAGGCGCCGGGATCCACTTCATGTTTGTGCGCGGGCGCTACCGCGCCTCCTTCAACTTCCTGGAATATCCGCGGGTAGTGGTGGCCTTGCGCCGCCCGGCCGGTCCGGTGCGCGACATCTCGTTTTCCACACGCCGGCCCGCCGCGCTCTGCGCGCGGTTGTCGACGGCCAGCGCCGGCGCTGGTGTATGATGGCCGGGCGCTGCCTTCAAGAAGCGCCCAACGACTCAAGCCGCTGCCACACCGTGTCCGCTGCTCCCCCACAGGCGCTCAGCCTGTACCTGCACATCCCGTTTTGCTCCTTTCGGTGCGCCTATTGCGACTTTAACACGTACGCGGGCCTGGAGCACCTGATGGCGCCCTATGTGGCCGCCCTGGAGAGCGAGATCCGGTTGGTGGGCGGCCAGGCGGCCGGCCAGGCTGGTCCGGTCCACACCATCTTCTTTGGCGGCGGGACGCCGTCGCTGTTGTCCCTCGACCTGATCGCGCGGCTGCTGGCCGCGCTGCGTGAGGCCTTCCCGCTGACGCCGGAGTGCGAGATCACGCTGGAGGCCAATCCCGGCACGGTGGATCGGCGCTACCTGGAGGGCCTGCGCGCCCTGGGCGTCAACCGCCTGTCCCTGGGTGTCCAGTCTTCCCACCCGCACGAGCTGCGCCTGCTGGACCGTCAGCACCTGTTCGGCGACGTGGCTCAGGCCGTGACCTGGGCGCGCGCCGCCGGCTTTGAGAACCTCAACCTGGACGTGATCTTTGGCTTGCCGCACCAGACCCTGGCGCAGTGGCAGGCCACGGTGCTGCGCGTGCTGGGGCTTGGCCCGGACCACATCTCGGCTTATGCCCTCTCGCTGGAACACGGCACGCCGCTGCGCGCCTGGGTCTATCGCGGCCTGCTGCCGATGCCGGACCCGGACCTGGCGGCCGAGATGTACGAATGGGCGAGCGACGAGCTGGGGAAGAACGGTTACGTGCAATACGAGATTTCAAATTGGGCGCGGGATCCGGTCGCCAGTCTCCAATCTCCATTTGCCACAGCCCAGGAGACCCGGGACAGGAGTCTGCCCGCCTACGCCTGCCGGCACAACGTGCAATACTGGCGCAACGAGCCGTACCTGGGCTTCGGCGCCGGCGCGCACGGCTACGCGGCCGGCCAGCGTTACGCGCAGGTGCTGGCGCCCGCCGCCTACATCGCGCGGCTGGAGGCCGGCAGCGCCGAGCCCTATCCGTTCTCGCCAGCTACAGCCCAGCGGACACCGATCTCAGACGACGAGGCCATGGGGGAAATGATGATGATGGGGATGCGCCTGGTGCGCGAGGGCGTGGCCAACGCCGATTTCGAGCGGCGCTTCGGGGTAAGTTTGGAGCAGCGCTACGGCCGGTCGCTGCGCCGCCTGGCTGCGCTCAAGCTGATCGAGTGGGACGGCACGCGCGCCTGCCTGACCGGGCCGGGCCGCCTGTTGGGGAACCGCGTCTTCCGCGAGTTCGTGTAGCGTGGTCGCCTGCGTTCAGGCGGAACGGTTGAGGAGTTGGTCCGCGAGGGCGCGCAGGGCCTCAGCGGCGGCGCCGGCTGGCCGGGCGGCCTCCAGGTGCGCCCTCGCCTCGCGCGTGTGGGCCTCGGCCAGGGCCTGCGCCTCGGCGTGCGCGCCCAGCGCTTCCAGCTGGCCGACGAGCGCGGACAGCGCTGGGCCGTCCGCTGCGGCCGGCCGCGCGTAGGCGGCCGCGAATTCCGGCGAGCGCTCCAGGCCGATCACCACCGGCAGGCTCTTCTTGCGCTTCTCCAAATCACTGGCCGCCGATTTGCCCGTCACGGCTGGATCCCCCCAGATGCCCAGCAAGTCGTCCTGGATCTGAAAGGCCAGCCCCAGGCTGCGCCCGAACAGGCGCAGGTGCTCCCCGCGCGCCTCGTCCACGCCGGCCACGCGGCCGCCCAGCTCGGTGCAGGCCGCCACCAGGGCCGCCGTCTTGCCCTCGATCATGGCCAGGTACTCGGCTACGCCCACCTGGGCGCGCGTTTCGAACTGCATGTCCAGGAACTGGCCCTGCGTCAAGGCCAGGCAGGTGCGGTCGAAGGCGGTCAGCACGCGCAAAGCCGTGGCCGCCGGCACGCCGTGCTCGGCCAGGGACTGCACGGCCAGGTGCGCGAGCGTGAACAGGGCGTCGCCGGCGTTGATGGCCTGGGCCGCGCCCCACAGCGTCCAGGCCGTGGGCCGGCCGCGGCGCAGCGGGCTGTTGTCCTGGATGTCGTCATGCAGGAGCGAGAAGTTGTGCAGCAGTTCCAGGCCGGCGGCCAGGGGCAGGGCGCGTTCCCAGGCGCCGCCCACCGCCGCGCAGGTCAATAGCGTGATCAACGGCCGCAGGCGCTTGCCGCCGGCGCCGGCCGCGATCGCGGTGCCGTCCGCGTCCACCCAGCCCATGTGATAGTTCAGCATCCGGTAGTACAGATCATAGGCCGCGTCGCCGCCGCTCAGGGCGCGCCGCAGCTCGTCTTCGATGGCGGGCAGGTAGAGTTGGGAGAGTTGGTTCAGGGACATGGGGCTCTCCCGCACGCGCGGCCAGGCCGGCGGCGGACTACGGCCGCTCGCTGAGCGGCGTCTGTTGGAGTTGGGCGATGGTGCCGGCGCCGGCCGCGAACATGGCGATGCGCAGCGTCTGCGTCAGCTCGGCGGCAGCCTCGACGACGGCCTCCACCGAACGGTCAGCCGCCTTGAGGAAGGGGCCGGCGAGCCCGCCCAAGCCCGCGCCCAGCGCCAGGCACTTGGCCACGTCGATGCCGTCGCGCAGTCCGCCCGAGGCGATGATGGGCAGGCCCGGCGCGCCGGCGCGCACGTTCCGGATCGACTCGGCGGTCGGCAGACCCCAATCGATGAAGGCGGCCGCGATGCGGCGCTGGCGTTCGGTCCGGGCGCGGTGCATCTCCACCTGGCTCCAGGATGTGCCGCCCGCGCCGGCCACATCGATGGCGGCCACGCCGGCCTCGGCCAGGCGCCGCGCCGTCTCGGCCGCGATGCCCCAGCCCACCTCCTTGGCGATGACCGGGATGCCGTCGGCGCGCAAGGCCGTGCAGACGGCCTCGATCCGGCGCAACAGGCCGGCGAAATTGCCATCGCCCTCCGGCTGCACGGCTTCCTGCAGGGCGTTCAGATGCAGGATCAGGGCATCGGCCTGGATCATGGCCACCGCGCGCCGGCAGTGATCAACGCCATAGCCATAGTTGAGTTGGACGGCCCCCAGGTTGGCGAAGAGCGGAATGTCCGGCGCCAGGTCGCGAATTTTGAAGGTCTCGGCCAGGGCCGCGTCTTCCAGGGCGGCCCGCTGCGAGCCCACGCCCATGGCGATGCGCGCGGCCTGGGCGGCGGCGGCCAGGTTGCGGTTGAGGGGGCCGGCACTGCCCGTGCCGCCGGTCATCGACGAGATGAGCAGCGGCGCGCTGAGCGGTTTGCCGAACCAGGTGGTGCGGGTGTCCACGGCGGCCAGGTCCAGTTCCGGCAAGGCCTGGTGGACAAAGCGCAGGCGCTCCAGGCCGGTGGTCAGCCCCGAGCGCACGTCTTCCTCTAGATTAATGCGGATGTGCTCCGCTTTGCGCGTGGCGGTTTCCTCAGCCAGTGGCTGGTCGCCCGGCGGGCTCCCCGAAACTTTCGTCATAGGCTCGTGTTTCTAGTAAGTGGCGGCACGTAATCTTATCAATCAAGCGGTTGGAATGTCAATTTCCGGCAATTCGCTTGACAAGCCGTCGCCGCGACATACAATGGGGCTCGTCCCCGCTATTGCACATAAAGGAGAATAACTCATGTCCGATACGTTCGAAGAAGTAAAGGCCATTATCATTGAGCGCCTGGGCGCCGAGGCGGACAAAGTTAAGATTGAGGCCCGCTTCCGCGAAGACCTCGAAGCAGACTCGCTTGACCTGGTTGAGCTGATCATGGCGTTCGAAGAGAAGTTTGGTCACGAGATTTCTGACGAGGACGCTCAGAAGATCACGACTGTTGGTCAGGCGGTGGACTACATCAACGCGCGCAAGAAGTAAGCGCGGCGGCTGCGGAGTTAGGGAGGCGAGAGGCGACTCTCGCTTCTTTGTTTTAACCGGGCCGCCGCCTTCAGCGGCGCGGCTGGAAGATGGTGCGCCAGCCGTGCACGATGATCGCCAGAAAACCCAGCAGCAGGGCCGCCCAACCCCAGCCGAGCGCCCAGATCGGGCCGCCCACCGCCGCCGCTGCCGGCCACAACACCACCAGGTTGCCGATGGCGCAGCCCGCGCCGACCAGCGCCAGGCCGATGCGCACCAGCGCGTTGGCGTCGTCCGGGACGAACACGGCCAGCGCGGCGCCGGCCAAGGCCAGGCCGGCCACGAAGAACTGGACCCGAAACTCCGGGTCGGCGTATGCGGTCAGGATGTAGGGGTAGTACGGGAAGACGGTGAGCGCGCTCAGCACCGCCAGCGCCAGCAGGACCCAGCCGAGGGGCGTGTCCGGCAGGTGCGCGCGCAGCCAATGCTCGGACCGGCGGCGGCCGCGCTGACCGGCATTCACCGCCAGCCCGAACAGCACCGCCAGGCACGCGCTCGGGATTAAGAAAGCCAGGCGGCTGAGCGGCAGTTGGCCGGCCGCCACCTCCGGCAGAAAAGTCACCCACTCAGACAGGTCATAGGCGTTCAGACGCAGCGCACCGGCGGGGTGTTCCAGCCAGGGACCCCAGTAGCCGAGCCAGGCGACGGCCAGCGCGGCGGGCAGGAACCAACGGGGGCGCATGGTGTCACTCGGCCGGGAGCAGACGGTCCAGCAAGTCCTGGATCTCGTTCTCTTCGTCGGCCTGGGTCTTGAAGTAATCGACCATGAACTGGGAGCGGCGCAGGCGCAGCGCCATCGGCGCGATCGCGCGCACATCCGCCAGGGTGGCCTCGGTCCGGCCGTCGGCGGCGGCGTGGGCGCGGGCGGCCTCGAACATCGTGATCTCGGCGCGCAGCGAATCCACCTGCAGCTTGCGCACCATCTCCAGGCCGGCCTTTTCAGCCGCGCGCGTCAGCTCCACCGAGCGCACCAGGTTGCGCGCGGCCTGGATCTCCTGGCGCATAAGCAGCGTCTCGCCAGCGTAGGCGGCCATGAAGGCTTTGGCGTTCGTCTGGTAGGCGCGCACGCGCCGGTAGGCCTCCAGCCGGTCGTCTGAGCCTTCCAGCCCGCCCACGATCAGACGCAGTCCGAAACGGTCCAGGATCTGCGGGCGCAGCCGGCCCTCCTCCGGGTTCATGGACCCGATCAGCGCGAAGCGGGCGCGGTAGGTGGCGGCCACCGGGCCGCGCCGCACCGTGTACAGGCCCTGCGCGGCCGCGTCCAGGATGGCGTCGACGATGTCGTCGGCCAGCAGGTTGACCTCGTCCACGTAGAGCAGGTTCTGGTCCGCCTGGGCCAGGACGCCGCGCCGGATCTGCATGCGCTTGTGGACGGCGGCGGCCTCGTCCAGCCCGCCCACCACGTCCTCCAGCCGCGCGTTGAGCGGCAGTTCCACCAGCCGGACGGGATCCGGGAAGGTCAGCGGCTCGCCCTCGCCGTATTTCTTGGCGCAGTCCGGGCAGACCGCGTCCATGCCGCCGGCCTCGATATCCTCCGCCAGGCACCCATACTGGCACAGCGAGCGTTGGACGAACGGCACCAGATCCGCCAGGCCGCGGACGGCCGTGGTTTTGCCGGTGCCGCGCGGCCCCACCAGCAGCACGCCGCTGACGGCGGGGTTGATGAGCGCCAGCGCCAGCGCCGTCTTCATCTCGCGCTGGCCGACGATGGCCAGGAACGGGAAACGGACGTCCTCGGCCAGGCCGCGGTCGCCGGGCGGCGCGGAGTCCAGGAAACGCTTGCTGGAGACCTGGTCGATCAGTTGCTGCAGGGAGGCGAGAGAGTCAGGCATGTGACCGCTCGCGTTTCTGACGCTGGGCCAGCCGGTAGGCCTGCCGCTCCTGGGCGGCCTCCCACTGCCGGTGCTCGCCATCTGTCTCCAGCAGCAGCGGCGCCACCGGGGTGGGCTGGCCGCGCTCGTCCAGGGCCACGTAGACGAAGTAAGCGGTGTTGGTGTGCGTGGTCTCGCCGGAGAGCAGGTTTTCGGCCTTCACCTCCAGCCGCGCCTCGAGCGAGGTCCGGCCCACG
Organism: uncultured Anaerolineales bacterium; assembly: GCA_937952305.1. Classification (GTDB taxonomy): domain Bacteria; phylum Chloroflexota; class Anaerolineae; order Anaerolineales; family UBA6663; genus SpSt-583. The sequence goes on along the minus strand of CALFZO010000107.1, from coordinate 11,410 downwards.
TAGGTCAGCTCGGCCTGGATGGTCACCAGGTCGCCGACATGGATGGGCTGTTTGAAGAGCACCTGGTCCACCACCACCGTGGCGACCGGACGCTGGCTGTGACGCATAGCTGCGGAGGCGCCGGCCTCGTCCATCAGGCGCATGATGTAGCCGCCGTGCACGTTGCCGAGCATATTGGCCTCGGCCGGCGGCATCATCAGGGTCAGGGTGACGCGCGAAGCACTGACGGGTTTCGCGTCCATTATTCTCCGATGTCCTTGGCGGCCGGGTCGGCGTCCAGGGTGTGCAGCCGCTCGGGCGCCTCGTCCAGCACGTCGATCGTGTCGAAACCGATCTCGGCCATGAGCGGCGGCAGCGGCACGGTGGCGGGCACGGGCAGGCGCCCGGCCGGACGTTCGGGCGGCTGGCGGCGCAGCCGGCGCGCCTCGGGCAGGGCGCGCTTGCGCAGGACGCGGAAGTCGCGGGCGAGCTGGCCGACGTATTCGCCCACCACCGAGTACACGCTGGCATCGCGCTCTACCCAGCCGATCCACTCGCCTTGCGGGTTGTACAGGTAGCCGTCCTGCAGCAGGCCGGCCCACGCGCCCCGCGACGTGTACAGCGGATAGGGTGTCATGGCCATGATTATACACATCGACGGCTGGGCGCTGGGTGAGGCCGCCGCCTCGCCCTTCACGCATGCGGCGGGGAGGCCGGCCCGCTGTTGGGCGAGACGACAGCCGGATCGGCACCGGCGCCGCTAAGTTGGCCGGCGTCCCAGACGGGCGTAGAGGTCCAGCAGTTGTTGGGCGGCCGCGGCCCAGGTGAAGGATCGGGCGCGGGCGAAGCCGCGCGCGCGCAGGTCCGTCCGCAGCGTCTCGTCCTCGGTCGCGCGCCGCAGCGCGTCGGCCAGCGCCGCCACATCCAGCGGATCGACCAGCAGCGCGGCGTCCCCGGCGACTTCCGGCAGACAGGAGGCGGTGGAGGTGACGACGGGCGTGCCGCACGCCATCGCCTCCAACAGCGGCAGGCCGAAGCCTTCGTACAGCGACGGGTAGGCCAGCCCGCGGGCCGCCGAGTACAGCGCCGGCAGGTCGGCGTCACGCACGAAGCCCGGGAAGATGACGCGCTCGCGCAGGCCGAGCCGCTCGACCTCGGCGAAGATGGCGTCGAACAGCCAGCCCTTGCCGCCGGCGATGACCAAACGCAGGTCCGGGTCCGGCAGCTGAGCGAAGGCCTGGATCAGGCGGACGTAGTTCTTGCGCGGCTGCAGGGTGCTGATGCCCAGGAGGAACGGCCGCTCGCCCAGGCCGTAGCGGGCGCGCGCGGCCGCCAGGGCGGCCGGGTCGGTGACGGGCCGGAAGACCGGATCGACGCCGCTGTAGAGGACCGTGATCTTGGCGGGCGGCGTCCGGTACAGGTCGATCAGGTCGGCGCGCGTGGCCTGCGAGTCGGCCAGGACATGATCGGCCCGCGCCACCGAGCGCGGCACGACGACGTTGAGATACTGGCGCAGGCCCGGCGCCGCCGAGTCCGGGTCGCGCACGAAGGACAGATCGTGCACGGTTAACAGCGTGGGCGTGCCGCGCCGCACCGGCGGCAGCGTGAAGTCCGGCGAATGGAAGAGGTCGAGCGGACCGGTCAGCCATTCCACCGCCAGCGGCAGGCGCGCGCGGTGCCAGAGCCGGGCCAGCCAGATATCGTGAAAGGGCAGGGCGGTGAGGTGGAAGTTCGGGCCGAGCGCGGGCAAAGGGTGCGGGCGTGTCCGCGAGGCGAAGAACAGGCGATAGTGGTGCGGGCTGGCGGCCGCGGCCAGCGCCTTGAGGAGCTCGCGCGTGTAACGGCCGATGCCGGCGCCCTGCGAGACGGCGGCGGTGACGTCGAGACCGATCCGCATGGCGACGGGGCGGGCCGCAGCTCGGCCGACGGCGGCGTCAGGCCCGGTCCGTGTCGTGGGCTTCGGCGGCGGGCGGCGCCTTGGGGCCGAGCGCGCGGCGCACGTACTCGATCAGCGACTTGGAGTTGATGGGCTTGGTGAGGAAGGCATCGGCGCCCGCGGACTGGCTCTCCATGCGCGTCTTCTGGTCCGCCTTGGCGGTCAGGATCACCACCGGCAGCGAGCTGGTGGTCTCGCTGGCCCGCAGCTTGCGCAGGATGGTGAAGCCGTTGATGTCCGGCATCATCAGATCGAGCAAGATCAGGTCCGGCGTGCGCTTGCCCAACCAGTCCAGGGCTTCCTGGCCGGAGAGCACGGAGTGCGCCTCGAACCCGGCATGGCTCAGGATCATCTTCATGATCATGGCCAGGTCCGGGTCGTCATCGACGATCAGGATGACGGGCTTAGTGTCGCTTGACATCGCGATAGGTCCAGTAGCGATTGACGAAAAAGTTCCAGAACAGCAGGACGCCGACGCGCGTCATCAGGGCCAGGTTGCCAGCCAGGTTAAATTGTAGCCCGGATAGGCCCAGGGCGCCAATAACGTTCTTCCAGACGGTCAGGGCCAGGCTGAAGACCGGCACGCCGATGAGCAGGCCGGCGACGCTGACGATGACGAATTTGGTGATCTTGCGCGCCTGGTTGGCCTCGCGCGCCTCCGGGTAGATCCACAGGTAGTTCCACAGGAAGTTGCTGATCACGGCGGCGCAGAACGACAGCGACTGCTCGACGATCTCGGGGTGCTCGGCCAGGACGGCCAGGGGCAGCAAGTTGGCGGCCACCCACGGGCCGACGCCGAGCCAATGGAACAGGTTGAAGCTGCCGAAGTCAACGATGAAGCCGAGGGCGCCGACGATTAGAAACTTAATGAAGCGCTTGCGCTCCACCGGCTGCTGGCGCGCGAGAGTCAGGAGCTTGGCCAAAGACTGGTTCCCGGGAAGAGTTGAGAGCATACAGTATCCCTAAATACGTCGCCAGAAGCAAGTCGACGTTATTGACGTGCAGGTTATCCACGATCTGATGGGTCAGCAGGTGCGCCCACACGCCCAACAAACCCACCGCCAGGCCGCGTCGTGGACCCGACGTGGTCTGGACGGCCCGCAGGGTAAGGATAACCACGGCCAGCCATAATGTCCCATAGGCGGCTAGTCCCACTCCGCCCGTCTCGGCCAGCGTGTGCAAGTAGATATTATGGGCGTGGCCCAGGCTGTACGGCCAGTTGAGCAGGCGATAGTCGGCATAGGCAGCAGCGTAGTTGCCGAGGCCAACGCCGAGCCAGGGGCGCGCTTCCGCCATCGCCAGGGCGGCCTGCCAGTGGGCCAGCCGTTCCACCAGGGCGAAGTTGGCATCGTTGATGTTGAGGCCGCGCACATCGGTGACCGTGGCGAAATCGGTGACGTTGGCCAGGCGCGCGGTGAGGCTGGCCGGTAACAGGTTCGCGGCCGTCAACAGCCCAACCAGCGCCAGGCCGGCCAGGGCCAGGCCCAGACCGACCCGCAGGCGCCGCGGCGCGCCGACGGCCAGCACTCCGGCGGCCGCCGCCGCCCCCAGCCAGCCGCCGCGCGAATAGGAGACGAAGAGGCCCAGACCCAGGCCGCCCGCCCACAGCGCCAGCGCCAGCGCCGGCCCGGCCTCGCGGAGCCGCGTCCAGTGGAAGCCAGTGGTGCGCCAGCGCCGCCAGGCCTGTTCAAACAGGCCCCAGGCCAGGCCGGCGGCCACGGGCCAGATCAGGCCGAGAAATCCGCCCAGCGGATTGGGCTGCTCAAAGGTGCCATAGGCTCGATAGAAACCGCCCGGCAGTTGAAAGCTCTCCGGCCCGGTCCCGCGGAAGCGGTATTGCCACACGCCCAACGCCGCCTGCAGCCCGCCGGAGAACAGGATCGCGCCCAGCAGCCAAGTCAGCCGGCCGCGCCGAGCCTCGGCTTGGGCGATGATCAGGACCAGGGCGACCTCGATCCATTTGATCGCCTCGTTCAAACCGTCGCGCCACTCGGCGGCGCCGAACAGCGAGAGCAGGCCCACAAAGATCCAGGCCGCCAGGGGCACGAGCAGGCCCAGCGCCGGCACGCGCAGTTCCCGGCGCAGGGCGCCCCGCGCCAGCCAGCCCGCCAGCGCCAGGGCGAAAAAGATCTGGCCCAGGTCGAAGACGGGACCAGAAAAGCCCGACGCCGCCAGGTAGGCGCGCGTCGGGCCCAAGATTACGGCCAACCCCAGGCCGAGGGCCGGCTCCCACACGGCCGCGCCCACGGCGAGAACTCCGGCCAGGGCAGCCAGACTGATGTGCGGGGGCAGCCACGCGATCAGCGCCCCTAGGCTGACCGCGGCCGCCGCCAGGATCAGCGCCCGGCCGGTCGCGGCCCGCGGGCGCCCAACACGCAGCGTCACGACGTCCGGTGTCCGCTCACGGCCGCGCGGCGGGCGCTCAGCCCATCACGCGGCGGAAATAGGCGATGGTCTGGCGCAGCCCTTCCTCCACCGGCACGCGCGGCTCCCAGTTCAGCACGCGGCGCGCTTTGCTGATGTCCGGCCGGCGCGTCTGGGGGTCGCCCTGGATGCGCTTGTCCTGGAAGATGATCCCGGCCGAGTTGCCCGTGATCTCGTTGATCATCTGGGCGAACTCCCGTACCGTCAGCTCGCGCGGGTTGCCGATGTTGACGGGCTCGTGCTCGTCCGAGAGCAGCAGGCGGTAGATGCCGTCCACCAGGTCGGAGACGAAGCAGAAGCTGCGGGTCTGGCCGCCGTCACCGTAGACGGTGAGCGGCTGGCCGGCGATGGCCTGGGCCACGAAGTTGGGGACGACGCGCCCATCGTTCAGACGCATGCGCGGGCCATAGGTGTTGAAGATGCGCACGATGCGCGTGTCGACGCCGTGATAGCGGTGATAGGCCATAGTCATGGCCTCGGCGAAGCGCTTGGCCTCGTCGTACACGCCGCGCGGCCCGATCGGGTCGACGTTGCCGGCGTAGCTCTCCACCTGCGGATGCACCAGCGGGTCGCCGTAGATCTCGGACGTGGACGCCAGCAGGATGCGCGCTTTCTTCTCTTTGGCCAGGCCGAGCACTTTGTGCGTGCCGAGCGCGCCCACCTTGAGGGTCTGGATGGGCAATTGCAGGTAGTCGATGGGGCTGGCCGGCGACGCGAAGTGCAGGATCGCGTCCAGCGGGCCTTCGATGTAGATATAGTTGGTGACGTCGTGCTTGATAAACAGGAAATCGTCGCGGCCGCCCAGGTGCTCGATGTTGCGGGTGCTGCCCGTGATCAGGTTGTCCATCGCGATCACGGAATGACCTTCGGCCAAAAGCCGGTCGGCCAGGTGCGAGCCGATAAAGCCGGCGCCCCCAGTGATTAGGATACGCATGTTTGCCTCATGAGGAATGGCCCGTTTTTGGGCCAGGTGGCGCGATTTTATCACAGCGCTTCCCGCGGCCGGTTTTGGACCAGCGCCAGCGCCAGGTAGAACGCGTAGGCCAGGTCCACCAGGAAGAACGCGTGGTCCACCAGCCCGTGGGCCAGCATATCGGCTACCAGGGCCAGCAGCCCGAGCACGAGCACGCGCTGGTCCGGCGTGGACGCGCCCGGCCGCAAGGCTCGCCCGGCCGCGCGCCCGAAACCGGCCAGCAGCGCCAGGCCGGTCAGCGCGCCGAACAGGCCCAGCCGCGTGAGGAAATCCAGCCCCAGGTTGTGCGGATGGGACAGGTTGGGCTCCTGCCAGGCTTGCGGCAGGATATAGAAGCCGCGGTACGCGTACAGGAAGTTGTCCGGGCCGACGCCCAGCAGCGGATGATCCAGGAACATGCGCCAGGCGGATTGCCACAGGTTGACGCGGAAGAACCCGGTGCCAGACTGGAGGTCGAACATGCCCGCGAAGCGCGGCACCTGCGCCAGCAAAGGCAGCGCGGCCAGCGCCGCCGCCAGCCCGGCGCCCACCAGCCACGCCCCGCGCCGGCCCTGCCACCCGATCACGAGCACGGCCAACGCGGCCGGCACGCCCAGCACCAGCGCCCCGCGCGAGAAGCTCAGCCCCAGCGCCGCGGCCATGACGATGGCGGACAGCGCGTACAGGGCGCGGCGCCACGGAGCGCCGGCGGCGCTGGACCGGGTCAGCAGCAGCCCGGCCAGCGCCAGGGGCAGGGCGCGGCCGAGATACAGGCCGAGGTTGTTCGGCGAGCCGTACACGCTGCGGATGCGGGCGACGCCCTCTTCGGTCATGATCAGGGCGCTGCGGTCGAAGAAGTATTGATACAGACCGACCGCGGCCACAGCTGTCGCGCCCAGGACAAAGAAGTCCACGATGCGCCACACCGTCCGTTGGTCGAGCGGCGTGACCCGCAGCAAGCCGTAATAGAGCGTGGCGCCCAGCAGCACGGTCCGGAACTCATACAACGCCACATCCCGCCGGGCGGCCGCCAGCGTGCTCAACGCGGCGACGGTGAGCAGGGCCAGGACACCCCAATCGATGAACGACAGGCGCCGGAGGCGCGCGGCCAACCCCGGCCCCTTCTGGGGTGCTGATCCGACCGAAGAACGCCAGCGGATGAAGGCGCGCACCAGCCAGGCGCCGGCCGCCAGCCAGACCGCGAACTCGAGCAGGGAGGCGCCGCGTTCCCAGAGCAGACGCGGAAACAAGAAGAAGGGGATGAAGGCGGCGATGAAGGCCAGGGCCAGGTCCAGGCGCAGCACAAACAGGCCGAAGAGCGCGGCCAGGGCCAGGCAGGCCACGACGAAGGAGGGCGAAAAGTAGAACAGGCCGGCGGTCAGCGCCGTGATCAGCAGCGGCACAGTATCGCCGGCGCGCCGCGTCAGGCCGGCCAGTTCGCTCTCAAAGGCCAGCCACGCCGACAGGTACAGCCCCGCGCCCACCACCGCCGTCAGCGCCAGCTGGCCGGCCTCGCCCAGGCGGCGCCAGGCGGCGGCCAGCCCATCCATTTTCAGGCCGCGCCCGAAGGCCAAGGTTCCAACTAGTCCGAGACTCACCAACACCAGCGCTGCGCTCAAAGCCAGACCGAAGGCCTCGACCGGCCGGCGGCGTCCCACCGCAAAGCCGGCGATGGCCCACTGATCCCAGCCGCGCTCCGGCTCGATGACGGCCGTGTGGATGGCCTCCGGGTCCAGGCCGGCGGCCACCGGCAGGGTGGCCAGCTCGGGTTGGAGGTCCGGCGCGGTCAGGATCAGATACGCGCCGCGGTCGTCGCGCGGCAGCCGATTGGCGGGCTGGCCGTCGACGGTGACGTAGAGGTAGGCGCGGTAATCGCCGCGGCGCACGCGCAGGGCCAGTTCGGTGCCCGTGAACTGAAACGTCAGTCGGGCGTCGGCGTAGGCCTCGGGGATATCGGCGCCCATCTCCGAAAACTCCCACGCGCCGACGTAAGCGGCGGCCGGGTGGTCGGCGGCGTAGTTGCCGGGCACCGCGGCCGCCGGGGCCGGGGCCGCGCTCAACGCCTGGCCCAGCGGTGTGAGCTGCCCGTCGGCGCCCGCGAACGCGAAGCCCCAGCGTGGATCGTCGGCCGGAGCCGCTGGCTGGTAGTCCTCCAGGATCAGCGGCCCAGCCCACGGCCATTCTTCTGCGGCGCGCGCCCAGGCGCGCAGGGTGTGGGCGCTCTGGTCGGCCACGGTGGCCTGGCCCCAGGCCGAATCCGGGCGAGTGTTCCAGCCGAAAGCACTGGCCCACAGGAGCTTGTGGCCGTCGCCGTTGCGCTCCATCACCTGGCGCAGCAGGGTGAAACGCGAGAAGTTCAGGCGGTCCGGCGCGGCGGCGCGATCCTCCGGCCCGGTGTAGAAGCCGTACGGTTTGCCGGCGGCGGCGTCGAAGTAGGGCGCGGCGCCCACGTCGTACAGCGCCTGCAGGTAGAGCAGGTCGCTCAGGTTGTCCGGACCAGTCTCCAGGGTGGGGGCCAGGGCCGCCGCCAGCACCGTGGCGGTCGGGTCGGCGGCGTGGATGGCGGCATAGGCGGCCTGCAACACGGCCGTGTACTGCGCGGCCGAGGGCGCGGCCCCCCAGGCCGAGTACAGGTTGGGTTCGTCCCAGATCTGATAGACCGCGAGGCGGTCGCCGAAGCGTTCGGCAAAAGCCGAGGCGAAAGCCGCCAGCGCCTCGGGTGAGGGCGGCGCGGACGGCTGCGGCTGCGTCAGGACGGCGATGAGCTGCTGGTCACGCCCGGCCACGGCGGCGACGAGGCGATCCCAGGTTTCCCAATCGGCTTGGTCGGGCGAGGCGCCGTTCCAGGCGAAGGTCTGGCGCAGCCACGCGAAGCCGCGCACCTGGTCCAGGGCGTGGGCCAGGCCGGCCTCGTCGTACTGCTCGAGCGCCACATTGACGCCGCGCAGACTGGCCGGGCGCGCGGCCAGCGCCGGGTCCGGCAGGCCGTCGACGGCGCCGAAGGTCTGGACGGAGTGCTGCCACACGACAGCGGCCGAGCCGGCCAGGCCGGCCAGAAGCGCCAGGAGGCTGGCGGCGAAGAAGAGGCGGCGCATGACGAGGGCGGAGCCGCTGACCGCGTCAGCGGCTCCAATCGACTTTCTGGGTGAGACCGTCGCCGGTCAGTTGCTGCGCTTCGCCGGTGGCCGGGTCCACCAGCCACAAGTTGCCCTGGTAGATGACGGTCAGCCAGCGCGCGTCCGGCGACCAAACTGGGAGGCTGCCCGGTTCGATGCCGGGCTGCTCGTCCGCCGGGAAGATCACGCGCAGATTGCTGCCATCGCGGTCCATCACCGCCAGCCGGTTCGGCGTCAGCAGCGGATTCTTTGGATCGGTGGCGAGCAGGAAGGCCACGCGGGCGGCGCGCTCGCCGTCCGCGCCGGTGGCAGGCTGGGCCGGCGCCGGCACGGGGTTGGCGAACATTCCGGCGCGCGGCACAAGCTCCAGCTGCAGGCGGCTGTCGGCGGCGATGGCGACCAGATTGAAGACGGTGGCGAACTCGGCCAGCTCGAATTGGTCCAGCGGGCCGCCGTGGACCACGGAATACAACCAGCCGCCCTCGGCCCACCGCACCGTCGGATACCAGGCGCGCGTGTCACTTTGCAGGTTGTAGGTCGTGAAGCGCGCCAGCTCGGTCTTGGCTCGCGTCGCCAGGTCGATGACGCCGATCGAGTCAGTCTGCGCGTAAGCCAGCCGCAGGCCGTCCGGGGCAAAGGCGAAGCCGGTGCCCCACCAGCCGTACAGGCCGGCAAAGGACGCGTCCAGGATCGGCTCGGTGCTGAACTCCAGCCGGCGCGTGCGCCGGTTCTCGGCCCCTTTGAGCAGCCACAGATCGTTGTTGGCTTGCCAGCCGAGCGCGCCCGTGGTTTTTTCGGCCGTGGAGTAAGCCACGGTCAGGGTGACGGTTTGGGTCGGCGACCATTCGGCGTACAGCGTGTTGGTGACCGGCAGGCTGACCGGCGCGGGCAGCTTGGCCGGGGTGGTCAGGCTGATGGCCCACAAAGTGTTGAAACTGCTGGAGGCGGTGGCCGTCACGGCGCGCGAATACAACAGCCACTGGCCGTCCGGCGAGAGGTCAAAGACGCGCCCGTCCAGGTCGCCGGACGTGGTGACGGGCGTGCGCTGGCTGGAGTTGCCGCGCATGATCCAGGCGTTGTTGCCGCTCAAATAGGCCAGCGTGCCCGTGATCGGCGCGGATGTGAAAGGCTTCTGGATGCCGACCATCACGATCTGCGGGGTGGGCGGCTGAAACAGGACCCGCTTGATGATGCTGCGGCCCACCTGCACGCCGTCCTCGAAGACAGTCCGGTACGTGATCTCCTCCAGCCCGTTGGCGCCCGGTTGCAGGATCAGCGGCGGGCTGTCGGCCGGCAGGTTCTCGTTCTTGAGCGTTTGGGACTCAAAGGCGACGACGGCCTGTTCGACCTCGAAAGTCTGGCTGACGCGCACCACCGTCACGGTGGCGCCGTCGGTCAGGCGCGTGAAGGGGGCCGGTGTGACGCGGTCCAGCTCGCCCAGGCTCAACCCGGCCTGGGCCAGCGCCTCGCCGACGGTCAGCGCCTGGGGCAGGGCAAAACGCTGCGTCTGGCCGTCGGCGCTGACCGTGATCGTGATCGGGCCGGCCGGCGTGGGGCTGGGCGGCGGGATGGGCGTAGCCGTGACGCAGGCCGTCGTCAGCGCCAGCAGCCCGGCCAGCAGACCGAGGCCGGCGCGCGCCCGGGCACTCCTCCCCCAGCGGCATGGCTTCATGGACGGTGTTGTATAATGGCGCGCCGTCAGCGCGTGAAAACCCCGGTGATGACCATCTCGCCCTCGGCGATGGCGATGTTGGTGATCTTCAAACCCGTGGCCGTGGAGCCGATGTTGCCGGTGAAGGCTTCGTTCAGCGTCTTGGAGACGCCGTCCAGCAGCGCGCTCGGCACCGGCAGCGGGCCGAAGTCGGCCTCCTCGACCGTGAAGCTCACCACGCCCTCCGGCGAGACGCCGACGGCAATCACGACCAGGGCCGTGGTCTTGAGGTTGCCGGCCTGGGCGTTGCCAAAGAGTTGAATCTTGCCGTCACGCAGGAAGACCTGGATGTCTTTCAGAGGCGCGTCGGCCTGGTCTTGCAGGCGGAGGGCGACGAAGGACGTGAGCTGGGCCTCGGTCAGCTTCAGGCTGAGTTCGCCGCCCTGCGGCACGCTGGTGGCCGCGGTGCTCCACAGGTTGGTCAGCTCGCCGGCGGCCTCCGTGGAGACCGCGATGGGCGAAGCCGGGGGCGTGGGGCCGCCGACGGACAGGTCACAGGCCAGGCTGGCGAGCGCCAGTGCGATGATTAGCCAGACGAAACGCATACCACACCTCTTCTCCTGGTATAACGAAGAAGGACGAAGGATGACCGTGGTACGGTAAGTACCCCTGGCCCGCAATCCGCCCGAGCCCGAGCGACCGCCAGGCGCTGGCGATCTCTCACGCTCAAGCGAACAGGGCCTCTGTCATGCGGCCTTCGTCCTTGATCACTTGAAACCTATGCCGAGCGATTATAGCATGTCGGACCCGACCAACTCTGCGCCTGAACCTGCGACCTCGCCCAGCGGCCTCGTGGACAACGAATGGCGCAAGGGCGACCTGCCCCAGCCTGAACCGGCCGCCGCGCCTGCCTCTGACGAGGCGCCGACCCTGCCAGCCGCTGCCGCGCCCGCCGAGACAGTTGCCTCCGAGCCGACGCCGGCCTCGCAGGCTGAGCCAGCCGCCGCGCCTGCCTCTGACGAGGCGCCGACCCTGCCAGCCGCCGCCGCGCCCGTCCCAACGGTGGCACCCGAGCCAACAGCGGCGCCGACGCCAGAGTACGCGTACGTGGACGGCGAGTGGCAGCGCGGTGATCTGCCCCAGCCTGAGCCGGTTGATAATGTGCCCGACGATGCGCCTGCCGAGACAGTTGCGTCCGAGCCTGCGCCGGCCTCGCCGCCTGAGCCGGTCGAAGATATGCCCGATGAGGCGCTGATTCTGGAAGCTGCCGCCGCGCTCGCCTCGGACGATACGCTGACGCCGGAAGCAGCCGCACCGGCCGAGGCGGTTGCGTCCGAGCCTGCGCCGGCCTC
>CALFZO010000106.1 GCA_937952305.1 uncultured Anaerolineales bacterium | reverse complement strand
GACCACGGCATGGGCGTGGTGATCGGGGAGACGGCCGAGATCGGCGACGACGTGACGCTGTACCACGGCGTCACGTTGGGCGGCACGAGCCTCAACAAGGGCAAACGCCATCCCACGCTTGGTGATCGCGTGGTGGTGGGGGCGGGGGCGAAGGTGCTGGGCGCGATCCTGATCGGCGCCGACAGCCGCATCGGCGCGAACGCGGTCGTGGTCAAGCCGGTGCCGGCCAATGCCGTCGTCGTCGGCGTGCCGGGGCAAATCGTCACGCGCAGCCTGCGCCACCACGCCGGCGATGCGCCGGACCTCAACCACGTCAACCTGCCGGACACGCTCGGCGTGTCGGTGGCGTCGCTGCTGGAGCGGGTGGATGAACTGGAGCGGCAATTCTCCGCGCACCACCACGAGGCCTTGCGCCCGCTGCCGCACGTGCACGCGCCGGAGGGCGGCGCCTGGCACGGTGAGGACTTTTCGATCTAGGCGACTTTGGGAAAGGCCGGCCGGCCAGCGTTGTTGAGGCCGGCCGGCAACGCTACGTCGGCGCGGCGGGGTGTTCAGACGCGGCCGTGTGCGGCAGCCAGAGCGTCAGGCGCGCGCCGTCCGGGGTGTTTTCCGCGCTCACCCGGCCGCCGTGGCGCTCGACGATGGATTTGACGATCCACAGCCCCAGCCCGATCCCCTTGGCCTCGGGCTCCTCGCTCGTCGAACGCACGAAGGGCGCGAAGAGCGCGCCCGCGTCGACGGGCGGGAGCCCCGGCCCCTGGTCGGCCACCCACAGCCGCACGGCCTGACGGTCCACGGCCCCGCCGACCACGATCACCGACCCGGCCGGCGCGAACTTGTGGGCGTTGGCGAGCAGGTTCACCAGCACCTGCACCAGGCGCGGCCCATCACCAACCAGGGGCGGCCAGGCGGCCGGCAGTTCCAGGCGCACGGTCTGCGCGCGCTGCTGCAACAGGGGGCGCGTCAGCTCGAGGGCCTGCGCCACCACTTCACCCAGCGCCACCGGCTGCCGCCGGATCGCGGCCTGGCCGGCCTCCAGCCGCACGCTTTCCAGCAGGTTGTCTATGAGCTGCGTCAGCCGCAGCGTGCCGCGCTGCAGCGCGATCACCAGCCCTTCGATCTCGGCATGAGTGAGGTCCGGCAGCTGGTCCAGCAACAGTTCGATCGACGCCAGTTGGGCGGAGAGCGGCGTGCGGAACTCGTGTGAGATGTTGGCCAGCACCGCGTCGCGCAGGCGCCGGACCGCCTCGACGTCGGTCTCGTCGCGCAGCATCTGGATCTGACGCACCCCGCCGGCCAGATCCACCGACGGCGGCGCGCTGGTGATGACCACGGTGCGGCGCCGGCCGTCCGGCAGGCGCAGCTGCTCGGTGGCGCGCGCCCCGGCCTGGAACCGGGCGTGCACGATCGGGCATTGCTCGTCGCACGGGCGCACCGGCCCCTGCGGGTCCAGCACCTCACCGCAGAATCGGCCGAGCAGCGCTTCCGGCTCGACGCCCAGCAGCCGCGCCACCTGCGGATTGACGAACTGGATCCGGCGTTCGCGGTCGACGGTGAAGACGCCCTCCGTGACGCCGGCCAGGATCGCCCGTGACTCGGCCTGCTGAGTGCGCAGGTCGCTGGTCAACTGGCGCAGGCGCCGGCGCATCTCGTCCAGCGTGTCGGCCAGCAAACCGATCTCCGAGCTGGCGGCGCGCGGCACCGGTGTGCTGAAGTCGCCGCGGCCGATGCGCTCGGCGGCCTCGGTCAACGCGCCCAGCGGCCGGCTCAGGCGCCGGCTCAGCCACCAGCTGCCAGCGGCCACCGCCAAACCGACCCCCAGCGCCAGCGCCGCCAGCGTCTGGGCCAGGCCCTGCACCGACTGCTCGATAGCGGCCGCGGACAGGCTCACGGCGACCCAGCCGGCGGATTGGCCGGCCGGGGCCGGCAGCGTCTGCACGGACAAGTAGCGCTCCTGGCCGCCGGCCTGGGCCGTCACAGTCTCACCGCGCACGGCCTGCGTGATCTGCGGCGCGGCCAGGCCCAGCGCGGGCAGGGCGGCCTCGGCCACCACGCTGACGGGCAAGCCGGCTTCGGCCGCGATGTCGGCGGCGAAAGCATCGTCCATGACCAGGACAACCATCACGACCGCGCCCGCCGGGTCCGCGCTGACGGCCGACGCCGCCAGCAGGAACGGTGTCTGCCCGGCGGACGCGGCGATGAAATACACGTCGTCGCCCGGCCGCGCGGCGTACAGGGCTTCCCAGCTCTGGTCCCAGCCGCTGGCGGCCACCCGCTGGCCGTTTTGCCAGACCGCGCAGCCCGCCAACAAGCCCGTCTGGCAATACTGCTCCAGGAAGGTCTGCAGGCTGGCGAAGTCGCCGTCGCGCAGCAGCCGCAACAGGGTGGGGCGCTCGCGCAGCAGCCGCGCCGTCACCAGCGCGTTGTCGCCGGCGCGCGCGATGGCGTTGCGCGCGCTGGCGCCGGCCTGGGCCACGCGCGCCAGGGCCTGCTCATCGGCCAGCTGGCGCAGCAGACCAACCGCCGCCAGGGCGATGACGGCGATGGCAGCCAGGGCCAGGCCGCTGTTGAGCGCGATCAGGACGGTGCTGAGACGAGGACGCGCCATAGTCTGGGTGAGTAACGAGAGCTGCCTGGGGAGACCACCCTAATTGTAGGCGTTCTTACGCCCCCCGGTAGCGGCGCCGGATGAACGTGCTGGCATAGACGACGGCCAGCGACAGGAGTCCGAGCGCCAGGGCCGTGCCGTAGGCGCTGACGTACTGGCGCTCCTCCAGGGCGCGGTAGATGTAGACCGTGGCCGTATCGGTGCGGCCTTCGATCCCGCCGCCGACCACCAACACCGCCCCGAACTCGCCCAGCGCGCGCGCAAAGGTCAGCGTCACGCCGTAGACGAAGCCCCACCGCAGGGCCGGCAGCGTGACCAGCCAGAAGGTCTGCCAGCCGGTCGCGCCCAGCGTCGCCGCCGCCTGCTCCTGTTCCGGCCCGAAGGCTTCCAGCACCGGCATCAACTCGCGCGCCATGAAGGGCAGGGTCACAAAGAGCGTGGCCAGCACCAGCCCCGGAAACGCGAACGCCACCCGCCACTGCAGGGCGCTCAGCACCGGCGCCAGCAGCCCATTGCGCCCGAAGACCAGCAGCAGCATGTAGCCCACCACTACGGCCGAGACCGCGAAGGGCAGGTCGATCAGGCCGTTGAGCCAGCGCTGGCCCCGGAAACGGTGGCGGACCATCACCCAGGCCAGGGCTGTGCCGAAGACGCTGTGCACGCCGACCACGATCACGGCCACGATCAGGGTGCGCCCGAAGGCCGCCCACACCACCGGCTGGCTGAGAGCCTGCCCCAGGGCCGGCAGCCCCTCGGCGAACGCGCCGTAGACCAGGGCGGCCAGCGGTGTAACGACCAGCAGCGTCACGTAGGTCAGCACCAGGCCGATGAGCAGCCGGCGCTGCCAGGTGCCGGTCCGGACCGGCGCGGCATTGGCGGGGGCACGCATAGTCTCTCCTCAGGACGTCCTAAGCCTGCGGCGACACCGACCGGCGGCGCCGCTGCAGCCAATCGACGAGCATCACCAGGACGAAGGCCAGCGCCAGCATGACCAGCGAAACGGCGCTGGCGCCGAGGCGGTTCTCCGACTCGACCTCGCCGAAGACGTAGACGGCCGCGGTCTGCGAGAAGAGCGGGATGTTGCCGGCCACGATCACGATCGACCCGAACTCGCCGATGGCGCGCGCAAAGCTCAGCAGGGTGCCCGTCGTCAGCGGCAGGAGCAGCGGCGGGAACACCACTCGCCAGAACGTCGTCCAGGCGTTGGCGCCCAGCGTGACGGCGGCCTCCTCCTGGGCGCGGTCCAGGGCCTCCAGCACCGGCTGGAGCGCCCGCACCACAAACGGGAACGTGATGAAGAGCAGAGCCAGCACGATGCCGGGCGGCGCGAAGATCACGCGCCAGCCGAAGGTGCTCTCCAGCCAGCCGCCCAGCGCACCCTGCGGCCCGTACAGGATCACGAGCATCACGCCGGTCACCAGCGTCGGAACGGCCAGCGGCAGGTCGATGAGCAGGTTGAGCCAGTCCCGGCCCGGAAACTCATAGCGCACCAGCACGAACGCGGTCAGCGTGCCCATGCCGGCGTTGAGAATCGCCATCAACGCGGCTGTCCACAACGTCAGGCGCAGGGCCTGCCAGGCCACCGGCAGAGTCACCGCCCGCCACAGCCCGGCCAGCCCGGCGCGCAGCCCATCTTGGGCGATGACGAACAGGGGCAGGATGAGCAGGACGGTCAGGTAGGTCAGGGCGGCGCCGCGCACCGCCCACGTCCCCCAACCGGGCTCGGGCGCGGCCCCGCGCAGGCGGGCTTGGCTGGCCGTCATGGCGCCTGGATCTCGGCGATGGCGTGCGTGTAGACGCCGTCGTCGCCGAAGTACTTGGGCGTGGCCTGGCCCCAGCCGCCGAAGAACTCAATCGTGAACAGGTCCGCCACGGGCGGATATTGGGCGGCCGTGGCCTGGGCGACGCTGGCGTCGATGGAGCGCAGGCCGTGCTGAGCGAAAATGGTCTGGGCCTCGGGCGTGAACAGGAAATCCACGAAGGCCTCGGCCACGGCGCGCGCGCCATGCTTGTCCACGTGCGCGTCGATCACGGCGATGGGGTTTTCGATCAAGATCGTCGAGCGCGGGATCACCAGGTCGTATTCCTGGCCCGCTTGCCGGCCCACCAGGACTTCGTTTTCGTAGGTGATGGCGACGTCGCCGACGCCCTTCTCAAACGTGGTCATGCTGTCACGGGCGGCCTTGTCCATGACGGTGACGTTCTTGAGCACCGCCTGCAGGAAGGCCGTGGCGGCGGCCGGGTCGTCGGCCGGCACGCCGGTCACTTGCCCGCGCAGCGCGGCGCCGTACAGGGCCAAGATGTTCCACTGCGCGCCGCCGCTGGTCTTCGGGTTCGGCGTGAGCACCTCCAGGCCCGGCCGGGCCAGGTCGGCCCAGTCCTGGATGTTCTCGGGGTTGCCCGGCCGCACGGCGAAGGCCACCACGGATGTGCTGACCATGCCCTGGCTCGGCCCGACCGTGCGCCAGGCGTGCGTGATCAGGCCGGCGTCGACGATCCGGTCGATATCGGCCTGCAGTGACAGCGCCGCAACATCGGCCTCAAAACCCTCGACGATGGCGCGCGATTGCGCGCCCGAGCCCTGGTAGGACTCTTCGAAGGTCACGGTCTGGCCGGTCTGCGCCTTCCATTTTTCGGCGAAGAGCGGGATGAGCTGGCCGTAGGCCTCGCGCGGCGTGGTGTAAGCGCCCAGAATGACGTGCACAGCCGCGGCCTCATCCGCCGATGTCGTCGGCGTGGCGGCCGACCCGGCACACGCGGTCAGTGCCGCCAGCAGGCTGAGGGCCAGGCTGAAGCGAGTGAGTTTGGCAGGGGACATAGGCTTATTCCTCCGAACGGACCCGCGATGGGCCAGGTGATGACTTCGGCCTGGGACACGGTCTCAGGCGGCCAGGAACTCGGACCGGACGATCAGGGCCTGGTGTCCGCTCAGCCCGGTCAGCATCTGCCCGACCAGCCCGCGGAGCGAGATTGTGCCGTCGCGTTCCGGCAGGGGCGCGCCCAGCACGAGCAGGTCATGGTGGCCGGCCTGCATTTCGTGCGCGATCACGTCCCGGACCGGACCGGTCTGCAGCTTGGTGGCGGCCGGCACGCCCAGCACGGCCAGCGTGCGCACGCCGCCGGCCAGGAAGCGTTCGGCCCGCTCGTGCGCGTCGGCCTCCACCGGCGCGGCGGGCAACACGCACAACAGGGTGGCCTCAGCGCCCAGGTGCCGCACCAGGCGCCCGGTGAAGAGCACGTCGTTCTTGGCCGGCTCGCTGCCCGTGACGCACACCAGCGCCCGGGTCGGCGTGCCGGGGTTCTTCTCGGCCGGCACCAGCAAGACGTGGTGTTCGCCGCCGCGCAGCGTCTGCTCGGCCAGCGCGACCCCGCCGGCCGGGTGAAAGCCCTGGATCACCAGGTCGGCGGGCTGGCGTTCCACCTCGGCCGCGATGGCATCGCCCAATGGCTCGGCGGACACGCGGAGCTCCAGTGCGGCCAGGCCGCTCCCCAGGCGCTCCTTGGCTGTCTGCAGGTGGCGCTCCAGCACAGTGGGCGCGGCGCCGTAGCCCAGCAGGGTGACGCGGGCGTGGGCCAGGCGCGCGATCTGGCCGCCGACCTCGAGCGCGGCCAGGGCCGCCGGCGAGCCGTCGGTGGGGATCAGGAAGCTCAGGCCGGGGTGCGCCAGGGCGTGGATGCGGCGCACGCCCACCCAGACCCGGTCGCCGGGCTGCAGCGGCAGGCGCCGCGTCTGGTCCTGCAGACGCGCGGCCTCCACCAGCAGCGAGTTGTCGCCGAAGGCCACCGGCGGCGCGATCGGGCGCACGGTGGGCAGCGGCGGCAGGCGCAGCGTCAGCCGCTCGGACGAGCCCGCGAACACGCACTGCTCCACGACGCCTGGGCCGAGCTGGGGGCAATTGAGCGCCTCCGGCGCCGCCGCCACGGCCACGTCTTCCGGCCGGAACAGCACCTGCACGCGCTGGGGTGTGTTGGGTGTGTCGAGCGGGAGGGCCTCGGTGTTGAGGGGAAAGTGCACGGGTCCCAGCCGGACGCTGCCGGCGACACACTGGCCGACGAGCAGGTTGGCCGTGCCCAGGAAAGTGGCCACGAACTCGGTCTGCGGGCGCTGGTACAACTCGGACGGCGGACCGACCTCCAGCAGCCGGCCGAAATTCATCACGCCGATGCGGTCGGCCAGCTCAAAAGCCTCCTCCTGGTCATGCGTGACGAAGATCGTGGTGATGCCCAGCTCGGTCTGGATGCGCCGCAGGGCGCGCCGCAGGTCCACGCGGATCTTGGCGTCCAGCGCGCCGAACGGCTCGTCCAGGAGCAGGACGGACGGGCGATGGGCCAGCGCCCGCGCCAGGGCGACGCGCTGCTGCTGGCCGCCGGAGAGCTGGTTGGGCATCCGCTGGCCCAGGCCGGCCAGCCCCACCAGGTCGAGCAGCTCGTCGCGGCGGCGGCGGCGTTCGACCGGGGCCGCCTTGCGCACGCGCAGCGCGAACTCGACGTTGTCGGCCACCGACATGTGCTGGAACAAGGCGTAGTGCTGAAACACGAAGCCGACGCCGCGCGCCTGCGGCGCCGCCTGGCTGACGTCGCGGCCGTGCAGCCAGATGCGGCCGGCGTCCACGGAGGTCAGGCCCGCGATCATGCGCAAGACCGTGCTCTTGCCGCTGCCGCTGGGGCCGATCAGCACAAAGAACTCGCCGTCGGCGATTTCCAGCGACACCTGGTTGACCACCGGGTGACCCTCGTAGCGTTTGGTGAGCTGCTCCAACTGGATCGACATGGTGCGCGGCGGCGGGTGACGCCCTCCGGTCAAGCGTGTGACAAGTCCGTGATATCGGGCCAGGCCGGCAACGCCGCCGCGGGTCTTGCGGGCCGTATGGCGGGCGCGGATTGGCGGCGGTTAGCGGGCCAGGCCTGCCCATTGGGGCAGATCAGCGTAGCAAGCGCAGGCGTTGGTGCTGAGGGTATTCTGGCGGGAGGCGATGACAGGCGCCGTGACATGGCTGTGATGGGCCAGCGCACCTGACAGCAGAGTGCTGTAAACTTACCGGGTTGGTCGGAATAGAGAGTCGTCGCCGGACAGGCATAGGCGAGGTGGGCCGGGCCTCAGCTCACACGCAAGGGAAGCGCCATGAAACTGACGGGCCTGCATCACGTCACCGCTGTCTCCGCCCAGATTGGCCGGAACGTCGACTTCTATACCCGGGTGCTGGGGCTGCGCCTGGTCAAGAAATCAGTGAATCAGGATGACGTCAGCGCCTATCACCTGTTCTACGCCGACAAGGTCGGGAGCCCCGGCACCGATATGACCTTCTTCGACTGGCCGCAGATCGGGCCGGACCAGCGCGGCACCGACAGCGTGGTGCTGACGGCCTTCCGGGTGAATGGCCCAGCGGCGATTGAGTTCTGGCGGCAGCGCCTGACCGAGATGGGGGCGGTGGTTCACGCGCCCGAGTTGTTCGCGGAGCGGGCGCTGCTGCGCTTTGAGGATCCAGAGGGCCAGCGGCTGGCGCTGGTCGATGATGGCGGCGCCGGATTCGAGGGAGAAGTGTGGGAGGCCGGCGGCGTGCCGAACGCGTACGCGCTGCGCGGCTTCCAGGCCGTCATGCTGTCGGTGCCGGCCTGGACGCGCCTGGACACGATCCTCACCCGGGTCTTGCAGTTGCGCCAGGGGCCGCCCGCGGTTTTCCCGGACGGCCACGCGGTGAGGCAGTATGCGTTCGACGCCGGCGGGCCGGGCCGCGAAGTGTGGGTGGCGGAGGCGCCGCACGAGCGCAGCGCCCAGCTGGGGGCGGGCGGCGTCCACCACGTGGCTTTTCGCGTCGCGGATGAAGCCGGACAGCAGGCCTGGCATGAGCGGCTGCTGCGGACCGGGCTGCCGGTGTCGCCGCTGGTGGACCGCTACTACTTCCGCTCGATCTACTTTCGTGTGTCGAACGGCCTGCTCTTCGAGATCGCCACGGATGGCCCCGGCTTCGCGGCCGACGAGCCGGTGGAGACGCTCGGTCAGCGGCTGGCCCTGCCGCCCTTCCTGGAGCCCCGCCGGGCCGAGATCGAAGCCGGGCTGAAGCCAATCACGGTCAGCCCGGCCTGAGGCGGCCGGTCACGCGACCAGGGCGTTGATCACGTTGATGAGAATGACCACGCCGCCGGCGACCCAGACCGGCACAAAGAACAGGTAGCCGCCGGCGTGGCTCTGCATGAGCCAGCCCGGCGCCGGCCGGACCCGCCAGCGGACCGCCAGGTCCATGACGATGAGCGCGCCGCCGACGGCGATCATGACGAGCGCGTCGCCGAGCTGAAGGACCAGACCGCCCACGGCGGCGATAGCGCCGGTGACGACGAGCATGGCCAGGCCGAGGGCGTTGCCGCGGATGGGAAGCATAGTCTCCTGATCTCCTGGGCGATTGAGGCCGGCGCGCTGCCGGAAGCCGAATTTTACCCTCCCGGCGCGCGTGCGCCAGCGTGGTTGCGTTGACAGGCCAGACCGGGCGTGCTATAGTCCGGCGCAGGATACCAGGAAAGTTCGCGTTGGATGTAAGCTGACGGCGGCTCGCGGGTCACTCCGCGGGCTGTTTTGTTCGACAACTCCGATGGGACGTACCAAGTGTCTTAACCCATTCCCCGCTTTGCCCAAAGGAGGCAAGTAAGATGTCAGATCGAACAGTTGGCACCGTGAAGTGGTTCAGCGACGGCAAGGGCTACGGCTTCATCGCGCGTGAAGGCGGGCCGGATGTCTTCGTCCACTTCTCGGCGATTGAGGGCTCCGGCCACCGCACCCTGAAGGAAGGGCAGCAGGTGGAGTTCTCGATCGAGAACGGGCCGAAGGGCCTGCAGGCCGCCAAGGTGGTCGTCAAGGCCTAAGCGCCGCGCCAAACACCGCAGGACCCCGATCACCTGGATCGGGGTCCTTTTTTTATGCCGGCCGCCGGTGCTCCGCCGGCGGTGTTATGATGCGGGGTGGTCGCATCGGCATGGGCGGCCAGCCCTGGCCCGGCTCGGCCAACCCCTAAGAAAGGCCCGCGCATGAAAGAGCCTCTGGACGGTTTGTGGCAGCTGACCCGCTTCCCGGAGTACGCGTCTTTTGTCGTCGTGACGACCATCCTCGGCGCGGCGGCGGCGCGCGGTTCGTTTGGCTGGCCCTTTGCGGGCGTGCTGGCCGCCAACTGGCTGGCGGTGGGCTTCGCGTTCATGCTGAACGACGTGGAGGACGCGCCCGACGACGCCCTGAACCCGGAGAAGGTCGGCCGTAACCCGGTCTCGGCCGGGCGCCTCAGCGCGCGCGCCGCGCGCGCCTGGTCAATGGGTGTGGCGGCGGCGGCGGCCGGCCTGTATGCGCTGCTCGGCTGGGGCGCGTTCGTGGCCGGGCTGGCCTGCCTGGTGCTCGGCTACGTCTACTCGGCGCGCCCCCTGCGCTTGAAGGCGGTGCCTGTCGCCGATCTGGTGTCGCACATCTTCATGCTCGCCGGCCTTCAATTCGGCGCCGCCTACCTGGCGCTGGCCGCTGAGCGCAATGCCGCCGGCGGATGGGTCCTGCCGCTGCTGTTCGTCCTGGCGATCAGCCTGTATGGGCAGCTGTTCAACGAACTGCGTGACCTGGACGGCGACCGGGCGGCCGGCGTCACGCACACGGCCAGCCTGATCGGCGCGCGGCCGGCGCAGGCGTTGATGTTGGCGGCGCTGGTGACCGGCGTCGCCGCCGGCCTGGCCACGGTCTGGGTAGAGCGGTTGATCCCGGTCGAAGTGCTGCTGGCGATTGTCGGGCTGGGCGTGCTGCTGGCGGGGCGGCGTCTGGTCCGGGCGCGCCTGGCCGCCTCCACCGTAGAGCTGCATCGGCCGTTCCACAAGCCGATCGAGATCGCGGCCGCCGCCGTCCTGCTGGTCTGGTATGCGAGCCCGCGCTGGCTGCCCTATTTCCCCGTCGTCAGCGGCCCCTGACGCGCGCCGCTGGACCGGCCTAAAAGCGCTGAGTGATAGCGGCCACGCGCACGCGCTCATCCAGCAGGCGGTTATCCAGGGCCGGGCTGGTGCTCGGGTGGACAACCCAGGGCCGGCCGAGAAGCCGCCGCAACCCCAGCACAATCTCGTGAAAATTGAGCCCCGGGTTCCCGTCCAGGTGATAGAGGCCGGCTGGCTGTGCCTGCATGACCTCTACCAGGCCGGCGGCCGTATCCGACAGGAATGAGCACGCCTGATACCAGTGGACGCTGGCGTCCAGGTGGCCCTGCACCTGGGAGGCGCGCTCCAGATAATCCACCATGTGGTTGCCGCCGGACTGCAACCCGATCTGCCAGCCCAGGCGCACCACCCGCGCCTCCGGGCAGGCGGCCCGCACACGCCGTTCGCAGTCAAGCTTGTAGCGCCCGTAATCGTCGGCGGGCTCCGGCGGGTGCTCCACGGTGAAGGGTCCGCGTTGCGCGGCCGCGAAGACTGAGACCGAGCTCGTGAACAGGAACTTCACCCCTTGCTCGGCGCAAACGGCGGCCGCTAACTCGGCCCAGGCCGGACTTCCGGTGGCCAGGTGGAAGAACCAGTCCGGGCGCGCCTCGCGGATAAAGGCGCGCGCCGCGGCGGCACTGTCTATCGGCGTCTGGGCCCGATCCCACGCGGTGACGGTGTGGCCGCCGGCCGCGAGGGCCTGCGCCAGGGCCGGCGCGACGGTGCCGTGCAGGCCGGTTACGATGGCGTTCATGGCGTTTGGTTCCACTGGTAAGCCTGGTCCGTCAGGACCGGCGCGCACTCGCTCAGGTTGAGCTGCGCCGCCAGGTCCACATCCCCGCCAAAGCCGCGCTCGACCAGTTCCTTGCCGGAACTGCACTGCCGCAGCGCTTCGCTCAGGCGGGCCTCCACCGCGCGAAACGCCGCGACCGCGGCCTGCGCTTCCGGGGCCAACCGTCCCTCCAGGTGGCAGAGGATAGCGCCGGCGCCGACTAGATCCTCGAAGGCCGGCCGCAGGCTGCCATCGGCCCGCCAGCGTTCGCCGGCCGAGATGACGGCCACGCGCGGGCCAAACCGCCGGGCGGCCCGGGCGACGGCGCGCGCATTGCGCAGGCAGCCGGCCAGCACCGGCGTCGGCGGGGCGGCCAGCGTCAGCGTCGCGCCATTCGGCGACGGCAATACGAGGCGCGCGCCGGGCCCGAGTTTCTGAAGCGACTCAGGCGAGAGCGAGTAGCGGCCGGGCGTGCGCCGGCGGTCCGCGAGTTCCGCGCCGACCGAGGCGGCGAAGGCGGCGGCCGCGTCGGCAGGCCCGCGATACGGATAGACCAGGGCGCCCTGCCGCACGGCGATCTCGACGCTCGTGCAAAACGACAGCACGTCGACGATGACGACGGCGTCGCTGATCGGGGCCAGGGTCGTCACGCCTGGCTCGCCCCATTCGCAGCGGAGATCGAACTCATGTTGGTCGAAGATCATACCGGCTCTTGTCGCTCCTGGTCCTGGTTGTGGATAATGGGCGTCTCGCGCTCAGTCCAGTGAAAGGTGCGCCGGCCCATGGCCTGGGAACTCCCGCCCCCGTGGAATTGGATCGTCGCGCTCATCACCGTGGTGGTGGTGAGCGGCTTGGTGTTCTGGTTCTCGTTCGGCAGCTACCACCGCCGCTACTTCTTCGACAAAGCCCTGCAGCTGGCCTTCTGGCGGACACTGGGGTGGGTGGCGCTGTACGGCGGCTCCCTGGCGCTGGTGGTCTGGTTGGTGGCGACGCTCGAGCCGCTCGGCTGGCTGCGCTACCTGATCGGCGGCGCGGTCTGGTGGCTGCTGTCCCAGACGGTGCTGGCGGCGGGCGTGCGGCTCCTCGACCGGGTCCTCGAGAACCTGTAGCCTCGGCCGGGCGCTGGCCGCCGGCTTAGACCAGCGCCAGTTTCAGTTCCACCTCATCCCCGTAATACGCGCCCGTCGGCGCAAACCCTAGGCGCCGATAGAAGCCCTCCGGGCTGGCGGCGCCCACATGGCAGCTGGTGTACAGCTCGCGCACGCCTTGCGAGCGCAACTGGGCGCACAGTCGTTCCAGGGACCGGCGGCCATAGCCCAGACCCTGATAGGGTCCAGCGATCATGAAGCGCCACAGGAAGACGCCCGGGCAGTCCAGGCCGTCGTCGTAGTCCGAGCCGGTATGCAGCAGCAGAAAGCCGACCGGCACGTCGTCGGCATAGATGGCGCGCATCCAGGCGCCCTCCGAGCAATGCGCCTGGGCGATGGACAGCGCATTGTCGCTGACCATGGCGCGTTGGGCCGGCGATAAGGTCTCGCTGAGCTGGCAGATCTGGACAACGGTGCGCGCGGTCAGGCGTTGAAAGTGGACATCGGGCGCGGCAGGTGTCTCCATAGGCTATCCATGTTTCTGAACGAGGCGCAGGATTGTGGTCCAGCTGCGCGTCGTCACCGGCCGGCCCAACGCTTTTTCCAGCACCGGCGTTGGGTAGCCGGTCTGGCCCCCGACCATGCGCACGAGGCTGAATGCCTCGCCGGCATCGAGGCGCAAGATCAGGCAATCCCGGCGCGCAGATTCGAGCGGCACCGTGATCCGCGGCGCTCCGGCCGGATCGAAGACGGTGAACATGCGCCGGGTGTCTGGCGCGTCGTCCAGGCCGGCAAAAGGGTCCTCGGCCGCGAGCGCCACCAGGCGGCGCAAGCTGCGAACGAAGAGGGGTTCGGTCAGCCCGCATTCAGCCCGCAGCAGGACGGCGGCGCGCCGCGCGATGCTTTCGGCCGCCCGGCCGCCAGCGGCCGTGTAGACCAGCGTGCCGTTGCTCAGGAATGAGGCCGTGGCCGCGGCCCCGGCTTGCTGAAAGGCGGACTCGAGTTGAGGGCGCGTCGGGCTTTTGGGCTGCCCCAGATTGACGTTGCGCAGGAAAGCGACGAACTGCATGGTGAAGGGCCCGCCTGGCAAAGCCGGTCAGTTTCCAGGAATCAGGTCTCTCGCTGGACGCGGTTGGGGCGGGTATCGCCGGCCCCCAAACCCATCGGCGGGCGAGGCTGTCAGCGGTCAATCTCCGCCAGCAGGCCCGGCAGCTGGCCGATGTGCGTGAGCTCATAGAAACCCGGCTGGGACGCCGGCGGCGGCTGGCCGGCCTCGTGGGCCCAGGTCAACGCGTGCGGGATATAAACGGCGCTGGCCCCCAGCGCCAGGACCGGGAGGATGTCCGAGCGCAGCGAGTTGCCGACCATGAGAAAGCGCTCCGGCGGGATGGCGTGGCGCTGGAGCAGCCCGCGGTAGGTCTCGGGGTTCTTGTCGCTCACGATCTCGACGAAGCGGAAGTAGGCGGCCAGCCCGGAGCGCGCGATCTTGGCTTCCTGGTCGCGGAGATCGCCCTTGGTGATCACCATGAGCGGATAAGCGCTGGCCAGTTGGACGAGGGTGTCGGCGACGTGCTCGAGGAGCTCGACCTCGGCCGCCAGCATGGCCTTGGCGCTGTCGATGATCACCTGGATATCGCGGCCGGCGATGCGGCCCTCGGTCAGCTCGACGGCCGTTTCGATCATCGACAGCGCGAACGCCTTGATGCCATAGCCGAAGTGGGGCAAGTTGCGCATCTCGGCTGCGTACAGGCGCGCGTCGATCCACTCCGGGCTGTGGTACTGCGCCAGGAGCTCCTTGAAGCGGGCCTGGGTGTCCGCGTACAGGCGCTCATTCTGCCACAGGGTGTCATCGGCGTCGAAGGCCAGCAGGGCGAAGCGGGACATACGCGGATGATAGCGCAGATTCAGTCGGCGGGGGCGGAGGCGGCCGGGGCGAGGAAAGCGCGCACGGCCTGGCCGAGCGCGTCCACGGCTTCCTCCTGGACGAAGTGGCCAACGTCGCTCAGCCGGACCACCTGGGCATTCGGCAAGGCCGCCAGCCAGGTGTTCAGCTCGCGCTCGCGGAAGGCGATGTCTCGCATGCCCCAGACGATCAGCGCCGGCTTGCCGGCCAGCCGGGCCCGCTGCGCCCACAAGCCGCGCAGCCACTCGGTTGCGCCGATGATCTGGCCGGGGAGCGTCCAGCAGCCCTTGCGCTCGGCCGGGACGGCGAGCGGCTGCCGGTAGTGCTGGTGGATGGCGTCGGTCAAGCGCGCCCGGACTCCGTAAGCCTGCGGCATGATGCCGGTCACGAAGAAATTGAAACGCCGGATCAAGAAACGGCCCAGGCCGCCGCCCGTGAAGCGGCTGAAGGCGATGTAATACCAGTCCTGGTCGACCGGCCAAAGCCACGTGTTGAGAATGACCAGGCGCTTGACGTTTTCGGGGTGGGCCAGGGCGTACGCCAACCCGATCGGGCCGCCCCAATCCTGCACCACGAGAGTGATGCCCGTGAGGCCCAGCGTGTCGATCAGCGTTTCCAGGTTGGCGGCATGGTCAGCCGGCCGGTAGGTCCAGTCGGCCGGTTTATCGGACAGGCCAAAGCCGATGTGGTCGAGCGCGACGCACCGATACTGGCCGGCCAGTTGTTTGATCAGGTGACGATACAAGAACGACCAGGTCGGGTTGCCATGCACCATGACGACGGGCGCGCCGGCCCCCTCGTCGACGTAGTGCAGGCGGCCCATCGGCAGGCTCAAGTAGTGCGATTGGAACGGGAACGCGGCGGGGTCAAGCCAGGCATGCTCCGGCATAGGTGACGCTCTCCAGTGGGATTGGATGAAGGCGGCGGTCGAGATCAGGGGCGGGCGGCGGGCCGGTTCAGGGGATGAAGAACAGGGCTAACCACGAAGGCGCCTGGCTGGGCAGGGGCGCGCATCCATGCGCCTCCGGGAAACAGCGGGAGTAGCCCAATTGCGCGGCCATCTCCCAGAAATTGAAGATGGCATGGTGGGCCAGGGCATAAGTCGCGCCGGCGAACCCTAACAAGAGTAGCAGGCGCTGCCACCGGGCCGCCCGCGCCCGCTGGTAAACCATCAGCCCGATGGTCAGGCTCAGCGCGCACAGGGCGATGAACGGGGTCTTGTAAGCGGTGGAGATTTCGTCGAAGGGCGCCAAGAGCAAGAGCGGGAACAGGCTGTACAGCACTACTTCCACGGTGGCCCAGCCGCGCCAGATGAGCAGGACGCTGATGGCCAGGGCGCCGATGAACGCGCCCACGGCGGCCTCGGGCGAGATGGGCGGATGCGGAAAACCCTCGACCGTGATGGCCAGGGAGCACAGCCACAGCGGCAGGAGATTTGCCAGGCGGACTATCCCGGTCGGCGGGTCTTTCCGGTCCGGCAAGGCTGACGTGTTGGTGGACATGACATCTGTTCCCCTGGTCGGTCCGCTGGGTGCAGGTGGGTCGGGCGCGGACCGCTGCGCCGCGCCTGGCCTGATTCTACAGCGAGATCGGCGCTCGTCTCTATGGGACTCCTGTCTCGGCCGAGCGCGCGGCCGGTCGCCGCCGTCGGTTTAGCAACTCAGCCCCTTCAGCGCCGGCCGCTGTGCCCGGAGGGCCTCCTGGCGCAGGCTGTACCGGGCGCTGTAGTTCTTCTGGCTGGCGAAGCCGACCTCGACCCCGCCGTTCATTTGGCCTTCTTTCGCTTCGCCGCCATCTGAGCCGTCACCACCTTGACCCGGTATCTGACGAGACGCCGGATCAGCGCCGTTGGCAGCGGCTCATCCAGCGGGAAGCGCAGCGTGCCCCGGCCGGCCCCATAGGTTGCCAGCGCCTTGGCGAAGGCGGGCTCGCCCACCGGCGCCGGGTAGAAACCGATGTGCTGCTTGTGAGCGGCGAAGTACACCAGATAATGGCCGTGGAGGGTGAAGGTCGGCATCTGATAGCGAATGGTCTCTTCCGCAGCCGGGGCGGCGGTGCGGATCGTGGATCGGAGCTCCGCGAGCACGGCCCGGACCTCAGCCGGCAAACCGGCGATATAGGCGTCGATGGTAGCCGCCGTTGACCTGGTTTTCATGCTGGTCCTCCCGCAGCGTGGGCGTGGTCGTCCGCCGCTTGCAGCGCCAAAAAGGCGTTGATCAAGTCGGCCTCCGGCTGGGGGTGATTGTTGTCGATCTCCAGGTCCCAGGCGTAGGCGACTTCCGCGGCGAGGCGGTTGTACGCCTGCACCTGTTCCATAGAGACCGGGATATGGTCGGCGCGGCTGCGGCTCTGGACGCGTGCCAGGCAGGTCTCTGGGTCCGCTCTGACCCGGATCAGCCTGAGCCGATACTTCTGGGCCAGGCGGGCGTGGAAGGCTCGGAAGCCGTCGCCGACGCCCAGGCTTTCGATCATCACCGTCGGATGGGCTGTCAACAGCGTGTCGATGGCGGCCTCCACCTTCTGCCAGCCATCTTCGCCCGGTTGGAGGCTGAGCCAGAGCGGCTCCACCAGCAGGAAGTGGATCGACGTGTGGCGGCTGATCAACGCCCCGATGTGGCTCTTGCCGGCCCCTTTGGGACCGATCAACAGGTAGAGCGTGTTTGGCATGGCGGCCAGACCCCAGTGTGTTTTCCAGACGGTCGCACTTCGGGCGGTCCGGCAGGCGGCCAACGCTTCGGTTGCGGGTCGGCGGACTGCCCGATTGGACTGCAAGGCCGAGCGCACCCGCGTCTCATCAGTTCTGCCCTGGCCACAGGCCAAGGTGGGCACCCTGCTGATCGATCCAGGCCACGGCGATCTGACCCGTCGGGGTGACCGTCAGCATGGGCATGCGCGGCCGCCCGAACGCGCCGTCGGCGCCGCTGACGATCACGCGCGGCGCGGCTGCGGTCAGGCCGCCGTCGTCCGAGCGCGCATAGTACAGGGCCGCGCCCGCGTCGCCCTGAACTTCCCAGACGATGTGCAGGCGGCCATCCGGCCCGACGGCGATGGCCGGCTTGGTGTGGTGCTGGCTCTCGTCGGGGTTGACGCGCACATTGGCCGAGAAGTGGACGCCGCCATCGCGAGACCGGGCCAGCCAGACGTCGCCCCGGCTGAAGGTGCCGGGCGGCGCCGAGCGGCCGTCCATCCAGGCCACATACAGATCCTGGCCAAAGGCGGCCAGGGACGGCCCGGCAATCGGGCAGGCGGAGAGATACCAGTGGGCGTCACTCACCCGCGTGATCGGTGCAAAGCGCTGGCCTCCGTCCAACGAACGAATCAGGACGATGTCGCGGATATCGCCGGCCTCGGGTGTCGGTTCCAGGCTGCGATAGGCGAGGTAAACGTTGTCGCCGTTGACGAGAACTTGCGGCTGACAGCATTCGCATGACCCGGTGTCCAGGTTCTGGGCGCTCTGGAAGGTCCGCCCCTGGTCGAACGAGCGCACGACGCGCAGGCGGCTGCCGTTGAGCCAGGCCAGGATCGGGTCGCCCGTGTTCGTCAACGCCAGCGCCACCATGGTGGTCTCACCACTGCGGTCAGTGGCCGCCAACTGGCCAGGCGTGAACGTCCGGCCGCCATCGTCGGAAAACGCATACCAGACCTGGCCGCCATTGAAGTCAGGCGGGATTTCCAGCCAGGCGAGCCCGAAGCGGCCGGCCTCGTTGACGGCGAGGGCCGGGCTCTCCAGGCCGAGCACGTGGGCGGTTCGATCGCCTGTCGCCAGCGCCGGCGCCGAAACGGTGCGCCCATCGTCGGCGGAGCGCGCGACGAATAAGCTGTGCCCCTGGCCAAGGGCCACAATCAGGGCGCCGGCCGGATCGGCCACGACCGAGATCGACTCGGCCTCCGGAAAGTCGAAGATCTGGTCAGGCCGCAGCGGCGGCGAGGCCGGGGACGAGGTGGGGCTTTGCGTTACGGGCGGCGGCGAACTGGTGGCGGCGCCGGTCGCGGGTGGGACGGGACGGCAGGCGGCGAGAAGGGCCAGGCTGAGTCCCAAGGCGCAGAGAGGGAGGTTGGGGAGTGGTCGCATGCCGCCTCGCAATCTTCCCGCCCGGCGTGTTCAGGGCCTGCGGTCACACCTGGGCCGATCGGCGCAACGACTGGATCAGGGCTTCCGAGTCGGTCAGGAGACTCTCCGCCCAGAGCTGGACGTCCGCGCAATACGCTGCGGCCGAATCCACGCTGACGTCGGCGATGGTCCGGCTCCAGACGAGCGCGTCCACTCCGGCCAGCTTGGCGCCTTTAGTGAAACTCCAAGTGCGCTGGCCGCTGGCGGCGCTGACGCGCGCCTGGCGTCTGGCCATCGCCGGGGTCCAGCCGGCGCGCACGAACTTGGCCAGCAGGTCACGCACAGCCAGCCAGCCCTCGCGCGAGTAGGCGTTGTGCTGGAGCATGTAACACGGGACGCTGAGATGGTGCACGGCGTACCGCGCCGGCTGCTCGATCTCGGCCAGCTGGCTGAGGTGGAAGCGGTCTTGGCAGGTCTCGTCGCCGGCGTAGACCGCCCGGCAGAGGGGACAGGTGTGCGCCATGGAGAGAATTGTAGCGCCGGCTCAGTGATCCGCGTAGGGCGGCCGGCGCCGCGGCCAGTCAGTCTTTCCAGTCCAGGACCGCCGTGATGGGGTAGTGGTCAGACGGGAACAGGTTTCCGGCGCGTGACCGATCGACGGCGGCGTCGAGGACGCGAAAATGGTCCGAGACCAGGATCCAATCGATCGGCGTTGGCTGCGGGGCTTGGCCAAACCCATGAAAGGTGGCGTCCTCGCCGTCGTCCGGGTGGGCCAGCCGGTAGGCGTCAGCGAGACCGGCGCCGTGGGTCAGAAGGTCATAGGCGCCGGAGCGCTTGTCGGCGTTGAAGTCGCCGGTCACGATGACGGGCGCCTCGGGCCGGCTCGTTCGCAGCCAGTCCAGCAACACCGGCGCGGCCCCGGCGATGGCCCCGGGCTGATAGTCAAAGTGCGTATTGACGAAGGTCAACGCCCGGCCGGTCGGGATGTGGATCACCTGGGCCCACGTCACGGTCCGGGCGAAGACGCTGTCCCAGCTCTTGCTGCCGGCCACGGTCGGGGTATCGCTGAGCCAGAAGTGGCCGTGCTGGACGAGGCGGCCGCGGCCCTGGTGGAGCAGGGCCGGGGCCATCTCCAAAGTCGTGTCATCGTCGCCGCCGCGATGGGTCGCCAGAAAGTGATAGTCCGGCAGATTGGCCCGGACGAAGGCGGCCTGGGCGTCATCGCGGCACTCCTGCAGTCCGAGCAGGTCCGGGGCAAAGGCTCGAATGCGCGCCAACGCGAATTCCCGGCGCCGCTCCCAGCGGTTTTCACCGTCGTTGGCCAGGCCATAGCGGATGTTGAAACTCATGACTCTCAGCATAGGCGATCCAGTTCCTTCTCCAGCGTGCGGCCGGCTCGGGGTCAAGCGGCGCGGCCGGGCCGGCCCAGGGCGAACTCCCGGCTGACCTGCCACGAGCCGCGCGTGTTGTCGATCAGGGCTACTGCCGCGACGCTGACCTGCAAGGGGAGCTGCGGGCTGGCGGCCTGATGGAAATCGGCGGCGATCTGATTGAGCAGGGCTGGGTCCGCTACCTGGGCAATGGTGAGGTGCGGGATGATCTCGGCATGCGCCCCGCCATACGGGCGCAGACCCGGGAAGTGCGCGAGGACGAGCTCGGTGAGCTGCCGAAGCGGGGCGGCCGGCTCGGGCGCCAGGTATAGCACGCCCGGGAAGCGCGCCGTCCGCGCGAAGACGACGGTAAAAGCTGGCACGCTCAGAAACAGATCGCGCAGGCGGGCGAAGTCGGCGTCCGTGAGCGTGTCCGGCGGCCGGAACGGATACAGCGTGGTGACGTGGGCGGGCACGCCCAGCGCCGCCGCAGGATCATGCTGGCGGCGGAAAGACGCGACCACACTTTCGGCGGCGGGGACGAGGACGACGAGCGCTGATTCAAGCAGCATAGGGCTCCCGGTTAAGACACCTGGCCTGGGCGCGGCTCTGGGGCCAGTCTACCATTATCCGTGGGCGCGTTCCGAGGCAGAAGCTGCCCGGCACCCTGGTAAAATCGGCGCATGCTGCCGGCTTGGGCCACTGCCACCGTTGAGGAGTATCGGGCGCGCCGCATGGCCCGCTACCTGCTCCGCCACATCGCGCCGGGAGAAGTCATCCTGGATTGCGGCTGCGGCTCGATGCGTATCGCCCGGCTGTTGAGCGAGCAGGCCCCGGCGCGTGCCTACGGGACCGACGTCATCAACCTGAATCGCACCTCCTTGAGCTTGTGTCTGAGCGCGGGTGAGCGGCTGCCCTTCCTCAGCGCCAGCATCGACACGGTCTTTCTGATCTTTGTTCTTCATCACGTTCAGGACCCCGCGGCCACGCTGCGCGAGTGTCTGCGGGTCGCCCGGCGCCGCGTGGTAATCGCCGAGGACGTCTTCGAGAGCCCGCTGGAATTGGGCCTCCTGCGCTGGCTGGATTGGGCGGGCAACCGCTCCGTCTCCAGCGAAATGAGCCTGCCCTTCGGCTTCAAACACGAACGGGCCTGGAAGGCGACCTTCAGCCGGGTGGGGGCCAAGGTCGAGCGGGTGGAAAGCATCCGGCCAATCCCCTGGCGGCCCAGCCGCCATCGCCTCTTTGTGCTCACCCCGCCACCATGATCTGGACCCGCTGGAGTTCAATGGCCCCCGCAGCGAAGCGAAGTGGGGCCGGGGTGACTCCAGCCCATGCGGAAATCGCAGTAAGGCCGCCTGCCAATCTCTCCTCGACGACAGCGCGGCGCTCCCTGGCCTGGCTCATCTCCACGGGCCGGGTCTAGCCGGCGCCTGATCCGCTCAGGTCACAGCCAAGCCGTCTTGCGTTTCCGCCGCCGGGACGCCCCCGGGCCAGGTCGCGCCGCATCCTTCGCCCTTCGACAAGCGCAGAGCAACCTTTGGCCTCCGCTCATCGACGACGCTGAGGCAGGAGGCGGCTTCTGCGGCCGCGTACCGGGGCGCTACTGAGGCGGGCCGGAGCCGAGCCTGCGTCATTCAGGGAACGGCCCCGGCCAGGGAAGCGCCGGCCTCCTGCCCGGGTCGAAACGCGTGGTTATAATGCAACCCTATGCTGACCATCGACCTCGAAACCGCACGGCACTTCATCCTTGGCAAACAGGGTCTGTGGCCGGGACGGCGCTGGCGCGGCCTCCCGGGCACCGTGCAGGCCATGCGCGCGATGGAGTACCTGCAGTTGGACCCGCTGCAGAGCGTGGCTCGCAGCCAGGATCTAGCGCTGCACAGCCGCGTCCTCGGGTACGCGCCTGAGCAGTGGGAGACGGTGACCTACCGGCAGCGCCGGTTTTTTGACTGGGGAGGCTGGCTGGCCGTCCGGCCGATGGAGGAACTGCCGTATTGGCGCGCAGTCATGCGCCGCGAACGGGACGGCGGTTACGGCGACCCGCGCCTGCGCCGCCTGGCCCGCGACCACGCGGACGCCATCGCCGAAATGCGCGCGGCCCTGCGCGAGCGCGGCGTCCTGAGCAACCGGGACTTCGCGATGGCAACGCGCACCCGCACGCAGAGTTATCGCGGCCGCAAAGACAGCGCCCTGGCCCTGTACTACCTGTGGTATACGGGCGAGGCGATGACTCACCATCGCGACCGCTTTGAGCGCATCTATGCCCTCGCGGAGGCCGTCGCGCCGGCGCACCTGCTCGGCGAGAGCAGCGAGGCGGAACTGGACCGCTTTCTGGTGAAGAAGGAAATCGCCTTCGGCGGCCTGACGCGGATCAGCCGCACGAGCGACTCCTTTCGGCGCGGCGAGCCAGACCGCGCGGCCAAGAAAGTGCTGGAGGAGCTGCTGGCGGACGGCGAACTGATCGAAGTGCGGGTGGACGGTTGGAAGGCCGGGCAGTACGCCTTGGGCGCCGACGCCAAGCTGCTGAAAGACCTATGCGCCGGGCGGGTGCCCAAAGCCTGGAAGCCGTTGGACACGACCACGATGGAGGAGGCCGTGTTCCTGGCGCCGCTGGATCACGTCATCGCGCGCGGGCGCGCCAAGGACTTGTTCGATTTCGACTTTGTCTGGGAGGTCTACAAGCCTGCGCCTCAGCGCAAGTTCGGTTACTACGCGCTGCCGGTCTTGTGGGGCGACCGGCTCGTGGCGCGCTTTGATAGCAAGCTGGACCGGGCGACCCAGACCCTGGTCATCTTGGGCCTGTGGCTGGAAGCGCCGTCCCTGGGCCGGGACGAGGCTTTTGCCGAGGCCCTGGCCAGCGGTTTCGCGCGGTTAGGCGCCTTTCTCGGCGCGCCCTGGATCTCGGCCAAGGCGATCCGCCAACCCCTGTTGCGGCAGCGAGTTAACGCCCGTTTCCGCCTCCCGGCCGCCAGCCGCTGAGGCTGGGGCGGCCGACCGGGGCCGCCAGATCAGGCTGGCCTGGCCC
The DNA here is from genome assembly GCA_937952305.1 of uncultured Anaerolineales bacterium. Classification (GTDB taxonomy): domain Bacteria; phylum Chloroflexota; class Anaerolineae; order Anaerolineales; family UBA6663; genus SpSt-583. Next base: position 11,769 of record CALFZO010000106.1, on the reverse strand, counting down.
AGCTCCGCCAGTTCAATCCGCCAGGGCCTGAACCGCAGCAGCCCGAACAAGGGATGCCTGGTCGTGCCGTAGTGCGGCGCTGGGTCAAACCCCAAGGGCGGCGGCGTCGACCGATGGAGATCCCAGATCCGCTGCTCTTCGGTCGCCTCGTCCTCCCAGGCGGCGACGCTCTCGATATACATGGGGCGCTGTGGGTCGCCGATATAGGCCAGCGACGCATGCGGGTTCTGCGCCAGGTGGCGCGTCTTGGGGGAACCGGGCCGTGTGATCACCCAGCCGGTTGGACCATCCCAGATGACGTGCATGATCCGAGAGCGCGGGCGATTGTGGAGATCGATGGTGGCGACACTGCAGTACACGGCCTGTTGCGCGCGCCGCATGAACTCCGCCTGGATGTCCTCGAAGCGGGCAACTTCCATCGGTCGGTCCTCCGCGCCGCAGCGACGGCGCTGGCGATCCCTGCGTGGCAGCGGCCACTCTCCGGCCAAGGCCCTTGGCGTTTGCGCCGTCTGTCCGCGCCCATCCAGGCCGCGGACGGGTGAGCTGCTGGTGCGGGCAGGGTGCCCGGCGACGACGCACCGCGCCTAGCGCACGGTGAGGCGGACGGTCACCTGGTCGCCTTCACCAAGTTCTTCGGCACGGCGGACGCTGTCTTTGAGCGGCACAACGTAGCCGCCGTCTTTGGGGAACAAGGTCGTCTTCCACTCGGTCTGGCCGATGCGCGCGGTCACCGGGATCATGCCCCAGCCGTAGGTCACCAGTTCCGAGATCACCTTCAGGTCGCGGGACTGCTTGGCCGGGACGGTGACAAAGTAGTACGGGGCGGGCCCGTGCCAGTACCAGATCTTGGCCTTGAACTTGATGTCCATCGTGGCAGTGTTCCGTCCGTTCAGCCGGGAAATGTGCCAGGCGCTCCGGGCTGATCCACGGCGCCTGAGGCCCAGGTCAGACCGAGCCGACCGGCCGGGCCATCAGCAGATCACGCTGGGGATCCTGGCCGAGTTCAAAGATCTGTGCCCCGACGGTCACAAAACCCCAGCGTCGATAGAAGGCAATCGCGCGGGAGTTCCGTTCCCAGACGCCCAGCCAGATTGTATCGCAGCCGGCCTGGTCGGCCTCCCGCAAGCAGGCCTGCATCAGGCGCGCTCCGACACCTTGGCCGATCCACGGCCGGCGGGCGTAGAGGCGCGCCAGCTCAACCGGATTGCGGCCGATGATCGCCTCGGGCGCTGGGCTGAATTTCAGGCGGGCGTAGCCCACAGGAGTGTGGTGGGCTTCCAAGATCAGGAAGCGGCTGGCGGGATCGGCGATTTCACGCGCCTGCTGGTCCGGGCTGAAGGCGGCGGCCAGATACGCCGCCATGTTCTCGGCCGTGTTGTCCGCCGCGAAAGTGTCCGCAAAAGTCTCGGCCCCAATTTGGGCGAGCAGAACGTCGTCGGCGGCGCCGGCGAGGCGGAGTTGAAAGGGATGAGGGGACGTTAGGTCGCTGGACATCGGATGAGACGCTGGCTTTGCTGGTCCGCCGGCTGTGATCCGGCGTGGACGCTGCCTTCGGTCAGTTTGAGTCTGTGGGACGACAGTCGCGAAAAAGTCCAGCACACACCCGCGCGATTGCGTGTATTCTGAGAGCCGGACACCCTTGTGATCTGCGCGCTTGGCGAGCCAGCCCAGAGCCTTGATCTGAGCAGGGAAGGTGGTTGATGGCTGACCTGAATGACGTCCGTCAGATCGTGTTGGCACTCCCAGAGACGGTGGTGGAGCCAGACCTGTCCGCCTTCGCCGTGGTGCGTCAGGGTAAGCGGAAGGGGCTGGCCTGGGTGTGGCTGGAACGCAATCACCCCAAGAAGCCCCGGGTGCCGAACCGCGAAGTGCTTGCCGTCCGCGTCCGTGACATTGAAGAGAAAGACATGTTCCTGGCCTCGCATCCGACGGCGCTCTTCACCGAGCCGCACTACGCCGGCTATCCGGCCGTGCTGGTGCGGCTGCCGGTCATTCCGGTGGACGATCTCAGAGAGTTGCTGGTCAACGCCTGGCGTTGCCAAGCTCCGCCCGCGCTCGTGAAGCGCTACGACGAGCAGCGCCGGGCGCGTTAATGGGCCTCCGGCAGACAGCGCGCCATCAGAAAATTCAGCAAAGTCGTGTGGAAGAAGGCCGGATTGTCGAGATTGGCGGCGTGCTTGGCGTTGGGGATGACCTCGAGCCGGCAATCCGGTTCGCGTTCGGCCCAGATCGGCATGATCTTGCGGATGTTCCCGGTCCGATCCTGGGCGCCGACCAGCAGTAGCAGCGGTTTGTTGATGACGTAGCCCGGCTCGTAGTGGAGACACGCCGCAGTCGCCATCAGGATCTGGACGAACTCGGCCTTGCTCAGGTGACCCATGGCCGCGCGCAGCACCGCCTGCGAGGCCGGCGAGGTCGCGCTGATCGCCAGCGACTGATCCACCAGCGTCGTGTAGGGATAGACTCTGAAGATCGGCTCCGCCAGGCTTAAGCCCAAAGACTCCCAGATTGAGAGTTTCTGGAAATTCCAGGTACACCCAAGGCACACCATCGCCGCCACTCGGGCAGGGTGCCGGAACACGAGCTCCTGGTGCAGGTTGCCGCCCATGGAATGGCCGACGAACACGGCCTGCTCGACCTGCTGCTGGTCGAGGATGGCCAGCAAATCGGCGACGGCGTCCTTGAGCACAAACGGCGCTGGGCGCGACCGTCCATGACCGCGCACGTCCCAGGCCAGGACGCGGAAGGTCTTGCCGACGATGGGTAGAGTGGCCTCCCACTCCCGGTGGTCGATCGTCGCGCCGTGGGTGAAGACGACCAGCGGGGCGGTGGCCGGACCGCCGATCCAGTAGTGGATTTGAAAACCCGGGCGATGGAGAAAGCCTGCTTGGAGGTCGAGCATAAACTGAAACCCTAAAGCTGAAACTTAGGCTGATAGTTTACCCCAGGGAGCGACACCACGCTGCGCCACGTCTGCGCCAGGGCGCTGACGGACCCAGTCAATTTGGCAGCCGTGCTGCCCGGCTGGGCCAGCACGCCATTAATCTGCTCAAGATAACCAGGCGGCACCAACGGCAGCATCGCGATAACTTCCAGGACCCGCTTATCCCGCAGATAGTACCTCTCGTTCAAGGCGAACAACGCCTGCGTGAGATTGGAAACAACCCGCGTCAGGCACCCCACTGTATTGTAGACGTCACCTTGAGCCGCGAAGCCGCGGGCGTGCAGGAGCGTGAATTCGGCCGCCCAGAGTGAATCTGCCACGATCTTGTGCTTCAACCTGGGCGGATAAACCGCCACCTGACGTTTCAGGTCGGCGATCCGCCCTTCCGGATCATACAGGGGGAGGCAGATCTGCGTCTCCGCCAGATAGATGACGCTATAGAACCCGAACGTAGGCTGCTGGTCGTAGTCGTGGTGCGTGAGGCCCTGGTGTGCCTCCGTGATGGCCCGCTGGACTTGATCCAAGTTGCGATACAGGAAGTCCACCTTGCCCTGTGCCGTGGGCAGCCAGGCACCCCCATTGACCCAGGCGCCCCACTCGTAGAAGCCCGTGACGGTTATGGGTGACCGCACCGCCACTGCCTCCGCGACCAGCCGGATCTGGTCAAGCGAAAACGGCGTGGCCTCATGATAGTAAAGGCCAAGATCCAGATCAGAAGCCTCGTGCTGGGTACCGCTGGCATAGGAACCGCCCAACACAACGGCTGTCAGGCCGGCGACCTGACTGAGTTGGCCAACCAGGTGTTCGACCAGCGCGCGTTTGCCGGCGGGGAGGGCGGGTAGGTCACTGAGCATGCTTACCCCAAGGGACCCTGACGGCTGGCGGCCAGGTCGGCCCACCCGCCAGCCGGTAGTCTTCCAGGACGCCGCCCGGTCGAGCGCGAGCGATCGCCAGGGGGCGGCCGCATGCCGGTGCGGCCAGCCGGGCCGGCGTATCCGACTGGCCGATGGCCTGCCGGCGGGTCAGTCATCCAGGCGAAGCCGGCCGAGAGCGCGTGCGTTCCGGCAGCCGGCGCTGGGCTCATTCCGGCCGCGGCCGCAGGAGCACGATCTGGCGCCTGCCCACCTGGAAGCGTTCCACCCGCGCGTAGCCTTCGGACGCGATCACCTGGCTCTTGTCTGACGCGATCGCCACCACGCTCTCGGTGTGCAGGCAGCTTCGCAGCGCCGTGAGCATGCGGCTGACGGGGCTTTCGGATGTCTGGCGCGCGGTGTCGGCCCAGGCCGACTGACGGCCATAGGGTATGTCGGTCAAGACGACGTCTATGCCGGTATCTCCCAGATGCGAACGCAAGGTGGACGCATCAAAGGCGGAAGCCTGGAACACGCGGGTCGGCAGCGGCTGGCGGCGGGCCTGGACGCCAACTCGCTCCCGCAGCGCCTGGGCGCTCTGCAGTGCGGCGCGATGGGAATCCTTCCCATAGGCCTGGTAGTGCGCGGTCAGTTCCCGGATGCGCTGGTCCAGGCCGTCCGGCGTCAGGAGGCCGAGGTTGCGCGCCGCCAGCTGGACCGCTTGCGGGTCAATGTCCGAGCCGATGATCATCTGAAGGGCGGCCCAATGCTCAAGAGCCAAGGCGCTGAGATGATATGCGCCGCCGCAGCACGGGTCATATAGAGTCACCGGCCGGGCCGAGGCGGGACCGGCGCGCTGGGACAGGCAGCGCTGAAAGATTTCGCTGGCGAGCCGGACCGGAAAAGCCGGGTAGCCGGGCCGGCTGTACAGCACTCGGCCTCCGGCCAGATCGGAATAGTCGCGCGGCTGGGTGGCGAAACGGTAGGGCATAGAAAAGGGTGTGTGTCAGGTAGCCGGGCTGTCTAATCCGTACAGCTTGAGCTCAGAGCCATCATCTGGCCAGGTGAGCATGCGCTCAAAGCGGAGCCCCAGTTTGCCAAGCACCTTCTCCGAGCGTTCATTATCCGGCGACACGATCGCGACAATGCGCCGCAGCCCGATGACTTCGATCCCATGGGCCAGCACGGCCTGAGCCGCCTCCAGCGCATAGCCCTTGGACCAGAATTCCGGCAGGAAGGCGTAGCCAATGTCGACGTCCTCCAGGCTGTCCCTCTTTATCAGCCCGCACAAGCCGATCGCGGTGGGGAGGCCTTTGAGCTCAACCAGATATAGGCCGAAGCCATGGCGCCGGTAACTCGCGATCGGACCCTGCCGGATGTAGTCACGCGCCTCGGCCGTTGTGCGGACGCCCCGATCACCGATAAAACGAAGGAAGGCCGGCTCGTTGAGCAGCCTCCGGACAAAGCCGGCGTCGTCTTCGGTCAGCTCGCGCAGGTGCAGGCGGTCGGTTGTGAGGTTGGGCGCGCGCATGCGTTCGCCTCGCTTTCAGGCTCGGACGGTGCCGGCCGCCAGGGTGGGGCGGGGATCAAGCCGCGCCGGTGCCCAACCGAGAACCAGCGTGCTGTTCGCGCCTGGACCTGCGGGTGCCAGGCTGGCGATGCACTCTGGGCGGAACGCTCAAGCTTCCTTGGCAGCCAGGAGCGCCAGCAATCTCTGGCGATACACCGTCTCGCGGTCGGGTAGTTCGGGGGCAACCAAGGCCCCTTGTTCGAGAAAGTGGCGCTGGCTCCGCCCAAGTTGCCGCCCGGAAGCCGTGTGCATGTCCAGGGCATAATCAGGCACAACGGGGCGCTGTCCGTCGGTGTCGATGGCGTATTTTACCCAGTTGAAGAACTCATCACTCGACCGGTCTTTTGTGCAGCGGCAGAGATAACGCACCGCATGGAGTGCCAGCAGGTAGCGGTCGCCCTGCGGGCGGGGGAAGTTGTGGTGCATCTGATACAGCGTGTGGACCAGAACGGGAGCGTCGATCTGACCGAAGCCGACATCCTCGACGCTGACAATCTGAAGCCGTTGCCAGAGCTTGGCTTCCAGCTCTTCACTGGTCGTGAGCATTTCATAGGCGAGGAAAGCGGCATTTTCAGTGTGGCCTCGCCGGATTTCTTTTTGGAGCGCGGAGATCACCTCGTCAGCCGGGAGCCCGTTCCGGGTGCGGACGCCAACCCACATGTCAAATGCTTCAGCTGCCATGACCAAATCCCTCTGCCGTTTCTGGACGTGGATAGTAGCCCACTGGAACTACGGTTGCCTAACGGGGCGCATCAGGCGCCGGCCGAGCACACCTCGGAGATTGTCGAAGTGAACACGGAGGCCGGTCGCCGCCAGCCGCCTGTTGGGCGACCGCTCCTGGCGGCTATTGTGCCTCCCGTGCCGCCGATCCAGCGGCCCTGGACCGTCTGCGTTCCCGTCGGGCGGCCTTCTCTATCCGATGCCAATGCGCCACAATGTGATCCCGCACAATCGCAATATGCTCATCGGGTGAGTAGTCCCGCGAGCCCTGGCGGTACGGGATCATCACATTCGCCGGCATCCGGATTAGGCACCGCCGGATGACGGCTTGGGCTCGCTTGATCCGGCCGGCGATCTGGCCCACGCTCATAGACCGGGAATGTTCCACGCCTTGGCGATTGAGGTCAGGATATTTGCCGCTCAACACCTTCGGCTGTCGCCCGTCGACAAGCGCTTTTGCGTTGCGCGCGAAACTCTCGTGCCAGAAGGCTATGTGACCCAGGGTGTCTTTGGCGGTCCAGTTGTCCACTGGCAGGGTCTCCGGGTTGGCCGATTCTTCCACAGCTCCGATGATGCCTTTCACGACTTCGTCGAGCTGCGCTAATAGGGCTCGGCGGGCATCCCGCGTCCCAGACGTCTCGGGTTGCGGCTGAGATTGGTGGGCCACAGTGTGTTCTCCTTCGGGGTGGCCTGGACCGATTGATCACTTCAGCACAGTTCCTACAGGTCTCGCTGGCACTGTTGCCACTCCGGGTCACGCACATAGCCCAGTCTGTTGAACATCGCTTGCATGGGCCGGTTCTGAATAGCCGTGCACGTTTTCAGGACAGCAAAACCCTTCGCCTGAGCGTATCGGATCCCTCGCAATTGCAGTGCCAGGCCAACTCCCATCCGGCGATATTGGCGCTTCACGCCCAGGAGTCCTCCGCAAAGCACTGGGCTGCCCGGGTCTTGGCCCAACTCCCGCAGCCCAATGTATTCCCCATTCTTCGTCGCAACGAAGTAAGCGTCGGGAAGTATCGTCGGGTCGTTCAGGCCCCACTTGAGCCACTCCTCGAAAGGCTGCCGTTCGACGAGAGTGTCTTCTTGCGGCACGTCGGCAGTGATCTCCCAATACAAGGCGTAAAGACGCTCATCGCGCCCGAGTTCGCCCTCCAGCTCTCGCAGCGTCCTGATCTCAATGCCCCTTCGGTGCAGTTCAGCCTCGAGGTTCGCGTACGGCGCCGGAACAAAAGCCGGTACATCCAGGTGTACGGGTGTTTCCCGAAAGACTTCGCGGAAACCCTGCTTCGCCAAAAACTGATACCCTGCAGGCAGATTTGTGAAGGCGTTGGCGCGCAGTACCCGTGGCTCATGGGAGGCCAACTCTGTCATGACCATATCGTACAAGCGTTGCCCGAGGCCCTGGCCTTGATGCTCGGGTCGCACTTCCACATTCACATAGAAACGTTGCGGATGATAGTCAAAGGCGCTTTGCCAGTAGACGCCAAAACCCAGGACAGCGCCGGCGCTCTCAGCTACCCAGCGCCGCCACTTGCACTTCGGATTCCGGCCGCGATCGACTTCCGCCCATCCCTCTGCGGTTGAGGGTTGCTCTGGCCAGACCACACCCAGGCTATTGTGAATCTCAACCGCGGCCGGATAATCTGCGGGGCTAAAGGGACGTATCTTGACCATCGGACTATCCTTCCCATCAGGGGGACGCGCAGTCGCAAGCCAGGGCGTCTGCCACCGCTTGTCAGGCGCGGTGTCACTCGGTGGATATCCAATATGTGCCTGGCGTCTCCGGGCTAAACACACGGATGATATAGGCGCCTGTGCTGGCCGGGCGAAATTCGAAGAAACCGGTTGTGATCATGCCGCTTGGGCAGAGGCGCAGGCTGTTTTCGTCTTCAAATCCATCGGCGATTGTGCCTTGGGAATCGAGAACCATGACCTGCGGACAGGAATCGCCATCGTTCTTCAGCGTGATTCTGACTTGTCCTGATTGGGCCGTAAAGGCCCAGTTGTGCGCTTCAGCTGTCGTGGACAGGGTGCCTGACCCAGTCATGCCAGCGGGAAGGGTGCCGCAGCCGGTGGTCTCCAGTCCATCTCCCCCGTCGAAGACAACGGACGCACACCCGGACACCTGAACACCACTCCCGGGATTGGGGGTTGGTCCTGAGTTGGCCCGGCCGAATATGGCGAAGATCGGGATCAGGGGAATGATCGGAAGCAGGGCGGCGAAGATCGCCGCCCGGGTGCTTCTCTTGTATAAGAACCAAACCGCGAGGCTCGAAACGACGCAGAAGACGGGAAAAGCCAGGACGCTCCAGATCAACAGGTAATCGAGCAGACCCATTCCCGCCCGCGGGTCAATTGGGGAGTCGTAGAATGCGACAAAGAACAGCCCCAATCCAAGACAGATCGGGCTCATGACCGCCCAGAGAAGCGCGATGACGGCTAACCCAGTGTGACCGGTTTTTCTACCGCCGTTCATAGGATGACTCCGCTGAGTAATCTGGCGTAAAGCGCAAAACGGCCGCATTCACGCGGGGGACGCGTGAGACCTTTTACGCGCAGCCGGATGTCGCCGCCCGCTCGCGCGCGACGCCGTTGTCAGGACGCGGTGCGCGATCTGAACATGTAGATCGCCCAGCCAAGCGTGTCGCGTCCCCAGCGCAGGTAAGCCGCTTTCGCCTTGCCGATGCGCTCAGCCACCTCCGCCAAGTCCGGATCATCGGGGTGGGTGCGGGCATACTCTGCTGTCGCGAACCATTGGAGGCCCTCATACCGGTCCCAGTCGTCCTTGTCGCTCACGACGGTGTGAACGAGTTCTGCGCCTTGCCGCTCTCCGGCTTCTGCATTCGAGGCATGGCTCCCGAAGTCGTCTCGCGCGCACCCGGCTGCCTTCAGATAATCCTCTGAAGGCTCCTGCTGCCAGTATGGCTCTCCCACGATCACCCAGCCGCCGGGCCTCACCATGCTGATCAGAGCTGCGAGAGTATTGGCATGCCCTCCGAAGACCCAACTGGCGCCGAGACATGACGCTAGGTCCAGGCTGTGCGGCTCGTCCGGCTTGTAATCCGCGCCGTTCATCTGGGTGAAGGTGAGGCCGGCACTCGGTGCCCGCGCTTTGAGCCTTCTCGCTGCCTCGGCGATGAAGAAAGGAGAAATGTCGATGCCCAGGCCGCGAGCGCCATAGGCTTCCGCCAAGCGAATCAGGAACTCGCCCTTACCACACGCAATGTCAACCACCGGCGCGCCCGTCGGAAGGCGCAGAAGCTCCACGAGGCGCGTCAGTTTTTCTTCGCTCGTGGGATTGCATACCACGTGTTCACGGTGAGTGATGTCGTAGAACTTCCAGGTGTCCATGCCGCCGTCCTGTAATAGTGGTTGTTAGAAATAACGTGGACTATGGGCGCGCTGTCTAATGCCCGGCTAGGCTTAATGGGGCGTTTCGGCCGCCGGCCGAGCGGGCTTGCCCGAGCAGCGCGCGGCAGCACGAAGGACAGTCGCCTGCAGGGGCGGGTGGCGTCCGATCATCCTGCTCGCGTGAATTCTTGCCGGAGCAACCCATAGTACAACGTCCCACTGATAGTGCCATCGGCGTTGCGCTTGGTCTCGCGCAAGTGGCCTTCCTGGATCAAGCCGCAGCGCTCGGCCACACCCCTGCTGCGTCGATTGGTGTCGTCACATTCTAGGCGCACGCGATGGGCGTTCAAGTCTCGAAAGATGAAGCCCAAGCTGGCGCTGACGGCTTCGGTCACGTAGCCCTGTCCTTCGTACTTGAAGTCCACGAAGTAGCCGATCTGAAACTCGGGCAATGCCCAGGTTACGGCTCCAATGTAGATTTGGGCCACAAACACCTGGTCGGTTTGGCGAAACGCACCCAGGAAAAAGGCTCGGCGAGCCACCCAGTCCGCTGCAAAATCGCGAACCAGGATTTCGGCCTCTTCTTCGCTCTGGAGACCACGAGCGGGATTGTCGGCTTCGTATCGTTCCAGATGCTGGCGGTTAGCCTGGCTCATCCGATAGTACCATGGCCCATCACCGGCTTGATAGCTCCGCAGATAGAGCCGCTCAGAATCGATCCGGGTTGGAAGTTCAAGAAGCAATCGGTGCATGGCTGAACTCGTTGCAGGCAGCAGCTTCGTTCTTTTGAGCTGCTGCTCCTGTGACTTATGCTGGTCAGCGGGTAGACTTTCGGGCAAGCCTTACTCCAACGCTTTGCGTAAGCGCGTGATTACCGCGGTGACAGCTGGCGGCCAAAGTCTGACGGCCATCGCCAAGACCTCCAGGTCAGCGATTCAGCCGGCGACAACTGGGTGCGCCGCTGCCACAAAGACGGCCGCACCGACGCGTGGTCCTGGGCCGGTGGCCGCCGACTGGTGTGCCCCAGGGGAGCTCGGGGCCTTGCTGCGGCGCTGCATGCCGACCTGGGCGCGTTGCCCAGCGCCAGCGGGTCCTGCACCAAGCATATCAAGCCCACCGGTGCGTTTCGAGATGGGTCTACCCAAGCCGCCGGCGGTGTCCAAGACCCATTAACACACTCCGCAATCATGCTTGCTGATGTAGAGTTTACCGCAAATCCTGGTATGACCCAGCGACGGTGGAAGAACCAAGCGCGGCGTGAGTCTATTATCGGCCGGGCGGTAACAACTCGTCGGCGGTACCTGTTTACCGGGAGCTGGTTAGTACTACAACGAGACTTTGCTTGAGTACGAGACTTTCAGGTTTAGACTGTCCGGCAATCTTTCTGCATGGAGAGGATTGCCATGAGCCAGAAAAACCGGTCGTCGAAACGCCGTAGCTCCACCAAGCCGCCGGCCAGTGGGCGCAAACCGTCGGGCAGGTTGCTGAAACGAGATGTCGCGTTGAGCCTGGAAGCGCTGCTGGAGTTTCATCGTGGTCTGCAAGCTCTGTTCCAACGCCGGGAACAACGTGAGTGGTCGTTCTTCTATCTGTGCGGACAATTGGCGAGCCTGGAATGCAAGACGATCGAGACCATGGTGCTGAATTTGCTGGGGGCCCAGCCCCACCTGATCCGAGCCGTGCAGCAGTTTATGGGCCAGGGCGCCTGGGAGGTGGAACCCCTGGTGCGGCATATCCAAGCCCTGGTCGCCCAATGGCTTGGCGAGTCGGATAATGTGGGATCAAGGAGTTTCTGGCAAAAAAACGGTAACCGCGGTTGAACGGCGTGAGCTGCTGGCGGGCCTGCAGACCAAAGGCCTGTCGGGACGAGCGGCTTGCCGTTGGACTGGGGTATCGCGGCAGGCGTGCTGGCCGGACTCAAACCGACGCGGGCCTGGCGGCTGTGGAAAAAGCATAGTTCGGAGTGTGTCAATAGGTCATAGACACCGCCGGCGGGAAATTACTGTAGTTACTGGGTGTCAGACCTCGCAGTCTCCGCCGGACTGGGCGGGTTAATCCACTTGAATTCAGCGCAGCGCCGGGACGCGATGGGTAAAACACCTTCGCCGTCTATCTCTACTGTCATCAAAGCCCACGAGTCGGCAGAGAACGTCACCGACGCCCGGCCCCGTTACGATCGCTGACGCAGAGTTTACCCCAATTCCTGGTACGGCCCAGCGGCGATGGAAGAACAAAGGGCAGCGCGAGTCTCTCATCTGGCCGTCTCTGACGACTACGAAAAGAAGATGAAGCGTGAAGGCCGGCTCCTGCACTCGACTTCACTTGCGCTT
>CALFZO010000105.1 GCA_937952305.1 uncultured Anaerolineales bacterium | reverse complement strand
CACCCAGCCTGACTGGGCGGGCCCCGGCCGCCGGGGAGGCCGCCGCCCAGCCGAGCGAGCTCGCCCGCATCCTGGCCACCATCATGGCTGGCATGCTGATCTTCTTCGTGTTCTTCGGGGGCGCCAACACCGCCGAGTCCATCCTGCGCGAAGACGAAGAAGGCACCCTGGCGCGTCTATTCACCACTCCCACGCCGCGCGCCACCATCTTGGCCGGAAAATTCCTGGCGGTCTTGTTCACCCTCGGGGTGCAGGCCAGCGTGCTGATCGGCCTCTCGGCGCTGGTGTTCCAGATCAACTGGGGCCAGCTGACCAGCCTGGCGCTCGTCGTCGGCGCGCTGACCATCGCGGCCGCCGGTTTCGGCGTGTGCCTGGTAGCGTTCATCAAAAACCTGCGCCAGTCCGGGCCGATCATCGGCGGCGTGATAACGGTGACCGGCATGCTCGGCGGGCTGATGTCCCTCGGCTTCAAGATGCCGGCGGCGTTTGAGGTCGTCAACCTGACGATGCCCCAGGGCTGGGCCATGCGCGGGCTGCGGTTGGTGCTGGACGGCGCCGGTCCGCTGGAAGTGCTGCCGTCGGTGTTGGTGCTGTTGGCCGTCGGCGTGGCGCTTTTCGCGATCGGCAGCCAGGTCTTCCGCCGGCGGTTTGCCTGAACACCCGCGTGGCCGACCCCACAAGTCCCACCCACCGACGCCTCTGAGGGAGTTTGGAAATGCGCACGCTTGATCTTGCACTCAAGGACCTCCAGCAAGTCCTGCGCGACCGTCGCGCCCTGCTCTTCCTGCTGGTGATGCCGATCGTCTTTACTGCCTTCATGGGCTTTGCCCAGCGGCCTCCGGAACCCGGCGATCCACGCCTGCCGGTCGGCCTGGTGATCGCCGACGACGGCGTGTTGGGCGCGCAGCTGCCGAGGCTGATCGAGGCCTCCACCACGGTGCGCCCGGTGGCCGTGGCCGAGGCCGCCACAGTCGATGAGCGCATCCGCACGGGTGAGCTGGCCGCGGCCATCGTGTTCCCGGCGGACTTCAGCCGCCAGGCGCTGGCCGGCGAGACCCTGACGATCCAGCTCATCGCCGATACCCTCACGCCGACAGGCCAGACCGCGCGGCAGGCTTTGCAGGGCATCGTCACGCGGCTGCTCGGCGCGGCCGAGATCGGGCGGCTCAGCGTCGAACGCCTGCCCGCCGGTGAACGCGGCCCGGCCTGGGAACAGGCCGTGCTCCAGGCGGTGGAAGAGTGGCTGGCCGCGCCGCTGGCCATCCGCGTCGAGTTGTCAGCCGCGCCCGAAGCCGAAACGCCCCGGCCGGCCGCCTTCACGCAGTCGTCGCCGGGGATGCTGGTGATGTTCGCGCTGTTCAGCCTCACCAACACGGCCCTGGTGCTGGTGCTGGAGCGCAAAACCCGCACCCTGCAGCGTCTGCTGACCACGTCCATGTCGCGCGCCGAGATCATCCTCGGCCACTTGCTGGCCATGTTCACGCTGGTCTTCGTCCAGGGCCTGATCCTGATCACCTTCGGGCAGTTGGCCTTCGGCGTGGACTACTTGCGCGAACCGTTGGCGGTGCTCCTGGTGTTGGCCGCGCTGTCCCTGTGCGTGGCCAGCCTGGGGCTGCTCATCAGCGCCATCGCCAAAGGCGAGGACCAGGTGACGCTGTTCGCTCTCATGGCCATGTTCATCTTCTCGGCGCTGGGCGGGGCCTGGTTCTCACTGGAGGGTGTCGGCAGCGCTTTTGCCCTGATCGGCCGGCTGACACCGGCCGCCTGGGCGATGACAGGTTTCCAGAACATCATCGTGCGCGGGCTGGGCTTCAGTTCGATCTTGCTGCCGGTCGGTCTGCTCCTGGCGTACGCCGCCGGCTTCTTTGGGCTGGCGGTCTGGCGCTTCCGCTTCGAGTGAGCGGGCCAGACAACTTGTCTGCGCTCACCGGGCGGGCCGTGGACCCGCCCGGTGTGCATTCTCGATACCCGACCACGGCGAGCGGTATTAGCCGTTTCGCCTCGGCCAACTGGCCAGGGGACGATTGAACGGGTAACCCGCCTAAAGGATGATGGGGGGAGGTCGACTTTCTGCTACCTTAAGCATGGTCGATGGCGCGCACCCCGTCCGCGCGCAGGGGCGACCGCTGATCCGCCAGCGGTCTACTGAAGGAGAACTCTATGCGTAACCAATTGGTCCGCTTCTTCTGGGGCAGCGCCCTCATCTTGATCGGCGTGGTGGCGCTGATCACGAACCTGGACTTCCTGCAGGGCCGTTCCGCGCCCTTCTGGATCGTCGCCCTGGCGGCGACCAGCGTTTTGTTCTTCGCCACCTACTTCCTCAGCGGCGTGACCCAATGGGGCTGGTTGTTTCCGGCCTGTCTGAGCGCCGGCGTCGCGCTGACCCTCGGCCTGGCGGAGGCTGGTGTGCACGCCTCCATCGTCGGCGCTCCGGTCCTGGCCAGCCTCGCCGTCCCGTTCGCGGCGGCCTACCTCCTGAACCGGCGCGAGCACTGGTGGGCCTTGATCCCGACCTGGGTCATGGCCGTCCTGACGACGATCACGGCGATCGCGGACTGGGTGCCGGGGGAAGTCATCGGCGCTGCGGTCATGTTCGCCATCGCCCTGCCCTTCGGCCTGGTCTATCTCACCGACCGCAGCCGGTGGTGGGCCTTGATCCCGGCCGGCGTGCTCGCCGCTGTCGGCGGGTTGGTGCTCCTGACGATGGTGACGGAGGGAGTCCTGATCGGCGCCTTCGTCATGTTCTTCATCGCCGCGCCCTTCCTGGTCGTCTATCTCTTGTCGGACCGCAACTGGTGGGCCATCCTGCCTGCCGGCATCCTGGCCAGCATCGGCCTGGGCATCGGCCTCATGAGCTGGCGCCCGTTCGGCCTGCCTGAGGCCGTCTGGATGAATGGCCTGATGTATCTGGGTTGGGCGGCCACGTTCGCCGTGCTCTGGCTGCGCCCCGCCGCGCAGCCGCATGCCTGGGCCAAATACCCGGCCATCGGGTTCGCCCTGGCTGGCGCGCTGGCCCTCGTGCTCGGCGCCAACTTCCAACTGTTCTGGCCGGTGCTGCTGATCGCCGGCGGCGTCCTGGCGCTGTTCGGAGCTTTTCGGCCGCGCGCCGCCCATTGAGCCGGCCGGTCGCAGGTACCAGCGGCCCACTGGCGCGCGCCCCGCTTGGCCGGCGAGGCGCGCGCTTTTAGCCGGCCAGGCTCACGCCGATCAGGCGGCCGATGACGTAGGTGACGGCCGCGGCTGCCAGGCCGAACAACACCTGCCGCATCCCGGACCAGACTACCGATCGGCCCGTGAACAGCGTGATCACGGCGCCGATCGCGAACAGCCCGGCCGTGCTCAACAAGGCGCTGGCGACGACGGCGTTCACGCCGGACAGGAACGCAAACGGGATCACGGGCAGAACGGCGCCCAGGGCAAACAGCCCAAACGAAGTCAGCGCCGCCTCCCAGGCCGAGCCGCCCAACTCCTGCGGGTCGATGCCCAGCTCATCGCGCGCCAGCGCTGCCAGGGCCGTTTCGCGATCCTGCATCAGCCGCGTGGCCAGCTCGCGTGCGTTCGCCTCGGTCAGGCCGCGGGCCTGGTAGATCAGCGCCAGCTCTTCGGCCTCTTCTTCCGGCGCCGCCGCCAGTTCCTCCCGCTCCGTGCGCAGCTGCTTCTCGTACAACTCGCGCGAGCTCTGCACCGAGATCCACTCCCCCAACGCCATCGAGATCGCGCCAGCCAGCAGGCCGGCCAGGCCGGTCACCAGGATGCTGCCGCCCGAGAGCTCGGCGCCGGCCACGCCCATCACCAGGCTGAGGTTCGAGACCAGGCCATCGTTGGCGCCCAACACCGCCGCGCGCAGGGCGTTGCCGCCGGCCGTGCGATGGCGGCCTTCAATCCGCGCCAGCGCCCCGCCCTCCAACCCGCCCGGCCCGGTTTGGCTGACCTGGCGCAGCAGCCGCGCGTGGGCCTGCTCGGTGTGGGCCAGGTCGGTCGGCGCCCCCGCGCCGACGTAATCGTGCGAGCCGCGCGCCTCCTGCGCCGTCAGCGTGGGCAAGACCGTCTCAACGCCGAAACGCCGCGCCAGCCAGATCAGCAGTCGCGTGCGCCAGGCCGGCTGAAAGGCCGGTACCGGCCGGCCGGCCGCGCGCAGCTGCTCCGCCCAGGTGTTGGCGTGGGCGCGCTCTGTGGCCGACAGGCGGCGATAGAGCTCGGCCAATTTGGGGTTCTTTTCGAGTTCGGCCAAAGCCCCATACAGCGCGGCGCTGTTCATCTCGTCCTGCCAGAACCCCATCAGATCAATCTGGGCTGACTTCATCTTGATCCTCTCCCCGGGTAACAACTCCAACCCGGCTTCCCAAGCTTACAGCAAATGCCGGTGGCTGAGCGGCCCGACTGGCCGAGTGGCGGGGCCGTCTTCCGACTTTTGGAGGACGACACGCGCCGGGGCCTGCGCCTATGCTGAGAGGGTCGGCGGGCGGCGCCCATGGGTGGTGACGTTCGCGGTGAGGGCCGGCGCCGCGCCGGCCGGGGAGACACCATGCACGCTGAACAACAACTGATCGGCCGCGCCCAACGTGGTGATCAGGCGGCCTTTGTGGCGCTCGTGACGCTTTACGAGACGCCGATTTACAACCTGTGCTACCGCTTGCTGGGCGAGGCGCGCGAGGCCGAAGACGCCGCTCAGGAGACCTTCCTGCGCGCCTACCAGCACTGCCGCACCTTCGACGCCGGCCGCTCATTCAAGACCTGGCTGTTTTCTATTGCCGGCCACTACTGCATCGATCGGTTGCGGCGCCGCCGGTGGCTGTGGTTGTCCATCGACGACGAAGGGCCGCTGCAGCATCCGGCTCTGCACGCGCCCGGCCTGGGACCGGAGGATGCCGCCCTGCGCTCCGAGGGCGAGGCCGCCGTGCAGGCCCTGCTGGATCGGCTGAACCCGCGCGACCGGCAGGCCGTCGTCCTGCGCTATTGGCACGAATTGTCCTATGCCGAGATCGCGCGCCTCACCGGCGACTCGCTCAGCGCCGTCAAGAGCCGCTTGCACCGCGCCCGCGAGCACCTGGCGGGCCTGGTCCGCGGCGACCAGGACAACAGCGCCGGCTTCGCCCTGCGTTCCGCCCACCCTTCCCCGGCCCACTGACCGGCCGCGCCTGACCGCGTTCAGCCCGGAACATAACCGGCCCAGCTCGGCGGCCTGGGCACCGGCTTGTTTTTCACCCCTGCGTCAGGTATCATTCGCGCCGCGATGAGTTCGCGAGCCATCAAAATAGCGCCGTCGATCCTGTCGGCTGACTTCACCCGGTTGGGCGAGCAGATCGCCGCCTGTGAGGCCGCCGGCGCGGATTACATCCACATCGACGTCATGGACGGGCACTTCGTCCCGAACCTGACGATGGGACCGGTGGTGGTGGAGGCGGCACGGCGCGCCACCCGGCTGCCGCTCGACGTGCACCTGATGATTGCGGCGCCGGAACGCTACCTGGCCGATTTCGCCCGGGCCGGCGCCGACATCCTCACCGTCCATGCAGAAGCGTGCCCGCACCTGCACCGGACGCTGCAACAGATCCGGGAGTTGGGAAAGCGGGCGGGGGTGGCCGTCAACCCCGGCACACCCGCTGGCGTACTCAGCGAAGTCTTGGACACGGTCGACTTGGTGTTGGCGATGACCGTCAACCCGGGTTTCTCCGGCCAGCAGTTCATACGCGGGGTGCTTCCGAAGGTCAGCCAGCTGCGCGCGTGGTTGGACACGCACGGCGCGGCGGTCGATCTGGAAGTAGACGGCGGGGTCGATCCGGAGACCGCGCCGCTGGCGGCCGCCGCCGGTGCCAACGTGTTTGTGGCCGCCAGCGCTATCTTCCGCGCCGGCCGGCCCATCGGCGACGCCCTGGCCGGGCTGCGGGCCGGCCTGGCCCGCGCCTGAAACAAAAAAAGGCCGACCGCCGGGCAGGCGATCGGCCGGAAGCGGGCCAGACGCGTTACTTCAGTTTGGACATCGCTTTAATGCACTTGGCACACAACGTCTTCTGGATCGGCCGGCCGTTCTCCAGCACCGTGGCCTTCTGCAGATTGGGCCGGACGGTGCGCGCGGTGCGGCGCTTGGAGAAGGACACGTTGCGACCAAAGGTCGTCGTCTTGCCGCAATTTGCACACTGAGCCATGAGAGCACTCCCTTTACGCAACCGCCGCGTCACCGGCCCGGGCCGGCTGCGGCTCAAGTTGACATTGAACAAACAGCGGGCCTGATATTATCATAGAGGCACGCTTCCTTCAACCCCTCGGGTACAGAGTATGACCGCCGAAGAACACACCCTGCTGGGCAAGATCGCCGTCTCGCCTAACGCCATCGCCACGGTCGCCAGCCACGCCGCGCTGCAGTCCTACGGCGTGGTCGGCATGGCGGCCAAGAACGTCGTGGATGGCCTCACCAACATCCTCAGCCGCGACCCGCGCCACGGCATCGACGTGGCCTTCCAGGGCGCCGAGGCCATCATCAACGTCTACGTCATCGTCGAGTATGGGACGCGCATCTCGGTGGTGGCCAACAGCCTGGCCAGCACCGTGCGCTTCAATGTCGAAAAGATCCTGGGCCTGCCGGTGAAGGAAGTCAACGTCCACGTGCAAGGCCTGCGCATCAGCACCACGGACGCCTGAGGGAACCGGATGACCGCCCTTGACACGCTCCCCGCGCCGCGCGCTCAGCGCGAGCTCTATACGGCCAGCGGCCAGGACCTCAAGCAGCTGACCGAGGCCGCCATCGCCTGGCTGACCACCAACAAAGAGATCGTCAACGCCCTGAACGTCTTCCCCATCCCGGACGGCGACACGGGCACCAACATGCTCATGACCATGCAGGCCGCCTACCGCGAAGTGGCCAGCCACTCCGGCCGCAATGCCGGCCAGGTGGCCCACGCCATCGCCCACGGCGCCCTGATGGGCGCGCGCGGCAACTCGGGCGTGATTCTGTCGCAGATCTGGCGCGGCTTCGCCCGCGCCCTGGACAACGCCGAGGCCTTTGACGCCCCGCTCTTCGCCCGCGCTCTGCGCGAGGCCAGCGAGACCGCCTACCGCGGCTCGGTCCGGCCGGTGGAGGGCACCATCCTGACCGTGATCAAGGACTGCGCCTCGGCGGCCGAGGACGCCTCCCAGCGCCACCGCGAACTGCGCGCCCTGCTGGAGCGCGTGGTCCACGCCGCCCAGGCCTCCGTGGCGCGCACGCCGGACCTGCTGCCGGTGCTCAAAGCGGCCGGCGTGGTGGATTCAGGCGGCAAGGGGTTGACCATCCTGTTCGAGGGCATGCTGCGCTACCTGCGCGGCCTGCCGTTGGACAAGCCCGTGGACACCGTCGTCCGGCCGCTTAACCTGGAGGCCGTCGGCGCGGCCATGGAGGCGGTGGAGCCCGGCCAGGAGTGGGAAGTGGTGGTGGACTTCCGGCCGCGCACCAGCCTGGATCTGCCGAGCCTGTACGCGAAACTGGAAGCGCTCGGCACGGCCATCCAGGTGGGCGAAGGTGACGGCCTGTACCGCCTCCACATTCACCTGCTCAAGACGCGGCGCTACGAGCCGCTCGAACTGGTGGAGACGCTCGGCATCATCACCAACGTCCACATGGAGAACCTGCTGGCCCAGGTGGAGGACCTTAAGAGCTTGGAGCAGCCGCCCATCGCGCTCGCGGCGGTGGAGCCCGGCCAGATCGGCATCGTGGCCGTCTCGCCCGGCGACGGCCTGTCGCGCGTACTCGGTTCGCTGGGCGCCGCGGCCATCGTCGGCGGCGGCCAGACGCAGAACCCCTCCACCGAGGAGATCCTGAACGCCATCAACCAGCTGCCCACCGACCGCGTCATCGTTCTGCCCAACAACAAGAACATCATCCTGGCCGCTCAACAGGCGGCTCAACTCACCCCCAAGCAGGTCAGCGTGGTGCCGGCCCGCTCCGTGCCGCAGGGCATCGCCGCCCTGCTCCAGTTCGTGCCGGGCGGCGACTTGGAGGAAGTGCGCGGCGCGATGGAGCGCGCGCTGGCCACCGTGCAGACCGGCGAGGTGACCGTGGCCACGCGCAGCGTGGAGTTGAACGGCGTGGCCGTCAATGAGGGCCAGGTCATCGGCCTGCACAACGGCCAGATCGCCGTGGCCGGCGATGAGCTGACCGCCACCGTGCTGCGCCTGCTGACCGTCATGGACGCCGCCGCGCACGAGGTTATTTCGCTGTACTACGGCGCCGACACCTCCGAGGCGCAGGCCGAGCAGATGGCCGAGGCCATCCGCGACTCCCACCCGGACCAAAGTATCGAACTCCACTTTGGGGGCCAACTGCACTACCCGTTCATCATCTCGGTTGAGTAGCCCACCCGCCGAGGCCGCCGCCGCGCCCGCCGCCGCGCCCGCACCCCGGCCGGCGGCCGCAGCTTGAGTCATGGTCAAAATCGTCACCGACAGCAACGCCCAGTTCGTCAACCCGGATTTCGCCCGCCAACACGACGTGCGCGTTCTGCCGCTGCGCGTACGCCTTGGCGAGCAGATGTACACCGATGACGAGCTGACGCTTGAGCAGCTCTTCCAGCAGGCCGCCGAACGCAAGGTCCTGCCCGCCATTGAACCGCCCGCACCGGAGGCGTTCGCCGCGGTTTTTGAGGAGCTGGCCAAGACCACCGACAAGATCATCGCCATCCACCTCTCCGGCAAGCTCAGCCAGACGCCGCAGCATGCGCGCGCCGGGGCCGACTTCCTGCTCGGGCGCTGCCAGATCCACGTCATCGACTCGCTTTCGACGTCCGTGGGCCTGGGCGGCCTGGTGGAGACGGCCGTGCAGGCCGCCGAGGCCGGCGCCCCCGTGGACGAGATCGTCAAGGCCGTGCGCGGGCGCATCCCGCGCCTCTACGGCGTCTTCTTCACCGAGCGCATGGAATATCTGGCCCGCGCCGAGCACGTCGGGCGCGCCCATGCCACCCTGGGCGAGATGCTCGGCATCCGGCCGTGCCTGGCCCTGGAAGAGGGCGACCTGGTGCCCATGGAGAAGGTCCGCACGCGGGCGCAGGCCATCGAGAAACTGGTCGAGTTTGTCATCGAGTTCACCGACATCGAGCGCTGCGCCATCTTGCAGGCCACCGCCCGCCCAACCGTCGACACGCGCGCCCTGTTGGAGCAGCTGGCGGTGGAGTTCCCAGGCCGCCGCTGGCCGATCGTCGCCTATCCCGCCTCGCTCGGCGCCTTGCTTGGCCCCGAGGCGATGGGCCTCCTGATCCAGGAAGGCGAGTCCGGCGACGCCTGACCCGCCGCCGGCGCAGCGCCCGTCGGTCGTTTTCAGGTTTCCGAGTAC
The DNA here is from genome assembly GCA_937952305.1 of uncultured Anaerolineales bacterium. Taxonomy (GTDB): domain Bacteria; phylum Chloroflexota; class Anaerolineae; order Anaerolineales; family UBA6663; genus SpSt-583. Next base: position 38,065 of record CALFZO010000105.1, on the reverse strand, counting down.
AATCCCACCATGCTGCCGTCGCTAACCCAGTTACAGAAGTACCTGCAGACCGAGATCAACCACAAATACACCAACAAGGCCGTCATCGGCGGCCTGCCTAAGATGCTGTCCTTCTGGGAGGAGAATGCCCGGCGGGATGGCCTGGATGCGGCCACGATCGACAGCTTTGCCGTCCGCATCCGGTCCTACCCCGACCTGCCTCCGGACAAGCGCCCGGCCGCCATCGCCGAGTTGCTCGACCTGGCGAAGGACGCCAACGCCGCCACGATGGCGAAGCGCCAGGCCGCGGCGCCAGCCCGACCAGCGCCACGGCCAGCGGCCCCGCCGCCGGAACGACCTGAACGCCCGGAACGGACAGAGCGCGTGGAGCGCCCCGCTCCGCGCCCTGAGCAGCGGCCAGCCTCCTCCGAGCCGCGCCGCGAAGGACAGCCCCGGCCAGGTCCGCGCCCGGAAAACCGCCCGGAAAACCGCCCCGAGAGCCGCCCGGAGCGGCCGCCACAGCCGCGTCCCCAGCCGCCCGAAGGTCAGGGCAGCCGCCAACCGCCGGCCGCCGCCCTGCCCGAACCGGCCCGGCCTGAGGCGGGCGCGCCGGCCGAGCCAAAGCGGGCTGAACCGACCGCCAGCGAACGGCCGCCCCAGCCGCGCCGCGAGGAACGCCCCGCGCCGCGCCCGGCCCCGGCTCAACCGGAGGCCCAGCGGCGCCGGCCCGATGTCTCGCCGCTGCAGATCGAGCCCGTGGACCCGCGCCCGCGCCGCACCGCCGGCCCCAAGCCGCTGCGCGCCGCTGAGCCGCTGGACCCGACCGCCGGCCTCGACGCGCCGATCACGGTGCTGCGCGGCGTCGGCCCCGAGACGGCCAAGGACTTCGCGCGCCTGGGCATCCAGACCCTGCGCGACATGCTCCTGTACTTCCCGCGCCGGTATGACAACTACTCCAAGATGAAGACGATCAACCGCTTGGAGTACGGCGAAGAGGTCACCGTCATCGCCACCGTCCGCAGCGTCTTCGAGCGCCGTTTCCGCGGCAACCGCACGATGCTCAAGGTGACCCTGGAGGATGGCACCGGCGCCCTGGAGGTGACGGAGTTCAAGGCCTACCTCAAGAACACGCTGCTCGTCCAGGGACGGCAGGTGGTGGTCTCCGGCCGGGTGGACCAATACTTGGGCCGGCTAACCATCAACGCCCGCGAGTGGGAGAAGCTTGATACCGAGCTCCTGAACACCGGGCGCATTGTGCCCGTCTATCGGCTGACCGAGGACATCTACCAGCGCAGCCTGCGCAGCCTGACTTCGCAGGTCATCAACCACTGGGCGCGCCAGCAGCCCGATCCGCTGCCCGCGGACATGGTGGCGCGCACCGGGCTGCTGGCCTACGGCGAGGCGCTGGCCCAGATCCACTACCCGGACAACGAGGCCGCGCTGGAGGCCGCCCAACACCGGCTGGCCTTCGATGAGCTGCTCGCGCTGCAGATCGGCGTCCTGCGCCAGCGCCGCCAGTGGCAGGCGGCCGCCGGCCAGGCTCTGCCCGTGGCCGATGATTGGCTCACCGGCTTCCTGGCCAGTCTGCCGTATCCGCTGACCGGCGCCCAACAGCGCGCGCTCACGGACATCCGGACCGACCTAGCCAAGCCGGTGCCCATGAACCGCCTGCTGCAAGGCGACGTGGGCTCGGGCAAGACCGCCGTGGCCGCCGCAGCCATGGCCGTGGCCGTGCAGGCCGGCGCCCAGGCCGCGCTTATGGCGCCCACCAGCATCCTGGCCGAGCAGCACTACCGCACCGTGATGACCCTGCTCGGCGCGGGCGACCACCTGCCGGTCCGGCTCCTGCAGGGCTCGACGCCGGCCTCCGAGCGGGACGAGATCTACGCCGGCCTGAGCAGCGGCGCCGTCAAAGTAGTCATTGGCACGCACGCTTTGATCGAGTCGCCCGTGGAGTTTGCCAACCTGGGCCTGGTGGTCATCGACGAGCAGCACCGCTTCGGCGTGGCCCAGCGCGCGGCCCTGCGCGGCAAGGGCACCAACCCGCATCTGCTGGTGATGACGGCCACGCCCATCCCGCGCACCCTGACCCTGACGATCTACGGCGACTTGGACTTGTCCGTGCTGGACGAGATGCCGCCCGGCCGCCAGCCCATCGGCACCCACCTGCTGCACGCCAACGAGCGCGAGCGCGCTTATCACTTCATCCGCCGCGAAGTCCAGAAAGGCCGGCAGGCCTTCCTCATCTTCCCGCTGGTGGAGGAGACGGACAAGAGCGAGGCCAAGGCCGCCGTCGACGAACACGCGCGCCTGCAGAAAGAGATCTTCCCGGACCTGCGGCTCGGCTTGCTGCATGGCCGTCTGAAGCCGGACGAAAAAGACGAGGTCATGGCGCGTTTCCGCGCCGGCCAGGACCATCTCCTGGTGGCGACCTCGGTCGTCGAGGTCGGCGTGGACGTGCCGAACGCCAGCGTCATCATGGTGGATGGCGCCAACCGCTTCGGCCTGGCGCAGCTGCACCAGTTCCGCGGCCGCGTCGGGCGCGGAGAGCACGCGTCTTACTGCCTGCTCGTCTCGGATGCGCCGAATCCGGAGGTGGACGAGCGTCTCAAGGCGATGGAGGCCACCTCGGACGGGTTTGTGCTGGCGCAGAAAGATCTGGAATTGCGCGGCCCGGGTGACTTCCTGGGCACCCGCCAGTCCGGCTTCGCCGGCCTGACCACGGCCCGGCTCAGCGACGTGCGCACGATCGAGCTGGCCCGGCGGGAGGCCAGCGCGTTGTTCGAGCGCGATCCGGAGCTGAGCGCGCCGGAACACACGGGACTCGCGGCCCTGGTCGCCCGCTTCTGGGCGACGGGCACAGGAGATGCCAGTTGAAGATCCGCGCCATCTACCCCGGCACGTTCGACCCGATTCACTTCGGGCACATGGACATCATCCAGCGCAGCGCCCAGATGTTCGACGAGGTGCTGGTGGCCGTCTACGATAAGCCCCTCAAGTCGCTGGTGTTCAGCTTCGAGGAGCGGCTCGGCCTGGTGGAGTCGGCCGTGGGCAGCATGCGGCTGGCCAACGTCACCGCCACTGGCTATCACGGCCTGACCGTCGAATTCTGCCGCAAGGTCGGCGCCCAGGTGATCATCCGCGGCCTGCGCGTGTTCTCGGACTTCGAGTTCGAGTTTCGCATGGCGCTGGCCAACCGGCGCATGGTGCCCACCGTCGAGACCGTGACGCTGATCACCAACGAGGAACACACCTTCCTGAGCAGCACCACCGTCCGCGAGATCGCGTCGCTGGGCGGCGATGTGAGCACGATGGTGCCGCCGCCGGTGGAGGCCGCGCTGCAGCGCCGTTTTCACGAACTGGGCGAAGACGGCAGCAGCCGGGTGGTGCCGCTGACGCAATTGCGTGATTGAGGCACGAAGCGCGAATTGCGGCGCTGGCTTAACGGGTGTATAAACGACGGCTAATTAGCCCAATCCGCTGACGCGGAGGCTGCATGGATATTCTCCATCTTGTCGACCGGCTGGAAGAAGTCTTCAACGAGGGGCGTCCGATCCCGCTGACGCGCAAGCTCGCCGTGGACGAGGACCGCGTCCTCGAATTGATCGATCAGATGCGCGTCTCGATCCCGGACGAGGTCAAGAAGGCCCAGCAGATCGTCAATCAGCGCGATAAGCTCCTGGCCCAGGCCCAGGAGGAGGCCGCCCGCACCGTGCAGCTGGCGCAGGAGAAAGCCGGCCAGCTCGTCGAGCGTGAGGTCCTGGTGGAGCAGGCCAAGCTCCGCGCCCAAGAAGTCATCCGCCAGGCCCAGGCCGACGCCGAAAACATCCGCGCCGACGCCGACGACTACGTGCTGGAAGCGCTCACCCGCCTGGAGGCCGAGACGGCCCGGTCCTTGCAGCAAATCCGCAACGGCATCAACAAGCTGCGCGGCGACAAGGGCCTGCCACCGCTGCAGACCGGCAGCTGAGTAGCGGCGCTGTTCGCGCCATCCCCCCTCTGACCATCCCGCCCCTGGCCGATTGACGGATGCCCGCGTTGGGCGTCCGGCCTATGCTGGACTCTGCGCCGCGCCACCTCCGGCCGGCGGGAGGTCCCGATGTCCCTTCGCCGCTCAACCGCCGGCCGCGCCGCCGGCCTGATACTCCTGGTCGGGCTTGGCCTGGCGCTCGGCGCCGAAGCCGCCGTGCGGTTTCAGCCCGCGCATCCGCCGCTCGCGGACGACACCGGTGCTCTGGTGGAGGTGCGCGTCGACGAGCGCATCTTCACGCTCTTCGCCGCGCTCAACGCCGCCGGTTATGACCGGCAGGGCTTTGAGGAAGCCTACCATCCCGCCCGCCAGATCACGCGCGCCTACCTGGCGGAGCGCCGCCTCCCCAGCCTCACCCGCCTGCGCTGGCGGTTGAACGTGGCCCAGCCCTACTCCGATGTCGTCTGGTGCCTGCACTTCGGGGAGGCGCCGCAATTCAAGCGGGCCGTGGGCGGCTGGCATCTGCCCGCGCTGCCGGCGCTGTTGTTCTTCGGCCTGGACGACGCCGTGCGCGCGTTCTACCGCGAGGCCGACCTGGGCAGCGTGTGGGCACAGGTGCAGCCGTACTACCAGGCCGAAGCCGAGGCGCTGCGCGCCGCCGCGCCGCCCGCGCTGCAGTCAACCCTGGATTATCTGCGTTTGCGGACGCTGCCCATCGACCGCATCGTGATCATCCCGAATCTGCTGGACGCCCACTGGTCGGGCTACGGACCTGAAATCGGCGGCGTCGGCTATGTCATCGTCGGGCCCACCCGCCAGCCGCCTTCGTTGGACCTCGTGCAGCACGAAGCCCTGCATTCGCTGCTGGGGCCGCTGGTGAACGCTGATGCCGGAAGCGTTGACCGCGCCCAGGCGGAGCGCCTGCAGACGGCGCTGCGGCCTGGGCTCACCGGCAGTTACGGCACCTGGGAGAGTCTGTTGGAGGAGAGCGCTGTCCGCGCCGTGGGCGTGCGGCTGACCGAGCCGGAGTGGCGCGCAAACGCGTTGCTCAACGACGAAGCGCAGGGGCTAGGGCTGGTGCGCCCGCTGGCGGAGGCCCTGGCGGCCTACGAAGCCCAGGCTGGTTCAATCGAGGACTACTTGCCGCAGTGGCTGGCCGTTCTGAACGAACTGGACCCCGCCTCCCTTGGGCTGACCGCTCCGGAATAAGTACCAGCGGGGCAGCGAACGGGAACCGGCCCATGCCGGCCCGCGTCCCGGGGTTATGACCGTTTTCACCCCTTATCGCGGCCGATCCATCCGCTGCTGGGATGTGCGCCGCTGTGGCGATTGGCGCCTCAAGGTCTATGGCCTCACCGCGCGCGGTGAGGCGCTGCCCGCCCGCGCCCTGGCGGCCGCGTTGGCCCAGCTCAAGGACTGGCTGCCGGCCTCGCTCGCCGCGGACACGCCCGGGGTGGGTTTTCTCATCCTGCACACCTCCGACGAGGCCCAGCTCAGCCTGCTCAACTGGTGGACGCTTACGTCCCGCCTGCACCAGCGCGCTTTTCGATCCCGGCTGGATACGCCGGAACACTTTGAAGCGTATCCGGTGGAGCACGGCGCGCTGGGCATCGCGGAGCTGGCGGTGCTGTGTTTCGAGCGGCAGGCCTGGATCGACACCGTCTCAGCCGCCGCCGCGCCCAACCTGGACCACTATCTGGCGTGGACCGTGAACGTGGACGTGTGAGACCGCTCCAGCCCGCCGCAACTTCGCAAACAATGAGGCCGCCCCTGGGCGGCCTCATGTTATCTTCAACTGCGCGCGCTTCAGCTTACGCCGCTGCGGGCTCGTCCGGGTCGGCCGGGCGCCGCTTGACGGGCACCGGCACCGGCTGATAGGCCGCCAGCCGGGCCAGCCGTTCGGCTGCCTGCTCGGCGCGCGCCCACAAACGCGCTTCAACATGGTCGGGCAGCGCCACCCGCGCCGGCTGGCGCCGGATTGCGCGCAGATAAAACCGCATGGTCGCAATCAGGTGGTTGGTGTCCATCGCGTGCCTCCCGCTCCGTCGGTGCTCACGAAAAATCCTGCCTTCAGACTAACAGGCCGGCCCAGGACCCACATCGGCACGCGGGCGGAAATAGGTCTCCGCCCAAAGGCGGGCCGTATTAACGGGCCTCTGATCCGGCGTTAATGGCGCGCCGACATGGTTGCGCGAGGCTTGCTTGGAGGCAGAGGCTGCTATGTTGCCACTCCGTGACACCATCCCCGCGCGCGCGCGGCCCATCATCACTTGGCTGCTCATCGCCGCCAACCTCGCCGTCTTCTGGTTCGAGAACTCGCTCTCCAGCCGCCAGCTCAATCAGTGGGTGGCCACCTGGGGCGTGGTGCCGGCGCAGCTCTGGACTGGTCAGCCGGCCGAGTTACTGACGCTGTTCACGTCCATGTTTCTGCACGGCGGCTGGCTGCACCTGCTCAGCAATCTGTGGGCGCTGGCGATCTTCGGCGACAACGTGGAGGATCGTCTCGGGCGCGGCCGTTACCTGGCCTTCTACCTCATCGGCGGCGTGGCCGCCGCGCTGGTCCAGGCCTGGGTGGACCCGGCCGCGCGCACGCCCATGATCGGCGCGAGCGGCGCCATCGCGGCCGTGCTGGCCGCTTACCTGGTCCTGTTCCCGGGCGCGCGCGTCATCACGCTGGTGCCCGTCTTCTTCCTGCCGTGGCTCATCGAGATCCCGGCCGTGCTCTACCTGGGCCTGTGGTTCCTGTCCCAGTTCTTCAGCGGCGTCCTGGCGCTCGATGTCAGCGCCGCCGCCGGCGGCGTGGCCTACTGGGCCCACATCGGCGGCTTCGTGGTCGGCCTGGTGCTGGTGGGCGCCTTCGCCCGCCGGCCCCGGGCGAGCCACACCTGGTCCGCGCCGACCTATCGGTGGTAGCCCGACCGCGCCTCCGCCAATCTGCGGATGACAATCCACGTCAGCGGGCGTAAACTCGCGGGATGTGCCGCCACCGGCCGGCGTGAACCAAAACGCCCGCCGCGACGTCTTGGAGCGGCAACATTCAGCCTGACAGAAGGATACGCCCTATGAGACGCCTATCTCTCTTCGTTCTAGCCGTGGCGGTTGGAGCTCTGACCGCCTGCACGGCCACGCCCACCGCCGGGCCGATCACAATCGCGCCGCCCACTTCCGCCCCAGCCACCGACCTCCCGGCCACGGCGGCGGCCGCCACCGCGCCGCCGGCCGCCTCGCCAACCACGCCCGCCACGGCCACCGTGACGACGACGCCCACACCGGAGGCCTCCCCCACGCCGGCCGTCACCGCCACGCCCGACCCCGAAGAGGGTGTCGGCGCGGTGCTGTTTGAGGACCGCTTCGACGGCGCCAGCGGCTGGAACTGGACGTACTCGGAGCCGGACGTGGTGGCCTTCACGCGCCAGGACGGCCAGTTGGTGGGCACCATGACGCGCAGCGACCTGGGCTGGCGCATCTCGCTCGGCCCGGACGGCGCCACCGCCGGCGAGCAGCAACTGGCCGTTGCGGTGACGCCGCAGGTCTGCGGTGAGCGGGACGAGTTCGGCCTGTTCTTCCGCGGCACGTTCGCGGATAACAAGTTCGACGGTTACATCTTCAAGCTCAACTGCGCGGGCCAGGCCCGGCTGGAACGGATGCGCGCCAGCACGGTCGAAGCCGTCGTCCTGGATTGGACCGCGGTGCCCGGCCTGCAGCCCGGCGCCAACACCAGCCACACGTTGTTGACGTGGATGGCCGGTGACCGGATACGGCTGTACGTCGACGGCCAGTTCCTGGTGGAGGCCACCGACAGCGGCCCGACCGGCGGCGGCCTGGGCCTGTTCCTGGCCGACCGGACCAGCGGCGGACTGACCGTGCGCTTCGACGACCTGGTGATGAAGGCCGTGACCGTGCCGTAGGCCAGCGGTCCAAGCGGCTGCCGGCCCAGTTGTATAATCGCGCCACGCGTGCGGCTGAGCCTGTCTCCGCCGTACGGGCGCCGCCCGGCCACCCGTCCCGCGCGGGTGGCCGCCGTTAACGCACCCATGCCTTCGCCCACCCTGCTCCTCGGACCGGCCGCCTCCGGCAAGACCCACGCCTGCCTGGCGCGTGTGCGCGCTCACTTGCAGCACGCGCCCCTTAGCCCGGTCTGGGTGATCGTGCCGGATCGGCATCAGGCGGGCGCGTTCCGCCATCGCCTGGCCGAGGCCGGCGGCGCGCTGGGCGCCCGCATCGCCACGTTCGGCGACCTGTACGGCGAACTCCTGGCGCTGACGGATGGCGCGCTCCCGCTGGCGCCCGACCCCGTGCTGCACCGCCTGGTGCAAGCGGCCGTGGACGCCCAGGCCGAGGCCGGGCAACTGCAGCACTACCGGCCCGTGCAGCGCCGTCCCGGTTTGGTGACCGCCCTGAGCGATTTGATCGCCGAACTGAAGCGCGCGCGCATCCCGCCGGAGCGATGGCTGGAAGCGCTGCGCGGCCGCGGCCGGCGCCTGGAGGAGCTGGCCCAAGTCTACGAGCGCTATCAGGCGCTGTTGATCCGCCTCGATTGGGCCGACCGCGAGGGCCTGGGCTGGCTGGCGATCGAGGCGCTGGAGCGGCGCCCGGACCTGGCGACCGGCTGGTACCTCGTCGTCGACGGCTTCGACTCGTTCACGGCCACGCAGTTGGATACGCTCGAGCGTCTGGCGGGCCGCGTAGCCGCGCTCACGCTCACCCTCACCGGCGACCCGGCCGCGCCCGCCGACGCGCCGCGCCTGGCCCACCGCCGTTTCGCGCGCACCCTCACGCAATTGCAGAGCCGGTTGAAGCCGGAGACGCACGCGGTCGTCGCCCCAGCCGCGCGCCCCGCGCCGCTGGCCCATCTGGAAGCCGCGCTCTTTGCGCCCGAACCCCGCCCGGTCCCGGCCGGCCCGCACGTGGAATTCCTGGAGGCCCAGACCCAGGCCGTGGAAGCGCGCGAGGCCATGCGCTGGCTCAAAGCCCGCATCGTGCGCGCTGGCGTCCCGCCCCAGGCCTGCGCCGTGATCGCGCGCGACCTGGCGCCGTATCAGCCGTTCCTGCACGAGGCGGCGCGCGAGTTCGGGCTGCCGCTGTTCCTGGCGCGCGGCACGCCGCTCGCTGACAACCCCGCCCTGGCCGCCCTGCTCAATGGGCTGGAACTGCCGCTGCGGGCCTGGGCGCGCCGGCCTCTGCTGGACGCCGTGCGCTCACCCTATATCGACCTGAGTTTGTTCGGGTTGCGCGCCAGTGACGCCGGCCGGCTGGACGACGTCGCCCGGCTCGGGCAGGTGATCGCCGGCCTCGACCAGTGGGAGACGGCGCTGGCCGCGCTCGCGGAGCAAGCCGAGGCCGCGGGCACGGACGCCGACCGCGACCCCGAGCGCGAACCACCGCTGGCGCCCACCGGGGCCGCGGCGCGCCAGTTGGCCGCGGCCCTGGCCACGGTGGCGCAGCGCTTAACGCCGCCCGACCGTGCGACCACCGCCGGTTTCGTCACTTGGGTCGAGAGCGTCATGGACGACCTCCGCTTGGCGCACCAGGCTGCGGCCCAGCCGGATACGGCCGAACGCGACGCCGCCGCCCTGGAAGCCTTCAAAGATATCCTGCGCGCCCTGCTGATCGGCGAGGCGGCCAGTCTCGCCGGCACTGCGCCGGCCTGGACCTATGCCGAGTTCTACACGCAGCTGCGCGGCGCCGTGGCGGCGGCCAGCTACCAGCCGGACGGACCGAGCCGACGGCGCGCCGTCTACGCGGCCGACCTGCCGGCGGCGCGCGGCGTGCCCTACCGGGCCGTGGCCGTGCTGGGCCTGGCCGAGGGCCTGTTCCCGGCCCCATTATCGGAAGATCCGTTCCTCTCGGACGACGAGCGCCTGGAGTTGAACCAGCGCGGTGTGCCCATCGAGCCGCGGCTGCGCAGCGATCAACAATCGCTCTTCTACGAGGCCGTCACCCGCGCCGCCGCGCACCTGCTGCTCACGCGCCCCTATCTCACCGACGACGGCGAAGCCTGGGAGCCGTCGCCCTATTGGCAGGCCGCCCGCGCCTGCCTGAGCGCGGCGCCGCGCCGCATCCGCGCCGAACAGACGCTGGCCCTGGCCGAGGCCGCTTCGGCGCCCGAGCTCCTCGCCGCCGCCCAACGCCGCGGCGGTCTGCCCTCAGCCTTCGGCCACCTGGCCGGCGATTGGCGTGCGCTCCAGGCCGGCGGGCAGGTTCTGGCGGCGCGCCTGGCCGCCCGCCCCGCCGGGCCGCATGAGGGCGACCTGGCCGCGCTGACCGCCGACCTTAAAGCGCGTTTCGGCCCCGCGCACACCTGGAGCCCCAGCCGCCTGGAGTTGTACGGCACCTGCGGTTTTCAGTTCCTCATCGGCGCGGCGCTGGGCCTGGAACCGCGCCAGCCGCCGGAGCCGGGCCTGGACGCCGCGCAGCTCGGCTCTCTGCTGCATCAGATCCTGGAGGCCGTCTACCAGGCCGCCGATCCCGGCGACGTGGACGCCGTGGTGGCGGCACTGCCGCGCGTGGCCCAGCCGATCTTCGCTGCGGCGCCGCGCGAACTCGGTTTCCGCCCGACGCCGCTGTGGGAAGCGCAGCAGGCCGAATGGCTGGCGGCGCTGGAGACCACGCTGCGCCAACTGGCGCAGGACGCCGCCGACTTCCGTCCGGCCGCCTTCGAGCAACGCTTCAACGACCTGGAGCTCGGCACCCCGGCCGGCCCGGTGCGTGTGCGCGGCGTCATCGACCGCGTCGACCGGGCCCCGGACGGGAGCGTGCGCGTGATCGACTACAAGACCGGCAGCAGCGGGCTCGAGGCGCGCGCGCTGATCGAGGGCCGCCGCCTGCAGCTGCCGCTCTACGCCGCCGCCGCCGAACGCGCCCTCAGCCTCGGCCGCCCCGTGGACGGGTTTTACTGGGCCGTGCTCAAGGGCAAAGCCGGCTCGCTGGCCTTGCATGGTTTCGACCACACCGCTGCGGACGGGCGCCACTATCACGGCGTGGCCGGCGCGCTCCAACTGGCGGCCGAGCACATCGGTCGCTCGGTGACCGCCATCCGCGCCGGCCAGTTTGCGCCGCAGCCGCCCCGCGACGGCTGCCCGTCCTATTGCCCGGCGGCCGGCTTCTGCTGGCGCTACACCGAGCACTGAGCGCCGCGCCATGCAACCCTGGATCGACGCCTTCTCCCTCACCCCGACGCAGGCCCAGGCCGCGACGACTTTCGACCGCGACGTGAGCGTGGCCGCCGGCGCCGGCTCCGGCAAAACGCGCACGCTGGCCGCGCGCTACCTGACGCTGCTGGAGGCCGGCTACCCGCCGCGCGCGTTGGCCGCCGTGACCTTCACCGAGAAGGCGGCGCGCGAAATGCGCAACCGCATCCGCCACGCCATCGCCACCTGGCGCGCCGGCGCCTGCCCGCCGGAACAGCGCCCGCGCTGGGCCGAGATCGAAGCCGAGATCGACACGGCCCGCATCGGCACCATCCATGCCCTGTGTGCGGCGCTGCTGCGCGCCCATCCGGCCGAAGCCGGCGTCGATCCCCGTTTTGAGGTGCTGGATGAGGGCCTGGCCGCCGCCCTGCGCGCCCAGGCGGTGGAGGCCGGCCTGCATTGGGCCATCGAACAGCCGGCCTTGCGGCCGCTCTTCGCGGCCTTCACCACCACCGCCCTGGCCGCCGTCCTCACTCAGCTGGTGGAGGCGCCTTTGGACGCGCAGGCCGCCCTGGCCGTTGAGAATCCGCCAGCCTGTTGGGCGGAGACGCTCCGCGCCGCCGTGCGCGCCTTCGTCGAACTGCCGGCCGTCCAATCCGCCGTGGCCGACTTACGCGTGCTCGGCACCGAGGCGCGGCTGGTGCAGGACGCCAGCGAGAAGCTAGCCGACCAGGTGCGCGGCTTCCGGGCGCAGTGGGCGGTCGTGGAGGCGCAGTTAGCCGGCGGCGACGCGCTGTCCGCGGCGCAGGCCCTGTTCGTGCTCCGGCGTGAATACTGCGACGGCCGGTCTGGCAAGAAGGACAGCGTGGCCAAGGCGGCGGTGAAGGAGTGGCGCGAGGCCTATGACGCCACCGTCCAGCCCTGGCTGGGCGGCGCCAGCAAGCACGACGCCGCCCCGGACCGGGCGGTGGAGGCGCGCGCCGCCGCGCTGCCGCCGCTGCTCGGCCAGGCGTTGGCCCAGACTCTGCAGCATTACCAGGCCGCTAAGGACCTGCGCCAGGCGCTTGATTTCGATGATCTGGAGGGCCACGCCCTGACCCTGCTGCGTGATCCGGACATCCGCGCCCGCTGGCAGGCGCAGATCGCGGCCCTGCTGGTGGATGAGTTCCAGGACACGAACGCGCGCCAGCGCGAGATCGTGGAGGCCCTGGCCGGCGCGCGCGGCCGGCTCTTCGTCGTCGGCGACGCCAAGCAGAGCATCTACCGTTTCCGCGGCGCGGACGTCACAGTGTTTCGCGCGCTCAGTGACGCTATCGCCGCCCGCGGCGGCCTGGGATTGGCGCTCGCGCAGACCTTCCGCGCCCACGCCGGGCTGGTAGCGATCTTAAACGCGCTCATGCGGACCGTGCTCGGCGCGCCGCGCCCGGACCTGCCCGCTCACCGCGTGCCCTTCGCGGCCTTGGAGGCGCAGCGCCCGGCCGCGGACGCGAAGCTGGCGCCGCCGCATCTCGAATTTCTGGTGGGCCTCGGCCAGAACGCGGTCGAGGCCCGGCCGGCGGCCGCCCACTTGCTGGCCGCGCGCCTGCACACCCTGCACGCCGAAGCCGGCCTGGCCTGGGATGCCGTCGCCCTGCTCTTTCGCGCCTCCACGGGTTTCCCGGCGTACGAGGCGGCCTTTGAGGCCGCCGGCATCCCCTTCGTCACCGTGGCCGGCCGCGGCTTCTACGAGCGGCCTGAGATCCGCGACGTGATCAACCTGCTGCGGGCGTTGGCGGATCCCTGGGACGATGCCGCCCTGGCCGGGGCGCTGCGGTCGCCGGCCCTGGGGTTGAGCGACGCCAGCCTGTACCGCCTGCGTTGGCCCGCCGCAGCGGACCGGACGCCGCGCAGTTTCCAGGCGGCACTGGCCGGCGATCTGGCGCACTTACCGGAAGACGAGCGCGCCGCGGCCGTCCGCGCCGGCCGGCTGTTGACACAGCTGCGCGGCCTGGTGGATCGCGTGCCGGTTGCCGAATTGCTCAAGGCGCTCTTGGATGAGACCCGCTACCTGGCGCTCCTGGCTGGGCACCCGGCCGGCCCGCGTCTGCGCCGCAACCTGGACAAGCTGTTGGCCGACGCGCACGCCAGCCGGCTGGTGCGGCTGGCCGAGTTCCTCGAGTACTTGCAGACGCTGCAGGCGGCCGGCGCGCGCGAAGGTGAGGCGCCCACTGACCCGTCGGCCAGCCTCGGCGGCGGCGCCGTGCGCCTGATGACGGTCCACAAAGCCAAGGGCCTGGAGTTCCCGGTCGTCGTGCTCGCCGATGCCGGTTACAGCCGGACGGCCCGGACCGACCCGGTGTTGATCTCGCCCACGCTGGGCCTGGTGCCTGGCCCCGGCGATCCGGCGCCGCTCATCCACCGGCTGGCGCGCCGGCTCAACGACGATCAGGAACAGGCCGAGGCGGACCGCCTGTTGTACGTGGCCGCCACGCGGGCCCGCGAAAAGTTGATCGTCTCCGGCCACCTTAGCCCACGAGCCGGCGAAGCCTGGCTGCCGCGCCTGGCCGCCGCCGCCGGGATCGACCTGGCGGCTCTGGCGCAGCGTCCCGGTGAAGCGATGACCACCGTGCTGGACGAGGGCGCCGCCGTAGCGGCGTTGGCCCAGGTCACCCTGCCCAGTGAGCGGCTCGCCAGCGCCGCCCCGCCCGTGGCCAGCCCGGAGGCCGCAGCCCCGGCCCTGTATCGCTTGTGGGATGCCGGCCCGCCGGACGACGACCCGGAGGCTGCCCCGGATCAACCCCGGCCGCGCCATGTGACCGGGCGGCCCGGCCCCGTCGAGGGCGCGCTGGTGGGCCAGCTCGTCCACGAAGCCCTGCGCCGATGGCGCTATCCCGGCGAGGCTGGTTTTGAGCGCTTGTTAGATACGTCGGCCCGAGCGCTGGGCCTGGTGGTCAGCGCCGCTGCCGCCGCGCATCGCGAGCGCGCTGTCGTGCTGCTGGAGCGCTTCCGGGCGGATCCGCGCTGGGCCGAACTCGATACGGCCGAACGGCTGGGCCAGGCGCGGCATGAGGTGCAGTACAGCCTGCCCGGCCAGCCTGGCGGCGGCTTCATCGACCTGCTCTATCGCGATGAGGCGGGGCGTTGGAATGTCGTGGACTTCAAGACCGACGAGGTCGCCGACGAAGCGGACCTGCATCGCCGGCTCGATCAGGGCTACCGGCGCCAGCTCGCCCGTTATCGCGCCGCCGCCGCCGACCTGCTCAGCCAGCCGGTGGCGGGTTGGCTGGTCTTCCTGGACTACGCCGGCCAGGTGCGCTGGGAGGCTGGGGGGTGAGGGCGTGCTGATCCTCGGGAGCGATTGAGCGCGCGTCCGCGCGCGCGGGCTGGATCGTCGACCTGGCGCTGTTCAATCCCACAGAAAGCGCTCCGCCACCGAGTAGCCGCCGTCCACGGGCAGGCCCGTCCCGGTGACAAAATCCGACGCGGCCGAAGCCAGAAACACAGCCGCGCCCACCAGGTCCTCCGGTTTTCCCCAGCGGCCGGCCGGCGTCTTACGCCGGATGTGGTCGCCGCGCGGTGACTCCGGCAGGCCTTGCGTCAGCTCGGTCGGGAACCAGCCCGGCAGGATGGCGTTGACCTGGATGTTGTGCTGGCCCAACTCCACGGCCAGCGCCCGCGTCAGGCCCAGCAGGCCCGCTTTGGCGCTGGTGTAATCCACGAAGTCCGGCCCGCCGAAGAGGGAGAACATCGAGCCGTTGTTGATGATCTTGCCGCCGCGCCCGGCTGCGACCATGGCCTGGGCCGCGTGCTTGGCGCACAGAAAGGCGCCCGTGAGGTGGGTGCCGATCACGGCGTCCCAGGCCTCGCGCGTCAGCGCCAACACCGAGCCGCCCTGGTACAGGCCGGCGTTGTTCACCAGGATGTCCAGCCTGCCGAAGCGCTCGACGACGGCGGCCACCGTCGCCGCGACGGCGGGCTCGTCGCGCACATCCAGCGGGTAGACAGCGCCGGCCCCGCCGAGCTCGGCCTGCACGGCCGCATTCTTGTCCGGGTTGCGGCCGGTGACGGCCACACGCGCCCCGGCCGCCTGGAATCCCAACGCGATGGCGCGCCCCAGACCGCCGTTGCCGCCCGTGACCAGGGCCACCCGCCCGGCCAGCGAGAAGAGTTCGTTAGCCACAGGCGTCAGAACGCCAGCCGGACGCTGTGCGCGCCCATTGCCCCCAGCGCGATGGTGGCCGCGCCGGTAGCCGGATCGTAACTCCACTCCGCCGGCGGCTGGCCATCCACAGTGACCGACTGCGGCTTACGCTGGCACCACACGAGCAACTCGCCCAGGCCGCGCACCCCGCACTGGTAGAGCACGTCGGTCAGCCAACCCTTGCTGAAGATGGCGCCGGCACTGTTGAAGAAGGCCGGCAGGCCGAGCGGGGCCACGCCGCAGCCGGCCGGGCCGCCCTCGTCGACGGGCACCACGGTGACGACCTCGGCCGTCAACTGCGGCAGAGTCAACGCCCGGCTCTCGGTCCGCGCCAGGACGTTCAGGCTTTGCTCATAGTGGGCATACACGGCAAAACGTTCGCCGGCCAGGCCGACGACGTCTGCGGGCGAGACGTGGCCGCTCACCGGCTCGGTGCCCTTCTCATCGTAGCGGGCGTTGAAGACGCCGAGCACGCCGGCCTCCAGGTTGTGGTTGAAAACCTTGAGCAGCACCGGCTCGCGCGTCGGGTCGTGGAACAGGCAGTCGCGCGTCGGGCGGCCGGGCTCGCGCGCGCGCAGGAGCGTGCCGTCCGGCAGCACCAGCTTGCGCAGCAGGGCAAAGTCGTGCTCGTCCGGCTTGTCCGAGACGTAGACCGGGCCGCCGCTGACTGCGCGGCCGGCGGCGTGGAAGGCGCCCTGCGGATGCGCGGACTGGAACATATCCCAGTCCGGGTGCACGAACTCGCCGAACCACAGGCCGACCTGGGCGTTGGTGTACTGGTGCAGGCCGTGCGATTCGTCGCGGAACGGCCAGAAGTCCGTGGAGGTGCGCGTCAGCGTGCTGTTGAGCGCGCTATAGAACATCTCGTTGGCGTTGGACATGCAGTTGAGCAGGTTGCCCAGAAAGTGCGTCTGGGCCGAGCCCTCCAGCGCCTCGCGATAGCGCCGCAGCAGAGCCACCCGCCCGCCCAGCGTGGCGGCCACGCCTTCCAGGACGGCCTGGTTATCCACCTTCACGCCGTCCACGCCCTGCTGGCGCAGCCGGCGGTGATAATCGTGATAGAACCGGTCGATGTGCTTGGGCGGCACCACGCCGGCCACCGTGCCCCAGACGAACTCGACGATGGGCGCGGCGTCGACGACGGGCGGCGCGAAGGCGCGCTTGACCGAGCGCGGCTCGTACTCGGCGAAGGCGGCCTCGTCCACGCCGCCCCAGTACCCGCCCACGGCGTGCCAGACCAGGAAGGTCGCGATGCCGAACTCGTCCTTGGCCATCCGCACCGTCGGGGTCAGGTCGCCCCCGAACTTGGCGTTGGCTGCGAAGCTGGTCAGCCGGCGCTCGCCGGTCGGTAGGGTGTGTTCGGACTGCCAGCCGTCGTCCAGGATCATCAACCGGGGCGGCGTACCGCCGGCCTGGAACGACGCCAGCCCGGCGCGCACGTTCTCCGGCGAGATGTCCTCATAGAACGCGTTCCACGTACACCAGCCGAACTGATCCGCAAAGGCGGGCAGCAGCTTGGCACGGCGCAGACGCCCGGTCTGCAGGTGGGCCAGCACGCTCTCGGCCGCGCGCGCCACCAGCGCGTACGGGTCGGCCCCCACGGCCACAAACAGCGCCGTCGCCGCCGCGGTGACCACGGCCGGGTCGCCAGACTCCACCACCACAGCCAGCCCGGCCTCGCGGCCGCCTTGCAGGCTGGCGCGGAACGGGCCGTCGATCAGCGGCACCCACAGCGCGCAGACGCCGTCGGCAAACTCCACCAGCAAAGATTGGGTCTCCGCCGGCACCTCGCCGCCGCGCCGGCCGGCTGTGGGCGTCATCCAGAAAGGCTCGGCGCGGTGACAGGCCGTGAAGCGCGCGCCGGCCAGGTCGCCCAACGGCAGGACCAGGCGCGCGGCGGCCTTCTCGGCGCTTACGCGCAGAAAGGCGCCCACGCCCGCTGAGTCGGGGACCAGGGTCAGCGTGTCCGGGACGCGGGTGAGCAGCGGCCGGTCGTCGGCGAGCAGCGTCTGCGAGGCGAGTGCGTATTTTGACATGGCGGGCTCTCGTGAGGGTCAGCTTGGGCGGGCGCCGCAATCATACCGCGATCCGCCGGCCGGGCAAACAAACAGGCCCGGCGTCCGTCCCGTGAGGCGGAGGCCGGGCCTGGTGAAGCAGCGGCGCTTATTCAGACTGGAAATGCTCGTCGCGCAGTTCGGCGGCGCGGGCGGCGACTTCCTGCAGCGTCAGGGCCGGCCCGCTCAGCAGGCCCTCCACGACCTCGGGTGAGGTCTCCCAGTAGAGCGGCCCCATCTGCGCGCCCAGCAGCGCCCGGCGCAGCGCGACGACGGCGGCCTGCAGGTGGCTGAGTTGGTCATTCTCCAGGTAGGGCGCCAGGGCCGCGCCATGCGCGTCCAGCGCCTGCAGCATGGCCAGCGCCGCCCGGTCCAGTTCTTGAATCGCGGTCTCGTGCATGGGGGGCCTCCGCTAACCGAACTTGTAGGCCACGCCATAGCCGCCGCGCGGCAACGACCAGCCGATGTTGCTGAACGGGCAGCCCACCCGGCAGCTGCCGCATTCCACGCAGGCCTGGTAGCCCACCATCACCTGGCCCTGCCGATCCAGGCGGTAGACACCCACCGGGCAGAAGTCCAGGCACGGCTTGGCCTGACACTGGGCACAGACCGCATGGTCCTTGATCCACAGGTGGGCGTAGTCCTCGTCCACGTAGTACTTCAGGGCCGCCAGCAGGTCGTCGACGTTTACGGCCGGCAGGCTGGCCGTCTGCTCGGGCGTCAGGGGATTGTGAACACGCGCGCTCATCTCAACCTCGCATCCCTTGCAGCAGTTTCAACATGTCACGGGCGACGCCGAAGAACGAGCGCCGCTGGAAGAGCATACCCAGGATCTCGTTCTCCATATCGCGCTTCGGAACGCCGTGGGCCGTGAAGTAGCGCAGAGCGGCGTCGTTCAGGTAATCCACATAGGTCCGCATGAAGTGCGGCGTGCCGTCCAGGAAATCGGTCATCCGCCGGTACTGCTTCAAGTCCTTGAGCACAAAGCTGGACTCGAGCTGGCGGCGGTAGCCTTTCAGGAACTCGGCCGAAAAGTTGCGCTGCTGATGCGCGGCCAGCGCGGTCTCGGCGGCCAGCCGTCCGGCCGTCATCGCCAGGTTGGTGCCCTCGCGGTGCAGGGCGTCCACCATGCCGGCAGCGTCGCCGGCCACCAGCACGCCGTCCGCGGCCAGCGCCGGCATCCGGTCGTAGCCGACCTCCGGGATCAGGTGCGCGCCGTACTCGAGCGGCTCACCGCCTTCCAGGTAAGGCTTGATGACGGGGTGGTTCTTGAAGCGGGCCAGCACTTCGTACGGGCGCAGCTTGTGGTGGACGAACTCTTCCAGCAGCAGGCCGACGCCGATGGAGATGGCCTGCTTGTCCGTGTACAGGAAGGCCGTGCCGGGCAGGCCGAGCGTGGCGTCGCCGAAGATATCGATGGCGGCGCCCTGGGCCGCGCCACTCAGGCCGAAGCGCGCCTCGATCTCCTTGGCCGGCAGGCCGATCAGTTCTTTCACCGACAGCGCCACGAAGCGCGGCGGCAGGTCGGTCTTGGCCAGGCCGAGCTTCTGCACCAGCAGGTTGTTGACGCCTTCGGACACGATCACAATCGGCGCGTACACGTCGCCGTCCGGCCGGTCCGTGCGCACGCCGATCACGCGCCCGCGCTCGTCGCGCAGGCACTCGGTCACCGTCGTCTTGGTGATCAGCAGCGCGCCCAGGTCCACGGCCTGCTGGGCGAACCAGGCATCGAAACCGGCTCGCAGCGCCGTGTAGGCGTCGGCCGGCTCCTTCTGATAGTGCTGGCTCTTGTGCATCACGCGCAGCACGCTGTCCGGCGACAGGAACCAATAGCCCTGCTCGGTGACCGGGCGCTCGAAGGGCGGCTTGCGGCTCCAGAAGTCCGGCAGCACATCGGCCAGGGCGTGCGTATACAGCACCCCGCCGAAGAAGTTCTTGGCGCCGGCGAAATGGCCGCGCTCGATCAGGATCACCTTCAGGCCGCCGCGGGCCAGGGCGATAGCCGCGGCGGTGCCGGCCGGGCCGGCGCCGACTACGATCGCGTCAAACATCAGCTTCTCAGACATAGGCGCCTCCTTGGGCGGCCTTCACCTGCCGGATCAATTCCGGCACCACTTCGAACAGGTCTCCCACCAGCCCGAGGTCGGCCACCTGGAAGATCGGGGCCTTGGGGTCCGCGTTGATGGCCAGGATGAAATCAGAGCCGGTGATCCCGACACGGTGCTGGATGGCCCCGGAGATGCCGGCGGCGATGTAGAGCTTGGGCCGCACGGTCTTGCCGGTCTGGCCGATCTGATACGCGGCCGAGATCCAGCCGGCGTCCACCACCGAGCGCGAGGCGCCGACCACCCCGCCCAGCAGCCCGGCCAGTTCTTCCAACAGCTTGAAGCCCTCCGGGCCGCCCACCCCGCGCCCGCCAGCCACGATCACATCCGCGTATTCGATGTTGACGTTCTCGCCGGCGTTGGGGATCAGGCGCTGCAGCTTCACCGGGACCTGGGCCTCGGCCAGGCCGAGGGGCTCCTGGACCACGGTGCCTTCAGCGGCGGGGCCGGGCTGCGGCGTGGGCAGCACGCGCGGCCGGACGGTGGCCATCTGCGGCCGGTGTGTCTTGCACAGGATCGTGGCCATCAGGTTGCCGCCGAAGGTCGGCCGGGTGGCCGCCAGGATCTTCTTATCCGGGTCGATCGCCAGCTCGGTGCAGTCGGCCGTCAGGCCGGTGCCGACGCGGGTGGCGATGGCGCTGGCCAGATCACGGCCCAGCGTGGTGGCGCCCACCAGGAAAATCTCGGGCTTGTACTTCTGCACCAGGGCGCTGATGCCCACCGCGTAGGGGGCATTGCGGTAATAGGCCAGCACCGGGTCGTCGATCACGTAGACCTGGCGCGCGCCGTAGCGGAAAGCTTGCTCGGGCAGATGCCCGACGCCGTGGCCGAGCAGCACGCCCTCGACCACGCTGCCCGGCAGCTCAGCAGCCAGGCGCTGGGCGGCGCCCAGCAGCTCCCAGGCCACCGGGTGGGCCTGGCCGTCTTCTTGCTCAATCAGCACCCAAATGCGTTTTTCGTCAGTCATCGCAGGCCTTTCTCATCGTCGCCGCAACTGGTTACGCGGCCCCCAGTTTCACGACGCCGGACTGGCGGATCTTGTCCAGCGCTTCCGTCACCGCCGGCCCGACGCCCTTGTCCGCCACCGTCACCAGCCCGCCCGCCTTCTTGGGCGGCGGCGTGTACGCCTTGCCGACGATGGTGGGCGAGCCCTTGATGCCGATCTTGGCCACCTCGAAGGCGACCGGCTCGCTGGCCGTCCACAGTTCGGGCTGATAGCGGGCCGCGCGGATCAGGTTGGGCAGCGGCGCGCGGCTCACCGGCGCGACCTCTTTCTCCACGGTCAGCAGCGCCGGCAACTGCGTCTCCAACACTTCCACGCCGCGCTCGGTCAGGCGGTGGACGACGGCCGTGCGCGCCTCCAGATCGAAGCGCTCGACGGCGACAGCGTAGCTGATGAGCGGCACGCCCAGCCGCGTGGCCACGCCCGGCCCCACCTGGGCCGTATCACCGTCGATGGCCTGCTTGCCGAAGAGCAGCAGATCCACCGGACCTTCCGCCTGCAGCGCCTCGATGGCGCGCGCCAGCACGTAGGAGGTCGCCAGGGTGTCGGCGGCCGAGAATTTCCGGTCGGTGATCAGTATGCCGCGATCAGCGCCCTGCTCCACGCACTCCACCAGCGCTTCGGCCGCCTTGGGCGGACCCATGGTCAGCACCGTCACCCGGCCGCCGAATTTCTCTTTGAGGCGGACGGCCAACTCGACGGCGTGGGCGTCGTAGGGGTTGACGATGGCGGGGACACCCTCGCGGATCAGGGTGCCGGTCTCCGGATTGATGCGCACGTTAGACGTGTCCGGGACCTGTTTGATGGCGACAACAGCATGCATGGCTCGGCCTCTCTCCACAAAGGGCTGCAAACGTCACCATCATAGGGGGGCGGCCAGGCCGGCAGGCACTGCCGATCCTCCTTTCAATTTGTGTTTTCTGTCACAATCTGAGCCGCCGGACAGCTGTTAGGCTGGGCGGGCTGACCGCAGGCTGAGGCTGCGGTGGCGCCCGAGGGCGAATGAGTGTACCCTGAGGCCAGCGTCCCACGCTCCGCCACCCAGAGGCCATTGATGCCCGAATACCCCCTCACCAAAACGCACCGCCTCGAATTGGCCAGCGCCTTCCACGCGGTCCCGCGCGTGGACGTGGCGATTGACTGCGTTATCGAAGGCCAGATGGGCCAGGCCTTCGTCGACGACGCCAGCCAGCCGCGGGCGTATCAGATCCGAACTGGCCCGTTTGCGTACCATGCCGGCGACCCGGCAGCGGGCCGGGCCTTGCTGGACGCGCTGCCGCCCTACACCCTGTTGATGCCGTCCGCCCCCGGTTGGACGGCCGCGGCGGAGGCCGCCTTCGGCGAACGGCTGCGGCCAATGGACCGGTATTCGCTCTCGGCCGCCGCGCTGTCCACTGAACAGCTGGAACACTGCCTCGCCGCCTCGGGCTGGCGTGAGCGCGTCCAGCCTCTGGAGCGCGGCTTGGTCGCGGCGCTGTGGGGGCACGAGCACTTCATCGACGTGTCCGATTACGATTCGGCCGACGACTTCGGCGAGCGCGGTCTGGGATACTATGTGTCCGACGCCGGCGCCATCGCCGGGGCCGCCTACGCTTCGCTGATCTGCAGCCGCGGCGCCGAGGTCAGCCTGTATGTGGAGCCAGACTATCGCCGGCGCGGAATGGCCACGGCCCTGGCGGCGCAATTGGCGCTAGGGTGTCAGGCGCGCGGCCTCGAGCCGCACTGGGATGCCGCCAACCCGGAGTCGGTGGCCCTGGCCCTCAAACTGGGCTACACCCACCCCGCCCCATATCGCGCGCACGTCCTCATGCCGTAAGGCGGGGGCCGCGCGATGATTAGCCGAGCGCGCCCAAGCCAAAAAGGGCGCGCCGTGGAATACGAAAAGGTTCGCTGTGAGTGACAAAGCCAAAATCACCCTGACCCCGGAGCAAGAGACGCTGCTCATCCCGCTGTACGCCAAGGCGCAGGCGGGCAACCCGCTGTTCTTCGATCCGCGCGCGCGGGCCATCCTGGATCAGGTCGACTACGACTTCGCCCGCCTGCAAGTGCCCTACAAGACCGTGGTCCTGGTCTGCCAGCGCGCCAAAAAACTAGACGCCGTGGCGCGAGACTTCCTGGCGCGGCAACCGGGCGGCGTGGTGCTGCATCTGGGCTGCGGCCTAGACAGCCGCTTCTGGCGCGTGGACGACGGCCAGACCGAGTGGTATGACCTGGATATGCCGCCCGTGGCGGCCCTGCGCCAGCGCTTCTTCGATCAGCCCGCGCGCTACCACCTGATCGCGTCGTCGGTGACGGACCTGGCCTGGATCGACACGGTGGCGGCCGGCGGCCGGCCGGTGCTGGCGATCGCCGAGGGCTTGCTGATGTACCTGAACGAGGCCGACGTGCGCCGCCTGTTCCTGCGCCTGCGCGAGGCTTTCCCCGGCTGTCAGATCATCGGCGACGTCTTCAGCCGCATGACGGCGCGCACCGCCGCCAACCATCCGTCGCTCAAACGAACCGGCGCGACCATCGGCTGGGGGATCGACGATCCCGCCGAAGTGGAGGCCTGGGCGCCCGGTATCCGCCTGCTGGAAGAGTGGTACTTTACCCAGGACCCCGATCTCGACCGGCTGAGCCTGGGATACCGGATCGGCTACAAGCTGGCCGGGGCCTTCGCGGCCGCCCGGCGCGCCCAGCGCATCGTGCACTATCAGCTCTGATCGATACGGGCGCCGCTCCCGTCTGAGGCTCTATGCTGACGCTCCTCGACCCGGCCGAGTACGACCGCGCGCAGCCGCTCTTCGCGCTGCTGGACGACCACCTGATCACCCAGGCCGTCCGCGCCGGCAGCCTGCCCGGCCGCGTGTTGGTGGATGACGCCGCGAACCCGCGCTGCCTGCTGGTGCAGGCCGGCTATCGCCTGTATCTCGCCGGCGACGCGCGCCAGGCCGATGTGGCCGCCGGCCTGCGCCGCTTCCTGGTGGAAGAGCTGTATCCGCAAGCCCTGGCCGAGCGCCAGAAGGATTTCGTCCTGGCCTATGAGCCGGACGCCTGGGCCCCCGTGATCGAGACCAGCCTGGCCGGGAAGAACCCGGCCGCCATTCAACGCCACTACTATCGCCGAAACTTGCCGGCCGCCGAGCCGCCTCCGCCGGCGCTGGCCGGGTTCAGCCTGCGCTCCGTGGAGGCTGTGCTGCTGGCGGACGAGCGTCTGCAGAACCTGGAGGCGCTGGAAGCCGAAGTGCTCTCCGAGTCGCCTTCGGTGACCCATTTCTTGCTGGGCCGCTTTGGCGTGTGCGCGCTGGCGGGCGACGCCATCGTGGCCTGGTGCCTGTCTGAGCACAACACCGGCGACCGCTGCGAGGTCGGCCTCGAGACCCTGCCGGCTTACCAGCGGCGCGGGCTGGCCACCTGGATGGCACGGGCCTTGACGGCCGAGGCGGCGGCGCGCGGCCTGCGCACCGCCGGGTGGCACTGCTACGCCACCAATGCGGCCTCGGTGGCGACCGCGCTTAAGGCCGGCTTTGAGAAAGTCCGTGAGTATCCGGCCTACTACGCCTGGTTCGAAGAAGTCGCCAATCTGGCCGTTAACGGCAATGTGCATTTTCAGAGCCAGCGCTATGCGGAGGCGCTGCGGTGGTACGAACGCGCCCTGCAAACCGGTGAGGCGCCGCTGTGGGCGTACGTGAACGCCGCCTGTGCGGCGGCGCGGACCGGCGACTCAGCGGCCGCTTTCGCCTACCTGGATCAGGCGGTGGCGCAGGGTTTCACCGACGTCGCGCAACTGCGCGCCTCAACCTCCCTGCAAGGGCTGCACGACCGGCCGGAGTGGTCGCAATTGCTGGACCGGCTCGCCCCACCCCAGGCAGCCGCCTAAGGCTGTTTCCGAAGAGCGCCGCCGCCTCCCATCCCCTCTCCGTGCCCATCCCGGCCGCGCTATGGCTGACGGCCCGGCTGGCCGTTGAGCCCGTGACGCCAACTCATTCCAACTGCAAGCCTGCGATTTCCGAGGTATAAGTTGACGTAAGCCTGAAGGCGTGCAGGCTGTGCCTCGAGCGGGAGTGGGGTTCGGGCACATGGGGGATAGGCCGCCACGGTCCGGGTTTCGTCCACGGTGCCAGCCTTTGCCGGCTGCCGCCTGCAGTGCTTCCGGCGCACCGCGCTGGCCGCCCGGATGAGACCGACACCCGCGGCCGACCATCGCGCGCCAAACCAGCACCCGTCCGCTGCGAGTATCGCCCATGGCCGTTGCCCGCATCATGGTCGTCGAGGATCAGAACATCATCGCCATGGACCTCAAGAGCCGTCTCATGGCGCTTGGGTACCTAGTCCCGGCGACTTTCGCGTACGCCGAGGAGGCGGTGGCGCAATGCGCGGCCGTGGCGCCGGATCTGGTCCTCATGGACATCCGGCTCCGGGGCGCCCTGGACGGCATCCAGGCCGCCGCCCTGCTGCGCGCCCAACACGATCTGCCGGTCATCTACCTCACCGCCCACTCCGATGAACAGACCCTGCGGCGCGCGCAGCCGACGGCGCCGTACGGGTACATGCTCAAGCCGTTCGAAGACCGCGAACTCCAGATGGCGATCGAGATCGCCCTGTACAAACATCAGCTGGAGGCCAAGCTCAAAGAGCACGAGCGCTGGTTGGCGGCCATCCTGAAAGACATCGGCGACGCCGTGATCGCCACCGACGCGGCCGGCCAGATCCGCTTCATCAATCCCATGGCCGAGGCGCTGACCGGCCGGACGTCGGCCGAGGCCTTTGGCCGCCCCGTGGCCGAAGTGATCAACCTCATCGACCCGACGACGCGCGCGCGCCTCGACAACCCCGTGCTGCGCGTGCTGGAGCAGTTCCAGGCTGTCCGGCAACTCCTCCCGGCGGTCCTGATCGCCCTGAACGGGCGCGAGACGCCCATCGACTACAGCGCCACGCCGCTGCGCGACGAGAAAGGCGGACCGGCCGGCGTGGTGCTCGTGTTCCGCGACGTGTCCGAGCGGCAGCGGGCCGAGGAGCACCTGCGCCAGCTGGCCTACCATGACGCCCTGACGGGGCTGCCCAATCGCGCGCTCTTCCAAATCCTGGTGAGCCGGGCCCTGGCGCGCGCGCAGCGCCACCAACACACCGGGGCCGTCCTCTTCATCGACCTGGATCGGTTCAAGAACGTCAACGACACGCTCGGCCACAGCCTCGGCGACCTGCTGCTCAAGGCGGTGGCGGCCCGGCTGACGCGCGTGCTGCGCCAGAGCGACACGGTGGCACGCATCGGCGGCGACGAGTTCACGGTGCTGATCGAGGAGATGACGGACGCCCAGGACGCCGCCCACATTGCCGAGAAGGTCCTGGCTGTGCTGGCCGAGCCGTTCGACCTGGGCGGCCACGAAGTGTTTGTGAGCGCCAGCGTGGGCGTGGGGCTGTTCCCCAACGACGGACCTGACCTGAACACGCTGCTGAAGAACGCCGATACGGCGCTCTACCGTGTCAAGGACCAGGGCCGCAACGGCTACGCCTACTACCAGACGGAGATGAACGCGGCCGCCCTGACCCGGCTGATGCTGGAGAACAACCTGCGCCGGGCGCTGCAGCGCGGCGAGTTCGTCTTGTACTACCAGCCCAAGATCGCGCTCGCGTCCGGCCGCATTATCGGCGTCGAGGCCCTGTTGCGCTGGCAGAATCCGGAGCTTGGCCTGGTGCCGCCGGCGCAGTTCATCACGCTGGCCGAGGAGACCGGGTTGATCATCCCGATCGGCGAGTGGGTTTTACGCACGGCCTGTCAGCAGGCCGTGGCCTGGCGGGCGGCCCAGCTGCACGACCTGCGCGTGGCCGTCAACGTCTCCATGCGCCAGTTCCGCCAGCCGGATCTGGTGGAGGTGGTCAGCCGCATCCTGGCGGAGACCGGCCTGGCGGCCAGCTCGCTGGAGCTGGAGTTGACCGAGACCATCATCATGCAGGATCGCGAGAGCGCGTTGGCCAAGCTGAAAGCGCTCAAGGAAATGGGCGTCTACCTGTCCATCGACGACTTCGGCACCGGTTACTCGGCCCTCGAATACCTCAAGCACTTCCACGTGGACGCGCTCAAGATCGACCAGACCTTCGTGCGCGGCGCCCACCAGGACAAAGAAGACGAGGCGATTGTGCGCGCCATCATCACCCTGGCCCACAGCCTCAACATGCGCGTCACCGCCGAAGGCGTGGAGACCGCCGACCAGCACGGCTTCATCAAGAACTGCAGCTGCGACGAGACCCAGGGCTATTACTTCGGTTACCCGATGGCGCCCGAGGCGTTTCTGCGCTTCATGAAGAAGGGCACCGGCATCCTGCACCTGGGCGCCGGCCCCAAGGCGATCCCCGACTAACCGCATCCAACCCAGGTGGAGGGCTTGTGGCGACTCACAACGCCGCTGAGCGCGGCCAGCCCCGGACGATCTGGCCAGCCGCCGTCGTCATCGGCCTGGCGCTGGTCGGCGCGCACGCGGTCCTGATCGCGGCCACGGCGGCGGACCCGCAGCAGCAAGCTTTTTTCGCCAACCTGGCGCCGACCGTAAGCGCGGCCCTGGCCGCGGGCGGCCTATACCTGGCGGCCTATCGGTCGGCCGGCGCGGGCCGGCGCACGGTCTGGGCCTGGTTTTGTCTCGGCAGTGCCTTGGCCGCTGTCGCCGTCGGCAATGGGGCCTGGCTGCTGGCCCAAGTCGTGCTGGGCGAGGACCCGGGCGCCCTCGTGCCGGACGGTTTCTACGGGCTGGTTTACGGGCTGCTGGCCGTCGGCTTGGTGCTGCTGCCGCAGGCGGCCTTCAGGTCGCTGGCGACGGCGCGCCAACTGCTGGACATGGCGATCGCGCTCACGGCCGCCGGCTTGCTGTTGTGGGTGGCCCTGATTGATCCGGCCCTGAGGCGGTGGCCGGGCGATCCGCTCGCCTGGCTGCCAGCCGTGAGCTACCCGCTCCTCGATTTTGGGCTGGGCCTGGCGTCGGTGCAGTTAGTCTTCCGCCAGTCGCCCGCGCACGCCCACCGCCCGCTGACGTTGCTGGTCGCCAGCGTAGTGGTACTGATCACGTCCGATATCCTGTACGCGCTGCACCTGGTGCGGGGCGCCGACCTTATCGGCGGCTGGCTGGGCCTCGGCTGGACGATCAGCTGCGTCCTGGCCGGCCTGGCGGGGGCCGATCAGGCCTCGCCCCGGCCCGCCGCGGTGACGCCTGCCCCGAGCCTGGCCGTCTGGCGCCAGGTATTGCCGTACGCCGGGATCATCGCGGTCAGCGTGTTGGTCCTCGGCACCCAACGCGCTAACTCAGCGCTTAACCATGATCTGCTGGAATGGGGTCTGATCGGCGTAGTCGGGCTGACAATCGCGCGCCAGATTGTGGCCCTGCGCGAGAACACGCTGCTGGTCGCGGCCGCCCAGGCCGAGCTCGCGCGCCGCCAAGCCACCGAGGCTGAGGTCCGGCGCCTCAATCTGGAGCTGGAAGCGCGCGTGCGCGAGCGCACGGCCCAGCTGGAAGCCGCCAACGCCGACCTGCAGCGCAGCGAGGCGCACAATCGCATCCTGCTGCAGGCCGTGCCGGACCTGATCTTCCTGCTCGACCGCGACGGCGTCTTCCTGGACTGCCACACACCCGGCCAGGCTCAGCTGTTGCTGGCGCCGGAGCAGTTCCTGGGCCGCAACTACCAGGCCGTGCTGCCGCCGTCCGCCGTAGCCGGCCTGCAGCCCGCGCTTGAGCGCCTCCTCCAGACCGGCGTCATGCAGGTGGTCGAGTATCAGTTGGGGATGGCGGAGGGTCCCGCGCAGTACGAGGCCCGCCTGCTCAGCCACGAGCAGGACACGGTGCTGGCCATCGTGCGGGACGTCACCGCGGCCAAGCACGCGGAGGCCACCCTGCGCGAATCAGAGCGGCGCTTCCGTGAAACGCTGGAGAACGTCGGGCTGGTGGCGCTCCGGCTGGACCAGGGCGGCCACATCCTGTTCTGCAACGACTACTTGCTGCAGCTGACGGGCTGGACGAGCGCGGAGGTGCTGGGCCGCAATTGGTTTGACACCTTCACCCACAACCAGCCCGGCCTCAAAACCTTATTCCTGGAGTTCATCAAACACGACGCCATCCCGCCCCACTTCGAGAACGCGCTCGTGACGCGCGCCGGCGAGGTGCGCCTGATCGCCTGGAACAACACCACACTGCGGGAGGTGACCGGCCAGGTGCTGGGGATGACCAGCCTGGGCGAAGACGTCACCGAGCGGCGCCAGGCCGAGGCCCGGCTGCGGGCGTCACTGCGCGAGAAGGAAGTCCTGTTGCAGGAGATCCATCACCGCGTCAAAAACAACCTGCAGGTTATCTCCAG
Source organism: uncultured Anaerolineales bacterium (assembly GCA_937952305.1). Taxonomy (GTDB): domain Bacteria; phylum Chloroflexota; class Anaerolineae; order Anaerolineales; family UBA6663; genus SpSt-583. The sequence continues at coordinate 9,328 of CALFZO010000105.1, read as the reverse complement.
CCTGCTCAGCTTGCAGTCGCGCTCGGTGGCCGACCCGCAAGCCAGCGACGTGCTGCGCGACAGCCAGGCGCGCGTCAAATCGATGGCGCTGGTGCACGAGAAACTCTACCGCTCGGCCGATCTGGAACGCATCGACTTTGCCGAATACGCGCAGGGCCTGACCGCCCAACTCCGGCGCACCTACGCCGCCCAGTCTGACCACCTGACCCTGGAGGTCGACGCTGACGATTGCCGGCTGGACGTGGACACCGCCATCCCGTGCGGCCTGATCCTGAACGAGCTGGTGGCCAACGCCCTCAAACACGCCTTCCCGGACGGGCGGCCCGGGCGGGTCGCGGTCACCGTTCGTCAGCCCACGCCCGGCCGCCTGCAATTGGAAGTGCATGACGACGGTGTCGGCTTCCCGCCCGGCTTCGACTTCCGCAACTCGCCTTCGCTGGGCCTGCAACTGGTCCACACCCTCGTCAGCCAGATCAACGGCACCCTCGAGTTCGAGAGCAGGCCAGGCGCAACCCGACTGCTGATGGTCTTCCCTCTGGCCGCGTCCCCGCGTACCGCAGCCGCCGAACCGCAAATGACGGCCCCGCCTCCGCCGGCGCAGCGCTGGGCCGCTACACGCCGGCAAACGCCGGATGGTACTTGAGCACCCCGCTGCGTCCGGCCAGAGCGCCCGGCCGCAGTTCCGCCACCAGGAAGACCTCCACCGGGACCGCCACCTCCCAGCGCAGGCCGAGCGGCTGGGCCGGCCTGAATCCAAAGCGCGGATAGTAGTCGGCGTGCCCGAGCACAAAAACGAGCTCATGCCCGGCCTGGCGGCAGGCCTCCAGCCCGGCCCGGATAAGCTGCCCGCCCAGCCCGCGCCGCTGATAAGCCGGCCGGACTGCCAGCGGCGCCAGCCCCACCGCCGGGAAGCGGCCAGTGGGTCCGTCAACGGTGACCGGGCTGAACAGGATATGCCCGGCCACGACACCGTCCACGTCCGCCACCAGGGAGGCGCTGACGGCTTCGGCGCCGCGTAATGCGTCGACCAGGTCCGCCTCATTCGCGCGGCCAAACGCCTCTTCGTTGATCTGCCGGATCACCGCCCGGTCGGCGAGTTGTTCAGGGCGGATGTTGACTTCCATGTGACCTCCGGTTAGCCGAGGCAGCCGACGCCGGCCGGACGCCGACGCCGGAAATAACGCCGGGCCAGCTGACGCTGGCCCGGCGCGAGACAGAACGCGGGAGGCAGCCGCGTCAGGCGAGCGCGTCCAGCGCCACCACGCGGGCCAACGGCTCACCGCCGAACAGGTCGGCGTAGGCCTTGCGCAGGTTGCTGCCGGGATGAGCGCGCTTGCCGGCGGGCACGCCCTTGAAGTCCAGACGCAGACGCTTGCGCTTGGCCGAATACACATCGGTGATCGAGTCCGGCCCGATCAGGGCCAGCCCGGCCAGGGGCCCGGTGGCGTCCGTGACCTTGAGCACCTGGACGCCTTGGCCGGCACGGCCCTGGATGGGGAACTCATCCAGGCTGACCCGGCGCAGCCAGCCTTCCGTCGTCAACAGGACCACGGCCTTGGCCGGGCTGCCCGGCTCGAAGAGCAGGCCGCCCTTCACGGCCTCGCCGTCCGGCAGCTTGAGGCCGGCCACGCCGCGAGCACTGGGCGTAGCTTGCGGGTTGACGACGCCGGCCGGGAAGCGCAGCAGCTTGGCCTCGCCGGTCTGGCCGGCCGAGCACAGGAAGACCTGGGCCTCGTCGCTGCCCAGCGCCGCCAGGACAACCTCGTCCCCGGCATCCAGGCCGATCACCATGCCCCAGGTGGCCTCGGCCCGGTTGAGGGCATCCTCCACGTTGACGCGCTTGATGCTCCCGCTGCGGGTGGCCAGCACCAGCTTCAACTGCGGGTCGGCCACGCCGCCGTAGACCAGGCGCTCGTCATTGCCCAGCGTGACGCCCTGCGCCAGACGCGCCACGGTGCCCTTCCACAGGCGCCCAAGGCTGGAGACCAGCAGGACGGTGGCGTCTGGGGCGGCCACGAAGCGGCGCAGCACCGCCTCCACCGCCTTGCTGGACGGCGCGCCGGTGGCGGCGCGGTCGCGGAAGCTGTCGGCGGGCTCACAGCGCACGCCGTCCTCGCCGAGCAGCACCACCTGCGGCGACTCGGGCGCCAGCGGGCCGGTGACCATCTGCTTGTGGCCCTGCTCGTGCTCGATGATGATGGTCCGGCGCGGCGTCGCAAAGCGGCTGCGGACCTCCTTGGTCTCCTCGATCACGACCTCGAGCTGTTTCTTCTCCGAGCCGAGCAAGCCGCGCAGATACTTGATGCGGGCTTCCAGCTCCTTGCGCTCGTCGTCCAGCTTCTTGTATTCCAGTTTGGCCAGGCGGCGCAGCTGCATGTCCAGGATGGCGTTGGCCTGAATCTCGTCGATGGCCAGGCGCTTCATGAGCTTCTTGCGCGCGTCGTCCACGTCGGCGGCGCCCCGGATGATGCGGATGACCTCGTCGATGTCCTGGATCGCCTTGAGCAGCGCCAGGACGATGTGCAGGCGGTCCTCGGCCCGCTTGAGCTCGAACTTCGTCCGGCGCACGATCACTTCCAGCCGGAAGGTGATGAACTCGGTCAGCATGACGCGCAAGCTGCAGGACTGCGGCCGGCGCCGGCCGTCGGCGTCGCGCACCAGGGCGACGGCGTTGTAAGACTGGCTGTCCCGCAGCTGGGTCTTGTCCAGCACGAAGCTGAGCACCTGCTGCGGCTCGAAGCCGCGCACGGTCTCCAGCACCAGGCGCATGCCCTTGCGGTCAGACTGGTCGGCCACGTTGGCCACGCCGGCGTTGCGGAAGGCGTCGCGGTTGTCGGCGATGCGGTCCTTGATGGTGCTCTTCCACACCTGGAACGGGATCTCGGTGACGACGATCTCGCTCTTGCCGCCGCCGATCTCCTGGATGTCCACCTGGGCCTGGACCACGAACACGGCCTTGCCGGTCTCGTAGGCCTGGGCGATCACGTCCACGGGCTGGCCGGTCTCTTTGTCTTCGCGGTAGCGGTAGACCACGCCGCCGGTGGGGTAATCCGGGCCGGGGATGATCTTCATCAGGTCGGCGGCCTTGATCTTGGCGCGCTGGTCCCAGCGCTGGGCCACGTAGACCACGGCCTCACAGACCTCGCCGACATTGTGCGGCGGGATGGAAGTGGCCATGCCGACGGCGATGCCGTTGGAGCCGTTGATGAGCAGGTTGGGCAGCCGCGAGGGCAGGACGGTCGGCTCCTCCAGCGAACCGTCGAAGTTGGGCTGGAAATCGACCGTGTCGGACTTGATGTCGGCCAGCGTGGTCTCGCCGGCCGGGGACAGGCGGGCCTCGGTGTAGCGCATGGCCGCGGCCGAGTCGCCGTCCTGCGAGCCGAAGTTGCCCTGGCCGTCCACCAGCGGCAGGCGCATGGAGAAATCCTGGGCCAGGATGACCATGGCGTCGTAGACGGCCTTGTCGCCGTGCGGGTGGAACTTGCCCAGCACGTCGCCGACGATACGGGCCGACTTCTTGTGCGGGCTGCGTGAATCCAGGCCGAGCTCGATGAGCATGTCGTACAGGATGCGGCGATGGACGGGCTTGAGGCCGTCGCGCGCATCCGGGATGGCGCGCCCGAGCACCACCATCTCGGCGTAACGCCGATAGTTGGAGTCCAGCAGGAGCGGGCCGGGGACGCCGGCGCGGGCGGCCTGGCCGGTCTCAATCAGGGCCTGCAGTTGATCCTCGGCCGAGCGCGGCTTGGGAGTTGTTTTGGCCGGCCCGCCGGCCTCCGGTTGGCCGGACGCCCGCCGGCCAGGGCCGGCGCTCTTCTTTTCTTTAGCCATGAGCTTCCTCTACCGTTTGTCAGCGTCGCCGAGCCGCCGGCCCACAGAACGATCCAACGCCTGTGCGGCGGCGCGCCTCGGCGGCCAATGCGAGATCACTCTTGTTCGCCGCGCCAGCCCGCGCCCATCAGCCACTCGCGGCGGTGCTCCACGCTGCGGCCCATCAGCAGTTCCAGGGTCTTGTTCATCTGGCGGGCATCGTCGACGGTGACGCGCATCTCGTGGGCGTGGCGCGCAAAGTCCTCGCGCGTCAGGGCGGCGGCGCCGCCGTTGGCGGCCTCCGGCGGCAGCGCCAGGGCCGTCTCGTTGAGCTGCTCGGCGTTCATCTCGCCCAGCCCTTTGTAGCGCTGGACGGTGACGCTGGCCGGGCCGCCGAACTTCTTGATCCACTCGTCGCGCTCGGCCTCGGTGTAGGCGTAGCGCGGCTCACCCTTCTTGGGCCGCACCTGGTAGAGCGGCGGCCGGGCCACGTACAGGCGGCCGGCCTTGATCAACTCCGGGCGCAGCTTCCAGAACAGCGTGATCAGCAGGCAGACGATGTGGGCGCCGTCGTCGTCGGCGTCGGCCATGAGCGCGACGCGGCCGTAACGCATCTGCTCCGGGTCGAAGGTTTCGCCTTTGTCGTCCACGCCGCCGATGGCGCGCAGGATGGTGGCGATCTCGGCCGACTTGAGGATGTCGGCCAGCTTGCGGTCCCAGACGTTGTCCATCTTGCCGCGCAGGGCCAGGATGGCCTGGTGGGTGGCGGTGCGGCCCTGCTTGGCCGAGCCGCCGGCGCTGTCGCCTTCCACCAGGAAGAGCGCCGTGTGCTCCACGGGCACCATCGGCTGTCCGTTGCGGCGCTGGATGTCGGCCAGCTTCTTGATGGTCAGCTCGCTGCCGACGTCGTCCAGGCCGCCGCCGCGGCTGATGACGGCCTGCCGCGCCAGCTGGGCGGCCTCGCGGCCGTGCGCGCTGGCCAGGGCCTGGTTGACGATCAGTTTACCGACGGGGATGTTCTTGCCCAGGTAGCCCTGCATGGACTCGTAGACCGTGGACAACAGCGGGCCGTACACTTCGGGGCTGTTGAGCGCATCCTTGGTCTGGCCCTGGAACTGCGGCGTCCACGTCATCTGGACCGAGATCACGGCCGTCAGGCCGAGCAGGACGTCGTCCGAGCGCAGTTCTTCTTTCTTGATCAGTTTCTTCTCGTCGGCGAAGGCCTTGACGGCCTTCATCAGGCCGGCCTGGAAGCCCTGGACGTGCTTGCCGCCCTGCGGCGTGGGGATGTTGTTGACAAACGACTCGACGTGGGTCTGATCGCCGGCGTACTGCAGGGCGATGTGGACGCTGAGCGTCTGGGGCGCGTCGTTGACCTCCATCGGCAGGTCGCGGTCGATCTCGATCGGCTTATGGAGCGGCTCGTCGTCCGAGTTGAGCCAGGCCAGGTAGCCCAGCAGGCCCTTCTCAGACTCGAAGACCTCCACCTCGCCGCCGGCCCGCCGGTCGTGGAACCGGAAGGCGACGCCGGCATTGAGGAAGGCGGCCTGGCGCAGGCGCAGGCGCAGGCGCTCGGCGTCCCACGGCACGACATTGTCCTTGGTCCATTCCATGGCCTTGGCGTCGAAGTAAGCGCGCGCCGGCAGGAAGGATACCTTGGTGCCGGTCTGCGTGTCCTTGTAGCGCTTGAAGCGCACCGCCTTGCCCTTGAACGAGACCTTGGTCGCCAGCTCGGCTTTGTCCAGCTCCATCAGGAAGCTGGCGTCGATCTCGCCGATCTGGCCGTCGGCATCATAGACCTCCACGGGCGTGATCTTGTCACCGCCCTGCTCGAAGCGCTGGACGAACTTGAGCCCGTGTCGGCGGACTTCCACTTCCAGCCAGGCCGAAAGGGCGTTGCAGGCCTTGGTGCCGATGCCGTGCATGCCGCCGGACGAGGCGTATACCGAGGCGCCCTTCTTGGGGTCGCGCTCCTTGTCCTTGAACTTGCCGCCGGCGTGCAGGGCCGTGAAGAGCAGGGTCAGGGCGCTGCAATTGGTCTCCGGCTTCCACTCCACCGGCATGCCGCGGCCGTGGTCTGTGACCGAGGTGCTGCCGTCCTTCTCCAGAGCGATGTCGATCTGGCGGCCGAAGCCGGCGGTGGCCTCGTCGATCGAGTTGGAGATGATCTCCCAGAGGATGTGATGCAGGCCGTGTTCGCGCGCGTCTCCGACGTACATGCCGGGGTTGGCGCGGACAGCGCGGCTCCAATTGAGCTGTTCGACGTCAGCGGCGGAGTAACTGTGTTTGGTTGTTGCGGTCATTGGGTACCACCAAGGATCAGTCGCCCGCGCAGCTTAATAAGGCTCAACCGGGCGGGCAACATAAAGGCTCAGGTCAGCGGGTCTGATTTTAGCGACATTGCTCGATTGCGCAATCCAGCTGGACAAGCGGGTGTATTTGCCGTTGGTGGCCAGATTCAGGCGCCCTGCTCCCACGATTTCGGCTTGCGACCCCCGCTTGCGATGCCCACTGTGTATGGCAAAAAGAGAGTTGCACCTAGGGCTATTTCCGAGCTTCGGTATCACTATACTAGAACGGATGTTCTTTGTAAAGTCGGAAACGCCGCCCGAAGGGGAAAGGCTTGGACCGGGGGCCAATTGCCGGTATGCTCAGCCCATGTTGATCGTCACTCCAGAACTGGTCATCGCCGAGGCGGAGCTGAGCGAGACGTTTGTGCGCGCGGCGGGGCCGGGCGGCCAGAACGTGAACAAGGTCGCGACGGCCGTCCAGCTGCGCTTCGACGTCCGCGGCTCGGCCTCCCTGCCCGCGCCGGTGCGTGAACGCCTGCTGCGCTTGGCCGCCGGCCGGTTAACATCCGACGGGGTCCTGCTGATCGAGGCGCGGCGCTTCCGGACCCAGGAGCACAACCGCCGCGACGCCCGCGAGCGTCTGGCCGAGCTGATCCGCCGGGCCGCCCAGCCGCCCAAGCCGCGCCGGCCCACCCGGGTCCCGCGAGCCGAGCAGCAGGCGCGCCTGGACAGCAAGCGCCGCCAGGGTCAGCGCAAACGCCTGCGCCAGGCCGCGCCCGGTGACGAGTAGACGCGGCGCGCCGCCGTCACAGGGTGGGCAGAGTGAGCGTGAAGGTGCTGCCCTGCCCCTCGCCGGCGCTGTCCAGGGTAAGCGACCCGCCCATCAATTCGGCGAGCTGACGCGAGATGCTGAGCCCCAGGCCGGTGCCCCCATAGCGGCGCGTGGAGCTGCCATCCACCTGAGCGAACGGCTGGAAGAGCTGCGGCTGCACCTCCAGCGGAATCCCAATACCCGTGTCCTGGACCATGATCTGCACCCGGCGGCCCGGGCCGCCGGGGTCGGCCGAGCTGGCGAGCTGGCTCGCGGTCAAGAGGATGCGGCCGTGAGACGTGAACTTGACCGCGTTGTTGAGCAGGTTCAGCAGGATGCGCCGCACGTGTTCGGCATCGGCCAGGCACGGTGAGAGCGGGCCGGCCGGCGGCTCCAGCTCCAGGCTCAAGCCCTTGGGCTCAGCCTGGGCGCGCATCAACGTCTGAACGTCGGCGAGCAGCGCGGCAACGTCCACGGTCTCCAACCGGGAGTGCATGCGCCCGGCCTCGAGCTTGGCCAGATCCAGCAAGTCATTGACCAGAGCCAAGAGCCGATCGGCGGCATCGCGCGCCGCGCGGACAAAGGTGCGCAACTCGTCTTCCGAGACGTACAGGCCGGCCAGCACGATGTCCAGCGCGCCCAGGATGGCCGTCAGAGGTGTGCGGAGCTCATGCGAGGTGTTCGCCAGGATCTCGTCTTTGAGACGGTTAGCCTGTTGCGCGGCGGCCGCCAACTCCTTGGCCTGCGCCAACAGCCGGGTCAGGTCGAGGTTGCTGGCGCGCAGCGCCTCGGCGGCCGCCCGGCGCTCGGTGACATCCTCCTGCACGGCCACGAAGTGCGTGATCTCGTCGCGGTCGTTGCGGATGGCCGAGAGCGTGGCCGACTCCCAGAACAACTCGCCGGATTTCTTCCGGTTGCAAAACTCACCGCGCCACTCGCCGCCCGCGGCCAGCACCGTCCACAGGCGTTGGTACTCGGCCGCCGGCGTCTGGCCAGAACTGAGCAAGCGCGGGTTCTGCCCGAGGACCTCGCCGCGCTCGTAGCCGGTCACAGTCGTGAAGTGCGGATTGACGTACTCGATGCGCCGTTGGGTGTCGGTGATCAGGATGGACACCGGGCTTTGCTCGACGGCGCGCGAGAGCAGGCGGAGTTGTTCCTCCGCCCGCTTACGCTCGGTGATGTCGGCGAAGTTGAGCACCAGGCCGCCCACGGCCGGGTCATCCAGCAAGTTCGTGGCGGTCACCTCCAGCCAGCGCCAATGGCCGGCGCGGTGCCAGGCGCGGAAATGCCGCTGGGCGCTGCCACCGGGCGCCTGGCGAAGCTGCTCCAACTGCGCCAACACCTCGCCGACATCATCGGGATGGACGAGTTCGAGGAGTGACCGGCCCAGGTACTCGCCGGGCCGATAGCCCAGCAGGCGGCTCGTGGCCGGACTGGCATACACCTGGCGGCCGGCGGCGTCCACCACGAGGATGCCGTCGGCGCTGTTCTCAATCAGCGCCCGAAAACGCCGCTCGCTCGCCTGGAGGGCGGCCTCAGCCTGCTGGCGGGCCGTAACATCGCGGAAGACCAGCACCACGCCGGTGGGCGCGCCGCGCTCATCCCGGATGGGAGCCACGCTCGTCTCGATCGGCATCTCGCGGCCGTCACGGGCCACCAAGCGGGCGGGCTGGGCGAGGCCCGGCTCGGCCGCCAGCGGGCTCGGCCGCGGCGCCCCGGTCACGGCGTCAATCAGGCGAAAGACCTGGCTCAATTCCTGGTTGAGCGCGGCGGCCTGCGGCCAGCCAGTCGCCGCCTCGGCGGCCGCGTTCATGAACTCGATCCGCCCGGCTTGGTCGGTGGCGATAACGGCTTCGCCGATGCTGGCCAGGGTGGCGGCCAGCCAGCGCTCGTGCGCCTTGAGGCGCGCTTCCATTTGGGACTTGTAAAGCGCGATCTCGATGGTCATGTGGAGTTCGCGGTCCTCAAACGGCTTCAGGATGTAGCCGTACGGCTCGGTCAGGCGCGCGCGCTCCAGGGTGCGCTCATCCGAGTGGGCGGTGAGGAAGATGACCGGCAGGCCGAGCTCACGGCGGATCTGCTCGGCCGCTTCGATCCCGTCCCGCTCGCCTTTGAGTCGGATATCCATCAGGACCAGGTCCGGCCGCTGGACGCGGGCCTGCTGGACGGCCGCCTCGGCGTGAGCGGCCGTGGCGGCGACCACATAGCCCAGGGCGGCCAGCCGGTTCTGCAAATCCAGGGCAATGATCGACTGGTCTTCGACGACGAGCAGACGCGCGGGCACCATACTCAAGCCTCCTGGCCGGCGGCCGGGAAAGTGATGACGAACTCAGTGCCGGCGGCGCGGTCCAGCGCGATGGCGCCGTCGATCTGCGCCACCAGGCTGTTCACCAACTGCAACCCCAGCGACGGCGTC
>CALFZO010000104.1 GCA_937952305.1 uncultured Anaerolineales bacterium | reverse complement strand
TCACCATGCCCACGGCCAGGCCGCTGGACTCGTCCACCACCGGCGCGCCGCTCATACCCTGATCGAGGTTGGGGGAACTGAGTTGCAGAAGGCGCCGGCCGGTAGTGTTGGGCGCCAGGCCCTCGATCACGCCGGACGCGAACACACCGGCCATGTCGCCGATGACGGGGTAGCCCAGTACGCGAAAAGCGTGGCCGGCGAGGTCGTCCGCCGGTCGGGCCAGGCCCAGTGGCGCGACGCCTGGGGGCAACGCCGACTCCAATCTGAGCACGGCTACGCCGTCGCTGTCCGGCGCGCGCCACATCTCGGCCGCGACTCGGGCGGTGGTGACGGTGTTGGTGGCGTGGAACCGCAGGGTAACGGTCTGGCCGGGGCCGCTCCACGCCTGGTCGACGACATGGGCACAGGTCAGGATCAGGTCCGGCGCAGCCACAAAGCCGGTTCCCACGGCCCGGCCGTGCGGGTCGAGGACGGCCACTACGCTGGAGTTGAGGACGGACTCAAGCGCCATAGAATAGATTGGGTTCAGAACGGGCAAAGGCCGCCCATGCGCACGGGCACGGACGGCCTGGAGAAACGGACTAGACTTCCCCCTGCATGCCGCGCATCTTCGCGCAGGTCGCCAGCCCGGACGCCGCGGCGGCGAGCCGCCGTTACCGTCGCGGACTGTTTGTTTGGCTGATTATAGCCGGAGGGCTGCCGCGGACAAGCCAGCCGGTGCTCGGTGGGTTAGGCCGTCCGTAAATGGCTGGGTTAAAACAACAGCCGCCCTTTCGGGCGGCTGGGCGCACGGGCGAGGCCGGCGAACCGGCCTCTTAATCACCTAAACTAGGCGGCAATGAGCCTAGCGGAGAAGGTGATTGTCCCGTGCGCCTCGTGACTACTAAAACTCGTACTCATCTGGGACACCACCTCCTCCTTTCTAAGGATAGCAAGAGGCGAATGTGATCAATTGGATAATGGTTGAGATTATGGCACGGTTTAGCGAAGGCGTCAATCAAACTGTAGAAACTTTAAGCATAACTTTGTTCCATATATTGACAAAAGCCGGGAGCGCCATTAGGATATTGCCCAGTCAGGTGACGCCAATATCGCCAAAACGCCCTAGTCTTCGCATCTTGTAGTGGCTGACTATCCTACAAAAGTTAAGCAACTGAACAAAGGCGGCGTACTCGACCTAATTCGGCAAGCGCCGGAGGGTGTGTCGCGGGCCGAGATCGCCCAGACGCTGGGGGTCAGCCGTGCGACGGTCTCGACGATCGTGGACGGCCTGATTGCATCCGGGTTGGTCTCGGAGCGCGGCGCGGGCGTGTCGCGCGGCGGACGCCGGCCGATCGTGCTCAAGGTCAACCCGGAAGCCGGGCGCGTGGTCGGCGTCGACGTTGGCGCCTCACATGTTCTCGTGGTCTTGGCCGACCTTTGCGGTAAAATTCTCGACGAAGCCGAACAGCCGCTGGATGTGGCCAGCGGGCCCGAGGTCTGTCTGCCGCTCATCGCCGATGTGGTCGAGGCTATCCTGAGCCGCAACGGCGGCCTGGGCGTGATGCAGGCCGTTGGCGTGGGGGTGCCCGGCCCCGTCATCGCGGCGCGCGGCGTGGTCTCTTCGCCGCCGATCATGCCGGGTTGGGACGGTTACCCGATCCGCGAATTTTTCGAGACGCGCTGGGGGCGGCCGGCCTTGGTGGATAACGATGCCGATCTGGGGGCCCTGGGTGAGTCTACCTTTGGGGCGGGGCGGGGCGAGACCAACCTGGCTTACATCAAGATCGGCACCGGCATCGGCTGCGGGCTGCTGCTGGACGGGCAGCTTTACCATGGCGTAGTCGGCACCGCCGGCGAGATCGGCCATTTCACGGTCAGCCAGGACGGGCCGCCGTGCAAGTGCGGCAACTATGGTTGTCTGGAGGCGATGGCGGGCGGCCGCGCGATCGCGCAGCGCGCTTACCTGGCTATCCAGGCCGGGCAGCCGACGACGTTGGCTGCGATCAACCACGGCCGCCAGATCACGGCCCGGGATGTGGCCCAGGCCGCCCAGGCCGGCGACGCCGTCAGCCAGCAGCTGCTCAGCGACGCCGGCCGTCATATCGGCAGCGCCCTGGCCAGCCTGATCAACCTGTTGAACCCGGGGTTGGTGTTGATCGGCGGCCGGGTGGCCGAGGCGGGTGAGAGCCTGTTGGCGCCGATCCGGGAGGCCGTCCAGCGGCGCAGCCTGCGCGCCTCGCTGCGGGCGACGCGCATCCAAACCGCGGCGCTCGGGCGCCACGCCACCGTGCTCGGAGCCGTGGCGCTGGCCTTGGACAGCGCGTTTTGCAGCCAATTACAGCAACGTCCGGCGCGGGGCCGGGCGCGGTCGTGAGACAGCCGCCCCGCGCGGTTTCAGCCCTTTCGGGAAGGGAGGTGGTCGCTCCGCAAGAGTCGCTTGTTCCGATACGCCCGCCAATGACTGTACTGTGACACTCAATTTCTGGAGGAGAACGAACAATGACGAAGAAGCTCTGGTCGGCGATGGGTTTGCTCACCATCGTCGCGCTCGTCCTAGCGGCTTGCGGCCCCGCGGCCACGCCGACGCAGGCCCCGCAGCCCACCCAGGCCGAGGCTCCCACCACGGCCCCCGAACCCACTAAGGCCCCTGAGCCGACGGCTGTCCCGGCGCCGACGGATGTGCCCGCTCCGGCCGGCACCCTGCGCATCTGGGCCGACGACACGCGCGCTCCGATCCTGCAGGACCTGGCCGATGACTTCCTGGCCGCCTACAACATCGAGCTCGTGGTCGAACTGAAGTCCTCCATCCGCGATGACTTCCAGGTCGCCGCCCCGCTGGGCGAAGGCCCGGACATCATCGTCATCGCCCACGACCAGGCCGGCACGCTGGTCTCCAACGGCCTGCTCGCCCCGGTGGACCTGGGCGACAAGGCCGGTGACTTCGCGCCGGTGGCCCTGAGCGCCTGCACGTTCGACGCCACCCTGTACTGCATGCCCTACGCCACCGAGAACCTGGGCTTCTTCTACAACACCGACCTGGTGTCCGAAGCGCCCAAGACCTGGGATGACGTCGTCGCCATCGGCGAGGCCCTCAAGGCCGACGGCAAGGTCACGTACATCATGGCCGTGACCGGCACCACCTACGACCTGTACCCGCTGTTCACGTCGTTCGGCGGCTACATCTTCGGCAAGGACGACAAGGGCAACTACAACGACCAGGACCTGGGCCTGGACAACGCCGGCATGATCGCGGCCACCCAGTGGCTCAAGGACAACGTCGATAACGGCAACCTGCCCACCGACTGGGACTGGGCCAACAACCACGCCCTGTTCGAGACCGGCCAGGTGCCGTTCATCATGGCCGGCCCGTGGGCTCTGGACCGCATCCGCGAGTCCAAGATCCCGTACGCCGTCACCAACTTCCCCGAAGGCCCGGCCGGGCCCGGCGCTCCGTTCGCCGGCACGCAGGGCTTCTTCATCAACGCCCAGAGCGAGAACGTCCTGCTGGCGCAGGCCTTCCTGACCGAGTTCGTGGCCACCGACGAGACCATGCAGGCGCTGTACGACGCCGGCAAGCGCCCGTCGGCCTTCCTGCCAGTGCTCGAGAAGACCAGCGACCCGGATCTGCTGGCCATGGGTGAGGCCGGCTCCGCCGCCACCATGATGCCGGCCATCCCGGCCATGGGCTCCGTCTGGGGCAACTGGAACGACTCGATCGTCCTGGTCCGCGACGGCAAGCAGGAGGCCGAGGCGGCCCTCAAGGACGGCGCCGCCAAGGTGCGCGCCCTGATCGCCAACCCGCTGACCGGTATGGTCAACGTCCCCGGCTCCTACCAGGCGCAGGCGGGCTGCCCCGGCGACTGGCAGCCGGAGTGCGCGGTCACGGCCATGAAGGCCGGCGACAACGGCACGTTCGTCAGCGGGCCCTTCTCCCTGAAGGCCGGCGACTACGAAGTCAAGGTGGCCCTGGACGGCTCGTGGACCACCAACTACGGGTCGGACGGCGCGCAGGACGGCCCGAACTACAAGTTCACGCTGGCCGCCGACGGCACCGTGGACTTCGTGTACGATCCTGCCACGAAGCTGCTGACGATCACCACCAAGTAGTCAGCGCGCCATAAAAGGAAGGCCGAGGCCCAGCGCCTCGGCCTTCCTTCTTCTCCGGCCTGGCCCGGCCGGGCCGGAGGCTCCGTCATTCGCCGAGGAGGTCGCATGACGACCAAGGCTGTCAGGCCCAGTCGTTCGATCCAAGCGTCCGCCGAATCGCCGCTGTCACTCCTGACTCGGGTGATCCTGATCCTGGTGTTCGACGTCGGCGCGGTCTGGTTCCTCTACAACGCCTACACGCAGGGGTTCACGCAGCTGGTGATCGTGATCGGTTTGATCGCCGTGCTGCAGAACGTGATCTTCCTGCACCCCCGGGCCTATCCCTTCCGCTGGATGGCGATCGGCCTCGGGCTGCTGATCCTGTTCACGATTTATCCCATCATCTTCACGATCTACGTCGCCTTCACCAACTACGGCGACGGCCACTTGCTCACGCGCGAGCAGGTCATCCCGCTCATCGAGAAGACCACCTACTTGCCCGAGACCGGCCAGGCCTACTCCTGGACGGCCTACAAGTCCGCCGACGGCCAGTACACCCTGTGGCTGACGGGAGCGGACGGGCAAACCTACCTGGTCAAGCCCGGCGTGCCGATCACGCCGGCCAAGCCCGGCGACCCCGGCATTGGCGAGGCGGACAGCAAGGGCATCCCGCAGACGGTCGAGGGCTACCAGCGCCTGAACACGCTCCTGGCGGCCGCGGACAAGGAACTGCCCAACATCAAGTTCGGGGTGGAGGGCGAGCGCACGGTTCAGGTCCGCTCGCCGCAGGAGGCCGCCGAGCTGGCCATCCGCTACGTCTATGATCCCGCCACGGACGCCTTCACCGACCAGTCCACGGGCGTCGTCTACACCGCCAAAGAAGGCACCTACACCAGCCAGACCGGCGACACGCTCAAGCCCGGTTACCGCACCGAAGTGGGGCTGAAGAACTTCATCGAGTTTGCCACCAGCCCGGCCCTGCGCGGCCCGCTGGTGCAGATCATGACCTGGAACTTCATCTTTCCCACGATCAGCGTGCTCTCCACGTTTTCGCTCGGCCTGCTGATCGCGATCCTGTATAACGACCGGGACTTCCCGCTCAAGAAGATCATCCGCTCGCTGCTGCTGATCCCGTACACGATCCCGGGCCTGATCACGATCCTGATCTGGCGCGGCATGCTCAACCCGGAGTTCGGCGTGATCAACCGCACGCTGGAGAACTGGTTCGGCTGGGCGCCGCCCTGGACGACCGAGGCGTTCTGGGCCCAGGCCGCCGTGCTGCTGGTGAACCTGTGGCTGGGCTACCCGTACTTCATGCTGGTCACCAGCGGCGCGCTGCAGTCCATCTCGGCCGACCTGTACGAGGCCGCCACCGTGGACGGCGCTTCGCCCTGGCAGCGCTTCACGAACATTACTTTGCCGCTGCTGCTGGTGGCGGTCGGCCCGCTGCTGATCGCGTCCTACGTCTACAACTTCAACAACTTCAACCTGATCTACCTGTTCATCGCCGGCGGGCCGCCCATCGTCGGCGCCGCCACGCAGGCCGGCTACACCGACATCCTGATCAGCTACGTCTACAAGCTGGCCTTCGAGAGCGGCGGGCGCGGCGTGCAGTACGGCTACGCCTCGGCGATCTCGATCATCGTCTTCCTGATCGTCGGCGCGATCACGCTGCTGCAGTACCGCTTCACTAACATGTGGGAGGAGGTTGGGCAAAATGTCTAGCGTCGCAGAGCGTTACCAGACGCTCAGTTCCAACATCCAATTCCAGAAGCGCTTCAGCGTGGCCTGGCGCCTGGTCGTGGCCGTGGTGCTGATCCTGTTCTCGATCTTCCCGGTGTTGTGGATCGTCTCGGCCTCGTTCGACAACACCAACTCGCTGGCCACGCAGAGCCTGATCCCGGCCCAGGCCGGCATCAAGAACTACGAGCGCCTGTTCAACCTGGACCCGGACTTCCAGTTCGGCGACATGTTTTTCTGGCGCTGGGTGTTCAACTCGGTCAAGGTGGCGGCCATCACCACGGTCTTGAGCCTGTCGATCACGACCATGGCCGCCTATGCCTTCTCGCGCATGCGCTTCGCCGGGCGCGTGACGATGCTCAAGGGCATCCTGCTCATCCAGGTCTTCCCCAACCTGCTGGCGCTGGTGGCGATCTACGTGATCATCTTTCAGACCGGCGAGATCATCCCGGCCCTGGGCCTCAACACCCACGCCGGCCTGATCCTGGTCTATCTGGGCGGCTCGATGGGCCTGAACATCTGGCTGATGAAGGGCTTCCTGGATACCGTGCCGCGCGCCATCGACGAATCCGGCATGGTGGACGGCGCCTCGCACTGGCAGATCTTCTCGACCCTGCTGCTGCCGCTGCTGCGCCCGATCCTGGTCGTCATCGGCATCCTGTCCTTCATCGGCACGTACGGCGACTTCATCCTGGCCCGCATCCTGCTGAACGACGTCAAGGAGTACACCCTGATGGTCGGCCTGCAGATCTTCACCTCCGGCCAGTTTGATAAGAAGTGGGGGGTCTTCGCGGCCGGCGCCCTGATCGGGGCGCTGCCGATCATGATCACCTATCTGACCCTCCAAGATCAGATCGCCGGCGGCCTGACGGCCGGCGCCGTGAAGGAATAAGCTATGCGTCGCGCCCTGGCTGTGGCCGGGCTTGCGGGACTGGGGATAGCCCTGTTGTTTCAACAGGGCTATCTCATCCCTGCCGCCGGAGCCGCTGCAAATACGCCTGTCTTCGTCGACGTCAGCCGCGTGGCCGGCGTCACCCACAACCGCGTGGTCAGCCTGGACATGGCCGTCGGCCAGGCCTGGGGCGACTACGACAACGACGGCTGGGTCGATCTGTACGTCACCGACCCGGCCGGCCCCAACCACCTCTACCGCAACCAGGGCGACGGCACCTTCGCGGTCTCGCCGCTGGCCGGCCAGGTGGACCTGCCGGATGCCTACAGCGCCGGCGCCACCTTCGTCGACTTCGACAACGACGGCTGGCGCGATTTGTTCGTGGCCAACTGGGGGGCAGACAACCTCTTCCGCAACGCCGCCGGCCAGGGCTTTGTCGACGTCACCGCCGCCGCCGGGATCCGCGACACCGGCAACACCAAGACCGCGTCCTGGGGCGACTACGACAACGACGGCTTCCTGGACCTGTACCTGGCCAACTGGTCGTGCTATCCCGAGTGCGGCCGGCCGATGGAGGGCGACTCCGATCGCCTGTACCACAATGGCGGCGACGGGACCTTCACAGACGTCTCCGACCTGCTCGGCGGCAGCCTGAACGGCGCCGGCTTCGTGGCCAGCTTCAACGACTACGACAACGACGGCGACCTCGATCTCTACCTAGTCAACGACGAGTTTATCAACGGCATCGGCAACAAGCTCTGGCGCAACGACGGCCCGGGCTGTGACGGTTGGTGCTTCACCCAGGTGGCCGAGCAGGCCGGCGCGGCCTCGAAGTTGTTCGGCATGGGCCTGGCCGTTGGCGACTACGACAACGACGGCGACCAGGATTACTTTTATTCCAACGTCGGCCCGATGGAGCTGCTCCAGAACCATGGCGACGGCACCTTCCGCGAAGTGGCCGCCGCCGCCGGTGTGCAGGTCCCCAACGGCATCGGCTGGGGCGCCGCCTTTCTGGACTACGACAACGACGGCTGGCGCGACCTGTACGTGGCCATCGCCGACACCACCGACCACAAAGACATCGCCGCCAACCGCCTGTTCCACAACAACGCCGACGGTACCTTCACAGCCGTAGCCTGCAGCAACGAGGCCGCCGACGTCCGCATGAGCCTGGGCGTGGCCTACGCCGATTACGACCGCGACGGCTGGGTGGACCTGGTGGTCGGCAACATGGACGAGGGCTACCGCCTGTACCGGAACCAGACCGGCCAGAGCGTCAGCCGCCACTGGCTGGCGCTGGCCCTGACCGGCGGCGGGCGCGTCAACCGCGATGCCGTGGGCGCGCGTGTGACCGTGACGACGCCGGATGGCGTGACGCAGACCCAGGACGTGATCAATGGTTCCAACCTGGGCGCCGGCAACGAGTTGACTCTGTACTTCGGCCTGGGCCGCGCGGCGGCCGCCGACGTGACGGTGCGCTGGCCGGACGGGACCCGGCAGACCTTCGCGGGCGTGGCCGGCGACCAGCGCTATCACCTGGATTACCCCGCCGCTGGCGCTACGAGCCTGACGGCGCTGCTTGAGCCGGCCGCTCCGCCGCCGGCGCCTGTCCGGTCGGCCGCCCCAGCGCCGGCCGAGCCGGACCTGTGGGCCTGGCTGCCGGGCGCGCTGACCGTGCTGAGCGGTCTGGGCTTCGGCCTGGCCGTTACTTTCTGGCGCCGCCGCCCGCTGGCGGCCGTCTTCGCCCTGGCGGGCATCGTCGGCCTGGCCGCGGCCCTGGCCCCGGCCTGGTGGCCGCGGAGCCTGGACGACCGCGTCCAGGCCCTCATGGCCCAGGCCGGCGCGCGCCCGCCCACCAACCCGCCGGCACCGTCGGCTGAGTTGGTGAAGCTGGGCGAGGCCCTGTTCTGGGACCCGGAGTTGAGCGGCAACCGCGACATCGCCTGCGCCACCTGTCATCACGCGCTGACCGCCACCGGCGACAACCTGTCGGTCTCGATCGGCACGGTCGGCGCCGGCCTGGGCGAGCAGCGCGTCCGGCTGGAGGCGCGGCGCGACTTCATCCCGCGCAACGCCCAGCCGCTGTTCAACCTGGGCTACCGCGAGTGGGAGGTGCTGTTCTGGGACGGCCGCGTCTCCGGCACCCAGGCCGCCGGCTTCGACACGCCGGCCAGCGACCGGCTGCCGGACGGCCTGAACGACCTGTTGGCCGCCCAGGCCATGTTCCCGGTCACCTCGCGCGATGAGATGCGCGGGCTGCGCGGCGACCGCGATATCTTCGGCCAGGTCAACGAGCTGGCCATGCTCCCGGACTATGCCGCCCGGCCGATCTGGGCCGCGTTGATGAAGCGCTTGCTGGTCATCCCGGCCTACGTTGACCTGTTCCGGGCCGCCTATCCGGACGTGCCCGTGGACGCGCTGGGCTTCCAGCACGCCGCCAACGCGCTCTCGGCCTACGAGCAGGTCGTCTTCACCTTTGAGGACAGCCCGTTCGACCGCTATCTGCGCGGGGACGCGAACGCGCTCTCCGAGCCGCAGAAGCGCGGCGCGCTGCTGTTCTACGGCGAGGCCGGCTGCGCCACCTGCCACTCCGGCGGCCTGCTCACCGACCAGCAGTTCCACAACCTGGCCGTGCCGCAGCTCGGCGACGGCAAGGGCCGCGAGCAGCCCTTCGATCTGGGCCGGGCGCGCGAGACCGGCAACGACTGCGACCGTTACGCCTTCCGCACCGCGCCGCTGCGCAACGTGGCCGTCACCGGGCCGTGGATGCACAACGGCGCCTTCACGACGCTGGCGGCTACGGTGCGGCATCACCTCAACCCGGCCGCCAGCCTGCGGAACTACGACCCGGCGCAGTTGGCCGAGGTCCTGCGGGAAACCTGCCAGGAACAGCCCGAAGTGATCGCGGCCATCTTGAAGACGAAGACCAGCTACGCCACCGAGCAGGCCGAGCTCACCGACGCCGAGCTGCAGGACCTGCTGGCGTTTCTGGACGCGCTCACCGCGCCGAGCGCCCTGGACCTGCGCCACACTATCCCGGCCTCGGTGCCGAGCGGTTTGCAGGTGGGCGGAAACATCGGGCCGGCGCCCACGGTCAGTAGCCGATGAGGAAGTCCGGCCGCTGGATGTCCGCCAGGCAGGCGCTGTCCAGGGTCTGACCTGGGGCTGTCAGGAACTGGGCCGTGATCGCCTGGCTGCACGTGGTCACCTTGCCGCCGCTGGTGAGCACGCCGTGGCCGGTGCCCGGGAACAGCCGATAGGCGGCGTTCTCCCATTGGTCGGCCAGTAGTTGGGCGGGGCCGGGCGGCGTGACCGGGTCGAACTCCCCGGCCAGGATGAGGGCCGGCACCGCGCTGGGGAAAGGCCCTTGCTGGGCGAGATCTATCGGGGTCTGATCCCAATCCGCGCACAATTGCTGCTGGTAAGCCCGCCAGTTTTCGAGCTGACTGTGCAAGTCAGGATAGACCTCGGCCGGCGGGGTCGAAGGACTTTCCCGGCCGGAACAAGCGAGAGACAGGCTCAGGCCGGCGTTGGCGTAGTCCAGGCTGAACAGGTAGTTCTGCAGAGGCCCGCCGCGCGCCTCCAGTTCGTCGGTGAACCCGGCCTGGGTCCGCTCGATCAACCGGGGCAGCCGCGGAAATGCCTGCCGGGAATAGAGCGCGCTGAAGATCAGGCTGGTGAACACCCGGTTGTTGACGACGACCTTGAGCCTCTGGCCGCTGACTGGATGAGTCACCGTGGCGGTCAGCGGGGTCTCGGCCAGTTGCGCCGCGGTCTTCAGGTACAAGGCCTCCAGGTCCGGATAACGGGCGTGGCAGGCGGCGTCCTCGGCGCAGCGGCGGAACAGGTATTCGAAGGCGGACTGGGCGCCCGCGGTCCCCGCGGCGGCGTCGGCGACGAGCCACAGTGGGCGGGCGGAGTCCAGAATGACGCTGCGGATCCAGCCTTCGGCCCGGTAATGCGCGAGGACGGATTGCGCCAGGAACGTGCCGTAGGAGAGGCCGAACAAATTCACCTGCTCCAGGCCGAGCGCCAGCCGCAGGTCGCGCACATCGGCGGCCGATTCGGTAAGGTTGTACGCGCCCAGCACAACCCCGTCCGCCGTCAACCGCCGCAGGCAGGCTTCGCGGGCCTCAAGTATCCGGGCGTCGAACTCGGCCGGCGGCAGGTCTTGCTGGATCAGCTCGAGTTCGACCGGCGGGACCTCGGAGCACTGCAGCGCGGGCTGTGACAGGCCGACCCCGCGTTGATCAAAAAGGATCAGGTCGCGCTCGCCGAGGAATGGCTTCCAGGCCGCGGCGGTCTCGAGCGTGTACGCCACCGTCGGCACGCCCGGCCCGCCGTTCAGAAAGATGACGGGGTCCGGGGCCGGCTCTGCGCCCGAACTGTGGACGATGGCGACCGCCAGCCGGATCAACCGGGAGACCTCAGCGCTGTGCTCCTCGCGCACCTCCAGGAAGCCGCACGTGATCTTCAGGCTGGCCGGTACGTCGAACGGACACGCGCCGGCGGCAAAGGTCGGCGAGGCTTGAGTGGGCGCAGGCGTGGCCGAGGCCGGCGGCCGGCTGGGCGTTGGGACGACGGTGGCAGCGGGCGGCGGGCCTGGCGCCGCCGTCGTGCAGGCGGCCAGGCTCAACCAGGCTGACAAGGCGGCCAGGATCGGCTTACGCATGGGAAGGCTTCTGTCCCTCTCGTATAATGGTGGGTGGCCTGTGTGATCGAGGGTGTGACCCCCTTTCAGTATAGAGGTCGAATGCGTCTCATGAAGCACTTCTTTCAATCGGTTTTAACCGTTTGCCTGGCGGTCCTGCTGGCCGCCTGTGGGCCGGCCGCCACGCCGGCGCCCACGGCTGTTCCCACCGCGCCGCCCGTGCCGACCCAGCCGCCGGCCCCCACCGCGACCCCGGCGCCGGCCGGCCCCTGGTGGGGCGACACGGTCTTCTACGAGATCTTTGTGCGCAGCTTCAAGGACTCGGACGGCGACGGCGTCGGCGACTTCAACGGCATCACGGAGCAGCTGGATTATCTCCAGGGCCTGGGCGTGAAGGGCTTGTGGCTGATGCCCATCCACCCGTCGCCGTCCTACCACGGCTATGACGTCACCGACTACTACGGCGTCAACCCGGACTACGGCACGCTGGACGACTTCAAGAACCTGCTGGCCGCGGCCCACGCCCGCGACATCAAGATCATCATCGACCTGGTGCTCAACCACACCAGCGCCCAGCATCCCTGGTTCCGCCAGGCCCGGCAGGGCCAGTCCGAGTACAAAGACTGGTACATCTGGTCCGACACCGACCCCGGCTTCCTGGGCCCGTGGAACGCTCAAGCCTGGCACAAGGCCAGCAATGGCCAGTATTACTACGCCATCTTCTGGGACCAGATGCCGGACTTGAACTACGACAATCCGGACGTCCGCGCGGAGGTGAACAAGATCACGGCCTTCTGGCTGCAGGACGTCGGGATCGACGGTTTCCGGCTGGACGCCATCCGCTACCTGGACGAGGACGGCCGCGTGCTGCAGGACTCGGACACAACCCACGCCTATCTGAAAGACTGGGGCACCTACTACCGCAGCCTCAACCCGCAGGCCTTCACCGTCGGCGAGGTCTGGACCGACAACTACAACGTGGCCCCGTACACGCGCTCCGGTGACGAGCTGACGGCGGCCTTCAACTTCGACCTGTCCACCAGCCTGCTCAAGGGCCTCGGCTCCGGCGACGGCGCCCTGATCGATTTCGTGCTCGGCGCCACGCTGCAGCTCTTCCCGGACCAGACCAACGCCAACTTCCTCACCAACCATGATATGAACCGGGCGGCCAGCTACGCCGGCCCGGACCCGCTCGGCCAGGGCAAGGCCGCGGCCGCCGTGCTGCTCACCGCGCCCGGCATTCCGTTCCTCTACTACGGTGAGGAGATCGGCATGACCGGCGTCAAGCCGGACGAGCGTCTGCGCACGCCCATGCAGTGGACGGGCGAGCCCAAAGCCGGCTTCACCACCGGCACGCCCTGGCAGATGATCAACAGCGATTACAAAGAGCGCAACGTGGCCGGGCAGACCGGCGACCCGGACTCGCTGCTTGAGCATTATCGGGCCCTGATCGCGCTGCGCAACGCCCACCCGGCGCTCCGCGGCGGCGCCACCTCCATGGTCGACGCCGACTCGCGCCGCCTGGTCACGTACCTGCGCGCCAGCCCGGACGAAACGGTCCTGGTGGTCATCAACGTGGACGACAACGCGGTCAGCGACTACACGCTCACGCTGGACAAAGGCCCGCTGACGACGGTCTCGACGGTCACCCCGCTCTTTGGGGAGGGTGAGGCCGTGGCCCCGGTCGTCAACGCTGCCGGCGGCTTCGACGCCTACACGCCGGTGGCCGAGATCCCGCCCTACGGCGTGCTGATCCTGCAGCTCACGCCCTGAACCCGCCCGCCTTTCGAGTTGACGCATGGATGACTTTATCTTTGGATCGCTTTCAACCGCTGAGCTGCGCCTGGCGCACGAGCGCGCCCGCCTGGGCGGCCTCACCCACGCCCAGCGTCGGGCGCCGCTGGACCCGGCCCCCGGCCAGGGCGTCCAGATCGAGCTGACCGTCGGGCCGGCGCACCCGCACAACCGCGCCTGGGTCTACTGGACCAACGACGGCAGCGATCCGGATGGCCGCGCCGGGCAGGCCGTGCGCGGCTTCGCCACACCCCTGCCGGCCGTAGACAGCGAGTGGGACACGCTCCTGTGGGGCTACCGGCGCCGGTTCCGCGGCGAGATCCCGGGTCAGCCGGCCGGCACGGTGGTCCGCTATCGCGTGGCCGCCGGCGGCTCCGGGCCGGAGACGCCCGCCGACGACGGCGCTTATTACGCCTACTACGTGGACGACGACCCAGCGCCGGCCTGGGCGCAGGAGGCCGTGCTCTATCAAGTCTTCGCGGATCGCTTCGCTCATCCGGACGGGGCGGCTCTGCGCGTGGAGGCCAAGCCCTCCCTCAAAGCCAACGGCACGCTGCGCGGCATCCTGGCCCGGCTGGATTACATTGCCGAGCTGGGCGCCAACTGCCTGTGGCTGACGCCGGTCTTCCCCAGCCCCAGCTATCACGGCTACGACGCCACCGACTTCTTCGACATCGATCCGCGCCTGGGGACCAAGGCCGACTACAAGGCCCTGCTGGACGAGGCCCACGCCCGCGGCCTGCGCGTGCTGATGGACTTCGTCCCCAACCACTGGTCGGACCGGCACCCCAGCTTTCAGGCCGCCGTGCGGGACCGCCACAGCCCGTACGCGGAGTGGTACACGTTCAAGCGTTGGCCGGAGGAGTACGTGGATTTCTTCGGCGTCTCCGAGATGCCGCAGATCAACCTGCGCAATCCGGCGGCGCGCGGGCATGTCCTGGACGCGGCCAAGTACTGGCTGGACTTCGGCGTGGACGGTTTCCGCGTCGATTACTGCATCGGCCCGACGCCCGACTTCTACGCCGATTTCCGGCGCGTGACGCGCGCCGCCAAGCCGGACTGCTGGACTTTCGGCGAGGCCGTCCATCCGCCCGACTCCCAGCTGGCCTTTGCCGGCGGGCTGGACGGCACGCTGGACTTCATGCTGTTGGAAGCCCTGCGCGAGACCTTCGCCTTCGGCCGGTGGGGGGCCGGCCGGTTCGCCGAGTTCCTGGACCGGCACGAGGCCTACTTCCCGGCGGGCTTCAGCCGGCCGTCGTTCCTGGACAACCACGACATGAATCGCTTCCTGTGGGTTGTCCAGGGCGATCAACGCCGCCTCAAGCTGGCGGCGCTGTGCCAGTTCACGCTCGGCGGTCCGCCCATCATCTACTACGGCACGGAGGTCGGCCTGTCCCAGGAGCGCGATGTGCGCCAGGGCGGGTGGGCCCTGCACGAAGAGGCGCGCCTGCCGATGGTGTGGGGCCAGCCCCAGGACGCGGACCTGCTCAGCTTCTACCGCGACCTGTGCTGGGCGCGCCGGCAGGCCATGGCGCTGTGCACGGGGACGCGCCAGACGCTGCTGGCGGCCGAGTCCGTGCTGGCCTACCGCCGCGCCGAAGGCCCAGACAGCTTCGTGACCGTGCTGAACTTGGGCGCGCAGGCCGCCCAGGTGACGGTGCCGGCCGCGGAGAGCCGGCTGGTCCTGGCCACCGACCCGGCCGCCCAGGCGCACGCCGAGGCTGCCGGCGTGCGCGTGGAACTGCCGCCCTATGGCGGCCTCTTACTGCAAGCCTGAACCCTTTTGCCCGGCAGGGGGCCGGGCCGGAATTCACACGAGACACCCTTGGACAAATTCGCTGACTTCGACATCCGTGAGCCCGCCGACGCCCTGCCGGAGGCGAGCGTAGACAACCTGCCTGACACTCTGCGCGCCGGGGCCGCCCGCGCCGGCTGGACCGCGCTCATGCCCGTCCAGGCCCGCGCCATCCCTTACCTGCTGGACGGCCGGGACATGATCATCCAGGCCCGCACCGGCAGCGGCAAGACCGGGGCCTTCCTGCTGCCCATGCTGGAGCGCCTGGACCCGGCCCAGGCCAAGTGCCAGGCCCTGATCCTGGTCCCCACCCGCGAGCTGGCGCGCCAGGTCTGGCAGGAGGCCGAGACCTTGTGTGCGGGCACCGGCCTGCGCGCAGCCGCCGTCTACGGCGGCGTGGGCTACGGCGGCCAGCGGGAGGCCCTGCGCCAGGGCGCCCACATCGTCGTCGGCACGCCCGGCCGCGTGCTGGATCACCTCTTGCAGCGCACCTTCAGCCTGGCCGACCTGCGCCTGCTGATCTTCGACGAGGCCGACCGCATGCTGTCGATGGGCTTCTACCCGGACATGCGCCAGATCCAGCGCTACCTGCCGGAGGCGCCCGTCAACGCCTGCATGTTCTCGGCCACCTTCCCGGTCCACGTGCTGCGCGCCGCGCGCGAGTTCCTGCAGGCGCCGGAGTTCATCAGCCTCAGCCGGGACCACGTCCACGTCACCGACACCGAGCACCTGTACTACATCGTCACCGGCCTGGACAAGGACCGCGGCCTGGTGCGCCTGATCGAGATCGAGAACCCGGCCTCGGCCATCATCTTCTGCAACACCAAGACGCGCGTGCACTACGTGGCCGTGGTGCTGCAGCGCTTCGGCTATGACGCCGACGAGCTCAGCGCCGACCTCTCCCAGACCGACCGCGAACGGGTGCTGGAGCGCGTGCGCCACGGCACGCTGCGCTTCCTGGTGGCCACCGATGTGGCCGCGCGCGGCCTGGATATCCCTGAGCTCTCGCACGTCATCCAGTACGAGCCGCCCGAGGACCCGGAGGGCTATATCCACCGCGCCGGCCGCACCGGCCGCGCCGGCGCCGCCGGCATCGCCATCTCGCTGGTCTCGCCGGTGGAGAAGTTCGACCTGGACCGCATCGCCAAGCGTTACGGCATCGCGTTCCAGGAGCGCCCGCTGCCCACCGACGCCGATGTCGAGGCCGTGGTGACCGAACGCCTGACCGCGCAGCTGGAGGCGCGCCTGCGTGAACGTGACCGCCTGCAGGCCGAGCGCAGCCGCCGCTTTGTGGCGCTGGCGCGCAGCCTGGCCGAGAGCGAGGACGAGCTGGACGTGATCGCGCTGCTGCTGGACGACTACTACCAGCAGCTGCTGCACGCGCCCGTGGCCCAACCCGCCGGCCACGCACCCGCCGCGCCGGCGCGCAGCCGTTCCGGCCCGCGCCGCCGCCGCCGCTGACCCGCCCGCTGGACGCCGAGAGACCGCCCATGTCCAACACCGACTTTGTGCCCGCCTGGGCCAAGCGCGCCGTGTGGTACCAGATCTTCCCGGACCGCTTCCACAACGGCGACCCCGCCAACGACCCGACCCTGGAGAGCCTGCAGTTCTCGTATCCGCACGATTACGCCTTCCCCTGGCGCCTCCACCCCTGGACGTCTGATTGGTATGAGCTGCAGGCGTACGAACGCGCCTGCGGCCTGGACCTGTGGCAAAACCTCCAGCGCCGGCGCTACGGCGGCGACCTGCAGGGCGTCCTGGACAAGCTGGACTATCTGCAGGACCTGGGCGTGGACGCGCTCTACCTCAACCCGGTCTTCGACGCCGCCTCGCTGCACAAGTACGACGGCAACACCTATCACCACATCGACGTGCACCTCGGCCCGGACCCGCTCGGCGACCGCCGCCTGATCGCGGGCGAGACGCCGGACGACCCGCGCACCTGGGTCTGGACCGCCGCCGACCGCCTGATGCTCAAGCTCATCGCCGAGGTCCACCGGCGCGGGATGCGCCTGGTCTTCGACGGCGTCTTCAACCACCTCGGCCTGGGCGCCTGGCCGTTCCGCGACCTGGTGGCCAAGGGCCGCGCCTCGCGCTTCAAGGATTGGTTCAAGATCCTGGATTGGGACAAGCCCAGCCGCTTCGCGCCGTTCACGTACTCGGGCTGGGCCGGCGTGCCGGAGCTGCCGGAGTTCAACCAGGACGCCCACGGGCACGTGGCCGGCCCCAAAGACTACATCTTCGCCTGCACGCGGCGCTGGATGGACCCGGCCTCCGCCCCGGGCGGCGCGCCCGCGGAGCTAGCCGAGGGCGGCGGCATCGACGGCTGGCGCCTGGATGTGGCCTTCTGCATCCGCCACGGCTTCTGGAAAGACTGGCGCCGCCACGTGAAGGCCATCAACCCGGACGCCTACCTGGTGGCCGAGATCGTGCTGGAGGACGCCGACGAGCCTTACCTGCAGGGCGACGAGTTCGACGCCGTCATGCACTACCGCTGGGCCTTCGCCTGCGCCGAGTTCTTCGCCGAGACGCGCCAGAAGAGCCCGGCCAGCGCCTTCGACCAGGAACTCAAGCGTCTGCGCGCCGCGCATCCGGCCGGCGTGGCCCACGCCCAGTTCAACCTGCTGGACAGCCACGACACGGCCCGCCTGGCTTCGCTCATCGTCAACCGGCGCCAGAGCCGCTACCGTGACTGGAAGGAGCACCACCCGCGCTCGCAGGTCTCCAACAACCCGGCCTACGCCACCCGCCGCCCGACGGCCGACGAGCGCGCGCTGCTCAAGCTGATGGTGCTCTTCCAAATGACCGACATCGGCGCGCCCGTGGTCTACTACGGCGACGAGGCCGGGATGTGGGGCGCCAACGACCCGTGCTGCCGCAAACCCATGGTCTGGCCGGAGCTGACCTATGCGCCGGAAGCCGCGCTGCCGGATGGCTCGCGCCGCGCCGCGCCGGACCCGGTCGCCTTCGACCACGACCTGCACGCCTATTACCGCCGGCTCATCCACTTGCGCCGCGGTTCGGCGGCGCTGCAGCTCGGCGATTTCCAGACGCTGCTGGCCGATGACGCCGCCGGTGTGCTGGCCTTCCAGCGCGTCTACGAAGACGAGCGCCTGGCCGTGGTGATCAACAACAACGTGATCGGGCAGCCGGTGACGCTGGCCCTGTCCGGGCGGTGGGTGGACGTGCTCAACGGCGACCGCGTCTACAGCGCCGAGGCCGCCGGACTGACCGTGGACGCGCCCGCGCTGAGCGGCTGCGTCTTGAAACAGCTCGGCTGACCTTTCCGGCCGCACAGGAGGATGCCGTGGTGAAGCCGCACCCGAAAACACGGCCGTCCGAGCCGTCGGCCGCCGAGTGGCTGCGCCGCGCGCGGACCGAAGGCTCGCCCGTGATCGACGGCGAACGCGCCACCTTCCTGTGGCGTGGGCGCTCGGCGCCGGCCCTCATCGGCGACTTCATGCACTGGGGGCGCGAGGGCCAGCCGCCGCTGACGCCGCGCCCGCTTGGGCCGGGGCTGTGGGCGTGCTCGCTGGACCTGCCGCGCGACGCCTATATTGAGTACGCCTGGATCCGCGCCGGCCGGCGGGTGCCGGACCCGTTCAACCCGCGCACCACGTCCAACGGCCTGGGCGAGACCAACCACGCCTTCTACATGCCCGCGGCCGCGCCGACCGCGTTGGCCCGGCGCGTGCGCGGTGTGCCGGCGGGCACGCTGACGCGCGAGACGCTGCCAGCCGGGATGCTGCTCCTGGGCGGCCAGCGCGTCGTCCACTTCTATCAGCCGCCCACGCCGGACCCGTGCCCGCTGCTGGTGGTCCTGGACGGCCAGGACTACCTGCGCCGCGCCCGCCTGCCCGTCATCGTGGACAACCTGATCGCCCAGCGCCGCCTCCGGCCGGTGGCTCTGGCGCTGGTGGAGAACGCCGGAGGGCGCGCGCGCATGCTCGAGTATGCGTGCAGCGAGACCACGCTGGCCTTTCTGCTCTACGTGCTGCTGCCGGCGGCGCGGGCGCGCCTCAATCTGGTGGACCCCGCCGAACAGCCCGGGGCCTATGGCATCCTGGGCGCGTCTCTGGGCGGCCTGATGGCGCTGTACGCGGGCCTGCGCGCCCCGGGCCTCTTCGGCCGCGTCCTCAGCCAGTCCGGCGCCTTCGTCATGGAGGGCCACCCGTTCGTGGTCTGGGACCTGATCCGCTACGAGCCGCGGCTGCCGTTTCACCTGTGGCTGGATGTGGGCCGCTTTGAGTGGCTGCTGGACGCCAATCAACGCCTGGCCAGCCTGGCGCGTGACAAGGCCGCGGGCCTGGTCTACCGCGAGTATCCCGGCGGCCACAACTTCACGGCCTGGCGCGACGACCTGGCGCACGGGCTGGAAGCCCTGTTCGGCGCTCAGCCCCGCTAAGGAGGCGTATGCAACCCGCTCAAGCCTTCGCCGCGCGCGTGATCGAGAACGTCGAGCGCGTCATCGTCGGCAAACACGATGTCATCGAGCTCCTGATCGTGGCGCTGCTGTGCGAGGGCCACGTGCTGCTGGAGGACGTGCCCGGCGTCGGCAAGACCATGCTGGCGCGCGCCCTGGCCGTCAGCCTGGGCGGCGGCTTCAAGCGCCTGCAGTGCACGCCGGACCTGCTGCCCAACGACGTCACCGGCGTGTCGGTCTACAACCAGCAGACCGGCGCCTTCGAGTTCCGGCCCGGCCCGGTCTTCGTCAACGTCCTGCTGGCCGACGAGATCAACCGCGCCACGCCGCGCACGCAGAGCGCGCTGCTGGAGGCCATGCAGGAGCAGCAGGTGACCGTGGACGGCGTCACCCGCGCGCTGCCGCGCCCGTTCCTGGTGCTGGCCACCCAGAACCCGATCGAATACGAAGGCACCTTCCCGCTGCCGGAGGCGCAGCTAGACCGCTTCCTCATGCGGCTGTCGCTGGGCTACCCGGGGCTGGCCGACGAGAAACAGGTGCTGGCGAACCTGCGCCGCGAGCACCCGATCACACGCGTGCAGAGCGTGGCCGAGGGCGCCGAACTGCTGGAGCTGCAGCCCGGCGTCTGGGACGTGCACGTGGCTGACTCGCTCCAGGACTATCTCCTGCGCCTGGTGCACGCCACGCGCTCGCACCCGGACCTCGCGCTCGGCGCCAGCCCGCGCGCCAGCCTGGCGCTGTACAAGACGGCCCAGGCCCTGGCGGCGGTGCGCGGCCGTGACCACGTCCTCCCGGACGATCTCAAGCGGCTGGCGCCGGCCACGCTGACGCACCGCCTGATCGTGCGCCCGGAGGCTGAGCTGCGCGGCCGGACGGCCCCGGTGGTGGTCCGCGAGATTCTGGAGAGCACGCCGCTCAACCTGGAGGCGTAACCCGCCGCCCGTGCGCGCCTATCTGCCTCTCTTTCTCCTGCTCGTCGTGCTGGCCGTCCTCTTGCGGGACGACGCAGTGCTGACGCTGTTCTACCTGCTGATCGCCGTCTTCGTCGTCGGCGCGTGGTGGAGCGAGCGGGCGCTGCGCGCGGTCACGGCCCGGCGCGTCTTTGCCGACCACACTTTCCCCGGCGAGACCGTGCGCGTGCGCGTGGCGGTGGCCAACTCCGGCTGGCTGCCCGTGGTCTGGCTGCGGCTGCGCGAGAGCGTGCCCGTGGACCTCAGCGGCCGCCGGACGCCGCAGGACGTGGTCAGCCTCGGCCCGCGCGGTCACGCCGAACTCGAATACACGGTGCAGGCCCACAAGCGCGGCTACTACCCGCTCGGGCCGCTCTTCCTCACCTCCGGCGACCTGCTCGGCCTGAACGACGAGCAGCAGCGCGAGGCGGCCGTGGATTACCTCACGGTCTATCCCGAAGTGGTGCCGCTGACGCGCCTGGCGCTCCCGTCCCGTTCGCCGCTGGGCACCCTGCGCCACCCGCTGCCGATCTTCGAGGACCCCACGCGCCCGGTCGGGAAGCGTGACTACGTCAGCGGTGATTCGCTGCGCCGCCTGGACTGGAAGGCCACGGCCGCGGTCGGCCGGCTGCAGGTGAAGCAGTTCGAGCCGTCCATCGCCCTGGCGACGATGCTGATCGTGGACCTGGCCTATGACGGCTACGATCTGCGCTCGCGCTACGACGCCTCCGAGCTGGCCATCGTCGTGGCCGCCTCCATCGCCAACTGGGTCACCGGCCAGAAGCAGGCCGTGGGCCTGGTCACCAACGGCGCCGATCCCCTCGGGGGCGGCGACCGGCACGCGACGCCGGCGCGCAAGGGGCGTCTGCACCTGATGCGCCTGCTGGAGACGCTGGCCCGCATCCAGCTGGCGGCGCACGCCCAGCCGCTGGCCGAGCTGCTGCGCCGCGAGAGCACGCTGCTGCCGTGGGGGACGACGGCCGTGGTGGTGACCGGTCTGGTGGACGAGGCGGTGGTGGCGGCCCTGTTGCAGGCGCGGCATGCCGGCCTGAACGTCGTCCTGGTGGTGGCCGGGCCGGCGCCCGGCGTGGACGCCCTGCGGCGGCGCCTGGCCCGCTTCGGCGTGGCGGTCTACGCCGTCGCGCAGCGGCGCGACCTGGATCAGTGGCGAGGCTGAGAGTGCTGAAACTGGAGACGCGCGCGCGCCTGACCGAACGGGCCTGGATCGCCGTCAACTCGGCGCTGGTGGTGGGCCTGCTGGTCTGCGCGGCCTGGCCCGTGCTGGAGATCGCGCGCCGGATCGCCCCCGGCTTCGACAGCGTGTTTTGGCTGGGGGTGGTGGGGTTGGTCGCGCTGGAGGCGCTCATCGCCGAGCGCGTGGTCCGCCAGGTCTCGGCCTGGCGTCCGAACACGCTTTTGTTCCGGGCCGCCGAGTGGGTGGTGTTGCTGCTCGTCGTCAAGGCTCTCACCTACACCCGCCGGGGCTGGGCCGCGCTGCTGGCTGACCTGGCGCTCTGGCCGGCCGACCCGGCCGCGTTCTTCACCGGCGAATTTCTCTTTGGTTGTTTTCTGATGGTCCTGACCTGGACCGTGAGCGGGCTGTTCGCGGGCACGCTGTTGACCATGGAAGGGGACGCCCATCTGTTCGCGCACGAGCGCGACGCGCAGATCCCGGTGGAGCGCGCCCAGGCCCGGCAACAACTCCGCAGCCTGATCTTCGGCCTGGGCGCCGGCGTGGCGCTGCTCACGGCCCTGCTGCGGGCCGATGCGCCGGCCGTCGGCCTGCGGCCCAATCTGTTCCCGACCGGCCTGCTCAACCTGTTGCTCTATTTCAGTTTGGGCCTGCTGCTGCTCAGCCAGAGCCAGTTCGCGCTGCTGCGCGCGCAGTGGGGCTGGGAGCGGATCGCGGTCGCGCCGCAGATGGCGTGGCGCTGGGCCGGCTATGCCCTGGTCATGCTCCTGGGTGTCGCGGCTCTGGTCAGCGTCCTGCCGACGCGCTACTCCGTGGGCTTGTTGACGGCGCTGGCCTATGTGTTGACCTGGATCACGGGCGTCATCTACGCGCTGTTCCTGCTGGCGGCCTGGCCCGTGGCGATCCTGGTCAGCCGGATGCTGGAGGTGCTCCAGCTCGACCCGGACCTGCTGCGGCCGCCCACGGACCTCCTGCCGCCGGCCCCGGCGCCGACGCCGCCGCCGACCGTGGCGCCGCTGGACCTGGCCGGCGCGCTGGTGTTCTGGGCCGTCTTCCTGCTCGTCGTCGTCGGCGCGGCCGTGTACTACCTGCGCCAGCAGCCGGGTCTGCCGGCGGCTCTGCGCCGCTTTCCGGGCTGGGCCTGGCTGATGGCGCGGCTGCAGGCGTTGCGGCGCGGCTGGGGGCGGCTGAGCGCCGAGACCGCGGCCGTGGTCCGCGCCGGGTTGGGGCGCTTGCGCCGGACGAGCGCGCCGGGCGTCCCGTGGAGCTACCTCAACGTGCGCCGCCTCTCGCCGCGCGATCAGGTCCGCTTCTACTACCGCGCGCTCCTGCGGCGCAGCGGCGAGAGCGGCCTGCCGCGCCGGCCGGCGCAGACACCCTACGAATTTGAAGGCGACCTCGAGCGGGCTTTGCCGGCGGCCGATCAGCCCGCCGCCGATTTGACCCAGGCCTTCGTCGAGGCCCACTACAGCGACCACGCCATCCCGCCCGAAGCGGCGCAGGCGGCGCGCTCGCATTGGGAACGCCTGCGCCAGGCCCTGCGCGACCGGCGCAAGCCATCGCCCTGAAGCTGGGCCGCGTTGCAGGCCAGGGCGGTATACTGGCTGCATCCGCGCCGGGGAGAAGCTTCGCTGCGGCGCGCGTCAACGTGATAACGATCGTCCCTCCGCCTCAACCGGGCGGAGCGGGCGCTTTCACAGGAGGCGGAATGCGAGTGACAACACGTGCGATAAACCTGTTCGCGATCCTGGCCCTCGCCCTGGCGGCCCTGGCGCCGGTCGGCCCGGCCCGCGCCCAGGACACGCCCAACCCGGAGATGGTCGTCATCCCGGGCACGTTGCAGAGCGTGCTGGGCTGCTCCGGTGATTGGCAGACCGAGTGCGCCAATACGGCCCTGGTTTACAACGCGGATAAGGATGTCTGGGAAGGGACCTTTGCCCTGCCGGCCGGCAGCTACGAGTACAAGGTGGCGCTCAACGGCACCTGGGCCGAGAACTACGGCCTGGACGGCGTGCGCGACGGGCCTAACATCCCGCTCGTCCTGGCCGAAGACACCGTGGTGACGTTCACCTATGACCACAAGATCCACACCGTCACCGACAGCGTCAACGCCGGCGGCGGCCCGATCGCGCTGCCGCAGCCGGAGATGGTGGTCATCCCCGGCACTCTGCAGAGCGAGGCCGGCTGTCCGAGCGACTGGCTGCCGGACTGCGCCGCGACGGCCCTGGTCTTCGACGAGGAGGACGGCATCTGGCAGGGTACGTTCACCGTGCAGCCCGCCAACGACCAGGATTCCAAAGGCCCGCGCTACAAGGCCGCGCTCAACGGCGGCTGGGCCGAAAACTACGGCCTGGGCGGCCAATCCGGCGGCGGCGATGTCCCGCTGGTGGTGGACCAGGCCACCGACGTCAAGTTCTATTACGACCACAAGACGCACTGGGTCACCGATAACTTCAACAGCCAGATCGTCACCGCCATCGGCGACTTCCAGACGCAGCTGGGCTGTGCCCAGGCCAGCGATCCCGGCTGTCTGCGCTCGTGGCTGCAGGACGCCGACGGCGACGGCCTGTACACGCTCAGCACCCGCGCGCTCAAGGCCGGCACCTACCAGGCCCAGGCCGCGCTGGACGAGGCCCTGGACCAGGTCTACGGCGGGCCGGACGGGCCGGTGTCTTTCACCGTCAAAGCCGACGGCGACGAGATCTTCTTCGGTTTCGACGCGGCCAGCAACACTTTCATCGTCAGCACCACCGGCGCGCCCAAAGGCGACCTGAGCAAGGCCCGCGCCCACTGGGTCAAGCGCGACCTGTTCATGTGGAAGGTGGACAAGCCCGCTGAGGGCACCACCTATCGCCTGTACTTCAGCCCCACCGGCGGGCTGGCCATCACGCCGGAGGGGATCACCGGCGGCGACTTCCTGACCCTCAAGTACAGCTTCGGCGGCCTCACCGCCGACCTGCAGTTCAAGTTCCCGCACCTGGCGTCCGGCTATGCGCCGCTCAAGCTGGATCCGGCCGATTTCGGCCGTGTGCCGGAACTCCTCAAGGGCCAGCTCGCGCTGGCGGTCGTGGACAAGGACGGCCGGCTGCTGGATGCCACCGCCGTGCAGATCCCGGGCGTGCTGGACAACCTCTACACGTACAACGGCCCGCTCGGCGTCGTGTACACCGGCGCCGTGCCCACGCTGCGCGTCTGGGCGCCGACAGCCAAGACCGTGACCGTGCACGTCTTCGCCGACTCGCAGACCACGGCCGCGACGGCCGTGCCGATGACCCTGGACGCGGCCACCGGCGTGTGGAGCGCCACGGGCACGCCGGCCTGGACCGGGCAGTTCTACCTGTACGAGGTCGAGGTCTACGTGCCGTCCACGGGCCAGGTGGAGAAGAACCTGGTCACCGACCCGTACTCATTCAGCCTGTCCACCAACAGCCGGCGCAGCCAGATCGTGAACCTGGACGATCCCGCGCTGGCGCCGTCCGGCTGGGCTGAGCTCCCGGCGCCGGCCCTGGCCGCGCCCGAAGACAGCGTCATCTATGAGCTGCATGTGCGCGATTTCAGCGTCAACGACTTGACCGTGCCGGCCGAACTGCGCGGGACGTTCAAGGCCTTCACGGTGGCGGACTCGGACGGGATGAAGCATCTGCAGGCCCTGGCCGCGGCCGGCCTGACGCACATCCACCTGCTGCCCGCTTTCGACATCGCCAGCGTGAACGAGGACAAGAGCACCTGGCAGGCGCCGGACCCGGCCGAGCTGGCGGCGCTGCCCGGCGACTCAGACCAGCAGCAGGCCCAGCTCTCGGACCTGCGCGACGCGGACGGCTTCAACTGGGGCTACGACCCCCTGCACTACACCACGCCGGAAGGCTCGTACGCCACCGACCCGGATGGCGCCGCGCGCATCCGGGAGTTCCGGGAGATGGTGCAGGCCCTGCATGCCAGCGGCCTGCGCGTGGTCATGGACGTGGTCTACAACCACACCAACGCCAGCGGCCAGAGCGAGAAGTCGGTGCTGGATAAGGTGGTGCCCGGTTACTACTACCGCCTCAACGGCGACGGCTTTGTCGAGCGCAGCACCTGCTGCGAGAACACGGCCACCGAGCACGCCATGATGGAGAAGCTCATGGTGGACTCGGTGCGGACCTGGGCCACGGCCTACAAGGTGGACGGCTTCCGCTTCGACCTGATGGGCCACCACATGCTGCGCAACATGGTGGCGGTGCGCGCCAGCCTGGACGCGCTGACGCCGGCCCAGAACGGCGTCGACGGCCGCGCCGTCTACGTCTACGGCGAGGGCTGGAACTTCGGCGAAGTGGCCGACAACGCCCGCGGCCAGAACGCCACCCAGCTCAACATCGGCGGCACCGGGATCGGCGTCTTCAATGACCGTCTGCGCGACGCCGCCCGCGGCGGCGGCCCGTTCGGCGATCCGCGCGAGCAGGGCTTCCTGACCGGCCTGTTCACGGCCCCCAGCGGCTACGACCAGGGCAGCGCCGACGACGAGCGCGCCAAGCTCCTGCGCTACATGGACTGGCTGCGCGTCGGCCTGGCCGGCAACCTGCGCGACTACGAGTTCGTGGATGCCAGCGGCCGGACCGTGGCGGGCGAGGCCGTGGACTACAACGGGTCGCCGGCCGGCTACACGCTCGACCCGCAGGAGAACATCGTCTACATCTCGGCCCACGACAACGAGACGCTCTTTGATGCCATCCAGTGGAAGGCGCCCATCTCGGCCACGCTGGCCGAGCGCGTCCGCATGAACAACCTCGGCCTGAGCGTGGTGCTGCTCTCCCAGGGTGTGCCGTTCTTCCACGCCGGCGACGACCTGCTGCGCTCCAAGTCGCTGGACCGCAACACCTACAACTCCGGCGACTGGTTCAACAAGCTGGACTTCACCTACCAGACCAACAACTGGGCCGTCGGCCTGCCGAGCGAAGGCCGCGACCGCTGGGACCTGATGCGGCCGCTGCTGGCGGACCCGGCCTTGAAGGCGACGCCGGCCGACATCGAGGCCGCGCGCCGGCACTTCCTGGAACTGCTCCAGGTGCGGCGCAGCTCGCCGCTTTTCCGGCTGGAGACCGCCGAAGACGTCCAGGCGCGCCTGGGCTTCCTCAACACCGGCCCCGAGCAGATCCCGGGCCTGATCGTGATGACCCTGGACGACCGCGCCGGCGGCGACCTGGACCCGAACGCTGAGCTGATTGTGGCCCTGTTCAACGCCGACGACGAGCCGTTGAGCTTCGCCGCTGCCGGCCTGCAGGGTCTGGACCTGGCGCTGCACCCGGTCCTGGCCGCCTCGGCTGACCCCACGGTGCGGACCGCCGCCTTTGACAGCGCCAGCGGCGCGTTCACGGTGCCCGGCCGCACGGCCGCGGTCTTTGTGCTGGCGCAGGGCGCGGCCGAGCCGCTGGCCGCGCCGGCGGCCACCGCCACGGCCATCCCGGTCGAGCCGACGGCCACACTGCCTGTGCCGGCGCCGACCGCCACGGCGGTCCCGGTCCAGCCGACGGCCACGGCCCGCCCGGCCGCGACGGCGACGGCTGTCCCAGCGGCGACGCCGGTCACCCCGGCCGCGCCCGCCGGCGACGCGACGCTGCCGCTGGCGTTGAGCCTGATCGGGGCCCTGGTGGTGGTAGTCCTGCTGGCCCGGCGCTCGGCCCGGCCCTAGGCCAGGGCAGGGCGCTCACGCGGGAGACAAAAGGCTGGGCGGGTCCGACCGGACCCGCCCAGCCTTTCTTTGTTGTTGAGGCGCGACGGTGGTTGTCGCGTGGACCAGGCTGGCGCCC
The DNA here is from genome assembly GCA_937952305.1 of uncultured Anaerolineales bacterium. Taxonomy (GTDB): domain Bacteria; phylum Chloroflexota; class Anaerolineae; order Anaerolineales; family UBA6663; genus SpSt-583. Next base: position 2,002 of record CALFZO010000104.1, on the reverse strand, counting down.
GGCGCTCAATGGATGTTGTTCACGGCCCCGCCGCCGATCGAGATCCAGGTGTCCGGGGTCGCATCGCTGAAGTCGAACAGGACATTGCCCGGCAGCAGCTGCATGTCGTTGGTGAAGGGGTGCCAGGCGCCGGTGTAGTAGTTGACGGCGGCCCCGCTGGCCGAGTGCACCTGCCCGGTCTGGAAGACGATGACCGGATCGCCCGTCGTGTTCTGCCACTTCTCGTTGTAGACGAACTGATGGGTCATCCCGAACAGGATGCTGGCTGGCAGCAGCTCGGCGTTCACCTTGCCGCCGGCTGTGCTCCCCAGGTCATGCCAGGCGCCGGTGTAGTAGCGCACCGTGCCGGTGTCCATCAGGGCGCCGCTGCTGTCCTGTAGCTGCACTTCGACGTTCCGGGTCTGGAAGACGACGGTGGCGTCGGTGCCGGTCTGCTGCCACTTCTCGGTGTAGACGAACTGATGCGTGATCCCGAACAGGATGTTGGCCGGCAGCAGTTCCAGGCTGGCCGTGCCGCCCGAGGTGATGCCGGAGGCGAAGGTGTGCCAGGCGCCGGTGTAGTAACGCAGCGCGCCCGTGCCGCCCGCGTCCGGGATCAGGTTCCCGCCGCTGTCCTTCAGCTCGATCACCACGTTTTTGGTCTGGAAGACGACGGTGGCGTCGGCGCCGGTCTGCTGCCACTTCTCGGTGTAGACGAACTGATGCGTGATCCCGAACAGGATGTTGGCCGGCAGCAGTTCCAGGCTGGCCGTGCCGCCCGAGGTGATGCCGGAGGCGAAGGTGTGCCAGGCGCCGGTGTAGTAACGCAGCTCACCCGTGCCGCCCGCGTCCGGGATCAGGTTCCCGCCGCTGTCCCTCAGCTCGATCACCACGTTTTTGGTCTGGAAGACGACGGCGGCGTTGACGCCGACATCCTGCCACTTCTCGTTGTAGACGAACTGGTGGGTCATCCCGAACAGGATGGTGCTGGGCAGCAGTTCGGCGTTCACCTTACCGCCGGCCGTGCTCCCCAGGTCATGCCAGGCGCCGGTGTAGTAGCGCACCGTGCCGGTGTCCATCAGGGCGCCGCTGCTGTCCTTTAGCTGCACTTCGACGTTCCGGGTCTGGAAGACCACGACGAAGCTGGTAGCCGTGTTCTGCCATTTCTCCTGATAGGTGTGGGCGAAGCTCAGGCCGAAGAGCAGGTTGCGCGGCGCGCCCGGGAGCGCCGTCACCAGGACGCCGCTGGCCGGCGTGCTGGCGAGCGCGTGCCAGCTGCCGTCGTAGTATCGGGCCGCGCCGTCCGCCAGCCCGCCTCCGCTGGAGTTGAGCAGCTTGATCACGGTCAGCGTGTACACCGCCGGGTTGGCGTAAGCGTTCACGGCGTCCAGCAGGTACGTGTCCGCGCCGATCTTGATCACCACGTCGTAGGTGTTCTTCAGCACGACCAGCGTGGTGGAGTTGTTCTGGTAGGTGCGGTTGTCCACGTCGCCGCCGGTTGAGGTGCCGGCGACGCCGTCATCTACCTTGAAGTAGACGTGCACGCCGGTCTTGCCCGGGAAGTGGATCGTCACCGTCGCGACGATGTCGTCGACCGTGCAGGTGGCGCCGGTGCAGTCGACGGAGTCGACGATCTTCTGTTTGGCGCCCTTGACTACGACGACATCGTACACGGCCTTGAGCACGGCCAGAGATGTCTCGTTCGTTTTGTACGTCCGGTTGTCCACGTCGCCGCCGGCCGCGGTGCCGGCTACGCCGTCGTCCACTTTCACGTAGGTGTGGACGCTGCTGATCCCCGGGAACTTGACCGTCAGCGTGGCGACGATGTCGTCCACCCGACAGGTCCCGGCGTCGGTGCAGTCGACGGGCTCCACGGTCTTCTGCCGGGCGCCCTTGACCACGATGACGCGGTAGGTGCCCTCGAGCACGGCCAGGCTGGTCGTGTCGTTCTTGTAGGTGCGGTTGTCGACGTCGCCGCCCGCCGGCGTCTTGACGTAGGTGTGGACGCTGCTGAGGCCCGGGA
>CALFZO010000103.1 GCA_937952305.1 uncultured Anaerolineales bacterium | reverse complement strand
GGTGGCTTGAGGGAGGTCGGTGGGCGTGGGCGCTGGGTCAGCGGCGGTCGCCGTGGAGGTGGCCTCAACCCCGGTGGTCGTCGGTGAGGGTGTGGCCGTTGGCTCAGTCGGCAGGGGCGGGCTTTCCCAGGTGGGCGTATCCGTGAGAGGCGGAGTAGGCGTCGCGGCGAGCGCGGCCGTCGGTGTGCCGGTCGGCGAGGGCGTGGCCGTGGCGGTCTGGGTCAAAGTTGACGAGGCCATCGGCGTGCTGGTCGGCGCTGACGTCGCCGTCGCCGTCTGGGACGCGGTCGCCGTGGCCGTGGGGGTGTGGGAGGGAAGGACCGCCTCGCCCGGCCGCGGGCCGTCCACGGCGACCTCGGCCGCCAGGCCCAGCGTCTTGGACCAGCGCGCTTCGCCGGTGGGCAGCGCGGCCGCGCCCAGGCCGAGGACCAACAGCCAGAGCGCGGCGCGGGCGAAGCCGCGGCTCACGTGAAGAAGGCGAGACACCATGCCACCACCTGGCGCACGCCGATCCCGATCCAGCCGAGGCGCGGCACGACCAGGACGACGCGGCCATCCAGCGCGTCCGCGGGGATGGGCGGATCGTCGCTGTTGTTAGCGTCCCCGCGCGTCACGAACACGCCGCCCTGGCCGTCGGGCTGGATGGCGACGACGCGATGCACGATCGCGGCCTCGCCGCTGCGGAAGCGGATGATATCGCCGACCCGGATCGTCTCGGGCGCGGTCATCTGGACGAGCGCCACGTCGCCGGTGCGCAGGGTCGGCACCATGCTCGGGCCGCTGATGAGGGTCGGTTGGACGCCCAGCAGCCCGGTGTTGAGCCAGACCAGGGCTGTCGCGGTGACGGCGACGGCCAGCCACTCGGGCGCGGGGCCGGCGGCGCTCTCGTCGTCCACCGGCGCGGAGGGCTGCTGCACGAGGACGAGCGCGGCGGCCGGGTAGAGCGTGCCCAAGGCCGCGGTCACGGCCCAGGGCAGATCCGGCAAGACGGGCGCGAACCACTCGAAGGCCAGCAGCGGGGCGCGGTACAGGAGCGCGGCCAGCGGACCGCCCAGCAGCGCCAGGCCGCCGGCCAGCCCATGCTCGGCCAGGCCGGGCAAGAGCTGCTCGCCGGCGAGGCGCAGGAGCGCGCCCGGGTCGCCGCCCGTGAGCCACTGTGCTGGCGGCACGCTCAGCAGCGTGAAGAACAGCGCCGTCAGGCCGGCGGTGAGGAGCGGTCGGCGCGGCCCCAGCGCGGCGAGCAAGCTGTAGCGCGCGGACTCCGTGCCCACGAGCAGGGCGCCGATGTGCAGCAGGTTGCCGAGCCGCCCGCCCCAGGCCTGGCTGTAAGGCGAGCCGCCAAAGCCCGACCAAACGCCGGCCAACAGCCAGACGGCAACCTGGGTGGCGCCGGCCAGGGCCGCCATCAGGGCCACCGCCCGGGTCAGAGCGGGGGGCGGCGCCTCCGCCGCCTGCCAGCCCAGCCAGGCCAGCAAGGCCACGCCGCACCACAACAGCGGCTGCACCCCGTAGAAATTCCACTCCACGGGCAGGCGCCCCGCGAGGAATACGTGGGCGGCCAGATACGCCAGCAGCAGCAGGCCGACCGCGGCCCAGTTGCGCTCCTGGCGCGCGGGCTGAGCCGGCGGCCACAGGCTGGCGACGAAACGCGGCCGTGGCCGCGCGGCGAAGTCAGGCGTGCTCATCTCACGCGCCTCCGGCGGGGCCTCATGGCGTCGGCGCTGGCGCCGCCTGGAGCAGGGCCGCCAGCTGCTGCCGAAAGGCCTCCGGCGCGACCACGTCCTGCCCCTGCCAGAACGGCTGCGCGCCGCGCAGCCAGGCCTCGCCGCCCTCGCAGGCGTAACCGAACTCCGGCTGGGTGCCGTCGCGCAGCGTGAAGCGCAGACGGTAGCGCTCCAGGCAGCGGGCGCGCGGCTGCAGCGCCAGGGCCGCATCCAAAGCTGCGGTCAGGCCGGCGAGTTGCTCCGCCTCGCTGACGCGCGCGCGCACCACCAGCGGCTCGCCTGGCGCCGGGTGTTCCAGGATGTCGAGCGCGATCGCGGCGTCCAGGCCGGCCGCAGCGAAGACGTTGACGGTCAGCGTCGTCGTCGGGCCGGCGACGCCGGGGAGGTCTGGCGGCGTTGCCGCCGGCGTGGGCGTCGCGCAAGCCGCGACCACGACCGCCCAGGCGAGGCCGAGGCGCGTCAGGTTCAAGTGCCGGTGTGGATCGGCCGGCCGGCCGGACTGACGCAGCCCGGCCGGCCGGTTTTCAAGATGTCTCACGGTGACCGGCGAGCGGCAGATTTTAGGACGGACCCCAGATGATCCACCAGCCGTGTAGGTCGCCGCCGCGGATATCCGGGCCGACGCTGCCATAGCCCCACAGGTGATCGTTGTAGTTGACCCAACCGCCGGGCCCGATCACGCCCATGACGGCCCAGACCTCGCTGGGGCCCTGCACATCGATGGCGGTCTGGATCCAGGCGTTGCGGACCGTCCAGCCGGCCAGCGAGTATTGCGCCACCAGACGGCCCTCGTCCGTGTTGTCGTAGGTGATGGTCTGGTAGCCCATGAACAGGTGCAGGCCGTCGAAGGTGGGACCCCAGCGCTGCCACCAGCGCTGGCCGCCGGACTCGAGCTGCAGCGGGCCGCAGGCCGCGATGATGAGCCACTCCAGGTCCGGGTTGTTGCCCCAGCGCACGCCGTCGCCGTAACCCAGGAAGGTGTCGGACTGGGCGCTGCAGAACGAGAAACCGTTGCCGTTGGCGTGGCCGGTGTAGAAGACGAAGTCGGCGTTGTCCACGTAGAAGCCGTCCAGGCCGTCGCCGCGCCGACTCGGGTCGATGAAGTCGCGCTCCCAGGCGTTGCCTTCACCCCAGTTGAACCGAACTGGGACGCCGGCGCCGCTGAAGCGGTTGACGAAGCCGGCGGCGTTGCCGGCCGAGCCGCCCAGGCCGCCGCACAACCCGATCCACTCCGTGCCGACGTCCAGGCCGCCGGGGACCAGCAGCATCGAGGCCAGCCCCGCGCTCTTGCCCGGCGCCGCGAACCCGATGGGCACGCCCGTGGTCAGCGCTTGCGAAGCGGCGGCGGTCAGGCCGTTGGCGTCCACCACCACGACGCTGACGACCTCCTGGCCGACCAGTTTGCCCTGCGAGCCGATCAGCTGGTAACTGATCTGGCTGGCGTTGGGCAGGGGGGCGGCCGTGCTGGACGAATTCCACTGATAGGTATAGGGCGGAGTGCCGCCGTTGACCGCGGCCTGGGCGGAGACGACGCTGCCGTCCAGGTTCGCCGTTAACGCCGCCTGTGGTCCGCTCTGCGAGGCCGGCACGAGCAGGCGGCGCAGTTGGACCGTTTGATCGCCGATCATCAGCGTCGCGTCACAGGTGTAGTGCGGGAAGAGCGTCTTGACCCCGCCCAGCGCCAGCGGCGGCGCGTAGTAGACCAGCTGCGAGCGCACCGTTAGATTGCGGCTGGCCGCCGCCGGCTCTTCGCCCAGCGCGCCGACCTGCTGAGACAGGGCTCGCAGACACAGCTCGCGCGCCTGGCCGGCCGTGGCCACCGGCACCGCCGGGCCCTGGGCGACGCCGCGCAGGGCGAAAGTCAGCTGTGTCAACTGGCCGGTCGGGTCGAACACGGCCTTGACGGACGCGCCCTGGCCCACCAGCGGGACCTGGCCCAGCGCCAGGTTGTAGCTGACGTGCGTGTCCAGGCGCACGCCCTGATCGCCGAGCAAAGACCGCCCCTGCGCGTCCACGGCCAGCAGCGTGGAGTGGCCGGGGCTGGACTGGGCCGTCAGCGGCCCGAACTGGTCGAAGCGCAGTGCGGCCTTGGCCAGCCCGTCTTCAAACAGGCGCGTGGCCTGGGCCTCGCCCAGCGGCTGCAGCGCCTTGAGCGCGTCCAGGTTGAAGGCCTCCAGCTGGACGGCCTGTTTCTCTTCTTCCACCGGCCCTTCGCCGAGGCTGACCATCGGCACGGCCAGGAACCGGTCGGACGTGAAGCGCAGCGCGCCGTCCGCGCCGAGCAGGCCGCCGGGCAGGCCGAGCGCGTCCGACAGCGCCTGGGCCTGGGCCGGTGTCAGCCCGGACTGCGTCACGGTGTAAGTCGGCAGCGTGGCCTGCGGCGGCGTGCAGGTCTCGTTCCACTGGTTGAACTGGAGGCGGATCGTGTAGGCCAGCGACGAGTTCTGCGGCGCGGCCGACAGGATCTGCTGGTCCACGTCCAGGCGCACGGTCTGGCCGGGATCGATCTGCTGACACAAGTCGATGTTGGTCAGGTAGACGGCGACGTCGGCGCCGGTGCTGGGGTTGTTGTCCGCGTCGGCGTTATCCAGGTCGAACGCCATCGGCAGTCCGGGGATGACGTCGATGTTGTTGATGGTCGCCCGGCCGATCTTAACCGGGATAGATCCGTTGTTGTTGATGTCGAACCAGCCCGTGCAGAAATAACCGGGGTAGCCGTTGTTGGTGCGCAGCGTGCCGTTGTCGCCGGTGGCCGTCAGCGTCGCCAGGCATTCGGCCACCCCCTTGTCGTAGCGATGCAGGGTGTTGTCCCGGTGTTCCGGGCCGTTCTCTTTGGGATCGCAACTGGCGGAACCGATGGCGCAAGCGCCGGTGTCGTAGAAGTCCAGGGCGGGGTCGTTGACGCGGCCGTCGTCGTCGGTGAAGGCGAGGCTGAAGCGGGTGTTGACGCTGCCGGTGTTGACGACGCCGCGGATGGTCAACGTCCGGCTCCACAAGCCATACGCCACCCCCAAAGCGGCCAGGGCCAGCACCAGGAGCATGAAAATTGCACTGGCAGGCAGGGTCCTTCGCGTGGTCATCGGGCAAACCTCCTGAACGTGACCGGAAGGGGACCAAACCAAAGCGCAGGGTAAGGCTTAGGCGCCGCCTCCTTTCTGACCCGCACACACCCTGGGAGAGGGTGCCGCGATGGGTCCAGTTTGAAGGGGATGGATCTGCCCGGAGTGTTATGTTGTTTAAAGCCCGCGCGTTCTGGGCACTGAACAGGGAGGCGAACGACGCTGGTTCAGCCGGTCGGCATTTCACCAGCGAAATTCAAACAAATAGTAGTGGTTATATCCGATTACTAACGAGAGTATAGCACGCCAGTCAATAGCCAGCCGGGCACTCTCGGCGGCTGGGCTGACTGGTGAAGGAGCGAGCATGGGCAATCCCAATCTGCCTGACGGCCGGCTGGCCCTGGTCTACTGGTCGCCGGCGTCGGTGGCCGAGACCAGCCTCGCGCAGTTGGCCGACAATCTGCGCGCGGGCGCCCCCAACGTGACCGGCGTCTACGTGAAGACCAACAACGGGGCCGGCTGGCAGGGCGCGTTCGATTCCAGCAAGCCGAACCTGGCCATCAACGCGGCCGCCGACGTGCGCCGCTGGGTGGACACGCTGGCCGCACGCGGCCTGGAGTGCCATGCCTGGGGCGTGGTGCGCGGCGTCACCGTCCAATCGGAGATCAACCGCTTTGCCGAGATCTGCCAGGGCACGGGCGTCAGCTCGCTGCTGCTGGATCTGGAGCAGGGGCCGGCCTACTTCGTCGGCGACCAGGACGCGGCGCGCGCCCTGGCCACCGGCCTGCGCGACCGCCTGGGCCCGGACTTTCACATCGGCCTGATCTTCGATTACCGCGGCAACCGCCCGGCCCAGCTCTGGGTGCAGAGCGTGTGGTTCCCGGAGATCGACAGCCTGCACCCGATGGTGTACCACTATCACTTCGGCGTCAGCGCCGAGACCGCGCTGCGCAACTGCTACAACGCCATCGGCGCCTGGGGCAAGCCCGTCTACCCGATGCTGCAGGGCTATTCGCCGGGCGGCACCCTCGGCCTGTACCCGGCCGCCGATATCCCGGTGACGGCGGCGCTGGCCGTCGGCCGGTACAGCGCGCGCGGCCTGTCCTGGTACCGCTACGGCCACGGCCTGCACCTCCCGGACGAGGGCCTGGGCGCGGCCGATTTGCCGGAAGTGGCCATGGTGACGCTGCCGGTGGGGGCGCCGCCCGCGCCGGTCCCGTCCCCGGCGCCGAGCATCCTCGGCCGGCCGCCGCTGCCGCCGGATGCGCCGCCGCTGACGGCCATCGTCGATCCGGACAACGAGCGCACCGGCGAGTTCGGCATCAACTACTATGATGACCCGGCCCTGGCGGCGCCGGCCTGGTCGGTGGCGCTGGACGCCAACGGCCGGCCGTACGCTTACCGGCCGGCCGCCTTCAATTATCAGTCCCTGTACGTGGCCTACGTGCCGCGCCTGGTGGGCCGCGGCCGCTACACCATCGAGGCCTTTGTGCCGCGCCGCAACGCCACCGCCCGCGACGCCCATTACTTCATCGTGGACTATCCGGGCGGCCGGCGCCGCGAAACCACCGTGGTGCTGGATCAATCCCGCTACCAGGATCAGTGGGTGCCGCTGCAGGGCGTGAGCAATGGCGCGGCCGTGGCCGCGTTTGAGCTCGACCCGACCCAGGGCGACGCCGGGCGCGTCAACGTGGCCGACCTCACCTTCCAGGACCCGGCCACCGGTCCGGGCGGCCGCTTCGACATCGCCTTCGGCGCGCTGCGCTGGCGGCCGGTGACCAGCGCCGGCCTGACGCCGGCGCCGACCGCCGCCGGCCTGGACGCGCCGGTGGGCACGGACGCGGAACGGCGCGGCGAGCTGGCAACTGGGCGCCGCACCGCCGGCGGCTACCGCTACTGGGTCGGCGCTTGGTTCGACGTCAACCCGCTCGGCTCACGCTACTGGCTCGGCAGCCGCTGGGCCATCCACACCGGTGCCGACCTCAACCTGGACGGCGGCAGCGTCATCGCCGACAAGGACGCGCCCGTGTACAGCATCGGCCACGGCGTGGTGATCTGGGCGCGCTGGGTGAGCAGCGGCTGGAAGAACATCATCGTCGTCGAGCATCCCGTGCCGGGCGAAGACCGCGTGGTCTGGGCGCGCTACGCCCATGTGGGCGATATGCAGGTGAAAGAAGGCGAGACGGTGCGGCTGGGCCAGTTGATCGCCACCATCGGCGAATACGCGCCCAACAACTACCACCTGCACTTCGACATCGCCGTGGACCCGGTCCTGCGCCGCAGCCCCGGCCACTGGCCCGGCGACGACCTGGCCGGCGTGCGCGCCGTCTACACCGATCCGCTGGCGTTCCTGCAAAAGTATCATGTGGTAAGATAACGCCACTCAGACGCCCGCCAATCGACGAAGGACGAAAGACGAAGATCTGCTTTCGTCTTCCGTCCTTCGTCTTTCTTCCAGAGCCGCCATGCCCGACACCCTCCTTTCGCGTTTCCTGCGCTACGTCCAGATCAACACCCAGAGCGATCACGCCTCGACCACCACGCCCAGCAGCCCCGGCCAGTGGGACCTGCTGCGCCTGCTGGAGGCCGAGCTGCGCGCCCTGGGCGCCGCCGCCGTGCACCTGGACGCGTTCGGCTACCTCACCGCCACGGTGCCGGCCACCGACAGCCGCCCGCTGCCGACGCTGGCCTTCCTGGCGCACGTGGACACCGCTGACTTTCCCGGCGCCGGCGTGAAGCCCATCGTCCACCGCCAGTGGGACGGCCAGCCCATCCGCCTGCCGGACGACCCGGCCCAGGTGCTGGACCCGGCGCTGTATCCGGAGCTGAAGACCGCCCTCGGCAAAGACGTGGTCACGGCCAGCGGCTGTACGCTGCTGGGCGCCGACGACAAGGCCGGCGTCGCCATCCTGATGACGTTGGTGGAGTACCTGCTGGCGCATCCCGAGGTCAAGCACGGCCCAATCCGCGTGTGCTTCAACCCGGACGAGGAGATCGGCCGCGGCGTGGAGAAGCTGGACCTGGCGGCGCTGGGCGCCGACGTCGCTTACACACTGGACGGCGAGTATCCGGGCGAGGTGAATTGGGAGACGTTCTCAGGCGACAGCGCCACCGTCACCATCGAAGGCGTGTCCACTCATCCCGGCTGGGCCAAGCCGCACGGCCTGGTGAACGCCCTGCATCTGGCCGCCAAACTGCTGGCCGTGCTGGACGCCGAGAAGGCCGGCCCCGAGCACGCCGACGGCCGCCAGGGCTTCACGCATGTCACCGGCCTCAGCGGCAACGCCGCGCGCGCCGAGATTCATTTCATCCTGCGCGACTTCGACCTGGACGGCTTGCAGGCGCGCGGCACGCGCCTCAAGCACCTGTGTTCAGGCCTGCACGCCGCCGAGCCGCGCGCGCGCCTGAACCTGGAGATCACGCCCACCTACCGCAACATGGGCTACTGGCTGAAAGACGACATGCGGCCGGTGGACCTGGCGTTGGCGGCGGTGCGGGCCGTGGGCCTGGAGCCCAAGGTCATCCCGGTGCGCGGCGGCACGGATGGCTCGCGCCTCACCGAGCGCGGCCTGCCGACGCCTAACCTGTTCGACGGCGGCCACAACTGGCACGGTCCGCTGGAGTGGGTGGCCGTCCAGGACATGGAGCAGGCCGTGCGGATGTGCGTCGAGCTCGTGCAGCTCTGGGCGCAACAGGGCGCGGACTATCCGCGCAAGTTCTCAGGCCGTTAGCCGCCGGCGCCACCGACGCGCAGCCAGCGGCCGACCGCGGCCCCTGGTCCTTCACCCTTCGGCTCATCGTGCGCATCGCCCTGGTCTGCCAATCCTACCCGCCGATGGTCAGCGGCGCGGCCATTGTGGCCTGGCGCCTGGCGGAGGGGCTGGCCCGGCGCGGTCACGCCGTCCTCGTCATCGCGGCCAGCGACCGCGGCCCCGCCTACGTCACCGAAACCGGTTCGCTGCGCGTCGCCCGCCTGCGCGCCTGGCCCAACCCGTTCCGGGTCGGCCAGCGCGCCGTGCTCTTCCCGCGCCGCGCCGTGGCCGCCGAGCTGCGCGCGTTTCAACCGGACGTCGTCCACGCCCATGATCCCGTCAGCGTCGGCCTGGCCAGCCTCTTGGAGGCGCGCGCCCTGAAGCGGCCGGGCGTGCTCACCATCCATCAACTGCCCTGGTTCGTGTCCGCGTATCTGCCCGCCTGGGCGCGCGGCCTGCCCTCCCTGATCGAGCCGCTGCTGTGGCGCTACTCCCGCTGGCTGGCCGGCCGCGTGGACGCCCTGATCACGCCCAGCCGCACCATCGCCGAGATCGTGCGGGCCCAACTGGCCGGCAGCCCGGCCGGCGACCCCATCCCGATCAGCAATGGCGTCGACCTGGAACGCTTTTCGCCAGCCCCGGCCTTCCCGGACGAGGCCGTCGTTCTGCGCCGAAAATACGGCCTCGACCCGCAACTGCCCGTTCTCCTGCACGTCGGCCGGCTGGACGCCGACAAGCGCCCGGACCTGGCCGTGCGGGCCGCGGCGGCCGCCCTGCGCGCCGTACCAGCCCAATTGCTGGTGGCCGGCGATGGCCGGCTGCGCCCGGCGCTGGAAAAGCTGTGCGGCGAACTGGGGCTGGCCGGCCGCGTCCGTTTCCCCGGCTACCTCCCCGTCACCGGCGACCTGCCGGGCGTGTTCCGCCTCGCCACGGCCTTCGTCACCGCTTCCGAAGTCGAGATCCAGAGTTCGGTGGTGCTGGAGGCGGCGGCCTCCGGTCTGCCGGTGGTGGCCGTGCGCGCCAGCTCGATGCCGGAATATGTGGACGACGGGCGCACCGGCTACCTGGTGGCGCCGCGCGCTGTGGACGCCCTGGGCGAGCGCCTGGCCCGCCTCGTGCGCGACCCGGCGTTGGCGCGCACGCTGGGGCAGGCCGCGCGCACGTTGGCCGAACGCCATCACCCGGCGGCCACGCTGGACGAGCATGAGGCCGTCTATCGCCGGCTGGCGGCGGCCGCGGACGCGCGACGACCATAACGCCCGACCCGGCCGGCCTTCTGCTTTGCCCCGGCCTCCGATATAATGCAAGCGCGTGCTCGGGTGGGTCCGACGCGGCGGAGACCTTTGAACCCCGTCAGGGCCGGAAGGCAGCAGCGGTAAGGAGTCATCTCCGGGTGCCGTCGGGTTGCCTGCCCGAGCGCGTGTTTTTTCCCCAGACCTCATGGAAACAGAGACGCCGCCCCTGACCCCAATCATGCCGGCCGCGCCTCAGCGCGCGGGTTGGCTTGGCGCGGCCCTGGTCGGCCTGGCCGCGCTCGCCGCCGCTGCTTACCTGCTGACCCAGTCCACGTTCACGGTCCGCGCTGATGGCCAGACGCGCCAGATCCAGGCCCATGCGGCCACGGTGCAGGACGTGCTGGCGGCGGCGGCCATCCCGGTCTTCCCCGAAGATGCGCTGTGGCTGGGCGATGCCCAGGTGCAGTTGCCCATCACCGGTCTGACAACCACGGTCGACGCCGGCGCCTTAGTCGTCGTCGAGCGCGCCGCGCTGGTCCACCTGGACGTGGATGGGCAGTCCCTGACTGTGCGCACCCGCCAGACCGACCCGGCCCAGATCCTGGCCGAGCGCGGCCTGCTCCTGTACCCGGGCGACGAGGTCTGGGCGGACGGCGCGCGCAGCGAAGCCGGCGCGGCCTGGGCGGCGGCGCCGCGCCAGATCACGGTGCGGCGCGCGCAGACCGTCACCGTCGTCGACGATGGTTCGACGTTCACGCTGAACACCGCGGCTGACACGGTGGGCGCGGCCCTGTGGCAGGCCGGCCTGCGGCTCTATCAGGCCGACCAGGTGGAGCCGGCGCTGTCGGCGCCGCTGACGCCTGGCCTCACCATCACGCTGACGCGCGCGCGGCTGGTGACCATTCAGGCGGATGGACGCGCCGTCACGGCGCGCACGCGCGCGGCCACCGTCGGCGCGGCGCTGACGGACGGCGGGCTGCCCCTGATCGGCGCGGACTATGCCGTGCCGGCGGCGGACCAGCCGGTCCCGGCCGACGGCTTGCTCCGCGTCGTGCGCGTGCGCGAGGCAGTGCTCACCGAGCAGCTGGTCATCCCGCGTGAGACCGTCTACCAGGCCATGCCGGACGTCGAGATCGACACCGTGCAGACCCTGGCCGCCGGCGCCGACGGCCTGCAGCGGCGCTACCTGCGTGTGCGCTACGAGGACGGCGTCGAGGTGAGCCGCGTCACCGAAGCGGAAATTGTGGCGCAGGCGGCGACACCGCGCGTCATCGGCTATGGCGCCAAGATCGTCATCCGCACGCTGGACACGCCGGACGGCCCAATCGAATACTGGCGCGCCTACACCATGTACGCGACGTCTTACTCACCGGCGCGGGCCGGCACGCCGGTCACAGCGCGCAACTACGGGCGGACGGCCTCCGGCAAGCTGCTGGTCAAGGGCATGGTCGCCATCGACCGCACGATGATGCCGTTCGGCACGCGCCTGTATGTGCCGGGCTACGGTTTCGCCGTGGCCGAGGACACCGGCGGCGGCGTGAAGGGCCGCTTCATCGACCTGGGCTACGACGACTGGAACTACAAATCCTGGCACCAGGTAGTGACGGTCTACTTCCTGACGCCCGTCCCGCCGGCAAGCCAGATCCGCTGGATCATCCCGGCCACGGTCCCGTGACGCGGCCCCACTGTTCAGACTCTCTGCCCCATGCGTCCGCTGCCCGTCACCCAGATTCTGCGCCGCTATAACCTGCAGCCCAAGAAGAGCCTGGGCCAGAATTTTCTCGTCGACGAGGCCGCGCTGGCGCGCGTCGCCGCGGCGGCCGAGCTCGCGCCGGACGACACGGTGCTGGAGATCGGGCCGGGCCTGGGCAGCCTCACGCGCCACCTGGCCGAGGCCGCGCGCCGCGTGGTGGCCGTGGAGCTGGATGCCGGCTTGCTGCCGGCGCTCCAAGACGTGCTGGCGCCGTACGCCAATGTCGAGGTCGTCCACGGCGACATGCTCAAGCTGGCGCCGGCCGCGCTGGATCTGGCGCCCGGTTACAAAGTCGTCGCCAACATCCCCTACTACATCACCTCGGCGCTGCTGCGGCACCTCCTGGAGGCGCCGGCGCCGCCGGCCCGCCTGGTGCTCACAGTCCAGCGCGAGGTAGCCGAGCGGATCTGCGCCGAGCCGGGCGCGCTGAGCCTGTTGGCGGTCAGCGTGCAGTTCTACAGCCGGCCGCGCATCGTCGCCCGCATCCCGGCCGGGGCCTTTCACCCGCGCCCCGAAGTCGACTCGGCCGTGGTGCGCCTGGACGTGCTGCCCGAGCCGGCCGCCGCGGTGGCCGACGTGGACGACTTCTTTCGCGTGGTCAAAGCCGGCTTCAGCCAGAAGCGCAAGCAGCTGCGCAACGCGCTGGCCGCCGGTCTGCAACTAGAGCCGGCCGAGCTGGAGAGGCGCCTGGCCGGCAGCGGCGTAGACCTGACACGCCGGGCGGAGACGCTGACGCTGGCGGAGTGGGGGGCCGTGGCGACGGCCTGTCTGCGGCCGGCGACCCGTTGACGCGCCGATCACCCCTTGTACAATAGGGCCATCTGGGGCGGTGGCGGAACTGGCAGACGCCGCGGACTTAAAATCCGCTGTCCTTACGGACGTGAGGGTTCGATTCCCTCCCGCCCCACAAACACGAGAGCAGCCCTCGCCGGCTGCTCTCGTGTTTGTGATGTTCCCTCTTGCGGGCCGGCGCTCCCCCTCGAACGCCGACCCGTCTGGTTACCGGCCGGGCGGATTACCGGCCCAGGTCGCGGTTGGCGCGAATTGTCTCGATCGCATCGTAACTGTGATCCGGCGTCGGGATCGGCTTGATCAGCCGGCCGGCGCGGATCGCTTCGATGGCATCGTAGCTGCGATCGCCCTGCAGGACCAGGCGCTGGGCGCGCATGGTCTCGATCAGGTCGTAGCTGCGGTCCGCCACCGGCCGGGGGTTGATCAGCCGGCGGGCGCGGACCTCCTCGATCGAGTCGTAGTTGTGCAGGGCGCGGTAGACCTCCAGCGCGTTCGGCTGGGCGCCGGTGCCGCTGGCGGTGGGCCGGGTCTGCACGGTGTAGACCAGCACTGCCAGCAGCGCGGCGGCCAGCACGACGGCCAGCGCCTCCACCGGCAGTTTGTGGGAGGCCGCCCACTCCCAGGCGGGGCCGTGATGCACGCTGCCGTGCGGAGTGCTCAGGGCCGGGCGCTGGCTCGAGGGGGACGGATTGCGGCGAGACATTGCAAGCTCCTTTCTTTGGCGAAGCTAGGCAACAAGTGATGGTGACCGGCCGTTTACGGCAGCGCGGGCAGGAAGTCCGCCGGGACTTCCGTCCAGACGCCCTCCTGCACCCGGTAGCCAAGCATGGCATACAGGGTGGTATCACCGTTGGCATCGAACGACCAGGTGCCCAGGACACCCTGAAAGTCCCGGGTAGCGAGAACGGCCTTAAGAATGGCGGCGCGGTCTTTGACGCAGACGCGGGCGATGGCGGCCAGTGCCACACTGGCGGCTTCGTACGCGAAGGCTGTGTAGCCGCTAGGCGCCTGATAGCGCGTCGTGTAGTCGGCCACAAACCGCTGGCCGGCGGCAGGCAGCTGGGCGGGCACCACGCCAGCCAGGGTTGTGTAAATCCCATCGCCGCTGGCGGCCGTGACTGCCTGGGCGAAGTCCGGGATGAGGAGGCCATCCGGTCCCATGACGGCGGCCGTGACGCCGGCGACGCGGAGGCCCTTGATCAACTGGACCAGGTCTGGCTGGGCGAGGCCGCCATAGTAGATCAGGTCCGGATTGGCAGCCGTGATCTGTGCGGTGAGGTCCGCCAGATTTCCAGACACCTCGGCCCGGCCGACGACGGTGAGGGTGTGGGCCGCCGCGCTCTGCTCGAACTGGTCGGCGATCGCGCGGCCATAGCTCTGACCATCGTCCAGCATGTAAACGGTCCGGGCGCCGAGGTGGGCCGCCCAGCGCGCGCCGAACGCGCCCTGAAACTCATCCCGAGCGATAACGCGCGCGTAGTTGCGCTCGCCGCCGGGGAAGTACCGGGCGGCGTCCGCGCCGGCGGTCAGGTCATCGGCGGTGTTGGCGGGGCTGATCATCACCAGGCCGGCTTGGTTTAGGATCGGGATGGAGACGCGGGCCGCGTCGGAGTTGAAGGTGCCGAGATAAACCACGGCATCTGGGTCGGCGGCCGCCTGGTTGGCGTTGGCCCGCTCTCGATCCGCCGCCCATTGGCCGGAGGCCGCGCTGGCGTCATCCAGAGAGACGTAGTCGATCCTGAACCGGCCCGCGCACACCAGGCCGCCGTCGGTCTGCTGGTCCACCGCCAGCGTGATGGCGTCGACCAGGGCGCCGGCCTCGGCGGCGCTGTGGCCGGTCAACGGCAGGCTGGAGTAAAGCCGCAAGGTCTGCGGTTCCGGCCGCGGCGTGGCGGTCGGGTCGGCCGGCGCTGCTGTTGCCGTGGCAGCCGGCGGCTGGGTCGGGGCTGGCATGGCGACCGGCGCGCAGGCCGCGGCCAACAGAGCCAGTCCAGTCAGGATCGCATAGAGTCGTTGAACTCTCCTAGGTTGGTTCCACATAGGCATCTCCCGTGCGGTATGAGGCGCCCCGGCCCGCCAGTCCCGAACGGGCGACGGCGGCGGCGCTTAAGCAAAGGTCAGATCAGTTTGTAGATGCCCCGGAAGTTCCCTCTCCCCTTCCGGGATGACCGAACCGCCCGCGCGGAGGCCTCAGCGCGTCGGGCAGGTCGGCGTGGTATCTGTGAGATTGTAGTTCGCGCGCTCCTCGGGCGTGAACTCGCGCAGCCGCCGCGCCGTCAGGGCTCGGCCGCCAGGCCAAATTGGGCGCGCTCCTCGGCCGTGAGGGGCCGGATGGCGCAGCACTAACGCGCGTAGTCGATCAGTTCCTGGGTGCTCTGCCAGGCAGGCCAGATCTGCACCCGGGCCACCACATCGCTGCTCGTCAGCATCCACCGCCCGTCCGGCGACCAGAAGCCGAAGGAGCCCCACACCGTCGGCACATCCAGGGTTAGCAGCTCCGCGCCCGTCGCCGCGTCCCACATCCGCACGGTGCCGTCACCGCTGGAGGAGAGCAGGCGCTGCCCGTTGGGCGACCAGACGCACGACAGGACAAAGTCTTGGTGCTGGTTGAGGCGGAGCAGTTCTTGGCCGGTGCGCGCGTCCCAGACCCGCACGGAGTTATCGACGCCGGCGGTGCCGCTGGCCGTGCACAGCCGGCTCCCGTCCGGCGACCATTCCACCCACTCGACGTTATCGGTGTTGCCTTCCAGGGTCAGCACGATCTCGCCGCTGGCGGCATCCCAGACGCGCACGATGCCGTCGCCGCCCTGCGGGGAGGCCGCGATCCGCCCGCCGTCCGGCGACCAATCCACATGGATCAGCGCCGTCCCTTCGGGGTGGCCGCTCAACGTCTGGACTTTCTCGCCGGTAAAGGCGTCGAAGATTTCGACTTTTGAGGTGCCAAAGCCCTGGCTGGCGATGCGCCGGCCATCGGGCGACCAGGGCGGCCAGATGCCGCAGCCATTCTCCGGACACGGCAACCAGGCCACCTCCTTCTGCGTCTGCGTATCCCAGACGAGCAGAGCGCGCTCCGAAGGCCCATCCGCCACCAGATAGCGGCCGTCGGGCGACGGCCCGGCATAGAAGATGATGTCCGTGCCTTCCAGGAAGGTGGCCGTCGGCTGGCCGGTCGCTGCGTCGAAAATCTTGACACTCCCATCCAGCACCACCGGGTTGCCGGCCCAGGTTCCGGCGCCGACAATGATTTCCTTGCCCGAGGGCATCCAATTGGCGAACATGATGTTCTTCTGTTGCAAAGCCCGGACTTCCAGATCAGTCGTTGCCTTCCAGACATAGACGCGCCCGTCCTGGCCCGTGGAAAGCAGACGCCGGCCGTCCGGCGACCAACTGAGGCTCAACACCGGGGCCAGATGCCCGCGCAGCGGGAACTGCTCGACGCCCGCGGCCGTGTCCCACACCCGCGCCGCGCCGTCGCTGCCGGCCGTCGCCAGCCACTGCCCATCCGGCGACCAGGCCACGCCATACACCGGGCTCGTGCTCACCGTGAAGCGCTGGATCTCGACAGCTGTAGCCGCCTCCCACACGCGCGCTGTGCCGTCCTTGCTCGCCGTGGCCAGGCGCTGGCCGTCCGGCGACCAGGCCACGGCGATGACGCCGCCCGCATGGCCGGCGAGCGTGGCGACCTCCCGGCCGCCAGCCGCGTCCCAGATTTTGGCCGTGCCGTCGTCGCTGGCCGTCGCCAGCCGTTTACCATCCGGCGCCCAGGAGACGCCGTGAACAAATGATGTGTGGCCCGCCAGCCGCGTCGGGTCTCCGCCGGCGGCGAGGTCCCAGACCAGGGCCGTGTCATCCCCGGCGACTAAGGCCAGGCGCTGCCCCTCCGGGGCGCGAGCCAGCGTCTGATGCGTGATGAAGTTGCTCGTGTAAAAGTCGTTGTTGTGATACTCGGGCGGCAGCTCGGCTTCGTCGCGGACGAGCACCGGCCGCCGCTCCCCGGTGGTCGGCGTCCAGGCGTAGACCGAGACGAGGCCGGTGCGGTGCTGGTGGGATTCGTAGCGCGTGCCGGTGCTGTAGTACACCTGCTGGCCATCAGCCGACCAGGCCAACGCCAGCGCCGCCGGCTGAACGTCCAGACGGCTCAGCTCCCGGCCGGAGGCCGCGTCCCAGATGCGAATCGTTTTGTCTTCGCCCGTCGTCGCGATCCGCTGGCCGTCCGACGACCAGGCCGCGCCGAGCACGCGGCCCACATGGCCGGCCAGCAGGCGCTCGGCCCGGCCGTATGTGACCGCCTGCGCCAGCGCGTGCTCGGCCTGCGCCGTGTACGGATAATGCTCGAGTGCCTCGAGGGCCAGCAGCACCCCGCGATCCGAGCTGCCAAAATAGACTTCGTTTTCGGCCTGCTGCGCCAGGAGGAGGGCGGCCTGATGCAGCGCGCGGCCGCGTTCGGTGTTGGCCAACCAGGCCAGCCCGCCGGCGATCAGCGCCGCGACCAGGAAGACGCCCACCAGCGCCTGCAGCCCGAGGCGCACCCGCCGCTGCAAGGCGGCCTCGCGCGCCAGGCGCGCCTGATCTTCAGCCGCGCGGCGCTCTTGTTCGGCCAGGCTGGCCGCGTAATACTTGCGCTCAGCCGGCGTCAGCGCCAATGTGGTCACAGCCAGCCAGGCCTGGAACTGCGCCAGCCGCGCGCCCGTCAGCAAGAAGCTCGGGTCGCGCCCGGCCACCTGCCATTCCTCGGCCGCCTGCGCCAACTGCCGCTGCAGACGGATATCATTGCGGCTCTCGGCCAGCCACTCGCGCAGGCGTGGCCACTCGCGCAGCAGGGCCTCGTGCGCCACCTCCACCGTCGGCGCGCGCGTGCCGGGGTCGCGATCAAAGCTGACTAAGCGCGCCTGGCCGAAAGCGGCGAGCAGCGCGCCCACGGAAGCGCGGTCCAGCGCCTCCAACTCCGCCCGCAGCGTCCGCCGGCGGGTGTCCTCCACGCTTTCGCCCAGCGTCACCAACCGCAGGAAGACCTGGCGCGCGATGGATTGCGCGGCCGGGTCGAGGCCCGCGAAGACGGCCTCGGCGCGATACGCCAGCGCGCCTGCGACGCCGCCCAGGTCGTGGTAGGCCTGCCGAGTCAGGGCCGCGCCCGACCGGCGCTCGAAGAGCTCGGTCAGCGTGTACTGCAGCAGCGGCAGGGTCCCGGGCTGGTCGGCCACGTCGCGGATCAGGGCCGCCATTAGGCCGGGCTCGAGCGTCAGCCCGGCGCGCTCGGCCGGCCCCTGGATGGCGCGCTCGAGTTCGTCGGCTGTGAGCGGCAGGACAAATTCGCTGCGCTGGCGCAGCAGCTCGCCGAAATCCACATAGCGCAGCGGCCGGTCGGTGAAATCCGCGCGCAGCGTGAGCACCACGCGCAGCCGGCTGCGCTCGTCCAGGGCGGCGGCCACCAGGCCGGCCAGCAGTTGAGCGCGCTCGGCCTCGGCCTCCGCCAGGGTAAAGACCTCCTCGAACTGGTCGAGCACCAGCACAAGCTGAACGGCCGCCTCGGGCGGCAGACAGCGCTCCACGGCGCGCAGCAGGCCGCGCTCACCGTCCCGCAACTGCTCCAACAGGCTGGCCGGCGGGTTGACGGCCACGCGCAGCAGCGCGGACTCCAGGGCCTCGAACGGACGCGGGCCGGGCGCGCACTCGACGATGAACCACTGCTCGGAGCCGGGCAGGCCGCCGCGGCGCAGTGCCGGGAGCAGGCCGGCCTTGACCACCGACGACTTGCCGCTGCCGCTGGGCCCGATCACGGCCAGGAAGCGGGCCAGGTCGCCGCCCTCGCCCAGGCGCACCAACAGCTGCTGGACCAGGGCCTCGCGTCCGAAGAAGTCCTCGGCGTCGGCCGCTGTAAAGGCGCGCAGGCCCTTGTACGGGTTGTCGGCCTCGGTCAGGACGCGGGCCGGTGCGGCAGCGCTGGCGCTCGGGCGGCCCAGGGCGCGGCGCCACTCAGCCAGCAGCTCGTCAACGGCCGGGTAGCGTTCGGCTGGGTCCTTGGCGGTGGCGCGGCCGATGACGGCGTCCAGCGCAGCCGGCAGCCCGGCGCGGTTGGCGGCCAGCGGCGGCAGAGGCGCGCTGAGGTGCTGGTGCATCACGTCCACGGGCGTCGGGCCGGTGAAGGGGACGGCGCCGGTCAGCAACTCGTACAGCACCACGCCCAGGCAATAGATGTCGGACTGCGGGCGCACGAACTCGGAACGGATCTGCTCGGGCGAGATGTAGGCCGGCGAGCCGACGATGGCGTCCACCTGGGTGGCCTCGTCCAGCCGGGGGTTGCTCAGGTTTTTAGCGATACCGAAGTCGGCCAGGTAGGCATTGCCGTCCTCGTCCAACAGGATATTGGCGGGTTTGAGATCGCGATGGACGACGCCGGCACGGTGGGCGGCGGCGAGGGCGCTGGCGAGTTGCTCCACGAGATGGGCGACGGTGTCCAACGGCAGTGGCCCGGCCTCCAGTAGTTTCTGGACGCTGCCGCCGCGCAGCAGGCGCATGATGAGGTAGGCCACGCCCGGCTCGCGCCAGTAATCGTACAGCGGCACGATGTGCGGATGCTCCAGGCGGGCGATCAGCTGGGCCTCCGCCTCGAAGCGGCGGATGAACTCGGCGTGGTCCGCATACTGCGGCAGGATAATCTTGACGGCGACCTCGCGCTCGACGCCGGGTTGGACGGCGCGGTAGACGGCGCCCATGCCGCCTTGGCCGATGCGCTCGCCCAGGGCATAGCCGCGCACGGCGCGGCCGGAGAGGTCCACCAGGCCGATCTCGTCGCGGCGCGGGGCGGGTGTGGGCGGCGCGGGTTCGGCGGCGCGCTCCACGCGGGCCAGGCGCACGAAGGCGGCGCGCTCGTCCAGCGGCAAATTGAGCGCCATCGCCAGCCGTTCGGCGATCTGAAGTGAAGGGCGCA
Source organism: uncultured Anaerolineales bacterium (assembly GCA_937952305.1). Classification (GTDB taxonomy): domain Bacteria; phylum Chloroflexota; class Anaerolineae; order Anaerolineales; family UBA6663; genus SpSt-583. Next base: position 42,723 of record CALFZO010000103.1, on the reverse strand, counting down.
AATCGTCGTACTCGATTTTGCGGACGGTGACAGGGGCGCAGCCGACCCGGCGGGCTAATTCGTCCTGCGTGAGTCCCAATTCGCGGCGGCGGGCTTTGACGACCTGGCCAAATGACGGCGCAGCGTTCATGGCGCTCCCCTTCTCGTGCAGATCGGCCGCAAGCTGAAGAACCTGCTGACGCAATTCAGTCTAGCACCGCCGAGGCGTGACGGGCAATACAGCGCCGGCGTTTATATCAGTTTTGTATCAGTGAGCGCTGGGGCCGCGCTTCGTCGGCGCGCCATTCGGTGGGCAGCGCCGCGGCCAGAGCCGATGTTTGGGGAGTGGGGCGCTCGCCTCGGCCGGCCGCCTCAGGCGCCGGCTTCGGGTTCGATGGTGAATTTGAGCGGGTAACCGGCCTGGCGGGCGACGGCGTGGGCGCGGCCGACGCGGTGCTTGGCCTCTTCGATCGGCAGGGTCATCACGTAGGCCACGCCGTTGAAGTGGGCGTAGGCGGTGACGCGCTCGGAGTCGGAGGGGTTGAGGCCAAAGATGGAGCGCAGCACGACGATGACGAAATCGTACGGTGTCACGTCGTCGTTGTGCACCAGGATTTTGCCGTTCTCGCCATGCTCGTCGGCGACGACCCAGTCCAGATCAGGCTGGGTGTTGACGTCCGGCAGGGCGGGCGGGGGTGGAGTGGGAGACGTCATCGGCGCGGGCCTGGGGCGATTTTACCTGATCGGCCGGCTGGTCCGGGACGGTCACGGGCACTGCACGACGCCCTGCGCCCACAGGCAGCCGCCGCAGGCCGGGAAGCCGCTGCCGAGACAGTCGTCCAGGTTGGCCTCAGACAGGTCGCAGCCGCCGCAAAACGTGCACGGCGCGAAGCCGAAGCCCTGCACGCGCTCGCGGTAGGCCACGTAATCCGGGCGCTGCCACAGCGACCACAGGTCGGCCGCGTTGATGTTGCCGAGGGTGTGCTTGGAGTTGAGGCGCGGCTTGCCGTGCAGGTAAGTGGTGTGGGTGTGCAGCAGCGGCAGACACGGGCTGACGCCGCCGTCCCAGCCGATGGAGATCGTGCCGCTTTCGATGAACGAGCAGACGTCGGTGGCGCCGGCCAGGCTGCTGCCGCCGAAATTGACGTTGTAGCCGGCGTTGAGGGCGGCCGTAAACGCTTCGCGCGTGCCGTTGACGAAGTCCATGCGCGGCAGGCTGAGCTTGCGCTGCCAGGGCGAGTCCATATAGGCCAGGCTCTTGACCGTGTTGGCGCACAGCATCTCGGCCTGCAGCTCGGGTGTGGTCGGCAGGACGTTGCTGACCGAGAAACGCGAGGCGCGCAGGCTCTTGCCGATCTGGAGCACGGCCGGCAGTTCGTGGATGTTGCGGTGCATGGCGACGAAGGCCAGGCCGATCTCGGGCCGCGGCCGGTGGCTGGCCGGGCGCAGCCGGCTGAAGCGGCGCAGATTCTCCAGCACCAGCGGCAATTGGGCGCCCAGGCGCACGTCGGCGTAGCTCTCCGGCGTCGCGCCGTCGAGCGACACCCACAGCACGTCCAGGCCCAGATCGATCAGAGCCTGTGCGCGCTTTTCGGTGAGCAGGGTGCCGTTGGTGATCAGCTCCACGCGGCACCCGAGCGCCTTGGCCTGGGCCGCCCAGGCCAGCGTGCGCTTGTGGAACAACGGCTCGCCGATGCCGCCGAAGAAGACGGTCGGACGCGGTTCCAGGGCACCCAGGCTGGCCAGGAGCGCGCCGAACGTGGCGTCCGTCATCCGGCCCATGGCCTCATCCCAGTTGTTGCGCAGACAGGTCCGGCAGTCGATATTGCACAGGCTGGTCACTTCGACATACACCTTGGTGAGGTGCTGGGCCGGCCGGTGCAGGCGCAGAGTGTTGACCTCCGACTCCAGGCGCACGCGGCTGCCCGGCGCCAGGCCATAGCGCTCGGCCAGCGCCTTGGGCAGGACCAGGCGGCCGTGTTCGTCGACTTCGGCCCAAAGGGTGGCGTTGGGGCTGGGATTCGTCATATCGGCATCCTGATGGCAGCGGCCGGAAGCCGGCCGCGATCTGAATACAAAATAGCTTATCGGCTTAATCCAAAACAGTGATAGGCGTCACCCGGTCAGGTTGGCGTCGTCATCCGCCGCCTGGCGAGTCCACCTTCAGCCCGCGAAAATCATCGTGATCTGTTTTAATCCCGCCACAGCCATCCATAAGTCGCGCCGCCTTTCACATTTTCCCAAGAATCCCCGATCTATAACCATTTTCGTACTGAGTAATAAAAGAGTTGGTGACAGTTGGCGCTTCACAACCAAGCGATTCCGGTTAAGCTATGCCCTAGTACCTTGGTACTGGTGCCAAGGGACTGGCGTAGCGGAACGCCCAAACCCCTCAAACCGGCGACAAAGGAGACTTCACAATGTACGGCACAGCCACGATTGAGACATTTCATGCTCAGTTGACCTCGACGGACGCCTCGCCCCTGCTGGAGGCTCTGCGGCGCCTGATGACTGCGGACAAGGATGAAATCCTGTCCCGCATTCAGACGGCGGCCTCCTGGTCCGGGTGGCCCTGGTAACGCCAGTTCACCACCGACGTCCACTGCTACGCGCCGGAAACGGCGCGTAGTCTTTTTCACCCTTTGGCTGTTTTCGATTTGATTCGCGCCCATGGCATTCCGGCGAACCATGGCCCCGAAGCGGAGCGAAGTGGGCGGGCCGGAATCCAGGCGATTTCGTCACGAACTGGACCCCGGCGCCAGCCGGGGTGACGCCAACCCAAACGGAAATCGCGATATGTTAGACAAAATCAGAGAGCACGTCCTCGCCCTGCCTGAGTTCCAGGTGTGGCCGGAGCTGTTCGCGGCCTTCGAACGGAGCGGCACGCAGCCGCGCCTGGATTGGGAATTGCCCGAACTGGCCTGCCGGTCCGTGGGCGGCGATCGGGAGGCCGGCCTGGTCGGCGCGGCCGCCATCGCCTGCCTGCAGATCAGCATCATCCTGGTGGACGATATCCTGGATGAAGACCCGCGCGGCGAGCACCGCAAGATCGGCCCCGGCCGGGCCGCTAACCTGGCGTTGGCGCTGCAAGGCGCCGCCGGCCAGCTGATCGCGCGCGCGCCCCTGGACGCCGCCGGCCAGGCCGCGGCCCAACGCTGCCTGGTGGACGCCGCTGTCAAGACCGCCTATGGCCAGGACCTGGATGCCCTCAACCTGGACGGAGAAGCCAACTACTGGCGCGTCGTCGAAAATAAGAGCACGCCCTTCTACGGGGCGGCCTTGGAGTTAGGCGCCCTCCTGGGCGGCGCCGCGCCGGACACGGCCGCCAGCCTGTATCGCCTTGGCACGCTGATCGGCGAGATCATCCAGCTCAACGACGACGTCACCGACGCCTTCCAGACGCCGGCCAACCCGGATTGGCTGCGCGGGCGCAATAACCTGCTGATCCTGTACGCGCGCACCGCCCCGCACGCCGAGCAGGCGGCCTTTCTCCAGTTGCTGTCCGAGATCCAGTCTCCGGGAGCCCTGGCCGCCGCTCAGCAGATCCTGATCCGGTCTGGCGCCGCCAGCTACGCGCTCTTTCACATCACTCAGCGCGTGGAGAAGGCCAAGGCCCTGGTGGCCGCCCTGCCGCTGGCCGACCGGGAGCTGTTGGCCGAACGCATCATCCCGCCGACGCCGGTGCCGGTGGGCTGAGCGCGCTTGAGCGCGCTCAAGCGCGCTCAAACCGGTCTCGCCAGATCAGGCGCCCCACACCTGCGCCGCCGGGCGGCTGGGTTTGGGCGCCTGATCTTTTGAGAATGGGTAGGTCCGGTGCTTTGATCATGTGGCTGAGACAAAGGAGGGTTGCTGCTTGAGACGAAGTCGGCGTAAGCCGTCCATCTTTATCATTTAAGCGGAGGAATATCAGGGTGCGGAGCCGCGTCTAACCGGAGGCGGCTTTGGGCTGCGCCCGGTTTTGAGCCGGCTGGTACAATCAGAGCGTATGACATGGGCAAGTCGTCGTTGGGTCACCGACATCGTGCCCTTGCTCCTGTCCGTGGGGGTCCTGGCGGCGGGGGTCTTCTATGCGTTCGTCAACGTTTTTATCGTCCCCAAACCGGGCCTGGTTCTGACCACCACCTGGTCGGTGGCCTCCATCGACATCTGCCTGGGGTCCACGGATGAGAATTGCGCTCCGGAAGCGGATCTGCAGGTCGATGACCAGGTCGTGCAGATCGGGTCCGTCACTTATGAGGCCTTCCGCAACGATCTGAGCGTGACGCCATTCCTGGGGTACGGCCCCAACGATCTCGTCACCATCACCCGTCTCCGCAACGGAGTCAGCGAGGACATCCAATGGCGCATGCCGGAAGTCTCCACCGGGTATCGGTGGCTCTCCGGCAGCGCCTTTCTCGTCTTCCTGCCGTTCTGGCTGGCCGGCACCGTGGTCCTGCTCGTCCTGCGGCCGCGCGGCCGGCTGTGGGCCACCCTGGCGGCCAGCAATTACCTGCTGGCGCTGTGGGTAATCACCGGGAGCAACTCCAGTTCACAGGCGGCTGGCATGGGCTACGTCTATGTCCTGAGTTCCTGGCTGCTTGTCCCGGTCTATCTGCACCTGCACCTGGAAGCGCTGGGTAAAGCGGGGCGCCCCTGGCGCTCGGTCCTGATGGGACTGTATGCGGCCGGGGTGCTGGTCACGGTCTTGGCGCTGGTGCGCGTGGTACCCACCCGCTGGAGCTCGCTGGCCGTCGGCGGCGTGGTCGTGGCCAGCCTGATCCTTCTGGCCGCCCATTGGCGGGCGGCCGCCCCGGCCACGCGGCTGGTGGCCCGGCTGATGACGATCTCGGTGGGCCTGGCCTTTGGCCCGGGCCTGCTCTTCCTGACGCTGACGGCTGTGACCAACGCCAAGGCGGCCTCCAGCCTGGTGACCACAGTGGCGCTCCTGGCGCTGGCGATCTGGCCGATCGGCTACGTCTACGCGGCCTTCCGCAACTACCTGGGGGCGGTGGAGTTCCGGGCCAATCGCCTGATCACGCAGTATAGCTACGCCATCATCGTCGGCACGGTTGTCGGCGTGGTCATTGTCATCCAGTCAAACCGGTCGTTGACCGCCTGGGAGGCGCTGGCCTCGGTCGGGCTCATGACGGGGGCCGTGATGATCTTCGTGGCGCTGTATCGGCCCTTCCAGCGCTGGATGGAGCGGCAGGCGTACGGCGTCGTGCACACGCCCGAGGACATCCTGCGCGTCATGGCGCGCCAGTTGCCAGTGGTCTCGGACGAGCCGGAATTGATCCGGCTGCTGGCCGACGAACTGCTGCCCAGCCTGCTGGTGCGCGAGTCGGCCTTGTACCGGCTGGCGCCCGGCGCCGCGGACCTGGTCTACCAGCGCGGCATCGTGGCCGACCTGCTGCCGGCGCAGCTGGCGCATTACCTCGAACACCTGTGGGCCTTCCTGTCACCGCAGCCGCACCCCGGCTGGGTGCGGCTGGCCGTGCCGTTGGAGGTGCAGCAGCGCCGGCTGGGCCTGTGGCTGTTCGGGCGGCGCGACCCGGACGACTACTACTCGGCGCAGGACATCGCCCTGCTGCGACTGCTGGCCAACCAGATCGCCGTCGCGCTGGAAAACACCCGCCTGTACCAGACGGTGCAGCGCCAGGCCGAGGAGATGGCCCAGCTCTACCAGGCGGAGAAGGAAGTCAGCCGGCTGAAGAGCGAGTTCCTGGCGCGGACCTCGCATGAGCTGCGCACGCCGCTGACCGGCATCCTGGGATCACTGGGCCTGGTGCTGGATGACCTGGTGGAGACGCCCGAGGAACAGCGCAAGTTCGTCGAGACCGCCCACAAATCGGCCTCGACGCTGATGCGACTGGTGAATGACCTGCTGGATATGGCCCAGATCGAGGCCGGCCGCCTGACCACGCGCTTGTGGCCGGTGGACGCCCATCTGCTGCTGGCCGAGGTCTACGCGGAGTTTGAGGCGCAGGCCCGGCTGAAGGGGCTGCGTTTTGAGTTGGTCGACGTCCCGACCGAGCCGGCCTTGATCTGGGCCGACCCGGACCGGGCCCGGCAGATCCTGCGCAACCTCGTGGATAATGCTCTCAAGTTCACGGCGGCCGGCTTTGTGCGGGTGTCCGCTCAGCCGGACGCGCTGGCCGGCCTGATGCAGGTGTTCGTCGAAGACAGCGGCATCGGCGTGCCCGCCGACAAGCAGGAAACCCTGTTCCAGCCGTTTGTCCAAGTGGACGGCGGCGACAAGCGCCGCTTTGGCGGCAGCGGGCTGGGCCTGGCCATCTCCCGGCGCCTGGCCGAACTGATGGGCGGCACGGTGTCCTTATACAGCGAAGGCGATGGCCGCGGCTGCACGGTGACGCTTGCGCTGCGCCTGGCGACCGGCCAGAACAGCAACGGCTACGACCCCGACGGCCTCGAGCACGACCCAGAGCTCGATCCCGCGGCGCCGCGGGGCTGAGGCGGCGCGGTCAGGCGTCGCCCTCCTGGGCCGGGCGGTGCGCCCGCCAGCGCGCCGCCAGCCGCAGCAGGCCGAAGGCGACGACGACGGCGCCCAACACCAGCAGCACGCCGCGCTCGTACTGCTTGGTGAAGACCAGGAACTCCTCCCAGCGCGCACCCAGGACAAAACCGACCCCGGTCATCAGGCCATTCCAGAGCAGCGTCCCGGCCAGCGTCAGCGCCACGAAGGGGCGCGGCGCCATGCGGCGCATCCCAGCCGGGATGGAGATCAGGCTGCGCACGATGGGCATCAGCCGGGCGAAGAAGACCGCCGGCAGTCCATAGCGTTCAAAGACGGCCAGCGCGCGGTCCAGGTCGGCGGTGCTGACCAGCAGCCAGCGTCCCCAGCGTTCAATCAGCGTCCGCAAGACCCGTTCGCCCGCCCACTGCCCGGCGGCGTACAACACCAGCGCGCCGGCCACCGAGCCGGCCGTGCCGGCCGCCAGCACCCCCCAGAGCGTGAGCTCGCCGCGCGCCGCCAGGAAACCCGCGAACGGCATGACCAATTCAGACGGGATCGGCGGAAAGACGTTCTCGGCCAGCATCACCAACGCGATCCCGAGATAACCCAGCGACCGGATCAATCCCTCGATCCAGACCCGCAGCCAATCCAACAACATCGCCATGAGCATTAACTCCATACAAAAAGCCGGCATCCGCTTCAGCGCGGGATGCCGGCCTACGTTGCGACTAGGCACAGCCGGTGTGCGTCACCGGTGGGCGCCTCTTCGCCTTGTCTGCCGAAACGAGGCTACATTAACACGGCGGCCGCCGCGTCGTCAAGGTCGCTGCCTAAGTCCATTAGTCCTAACCCAGGCGCGCTCAGCGCCAGCGCTCATCCAGGTTCTGATCCACCGTCAAGACGATGATGCGTTCGCCGGTGCGCGTGCTCATGTCCGTGTGCAGGCTGACCAATTGGCAGTCCAGCAGATCGCGCGTGAGCGTTTCCAGCAGGGCCCGCGATGTCTCAAACAGCTGCCGGCGCGTCTCTTTCACCAACGCCCGGCCCTCGCGCGTCTCGGCCAGCTTCAACTCGGCCGGCGTCAGCACGCCGCGCAGGCGCACCAGCACCAGGTCGCCGAGCAGAAAAGTCCGCGCGTCCAGCGGCCCGCGCCCGAGGTAGTCCTTCTCGAAACGGATGATCGCCTTGGTGAAATCGGCTTCGAGTTCGCCGCGCGTCTTGGAGGGCATGGGCTTTGAGCGGGTGTCCGGCTGGGCGTGTGATCACGGACCGGTAGTTTATCCAGCCGAGGGGGTTTGTCAATGCGCGCAGATCGATTGTGGGGGCCGGCTCAGATGCGCTACAATCCTGTCCGGAGGCGATGAGTTATGGCCAAGGGTGAACACATCCTGGATGTTTCTGAAGCGACGTTCGAGTCCGCGGTGTTGGCCCGTTCGCACGAGGCCCCGGTGGTGGTGGACTTCTGGGCGCCGTGGTGCGGGCCGTGCCGGACTCTGGGGCCGTTGCTGGAGACGCTGACGGACGCCGCGCAGGGCGCCTTCGTCCTGGCGAAGGTCAATGTGGACGAGAACCCCAACCTGGCCGCGGCTTACCAGGTGCGCGGCATCCCGGCCGTGAAGGCGTTCCGCGCCGGGCAGGTGGTGGCCGAGTTCGGCGGCGCTCAACCGGAGGCGCGCGTGCGCGAGTTCTTGCGCAAGCTGACGCCGACGCCGGTAGACGTGGCGCTGGCTGAGGGGGCCAGTTTGCTGGCGACCCGCCACTGGGGCCTGGCCGAGGCCGCCTTTCGGCGTGCCCTGGCGCTGGAGCCAGCCAACGGGGCGGGGGCGCTTGGCCTAGTGAAGGGGCTGTTGGCCCTGGGCCGGGGCTGTGAAGCCACGGCGATCCTGGACGACTTTCCGCGCTGCGACGAGATCGCGGCCGCCGAGCAATTGCGCCCGTTGGCCGAGTTCCTGTGTGACGTGGAGGCGGCCGACCAGCCGCTCGACGACGACGAGCTGGACGCGCAGTATCATCAGGCGGCCCGGCTGTTGGCGCGCGGTCAGTGGGAGGCGAGCCTAGACGGCCTGCTGGAAGTGCTGCGCCAGAACAAGCGTTACCGCTCCGGCGCGCCGCGCGGGGTGATGCTGGCGGTCTTTGATCTGCTGGGTGAGGCCGACCCGTTGACCCGCCAATACCGCGGCGAGTTGGCGTCGGTGTTGTTCTGATCTCTCAAGGCAAGCAAAACTAACCCCCGGCGGAGGCCCTCTCCGCCGGGGGTTTTGTTTGTCAGGCCGGCGGTGCCGCGCCGCGCAAGGCGGCGACGCGCTCCGCGTGCGCCTCTGCCTGGGCGTGGCCCACCGTGCGCTCATAATCCACGCGCTTCTGCAGCCAAGTCAGAGCCGCCTTCGTCTGGCCCAGCCCGGCGTACAACTCGCCCAGCTCCCAGGCGATCTCGGCCTCCAGGCGTTGGTTGCCCAGAGCCTGCGCCACGACCTGCGCCTGGCCGTAGTAGTCCAGCGCGGCCTGGTCCGCGTGCCGGGCCGCGCAGGCCTGGCCGAGCCGGACCAGGGCCTGGGCCTGTCCTGCCCGATGGCCGATCTCCACGGCCAGAGTGAGCGCCGCCCGGTAAGCCTGATCCGCCGCTTCCGGCTGTCCCAGGCCAGCCAGCGCCGCGCCGAGGTGGAGGAGGGCGTTGGTCTCACCATAGCGGTTGCCGATCGCGCGGGCGATGGCCAGCGACTGTTCAATGTGCATGTGGGCCGCGGCAAACTCGCCTGACAAGCAATAGATCTCGGCCAGGTTGCCGAGCGCGCTGCCCTCGCTGCGCCGGTTGCCAATCTCCCGCGCCAGCTGCTGATAACGCTGCGTGAAAGCCAGCGCCGCCGCGTAGTCGCCGAGGTCTTTGTGGGCGATGCCCAGGTTGCAGCAGGCCAGGCTTTCGCCCTGGCGGTTTCCGGTCTGCCGATGCAGGGACAGCGCCTGCTCATGGAGTTCGACGGCGGTGCGGGCTTGGCCCAGGTTTTTGTGGGCGATCCCGAGGTTGCTGAGGGTGAGCGCTTCCAGGCTGTGGTCGCCGGTCTCCTGCGCCAACGCCAGGGCGCGGCGATACAGGTCTACGGCCGTTGCCAGGTCGCCCAGCACGGCCCGCGCGTTGCCCATGTTCCCGAACACGGCGCCGGCGTTGCGCTGATCGCCCAGAGCCTCGTACAGGGCCAGGCTCTCGGCGTAGACCGGCCCAGCCGCGCCAAACTCCCCCAAGTCGAAGTGGGCCGCGCCCAGGCCGCGCAGCGCCGACGCTTCCGCCGCGCGCAGGCCGTGAGCGCGCGCCAGCGCTAGTTGCTGCTGAAAGTAGTCGCGCGCCTGGCGGGCCTCGCCCAGATGCAGGCTGGCGCTGGCCTGTCCGCCCCAGGCCGCGCAGGCCGCGGCCGGGTCAGCCAGGGTCAGCGCCAGCGTCAGGCACTGTCCGTGCAGATCCAGCGCCCGGCGCACCTGACCGAGCTCGTACCGGGCGCGGGCCAGATGTGCCAGCATGAACAGCTCGTCGGCCTGAGCCGCTCGGGCGCGGACGATGGGCAGGGCGCGCTCAGCCCAGACCACGACCTCATGCCAGAGATCGCGCTGCGCCTGAAAGGGCAGGACAGCGCGCACGTACGCGATCAGCAGTTCGTCTTCCTGGCGCGCAGCGCTGACCCACAGCCAGGCGCGCTGGATCTGCGGCCACTCGGTCTCAAACCAGACCCAATCGCCGGGCCGCGCCCGGCAGTCATCCAGATAGAAGCGCGCATGCCGCTCGCGGACCTGGCTCATAGGCCCCAGCGTTCCCGCAGTTCGTCCGCATAGTCGGCCAGCAGCGCGTGCATCCAATAGCGGCCGGGGCGATGTTCGATCAGGCCACGCTGGATCAGGTGGGCGGTGGTGCGCTCGGCGGCCTCGGGCGGGCACGCCCACACCCGCGTCGCCGCCTCCAGTGACCAGGTGAGCGGCTCGCCGCCGAAGACGGCCAGCATCGCGAAGCGCTGTTGGTCGACCTCATCCAGCCGGGCCACGCTCATCCCCAGGATTGCGCGCAGCGACGGCGGTTCGGCCAGCCCGGTTCGCGCCTCGTCCTGCGTCAGCGCCAGGCGCCGCTCCGGCGCCGCCAGCATCTCGCGCATCTGGCGGTCCAGACGCTCGGGCACATCGGCGTCATCGGCCAGATAGCGCCCCGCCAGGGTCAAGGCGAGCGGCAGGAATTCCAGGCGCTCACACAACTGCCGCGCGCCGGCCTCGTCGGCGGCTACGGCGGCCGGTGCCAGCCGGCGCAGCAGCGCCAGGGCCGCCTCCGGGCTCAGCAGGCTCACCGGCCGCGTGCCCGCGGCCGTGGCCAGCTCGTGGGCGATCGGTTTCTCGCGCGTGGTCAGCAACAGGCGGCAAGCCGGCCCGCCCACGTGCAGGGCGCGCCCGGAGCGCGTCTCCCAGACATCATCCACGATGAGCAAGGCTCGGCGGTGGAAGAGCAGGCTGCGTAACCGTTCCTGGCAGGCGGCCTCGTCTGGGAGCGCCAACAGGTCCACGCCCAACGCGCGCCCCCAGCGGTCCAGCAGCGGCCGCACCGAGGGTGTCGGTCCGAGAGCGGCCCACAGCACGCCGTCGGGGAACCGGTCGGCGATGCGCGGATCACGCCCGACCGCCAGCGCCAGCGCGGTCTTGCCGATGCCGCCCATACCGTGCAGGGCCACGGTCGCCAGGTCGGCTGTGTCGAGCAGGGCGAACAGGCCGGCCAGGTCGGCGTCGCGGCCGATCAGGCCTTGCGGCGGCAGCGGCGGGGTCAGGAAGGGCGGCCCGGCGGCGCCGGCGGCCGCTGGGGCGGAGGCGGCCGGACGCGCCCAGGTGCTGGCGATGCGGCCGGCCTCGGCATCATCCAGCGGGCGGTAGTTGCCGGCCAACAGCAGCGCGTCCGCTTCGGCCCGCGTGCTCAGGCCGCCGCAGTGGCGCAGCACCTTCACCAGCGCCACCAGCAGGCCGCGGCTGTCATGGTCGATGCGGTATTGGTCGTTTTCCCAGTGGCTGAGGGTGGCCCCAGTGTATTGCCCGGCGCCGGGCTCGGCTTCCAAAAGCTCGGCCAGGCGGGCTTGGGTGAGGCGCTTGCCGTCGGCGGGGTCGATTGAGCGTCGGCGGTGCTCGCGCAAGCGCATTCCAAACGAGCTCATGCGGGGCTCCAGAAATTCAAGCGCGGCCGCTAATCCGCGGCTGAGATTCAAGCGATTCGGTTTTCACACGCCGCAGCATCACGCCTACCATTCCAACAGGCGCGGCGATTGTAGCCGTGATCCCGGCGACCCGCAATTCAGTGGAGGTGACTATGCGTATGCGGCGTGGCGACCTGACTCAGCTAGGGTTTGTGCTGGTGCTGACTGTGTGCGCCGCCTGCGCTCCGGCGGCAGCCCTACCCAGTGCGACGCCGCCGCCCACTGTAACGCCGGCCCCCGGCCTGGGCGTGCCCGTGATCGGCGCAGCCTGGACGGTGACGCTGCTGGACGTCCGCGCCGAGAGCCGGCTGGGCGACTACGCCCCAAAGGCCGACTATGCCTTTCTGGTGGTCGAGCTTAAGTTTGAGGCGCTGACCACCGGCGAGGCGATCGTGCTGGCGACCGACATGGTGACCCTGCTCGACCCGGACGACCGCCGGCTGACGGCCGATGGCACACAGCAGGGCAGCGACGGCCGCTGGTGCATCGGCTGCCTGGCCTATGACGCTTTTCCGGCCGGGCAGACGGTGACCAAGGCGTATGTGTTCGTGGTGCCGCAGACCGCGTTGCACGCCGATTACCGGTTACAATTCCAGGATGAGCCCGTGATCCCGTTCACGCTTCCCTGAACGGATGCGCCCATCCCCTCTTCAAAGCCATACTTACAGACAGGAGAAGCGCTATGCTAAGGGTCAGGACTGCCTCGCTCTGGACGATGGTCGGCCGCCTTTGGCTGGTAGTGGCCGTGGCGCTCTCGGCCGCCGGCGCCATCCCAGTGCCGCGCGCGGACGCGGCGACGGCGCAAGTCGACCTGGGGGTCACCGTCGTCTCCGAGAGTTTTGAAGGCGCCTTTCCGCCGGCGGGCTGGACGGCCACCGGCCATTGGGGCCAGAGCAGCTGCGCCCACAGCGCGGGTTCGTTCAGCGCCTGGGCTGAAGGCGCGGGCGGCCTGGCCTGTTCCAGCGTCTACCACGGCAGCGAGAGCGGGCTGCTGAAGTATGGCCCATTCGACCTCGGCGACGCCACCGCCGCCACGCTCAGTTTCGATCTGCAACTGTGGTCCGCGCAGGGCGACACGTTTGAGTGGCTGGCCTCGGCCGATGGCGTCAACTTCTTCGGCCAGACGCTGGGCGAGACCTTCCCGCCCGTCTGGGGCGCGCACACGCTGGATCTGGCGGCCGTGCCGGGCCTGGGCGACCTGCGCGGCGACGCCAGCGTGTGGATCGCTTTCCGCTGGCAGACGGACGGCTTCGCCGAGGCTTTCGATGGCGCCTATGTCGACAACGTCGTCGTGACCAAGACGATTGCGCCGGCCGCTCAGCTCTTCCTGCCCGTCGTCCGCAAACCGTGCCCGGCGCCAGGCGGCCTCTTCCATTCCACCTTGGCGCTGGATGCCGCCAGCAGCGGCTATGCCACCGCGCCGGACAGTGAGACGCTGGACCTGGCCGACGCCGACGGCGAGGACTTCACCCTGGAGACCTTCTTCTACGTCGCCGACCTCAGCAACACCACCACCGACACGCTCTTTCAGAAGTCGGGGACGTACTGGATGTACGTGCTCTTCAGCGCCAGCGCCGCGGACCGCTTCATCTATCGCTTGTGGATCACAGCCGTGGACTACGTCTACCTGGACTACGATGTCAGCCTGACCGTCGGCTGGCATCATGTCGCCTTCGTCTTCGACAATGAGTACACCGACAGCCAGGATCGGATGGCGATCTACCTGGACGGCAGCCTGGTGAAGAGCGCCACCAACGTCGAATGGACGCCGGGCCTGCGCAACACGGCCGCGGCCGCCACCCTGGGCGGCTCCTTTACCGGGCGCCTGGAGGAGACGCGCGTCTCAGACAGCGTGCGCTACGGCAGCGGCACCTACCCGGTGCCGGCGGCGCCCTTCGCCGTGGACGCCAACACCCGCGCGCTCTGGCACTTCGACGAAGCGGCCGGGGCGGTGAGCCTGGCGGATGCCAGCGGCAACGGCAATTCGCTGACCGGCGTGAACGGCGCCCACACGGAGACCTGCAGCAGCCCGTAGCCCGGCAGCGGGCGCGGCCCGCAACGTGAGCCAGCCAGTGGGTGAGGCGACCGCGCCGCCCATGGGCTGGCTTTTCCATTCCCCTTTCACCCAGCCGCCGGCAACATCGCCTGACTGCCAGTCTCCGGCTCATTGCGTCAGGCTGATCGTCCGCGCGTAACTTTTCCGCGCCCTGAGCGACTTTCTCTTAGAACCGCCAAAGCCGATCAGCTTTGAAGTCAATCTGGTCTTGCCTAGAAACGCCTTATGAGCCGTTCCAAGCCCCGCCTCCTGCTGTACTCACACGACACCTATGGTCTCGGACATCTCCGCCGCACCCTGGCCATCGCCCACCAGGTGGCGGCTGACCTTCCCGACGCTCATCAACTGTTAATCACGGGTTCGATGGTGGCGGGCGCGTTCAGTCTGCCGCCGCGGCTGGACATGATCAAATTGCCGGCCCTGAGCAAGCGCTCGAGCGGGCAGTACACGGCGCGCGCCCTGCCGCTCTCGCTGGGCGACACGCTGTCCTGGCGCAAGCACATGATCTTGCAGGCGGCCACGGCCTTTAAGCCAGATCTGGTATTGGTGGACAAGAGCCCGGCCGGTGTCCAGGGCGAGCTGTTGCCGACGCTGCGCCACTTGCGCGCTTGGGCGCCGACGACGCAGCTGGTGCTGGGCATGCGCGACATTGAAGATGATCCCGAGGTGACGTTGGCTGAGTGGCGCCGGGCCGATGTGCCCCGCTTGCAGACCGAGATTTACGACCATCTGCTCTACTACGGCCAGCGCAGCGTGTTTGACCCGGTGACGGCCTACCGCATGTCCGCCCGGGCCGCGTCCAAGCTGGTGGAGTGCGGTTATCTGGCGCGGCCGGTGGCGGACGCCGATCGGCCGGCCGCGGTCGTACGCCGCGAACTGGGCGCGGGCGCGCTGCCCCTGGTCGTCGTCACGGTGGGCGGCGGCGGCGACGGCTTCGACGTGGTGCGCGCTTATCTGGAGATGCTGGCCGAGTGGCCCGGCGGCGCGCCGTTCTACAGCCTGGTGGTCACCGGCCCGCTGATGTCGGCGGGGAAACGCCGGCTCCTGCGCCAGGCCGCGCGGACCGAGCGGTTGACGCTGCTGGATTTCACGCCCGCGCTGTTTAGTTACCTAGCCGCCGCCGACCTGGTGATCGGCATGGCCGGCTATAACACCGTCTGCGAGACGCTGGCGCTGGGCCGGCGCGCGATCTTCATCCCGCGGGTGCACCCGCGCGGCGAACAACGCTTGCGCGCCGAACGGTTGGCCGCGCTCGGCCTGGCCCGCCTGATCCTGCCCGTGGCGCTGACGCCCGCCCGCCTGGCGGCCGAGGTCCAGGATGCGCTGGCCGAAACGCCGCCGGCCGGCGCGCTCCAACTGGATGGCCTGGCGCGCGTCAGCCGGGCGCTGGCGGAACTGCTGGGCCAGCCGCTGCCCGCCGCCGCTCTCCCCGACACCGCTTTTGCCGCCGTTGAACAGGTGACCGCATGACCACTATCGCCTACGTGCTGAAGATGTACCCGCGCTTCTCGGAGACGTTCATCGTCAACGAGATCCTGGAGTTGGAGCGCCAGGGCCTGAACGTGCGCATCTACTCCCTGATGAAACCCAACGACGGCCGCTTTCACGCCAGCCTGGCGCGGGTGAAGGCCTCCGTGGTCTATGTGCCCGAGCATCCGCTCTCCGAGTTGGACGAGGTCTGGCCCGCGCATCGCGCGCTCTATCAGGCCGACCCGCGCCGCTACCTGGCGGTCCTGCGCTATGCCGTCTCGCGCGGGCACCGCTACGCCCTCAAGCGCTTCGTGCAGGCCGGCGTCATCGCCGAGCACATGCGCCGGCATCCCGTGGACGCCATGCACGCCCACTTCGCCTCCAGCGCCGCCCGCGCCGCCAACTTCGTGCAGCGCCTGATCGGCGTGCCCTACAGCTTCACAGCCCACGCCAAGGACATTTTTCACCAGGAGGTGGACCCGGACTCCCTGCGCGGCAAGATCCGCGGCGCCCGCTTCGTGGTGACGGTCAGCGACTTCAACCGCGCCTACCTGCAGGACCTGGCGGCCGAGGGCGGGGCGGCCCCGGCCGGCGACATCCGCCGCCTGTACAACGGCATCGACCTGGACCTCTTCCGCCCGGACCCGGCCGCGTCGCGCACGCCCGGCCTGATCCTGGGCGTGGGCCGGCTGGTAGAGAAGAAGGGCTTTGGCCATCTGGTGAGCGCTTGCGCATTGTTGGCCGAGCGCGGCCTGGACTTCCGCTGCGAGATCATCGGTAAGGGGCCGCTGGAGGCCGCGCTGGCGGGCCAGATCAAGGCGCTCGGCCTGCAGGAGCGCGTCCACCTGCTCGGGCCGCGCCCGCAGGAGCAGGTGCTGGAGGCGTATCGCCGCGCCACCGTCTTCGCCTTGCCGTGCCTGGTGGGCAGTGACGGCAACCGCGACGGCCTGCCGACGGTGCTGCTGGAGGCGATGGCGGCCGGCCTGCCCGTGGTCTCCACCGACGTCACCGGCGTGCCCGAGATCATCGACCACGCCGTCAATGGCCTGGTGGTGCCGCAGAACGATCCGGCGGTGCTGGCTGAGGCCCTGGCGCGGCTGTTGACCCAGCCGGAACTGGGCGCGCGCTTCGCCCAGGCGGCGCGGCACAAGGTGGAGCGCGAGTTCGACGTCCGGCAGAACGTGGCCACGCTGCGCGGCTGGCTGGCGGGTGAGACGACGCCGTCCGTGGCGCTGCCCCTATCCGCCGCCTCCGCCGGCGTCCCGCAAGCGGTGACGGCATGAACATTCTGTATCTGTGTGCCGATCGCGGCATCCCCATTCGCGGCCACAAGGGCGCGGCCGTCCACGTGCGCGCCCTGGCCGAGGCCTTCACGCGCGCCGGCCACACCGTCACGATCCTGACGCCGCGCGCTGGCCCCGCCGATGGCCCGGCGCCGTTGGCGGCCCTGGTGGAAGTGCCGCTGCCACCGGCCGTTGGCGACGACGCGCCGGCGCGCGACCGGCAATCCCAGGCGTACGCCGAGGTCTTGTACCGGGCTGCCCTGGAACAGCTGACCCGTCATCCCAGCGACTTCATCTATGAGCGCTACTCGCTGTGGAGCGACGTCGGGGCGCGGCTGTCCCAGGCTACCGGCCTGCCGCTGGTCCTGGAGGTCAACGCGCCGCTGGTGCTGGAGGCCAGCCAGTATCGCAGCCTGACCGATCATGAGCTCGCCCGCCAGATCGAGGCCGTCCAGTTTCAGGGCGCGGCAGCGATCAGCGTGGTTTCCGAGGCCGTGCGGGATTACGTGATCGCCCACGGCGCCGCCACCGAACGCGTGCGGGTGCTGACCAACGGTGTGGATCCCGAACACTTTCACCCAGCCGTACGCGGCGGCGCCGTGCGCGCGCGCTGGGGGTTGGATGACCGGATCGTGCTCGGCTTCGTGGGCCGGCCGCGACCCTGGCATGACTTGGAGACGTTGCTGGCGGCCACCGCCCGCCTGCGCGCCGAGGACGCGCGCTATCACTTGCTCTTGGTGGGCGAGATGCCAGACGACCTGGCTAGCCGCCTGGCCGCGCACGGCCTGCCCGCCGAAGCGGTGACGCTGACCGGGCCGGTGGCCCACACCGCCGTCCCCGAGCACATCGCGGCGATGGATGTGGCGGTCTCGCCGCATCCGGACCTGCCGGATTTCTATTTCTCGCCGCTCAAGCTGTTTGAGTACATGGCCTGCGGCGTGCCGACCGTGGCCAGCGCCGTGGGCCAGCCCGCGCGCCTGATCCGGGACGGCGAGACCGGCTGCCTCTACCCGGCCGGCGACGCCGCCGCGCTGGCGGACCGGATCAGGGCCCTGCTGGCCCAACCGGACCGGGCGCGCGATATCGCCTGGGCTGGCGCTGCCCACGTCCTGGCTCAGCACACCTGGGACGGCAACGCCCGCGCGGTGGCCGATTGGATCCGGCCCGCGCCGCCGCAGCCGGAACCGGACCCAACCGTCTGGCCGCGGCCGGTGGCCCTGCCGATCCTGGACGCCAAGCTGCGCCAGCGCCTGTACCGGGCCTCGCGCGCCGACCTGGCTGCGCCGCTCCTGGCGCGGCGGTTGCCGGGCGTCCACAAACATCAACTCGAGATAGTCGGGGTGCAGGTGCTCAAGTACAAGGCCGGCCGGCGCTGCGTGCTGGCGTACGATCTCGCCGATGGCGCCCGGCCAGGCCACACCTGGCGCGTGATCGGCAAGGTCTATCGCGACGAACGCGGCGAACGCCTGCAGCAATTGCAGGAACATCTGTGGCGGGCCGGCTTCGGCCCGGAGGCCGCCGACGGCGTGTCCGTCCCGCGCGCCCTGGCTTACGTCCCCGAGATGCGCATGCTGGTGCAGGCCTGCGCGGCCGGCGCGACGTTCAACGACCTGATCACGCAGGCGGACCCGCGCGCCCTGGCGCGGCGCAGCGCCGCAGGGTTGGCCAAGCTGCACGCCGCCGCCCTCCCGCCGGCCGAGCTGCCCGTGAGCGAGTACGGCGTGGCCGCCGAGTTGGACAGCCTGGAACGCTTCGCGGCCGAGCTGACGCGCGTCCGGCCGGCCGAGACCGCCGAGGTGGCGGATCTGCACGCCGCTCTGCAGGCCTGGGGCCGCCAGCTGCCGGAGCCGCCGGCCGCCACCCTCGTCCACCGCGACTTCTACTACAGCCAGGTGCTCTTCGACGGGCCGCGGCTGACGTTGATCGATTTTGACCTGCTGGCCCGGGGCGACCCGGCCATCGACGTGGCCAACTTCGCCGCGCATCTGGTCTTCCTGGGCCTGGACCGGCTGGGCGATCCGGACGCGCTGGCGGACGCCGCTGACCTCTTCCGGTCGGCCTATGCCGGTCGGCGCCCAGCCGACGCCGGTTTTGAGGCCCGCTTCGCCTTTTACGAGGCGGCCACCTTCTTCCGGCTGATGAACGTGGTGGCCTCCCGCCCGGGCCTGGCCCAGCACTTCGCGGCGCTGCGCGCCTGCACGCGGCAGCGGCTGGCGGCGCGCGCCGAGGTTGTCTGAGCGCCCATGCCAAAGAAGAAGCCCGCGGCCGCCCTGCCGCTGATCGGGATCGACCCGCGTTTCCTGCGCTACCTCAGCCCGTACGGCGGCCTGCTCGCGCTCTCGGCGTTGTTGATCTTCATCGTCGCGGCGCTGGACACGCTGGCGCCTTGGCCGATCAAATTCATCGTCGACCACGTCATCGGCGGCCGGCGCTTCACGGGGACGCTGGATCAGCAGGTGATGGGTTGGCTAACCGACACGCTGGGCTCGGATCAGCGCGTCCTGGCGGCGGTGCTGGGGCTGGGCCTGCTCGGCCTGACGGTGCTGCAGGGGCTGGCTGGTTTTGGCTTCGAGTACCTGAACGGCCTGATCCAGGAGCGGACCACCTTCCGCCTGCGCTCGGATATCTTCGGCCACGTCCAGCGCCTGCCGCTGGAGTTCTATGACCAGGGCCGCATGGGCGACCTGGTGAAGCGCATGACCGACGACACCGGCAAGGTGATGGTGGCCCTGGTGGGCAGCCTGGGCGAGGTGCTGGTGAATGCCGTCAAGTTCGCCAACTTCGCGGCCGTGATGCTGTTCATCAACTGGCGCTTCTCGCTGATCGTGCTGGCCTACGCGCCGCTGCTGCTCTTCCTGTTCATCTCCTTCCGGCGCAACATCCGGGCCGTCTCCAAAGAGGCCCGCAGCCAGGAGGGTCAGATGCACAGCCTGGCGCTGGAGACCCTCGGCGCCATCCGCGTCGTGAAAGCCTTCGGGCGCGAGTCCTTTGAGCAGGCGCGCTTTGACGCGCACAGCCAGGAGCGCGTCCGCGCCGGTCTGCGCACCCTGCGCTGGGAGGCCTCCTTCAGCCCTGTGATCGATTTCATCGAGGCAGCCAGCACCGCCGCTGTGATCTGGTACGGCGTCTCCCAGATCCTGGTCGGCCAGCTCAGCGTGGGCGAACTGATCCTGTTCCTGTCTTACCTGGGCTCGCTCTATAAGCCGCTCAAGAAGTTCGGGTCACTGGCCGGCGACCTGCAAAAGGCGGCGGCCTCCGGCGAGCGTCTGGGCGAGCTGCTGGACGCGGACGTGCGCCTGCGCGAGGCGCCGGAGGCGCGGCCGCTGGACCGCGCCCGGGGCGAACTGGTCTTTGACGACGTCGGCTTCGCGTATGCGACGGCCCTGGACAGGCCGGTGGTGCGCGGCTTCAACCTGCGCATCGCGCCGGGGCAGGTGGTGGCGCTGGTGGGGGCCACCGGCGCCGGCAAGTCCACCATCTCCAGCCTGCTGATGCGCTTCTACGACGTCACCGAGGGGAGCATTCGGCTGGACGGCCAGGACCTGCGCGCCCTGCGGCTGGACGATCTGCGCCGGCAGTTCGCGTACGTGCCGCAGGAGGCCGTGCTGTTCCACGCCTCTGTGCGCGACAACATCGCCTATGGCCGGCCGGAGGCCACGGAGGCCGAGCTCCTGGCGGCGGCGCGGGCCGCCAACGTGGACGAGTTCGTCCAGCGATTGCCCAAAGGCTACGACTCCTTGGTGGGCGAACGCGGCGCCACGCTGTCCGGCGGCCAGCGCCAGCGCCTGGCCATCGCCCGCGCCCTCCTGCGGGACGCCCCGATCCTGGTGCTGGACGAGCCGACGGCGGCGCTGGACGCTGAGTCCGAGGGCCTGGTGATGAGCGCGCTCGAGCGCTTGATGCGCGGCCGCACCACCGTCATCATCGCCCACCGCCTGTCTACCGTGCGCGATGCCGACCTGATTGTGGTCATGAACCAGGGCCGCATCGTGGAGCAAGGCCGCCACGAAGCCCTGCTGCGCCGGGGCGGCCATTACGCCCGGCTGGTGCAGCTGCAGTTGGGCGATGGTGCTGAGTCGCTGGCGCGGATCGGCGCAGCTGAGGGTCGGCTATGAACGACACCGCAGACAGCTCACGGCACTGGCTGGCATTGGGTTTCGCGGCGCTCCTGGCGGTGCCGCTGTTTCTGACGGTGGCGGCCTTCTATGACCTGGCCACTGTCTCGCCGGACGCGATCGTGGCGGGGACGCCGCTGGTGATCACGCCCACGCTCACGGCCCAACCGTCGGCCACGCCGGATCCGGCGCAGGCTTACCTGGATGGGTTGGCGGCGTATCAGGCCGGCGACTATGCCGCCGCGGAACACGGTTTTCGGGCGGCGTTGGCATTGGCGCCCGGCCAGCCGGACTGGCACAACAGCCTCGGCCTGGCCCTGGCCCAGCTCGGCCGCCCGGCCGAGGCCATCGCCCAGTACCAGGCGGCGCTAGCGATCGATCCCGCCCTGGCCGAGGCGCAGTACAACCTGGCGGCGGCTTACCACACGCTTCCGGATTTTCCGGCAGCGGAGGCGGCTTATCGCGCCGCGCTGCAGGCCGCCCCTGACTTCGCCCTGGCCTACCTCGGCCTCGGCAACCTCTATCAGGATCAGCAACGCTCGGCCGAGGCGCTGGCCGCTTACCAGCGCGCGGTCGAGCTGGCCCCGGAACTGGCGACCGCCCACCTCAACCTGGGCGTCGCTTACGCCAACCTCGGCGAATGGAACCGCGCCGCCACGGCTCTGGAACGCGCCGTGGCTCTGGAGCCAGGTTCGGCCTCCGCGCATTACAACCTGGGCGTGGTCTACGCCTACCAGGCCCGGGCCGAGGCGGCCCGCCAGGCCTTTCAAACGGTGCTGGCCCTGGCCCCCGGCACGGACTGGGAAACCGACGCCCGCCGCCAGCTGGCCCAACTCCAGCCGTAACTAAACGCGCTCCAATACGACTGGAAGTTGGAGAACCGCGATGACTGACCAACCGAAACGCTCAACCCGCTGGACCCTGGTTGCCCTGATTATCCCGGCCGTCGCCGTGTCGCTGGCCAGCCTGTTGGCCCTGGTGTCGACCGTGTTGGACGTCGCCGCCGAGAGCCGGCCAGGTGACCTGCTGTATCCCTTGCGCCAGCCGGCGCTGGAACTGGAGCTCGGCCTGACCACTGACCCGGCTGAGCGCGCGCAGATTGAACTGCGCCTGACAGCCCCGGCGCCCGTCGCCGATCTGTCCGAAGCCACCGTCTCGGCGGCTGCCACTTCCAGCCAGACTGCTGCCGCGCCGGCCTCGCTCACCGCGACTGCCGCAAGGCAGCTGCCGGCCCCCTCGGAGACGGCCCCGCCTGAGCGCTCGCCGGCGCCGGCGGAGACCGAGCGCCCCGGCGACACGCCCGAGCCGGCGCACACCGAGCGTCCGAGCGAGACGCCCGAACCGACCCGCACTGAGCGCCCGAGCGACACGCCCAAGCCGACCCGCAACGAGCGCCCGAGCGAGACGCCCGAGCCGACGCGCACCGAGCGCCCGAGCGCCACACCCCAACCGACCGACACCCAGGCGCCGGTCGGCAATAACACCTCACCGTCGAACACACCGCGGCCGGAGGAAGAACGCTTCACGGCGGTCGTCGAGTCCGTCGGAACCGCCGCCTGGATCATCGGCGGAGAGACCGTGCAGGTGACGGGCGAGACGGAGATCCGCGGCGAGCCCAAGGTCGGCGACACCGTTGAAGTGCGCGGCCTGCGTTACTCCGAGGGAACCCTCGTGGCGACGCGGATCGAGAAACGTTAAGCCCGTCACCGGCCAAAGTGGATGTGAACCCGCGCTAACCCGATAAGCAGCGAGGTGTGCATGAAACGCCTGATGCGGACCAAGCCCTGGATGCCGGTGATGCTCCTGCTGGCGGCCATCGGTCTGGCCGGGTGGGGATGGTGGGCCAACCAGCAGGTTAGGGCAGGCGTGCTGGCCCAGCGGGCCGGGGAGGCGGCGCTCAACGTGAACCACCTGCTGAGCCCGCCGCTGCCGGACCTGGCGCCCGGCGCCCCTCTTACGTCGGACCACCTGGCCCGATTACAGCGCCTCGTCGGGCCGACGCCGCTCGGCCCCACGATTGTGGCGTTCAAGGTCTGGGACCCGCAGGGGCGCATCCTCCACAGCAGCCTGCCCGCTCTGATCGGGCGGACCTTCCCGGTGAAAGACGAACTGGCCCGCGCCTTCCGCGGCGAGGTCGTGTTTGATGTCAGTGACCTGGCCGACACGGAGAACACGCTGGAGCGGGGCGCGTGGGATCGCTTGCTGGAGGTCTACAGCCCTGTTCAGGATCCCGTCTCCGGCGAGGTGACGGCGGTTGTAGAACTGTATCAAACCGTGGACGCGCTGGAGCAGGAAGCCCGCCAGGCGCAGACGACCAATGGGTTGCTCTTTGCCGGGGCGCTGGGGATCGTCTATCTGCTCTTGGCGGGCACGCTGCGGCACGACCGCAGCGCGGTGACTCACCAGCTGCGGGAGGGGCAGTCGCAGGCGGCCCAGCTCGCGGAGCGGCTGGCGCAGGCCCACACCAACGAGGCGCGGGCGCGCCACGGCGCCGGCGCTGTGGCGGTCGCCTACGAGCAGACCCTGCGCCAGATGGCTGCCGAGTGGCGCGCTGGCCCGGCCCAGGATCTGAGCCGGGCCCTGCGGCAACTGGAAGGGGCTTCGGAGTCGCCACGGCCGTCCGAGGCCATTACGCGCGCCGTGCGGTCCGCCCTCGCTGCGATGGAGGCACTCGCCGACAAGCACACGCTTCCCGCCCTCGACGCGCTCACGCTCACGGAGGTCGCGGAGCAGGCGGTTGGCGCGTCACAGCCCGGCGGCCCGGTGGAATTGGATCTGAGCGCCTTGCCGGACCCGGCGCCCCTCGCGATCAAACTTGTGCTCTACAAGTTTGTCCAGGCCGGCCTGGCCCACGCCAGGTCGGGTGGTGATCGCCAACGCGTCACCGTGCACGCTGAGGAAGGTGCCTTGCGCGTGATGATCACGTCCCGCCAGGATGCGTCCGCGGCGCCGGCACCGTTATCGCCTCTATCCGGCGGTCCTCGTTCATCCCGGCCGCAGCGGCCGGCGGACCTCCAGCCCGGTCTCGTGGGCGGGGCGCTCGCCGATGTCCGCCATCTGGTCGAGAGCGTGGGCGGAGCCGTCAGCCGGACCAGCGACCCGGTTCATGCGGTGTGCCTCACGGCCGACCTGCCCCTGCCGGCAGCCGGGGCCACCGGCTGGTAGCCAGCCCACAAAGCCACAAAGCGCGGGCCAGTCCGCACTCACGCCTGTGTTTGTCACGCAGGCGGCCAGCCTCTAGCGGGGGAAACCTGCTTGATCAGGCAGAGCGCTGACGGTCAGGCAACCTCCGCGTCCGAGGCCGGCCGCCCGGACGGCGTCCAGGTGAAGAGCCGGCGCGGAGATGGCTGGCCGGCCAGGGCGCGGGCCCGGGGGGCCTGCCCGCCGATGACCTGGCGCGTCTCATCCACGGTCACAAAGGCGCTGGGGTCCACCGCGCGGATGCGCGTCAGCAGACTGTCCAGGTGCTTGCGCTCGGCGATGACGCCCACGATGCAGACCGGGCCGTTCTGGCCGTAGGCCTGAAACTGCGTGGCGCCGTAACCGGCGGCGCGGATGGCCGCGGCGACCTCGCCGCTCTTGGTGAGCGAGATGGTGTGGATGTGCACGCTGCCCAGGGCGAGGCGGCCCTCCAGCCACAGTCCCAGCCAGGTGCCGGCGGCATAGCCCGCCGCGTAGCCGGCGATGTTCCATACGTTGTCGAGCTGGTCCATCACCCGCCCCATGGCCGTCAGCCACACGACCACCTCGATCAGGCCGAGCCCGGTCGCCCACAGGCGCTGCCCGCGCACCATCATCATGGTCTTCAGGGTGCCGATCGGGACATCCGTCAGGCGCAGAGCGAAGATCAACAGGGCATTGCCGAGGGTGTTCCACAACATGACGGGCCTCCGGTCGTGAACGGGCACGCAACACGGGAACAGGGTACGCGGCCGGCCGGCTGGCCGCATCCGCTCACCGGCCCACTTGGGGATCAAACCAAAGACGGGGACGGGGGCGGCGCAGCTGCGACAAATGACGCAGACGCCGGCGGAAACGAAAGCCGGCGCGGTGGGGGCCGCGCCGGCGCTGTCGTCGGTCTGGGGGAAGCCGCCGGGGGCGGTTCAGTTCTCGCGGCCGATGGCCAACGCGGCTGGCTGGTGATGGCCGTTGGCCGGATAGGGGCCGGCCGGCGGTCGATAGGCGGGCGGCTGGTCGGTGACGCGGGTGCCGGCGGGCGCCGCCTCGAGCCTGAACTGCGCCACCATCTCCTGCAGCGTCCGCGCCATAGAGGCCAGCGCTTCGGCGGCCGCCGTCACGCCGCCCACCTGCTGGCTCATCTGCTCGGCGGCCGCGTTGACCTCTTCCACGGCCGCGCTGTTCTCCTCCGAGACGCTGGCGATATTCTCAATAGATTGAGTCACGTCGGCGGCCCCGGCCGCCATCTCTTCCGTGGCGCCCGTATTCTCCTCGATCACGGCGCTGACCGTGTCCGTGGCGGCGACCAACTCCGTGGACAACGCCCCCATTTGCTGGGTGGCTTGCTGGGCCGCCTGGGCCTGCTGTTGCACGGCCTGGGCCGCCTTCAGGATCTGGGCCAGGGCGTCGCCGGCCGAATTGGCGCGCCGGGCGCCGGCCTCCACCTCGCGTGCGCCGTCTTCCATCGCGCGCACGGCCTCGCCCACCGAAGCCTGGATGCCTTTAATCAGGCCGCCGATTTCCTTGGTGGCGGCGCTGGCCCGCTCGGCCAGCTTGCGGACTTCATCGGCGACCACGGCGAAGCCCTTGCCGTGTTCGCCGGCGCGGGCCGCCTCGATGGCGGCATTCAGGGCCAGCAGGTTGGTCTGCGAGGCGATGTCGTCGATGGTCTCGACGATCATGCCGACCTGGTCGGAGCGCTGCCCCATCTCGCGCACCTTCTGAGCGGACAGGCCGACCTTGGTCTTGATCGCGTCCATGCCGTGGATCGTCTCATCCACGGTGCGGGCGCCGCTTTGGGCGGCCTCGGCCGCGCCGGCGGCTTCCTGGGCCACAGCCTGGGCATTGCCGGAAACTTGCTGGAGGGCCGTACCGAACTGCGCCACGACCGTGGCCGTCTTGCCCATCGCGGCCGCCTGCTCTTGGGCGCCGCGGGCGACGCCGTCGATGGCGTGCTTCATCTGCTCGACGGAAGTGGCGGTGCGGGTCACGCTCTCGGCCTGCTGCTGGGTGCCGCGCGCCACCTGCTGGATGGTGCCGGCGATCTGCGTGGTGGCCTGCCCGGCCTGAGCGGCGGCGGCGGCCAACTGCTCGGAGGCGCCGTTCACGCTGTGGGCGCTGGCGGCCATCTGGCTTACCGCCGCCCGCAGGCGCGTGACCATGCGGGCAAAGGCCTGGCCGAGCACATCGCGCTCGGACTTGGGCGTTACCGTCACCGTCAGGTCACCGTGGGCGATCTCATTGGCCACTCCGGCCATCGCCTGCAAGTAGGTGACCATGGCTTGGAACGAGGCCGCCATCGCGCCCATCTCGTCGCGGCTGGCGACCGTGATGTGGTGCTCCAGTTCGCCGCGGGCGATCCCGTCGGCCACGCGCGCCATCTGCCGGGCCGCGCTCGCGGTACTGCGCGCGATGAAAAAGGCCAGGGCCAGGGCGATAACGACGACCGCCCCCAGGATGACGAGGGCCAGCTGAAAGACGCTGGCGCGCGTGGCGCGCGCCTCGTCGTAGACCCGGGTGGCTTCCGCCTCGGTGTAATCGCGCACCGCCACCATGCTCGCTTCGATCAGGCCGACCTGTTTGGCGCCTTTGTCCTGGGTGATGGCGGCGGCCTCGGCCGGCTGGCCGGCCTTCATCAGCGCATACACCTCCTCGCGGATCGGCCGCCAGGCGGCAAAAGCCGTGCGCACCGCTTCGACCAGGGCCTGCCCTTGCGGCGTACCCACCTGGTCTGAGGCCAACTCCAGGTTGCGGTAGACCTCGGCCTCCAGACCGTTAACCGTGGCCCAGGCCGCGTCCATAGCGGCGGCGTCGCCGGCCAGAGCCAGGTCTTTCATCCCGCGGTGCATCTTGATGATGTCCACGTGGGCGGCCAGAGCCGCCCGCCGGGCCGCGACCGGGTGCTCGTACATATACATGGTCAGATCGGCCAGGACATTCATCTGGAAAATGCTGTACGCGTTCGCGGCGCTGCTCAGGGCGAGCACCAGCGCGAAGCCCAGCATCAGCTTGGGGAGAAGGTTGAGTTTCATAGACGAGGGTTCCCTTTCATCACCTGCTTGACCCGCTGAAATAAGTCTGCCGGAAACTAGTTGCACCTTCAGGCCCCCAGACGCCAGGGGCGGCCGCCCAGGCAAGCTCTTGGTGAGGACGGCCTATGGACGATCGTTGTCGGCGGGCGCTACAGGAAGGCAGGCAGGCGCGGAGGCGATATGGAGGCGCAGCGAACCAACCCTGTAGACCCCGCTATTGGGATCCAACCCTGGTTGGATCGGTAGTGGTCAGAATACACTTTGGGGCAGGCGCTGTCTGTAAACGCTGGCTGAAGTTTGCCAGACGAGGCCGGCGCCAGGGCTGGGCTGCCTCACAAGGCCTGTCCGCCCACGAGCGGCCGGGCCTGAGTTGGTACAATTCAACCACTGATTAGGAAGAAGCCTGGATGACACGGTATCCACTCGATCAAGCCGCTGCAGCGCCGTGCCCCGGTGAGGCGGGCGTCCGGCCACGGCAGGTGCCCCGCCGACCCAACGTCAGCGCGGGTTTGGCCCGGTTGGCCGGGCTGACCCCGGCGCGTTGGTCGGCGAAACCCAGCCACGGCGTCGCCCCCGCACGGGAGCGGCGTTCCTCGTTCGGTCTGTGGCTGGCGGCTGTGGGCTTGTGCGCCATAGTGCTCAGCCTGGCCGGCCCGCGCCTGGTCTTCAGCGAGCGCGGCGCGGCGGCCACCGCCCCGACTGTGTCCAGCGTGGCTGCAGATGGGGTGTCGGCCGGTCACCGGCCCGGCTTCGCGCCGAACCGCGACGCCGCTGTCCGCCAGGCAGCTGCGGCCGGCGATCTCAGCGCCCAAACTGCAGCGGAGGCGCTGAGCCTGTCGGAGGAGGTCCGGCGCACGGACGCAGACCCGTTGACCGAACCGCGTCACCAACAGGCCGCGTTTAGTTCATTTGGTTCATCCCGGCCGGCTCTGAGCCCGGCCGCGCTGCCGGGGGGCATCCCGTCCGGCCCTTAAACTGCGTCCGGGGCCAGGCCGGCCGGACGCGGCGGGTCCTGATCTTGGGGTATCAGCCTCTGTGATCAGACCCGCAGCCCGACTTGGAAAGGAGCAGCCTATGCCCCGCTATCGCCTGGCCGCCTGGCCCCACTTCACAGTCCCCCTGATCGGCCTGCTGGCCCTCTCCGGCTCGCTCATCTTCACCTGGTATCTACTTTTCGAACTGAAACCGTCCGCCGCCAGCCGGTGGGCCCTCGGCCTGCAGTTGGGCGCCGCCCTCCTGGCAGCGCTGTTCGCGCGCTGGCAGCCGCCGCGCCGGTTGATCATCTATCCGGCCCTGCTCGCGGTCGTGATCTATCTTTGGGATCACACGTTGCCGCCCATCAGCCTGCCAGACGGGCCGGTGCGCTGGCTGGTGCCGCGGCTGGTCGTGCTAGGCGTCCTGGTCGACTTACTGGGCGTACTGCGGCGGCGCCTGTCCGCCGCCCCGGATTTTCCCCGCGGGGTCAATGGCCAGACCGCGCTCAGCGCCCCGCGTGAGCCAACCCGGCCGGGTGGGGTGGACCCGGACAGCCCGCTGGAGAGCCAATACGTGAGCGGTTTCGACGACGGCTACCAGGGCTACCCGCGCCTCGCGCGGACCACCCCAGCCTATCGGCGTGGCTGGCAGTCCGGCCGCGTGCAGTATCGCGAACAGCACGGCCGTGATCCGGCCCGCCCGAGTGGTGCCGGGCGCTGGCTCGTCCTGTGGTTGCTGACGCCCCTTTGCGCCGCCGCCATACTCTGGCTCGATCTGGCTTCAAAGGCGGCGTGGCTCCCCGTGTTGTTGAGACTGTTGAGCGGCGGGCCGTGAGGGATCGCGGCACCAACGGAAGTCTGTGATCAAGTGGAGGTAAGGATGCACGACGTTGAGCTGTTGATCAATATTGGCGTGGCCCTGAGCGTGGCGTTCGTGGGCGGGTACCTGGCCCGCCTGCTCCGGCTGCCCACCATCGTGGGCTACCTGCTGGCCGGGATGGCCATCGGCCCGTTCACGCCCGGCTTTGTCGGCGACGTGGACACTATCGGGCAGTTGGCCGAGTTGGGCGTCATCTTCCTGATGTTTGGCGTCGGCCTGCACTTTTCGCTGCATGACCTGTGGCGCGTGCGCGATATCGCCGGGCCGGGCGCCGTGCTCCAGATGACGCTGGCGACGCTGCTGGGCCTGGGCCTGAGCCAATGGTGGGGTTGGTCGTGGACGTCCGGCTTGATCCTGGGCCTGGCGATCTCCATCGCCAGCACGGTGGTGTTGCTGCGCGGGCTGATGGACCGGGGACTGTTGAACACGCGCCACGGCCAGGTGGCGGTGGGCTGGCTGGTGCTGGAGGACCTGGCCACGGTTCTGATCCTGGTGGCGCTGCCCGCCCTGGACACCACCACGCCGGGTGGCGTGGACTGGGCCGGGGTCGGCTGGACGCTGCTCAAGGCCGCGCTGTTCGTCGTGCTGATGCTGGTGGTCGGCGGGCGCGTGGTGCCCTGGCTGCTGCGGCGCATCGCCCACACTGGCTCGCGCGAGCTGTTTATCCTCGTCATCCTGACCGTGGCCGTGGGGACTGCTTTGGGCGCGGCGGCCGTCTTCGGCGTCTCGCTGGCCTTGGGCGCCTTCCTGGCCGGCGTGATCGTCAGCGAGGCGCCGGAAAGTCATCAGGTGGGCGCGGACGTGCTGCCCTTTCAGGAAGCTTTCGCGGTGCTGTTCTTCGTCTCAGTCGGAATGCTGGTCAACCCGGCCTACCTGTGGGCGAACGCCGGCTACGTGCTGGCCCTCACGGTCCTGATCGTCGTGGGAAAGTCGCTCATCGCGGCGCTGATCGGCTTCCTGTTCCCGCACCCGGCGCGCACGGCGCTGGTGGTGGCCGCCGGCCTGAGCCAGATCGGCGAGTTCTCGTTCATCGTCGGCCAGGCCGGCCTGGCGCTCGGCCTGTTGAGCCAGGATCAGTACGCGCTGATCCTGGCCGGCGCGCTGGTCTCCATCACTCTGAACCCGCTGATGTTCCGCCTGATCGGGCCGGTGGAGAACCTGCTCCAGCGCTTCCCGGCGCTCTGGCGCCGGCTCAACCACCACGGGCCGGCGCCGGCCCCGCTCAACGCGGGCCTGCGCGGGCACGTGGTCGTGGTCGGGTGGGGACGGGTGGGGCACCACATCGTCGACGTCCTGGGCTACGTCAAAGTCCCGCGGCTGGTGGTGGAGATGGATGCGGTCCGCGTCGAGGCCCTGCAGCAGCTGGGCGTGCCCACGCTCTTCGGCGACGCCGCCAATTCCGAGATCCTGACCCACGCCCGGCTGGATCGGGCCCGCGCGTTGGTGGTGACCGTGCCCGACGAGGCCAACGCCGCCCTGGTCGTGTCGACCGCGCGGCGGATGGCGCCGGAGCTGCCCATCATCGTCCGCGCGTCCACCGAGGCCGGCGTCACGCGCCTGGCCAGCCTGGGCGCCCAGGACGTGATCCATCCAGAGCTGGAAGGCGGGCTGGCCATCGTCCGGCATGCCCTGATCCGGCTCGGGCTGCCGCTGCGGGAGGTCCAGAAGTACGCCGACGTCGTGCGCCAGGAGCACTACGATGTGAGCATCAACACCCCGGCCGAATACCGGGTGCTGCACCAGCTCCTGAACGTGGCTCGCGAGATCGAGGTGACCTGGGTGCGGCTGCCCGCCGAACACCTGCTGATCGGGCGGACCCTGGCGGAGGCCGACGTTCGTTCGCGGACCGGCGCTTCCGTCGTCGCGATCTTCCGGGAAGGGCAACTGATCCCCAACCCCAAGTCGGGGACCGTGTTCCAGCCCGACGACCGGGTCGGCCTGATCGGAGACCAGGAGCACCTGGAAGCCGCGGAGGCGTGGCTGACCCAGGCCGGACCAAGCGCCGCGGTGGAGCAACCGGCCGCCTGAGGACCGCGCTCAGGCGGGCGGATATTTGGCCGACAGCTTTTGCAGCGTCTTGAGGCTGCGCAACGTGGCGGGCTGGCCCAGAGTCTTTTCCAGCACCGCGTTGGAGAAGGTCGAGTCGCTTTGGCGGAGGCGGCACAGCCAGAACACTTCGCGGCCGCGCACGGCGAAATCGTCGACCTCGGTCCGCAGCGCCAGCAGCCGGCGCTGGGCGGGAACCGCCACAGGCGCGCCCAGAAAAGCGACGTTGAACGCGGCCGCCTCCGCCAGGGCGGCCGGGCTGAACGGCAGGTGGGCGACCAGGTCCGCCAGTTCGGCATCGCTGCGCAGGAAGGTGGCCACCTCATAACCGAGCGCGGCGCGCAGTCCGGCCGCGATCTCGGCCTCCAGCGCGCCCAGGTTCCGGCGCGGCGTCACAAAGCTGACGTTGCCGCTGGCGATGAAGGTCTCCACGGCCGTCAGTCCAAACCCCTCGAATAGCCGGCGCAGGTGGTCCATCTTGACGGTGTGGCCGCCGACGTTGATGGCGCGCAGGAACGCGATCAGGCGCGGCATAGCGCCTACTCCTGGTACTGCGGCTGGCCGGCGATGAAGCGCTCCAGGCGTTTGTGCGCCGTGCGCTGGACCCGGCTTTGCAGCCAGGGCGTCCAGCCAAGCAGCCAGCCGGCCGGGCCGAGGGCCTGGCGCGACCAGCGCCAGAAGTCGAAGCGATCGCGGTGCCGCACGATCAGGCCGTTTTCGAAGACGAACTCGGCGTCGATGACGTTGTGCACGCGCCGCCCGGAGGCCGAGAAGGTGTAGCGCGCCTCCCAGTGGGCGCGGCCGTGCCGGTCGTCGGCGGCGATGCCGCTGACGCTGACTTCCAGGTCCTGGCCGCCCGCGCACAGCATGTGCCACATGGCGCCGGCGCGTTTCCCGCGCAGGGTGAAGACCGGGTCGGCGAAGTCGATGGCCGACGCGTAGCAAGCCTGCATACCGGCGTAATCACGCTGGCTGAAGCAGGTGTAGAACTGCTCGATCAGTTGGGCATGGGGGTGCATGGCGGCTCCTCGAGCCGGCATGATACCGCAAGTGGGGCCGCGCCGGGCGGGGCCTTCAACGCCGCGCTGTGGGATGCAGGCTGCGCGGCACCTCCACCAGCGTGAACTGGCTCAGGGTGTGGAGCAGCAGGCGCGGCAGGCTGAAGCGGCTCAACACCGCCTGGGAGACTTGTTCATTCAGGACCAGATCCACCAGCCCGTGGACGGCCCCCCACAAGCTGACGGCCAGCAGGTCGGCCGGGGCCGGCCGCAGGACGCCGGCCGCCTGGCAATCCGCCACGATCCGCCGCAGCAGCTCGAAGCTCTGCTGCGTCATGGCCACCAGGGCGGGGTGGTCCGCGTCTTTCTCGGCCACGCCCGAGAGCGTGATCCGGAAGTGGGCCGGGTCGGCCAGGGCGAACTCGACGTAGGCCCAGGCGCCGTCCACCAGCTGGCGCAGTGGGTCGCCGGCCCGCTGCGCGACGGCGGCCGCCATCCGCTCGTACAGGCGGCGGTAGCCCTCGGTGGCGATGGCCACGATCAGGGCCTGTTTATCGGCGAAGTGCGCGTAGGGGGCGGCGTGGCTCACTCCGGCCCGGCGCGCGGCTCGGCGCAGGCTCAGCGCCTTGACGCCGTCCTCGGCCAGGATGGCGATCCCGGCCTGGATCAACGCATTCCGCAAATCGCCGTGGTGGTAGGGTTTCTTGGGCATAATCTGGTGGCGTAATCTTGACGCTGTCAAGATTGTGGCCTAAAATCTAGACAGTGTCAAGTTTGGCGCAGGAGGCGGGATGGACGCATACGCAGCGGAGCGGCAGCAGATCGTGCAGGCCAGCCAGGCGCTGGTGGCCAAGGGCCTGCTCATGGCGACCGGCGGCAACGTCTCGGTGCGGGTCGGCCCGGACGCGTTTGCCATCACGCCCTCCAACTACGATTACGGGCGTATGACGGCCGAGGACGTCTGTGTCCTGGACCTGCAGTTGAACGTCCGGCAGGGCGCGCTCAAGCCGTCGGTGGAGAGCGGCCTGCACGCCGGCGTGTACGCGGCCCGCGCCGACGTGAACGCCGTCGTCCACACCCACCAG
Source organism: uncultured Anaerolineales bacterium (assembly GCA_937952305.1). Taxonomy (GTDB): domain Bacteria; phylum Chloroflexota; class Anaerolineae; order Anaerolineales; family UBA6663; genus SpSt-583. The sequence continues at coordinate 9,967 of CALFZO010000103.1, read as the reverse complement.
GTCTACGCCAGCGCGCTGGCCCTGGTCCGCGCTCCGATCCCGGCGCTGTTCGACGAGCAGGTGCGCTTCCTGGGGCGCTCGGTCGAGATCGTCCCCTACGCGCCCTCCGGGACGGGCTTCCTCAAGGGCAACCTCGTCCGCGCCCTGAAGAACCATCACAACGCCTACATTCTGCAGAACCACGGCGTGGTGTGCCTGGGCCCTGACCTCGAGCGGGCCATGCACAACGCCGAGATCGTCGAGAAGTGCGCGCTGGCCTACCTGCTGGCGCTGTGCACCGAACGCCCGGTCACCAAGGTCCCGCTGCCGATCCGCGAGATCGCCTTTGCCAAGCTGCGCCAGGACCAGCAGCGCGCGGAGCGCGGTGAGGCGCGGACCGGCGGAGAATAACCGTGAGCACCGAAATCAGCGCCCCGTCCGCTTCCGCCATCTCAGCCTGGCCCGACACCGACGCCATCTACGCCCAGCTCAAGGAGCTGGTCCGCCAGCCGCTGCGCCCGGTGCGGCGCGACCGGATGCAGGCTTACCTGGATTACTTCGAGACCCGCTGCGCCGGCTCCAAGGCGCTGACCGACGAGGCCAAGCGCTACATCCCGGGCGGCGTCCAGCACAACCTGGCCTTCAACTACCCGTTCCCCATCGCCATCGCCAAGGCCGACGACGCGCACCTGTGGGACGTGGACGGCAACCGCTACCTCGATTTCCTGCAGGCCGGCGGCCCGACCCTGCTGGGCAGCAATTACGGCCCGGTGCGGGAGAAGGTCTTTGAACTGCTGCGCGAGTGCGGGCCGGTGACCGGCCTGTTCCACGAGTACGAGCTGAAGCTGGCCAAGCTCGTCCACGACTACATGCCGTCGATCGAGATGTTCCGCATGCTGGGCTCGGGCACCGAGAGCGTGATGGCGGCCATCCGCGCGGCGCGCGCCTTCACAGGCAAGAAGAAAGTGATCAAGGTCGGCGGCGCCTACCACGGCTGGAGCGACTCCATGGTGTACGGCCTGCACATCCCCGGCACCGGGCGCTACGAGGCGGCCGGCATCCCGCGCGGGGCCAGCGCCGAGACGCAGGAGTTCTATCCCAATGACCTGGACGCGCTGCGCCGGCTGCTGGTGTTCAACCGCCTGCGCGGGGGGACGGCGGCCGTGATCGTGGAGCCGGTGGGGCCGGAGAGCGGCACGCGTCCCGTGCCGTTCGACTTCAACCGGAACGTGCGCGCGCTGTGCGACGAGTTTGGCGCGCTGCTGATCTTCGACGAAGTCGTGACCGGCTTCCGCCTGGGGCTGGGCGGCGCGCAAGGTTACTTCGGCGTCCGGCCGGACCTGACGGTCTTCGGCAAGTGCATCACGGGCGGCTACCCCATGGCCGGCGGGGTGGGCGGGCGGCGGGAGGTGATGCTGCGTTTCGCGGCCGGTATCGGCGGCACCGGTGAGCGCGCCTATATCGGCGGGACGCTCTCGGCTAACCCGCTCTCGTGCGTGGCCGGCTACTACGCCTTGTGCGAGATGGAGCGCACCCAGGCGCCCGTCATCGCGGGCCGCGCCGGCGACCGGCTGACCCGCGGCCTGCAGGCGATCATCACGCGCCTGCGCCTGCCGTTCGTGGCCTACAACCAGGGCTCCATCGTCCACCTCGAAACGTCGGGCGTGATGCTGCTGGACTTCAAAGACCCGCTCAAGTTCCTGCGCGAGCTCAAGCCGCGCAAGCACATGCTGGAGGAGATGGGCGCGGCCTACCTGGCCAACGGCGTCATCACGCTGGCCGGCTCGCGCCTGTACACGAGTATGGCCGACACGGACGCCGTGATCGATGAAGCGCTGGACCGCTTTGAGACCGTCCTGGCCAGCGTGGAAGGGGTGGCATGAGCGCCCCGGGCAGCGCGCCCTCGGCCGGCCGTCTCGCTCCCTATCGCTGGGTGGTGCTGGCGGTCTTCATGTTCATCAACCTCACCATCCAGACGCTGTGGATCAGCTACGCCCCCATCACCGGGCTGGCGGCGCGGTTCTATGGGGTGAGCGAACTGCAGATCGGGCTGCTGGCGATGGCGTTCATGCTCGCGTTTATCCCGCTCTCGCTCCCGGCGGCGTGGGTGATCGACACCTACGGCTTCCGCGTGGCGGTGGGCGGGGGCGCAGTGTTGATGGGCGTCTGCGGCGTGCTGCGCGGTTTCGCGGGCGCGGACTACACCCTGGTCCTGTGGGCCACCGTCGGCCTGGCCGCCGCCCAGCCCTTCCTGCTCAACGCCTGGACGACCGTCCCGGCCAAGTGGTTCGCGGTTGAGGAGCGCGCCACCGCTGTCGGGCTGGTGACGCTGGCGAACCTGGTCGGCACGGCGCTGGGTTTAGCGTTGACGCCCGTGCTCATCGAGAGCCTGTCCCTCCCCACTGTGCAGCTCATCTACGGCGGCCTCGCGGCGTTCTCGGCGGTCTTGTTCGTGGCGCTGGCGCGCGAAAACCCGCCGGTGCCGCCCGGCCCGCCGGAACAGGCCGCGCGCGCGCTGATGCTGACGGGCCTGAAGCATGCCCTGACCGTGCGCGCGTTCTGGTTCGACCTGGCGATCTCGTTCATCGGGCTGGGCGTCTTCAACGGCCTCACCACCTGGGTGGAGAGCATGATCCGCCCGCGCGGCTTCGGCCCGACTGACGCCGGCCTGCTCGGCGCGCTGATGCTGGCCGGCGGGGTGGCGGGCGCCGTGGTGCTCCCCCTGCTCTCGGACCGGCAGCGCCGGCGCCAGCGCTACCTCCTGCTGGCTTTCCTCGGCGCCATCCCGGGCCTGATCGGCCTGACGTTCGCGGCCTCGGCCGGGCTGCTGTTCGCGTCGGCCGTGGTTACGGGCTTCTTCCTGGTGAGCGCCCTGCCGATCGGCATGCAGTACGCGGCCGAGGTCACCTATCCCACGCCGGAGGGCACGTCCAACGGTCTGATCCAGCTCTTCGGACAGGCTTCGGTGGTGTTCGTGTACCTCATGGAAGCGCTCAAGAGCGCCGACGGCTCCTTTACGCCGGCGCTGCTGCTGGCCATCGGCCTGCTGGGCGTCAGCGCGCTGCTGGTGACGCAGATGAAGGACCCGGTGCTGAAACGCTGACGCCGCGGCGCCGCCAGCCAGTCCGCCGCTCCCTCACTCTACAGCGGGATCGCCATGCCACACGACTTCCTCATCCTGGCCGTTGACCTGGGTACCTCGGGCGTCAAAGTCGCGCTGGTGACGGCGCGCGGGGCCGTGCTCGGCTGGGAGGCGGAGCCGGTCCAAACTCACCTCACCCCGGACGGCGGCGCCGAGCAGGTGCCGGCGGATTGGTGGGCGGGCCTCCTCAGCGCGACGGGGCGGCTCCTGCGGCGCGAACTGGCCCCGCGCAGCGCGGTGCGCGCGCTGTGCTGTTCGACGCAGGGCGAGGGCACGGTGCCCGTGGACCGGGACGGGAACGCGCTGATGAACGCCATCCTGTGGATGGACATGCGCGGCGCGCCGCACCTCCAGCGGCAGTTCCGCGGCCTGGTCAACGTGCTGGGCGTGGACGCCTTCAAGCTCATCCGCTGGCTGCGGCTCACCGGCGGCCTGCCGTCGCCCACCGGCAAAGACCCGGCCGCGCACATGCTGCTGGTGCGCGACCGTTTCCCCGAGGTCTACGCGCGCACGCACAAGTTCCTGAACGTCCTGGACTACCTGAACCTGCGCCTGACCGGGCGCTGCGTGGCCACGTTCGACTCGATCCTGACCGCCTGGGTGACCGACAACCGCGACCCGGACGCCATCCGTTACGACGCCGGGCTGGTGCGTGATTCGGGCATTGCCGCCGACAAGTTCCCGGAGGTGGTCCCGTGCACGGCCGGGCTGGGCGGGCTGCTGCCGGAGGCCGCCGCGGCGCTGGGCCTGACCACGGACGTGCGCGTCGTGGCCGGCTCGATTGACAACACGGCGGCCGCCATCGGCGCCGGCGCGGTGGCCGACTATGCCGCCCATCTGTACCTCGGCACGTCGTCGTGGATCACCGCGCATGTGCCGTACAAAAAAACCGACCCCGTCTCGTCGCTGGCGTCGGTGCCGTGCGCGCGGCCGGGCCGCTATCTGCTGACCGCGCTGCAGGCCACGGCCGGCGGCAACCTGGCCTTCCTGCGCGACAACGTCCTGTACCACAAAGACGAACTGCTGCGCGAGGCGGACGCCCCGGACGTGTTCAAGGTGATGGACGCGATGGCGGCGCGCGTGCCGGCCGGCAGCCGCGGCGTGATCTACACCCCCTGGATCTGGGGCGAACGCGCCCCGGTGGACGACCGCACGCTGCGCGCCGGGCTGTACAACCTGTCGCTGCACAACACCCGCGCCGACATCATCCGCGCTTTTCTGGAGGGGGTGGCGTTCAACACCCGCTGGCTGCTGAGGCCGGTGGAGCAGTTCCTGGCGCGCCAAGTGCCGGCGCTCAACCTGGCCGGGGGCGGGGGCAGCTCCGAGGTGTGGTGTCAGATCATGGCCGACGTGCTGAAGGTGGAGGTGCGCCAGGTTCAGGACCCGCTCCTGGCCAATGCGCGCGGCGCCGCCCTGATCGCGGCCGCCGGCCTGGGCGAGATCTCCCTGGACGACGTGCCCGCGCTGGTGCCGATCCGGCGCGTCTACACGCCGGACCCGCGCCATGCGGCGCTGTACGACGCGCGCTTTGAGACGTTCACCCAGATCTACCGGCAGATGCGCGGCATCTATCAACGCCTGAACGGGTGAGCCGGGCGGCTGAGACGCCGCCGCTTCAGTTCTGCTCGGCCCTGATCTGAAAGACCGGGATCTGCGCCGCGACGGCCGCGAAGGCTTCCAGCGGCGCGTCTTTGTCGACGGGGATGTGCGGCCGGGCGCCCGGTGCCCGCCGCAGGTAAGCCTGGATGATCGGGCCGCGCCGCTCCACGGGCACGGCCTCCAGAACAATCCGCTCCACCCGCCCGTGGCGCATGACGGCCCGGCCTTCGGCCGCGGCCACGTTGCGCACCCAGGCCGCGTCCGCGCCCAGCATCGAGACCAGGTAACGCTCGCCGTCCACCACCGCCAGGACGAGCGGGAACGAAATCAGGCGCCCGGAGCGGCGGCCGACGACCTCCAGCGTGACCAGGTAGTTCGGCGCGAGGCCGAGCGTGTGCAACATCGCCCAGCCCCGGTTGAGAAGGCGCGCGATCCAGTTGGGGCGGCCCCGCTGATACAGCCAACGCTTGAAATCCGGGTAGTTCATCCCCTGCACCCCCTCACGCCCGCGGCGAGTAGCGGCGCTCGGCGCCGAAGACGTCCACGTGCCAGCGGCCGGACTCGCCGGCGTAGACGTGCTCGCGCAGCCAGTCCAGTTCGGTCTCCGTCTCTGTTTCCGGCAGGTCGCGGCGCCAGGCCTTGGGCCGGCCATCTCCGCCCGGATGCCAATGATATTGCCGGGCTTTGAGCAGGTCTTTCTTCTCAAAAGGCGCGTCTGTGGCCCAGATGCGCGCCGTCTTCTTGCGCCGGGCCGCCTCCAGCAGGCGCGCCATCGGCAGCGCGCCGTCCGCGAACGGCGTGGCGAGCAGGTGGATCAGGGCCAGGCAGTCGGCCTCGGCCGTGTGCGCGGCGAAGAACAGGCCGCAGTGCTTGTAGAGCAGGAACTCCAGCTTGGTGGAGCCGAGCCCGGCCGGCCAGGCGATGTCGGTGAGCGAGCACGCCCACGGCTTGTCCTGGAAGACGGGCAGGCGCCGCTCCACGAAGGCGCGGTCGAAGGCGGCGTTGTGGGCGACGACGAGCGCGGCCTGGCCGGCCAGCCGGTTGGCGGCGGCCTCGTCGAGGCGCTGGCCGCGCACCTGGTTGTCCGTGATGCCGGTGAGGGCGGTGATAGCGGCCGGGAGCGGCGCGCCGGGGTCCTCGAAGGACGTGGCCGCCGGCCCCACCTGGTAGAGGCGGCCGCTGGCCGGCGCGTAGGTGAAGGGGACGGCGCTGAACTGGATGATCCGGTCCTGGGCCGGGTCGCGCCCGGTGGTCTCCACGTCCACGGCCAGGGCCGTCACGGTGCGCGCCCCGTCCGGGGCCGCGTACTGCCCGGGCGGCTCAAAGCGCCGCAGGACTTCGTAGCGGCCGGTCCCCTGCAGGGCCGCGGCCATCGACTCAAGATCGGGATCAGGCGGCATGGTGTGGTGACCGCGGCTGTCTGGTAGAGGCCGTCAAAGCCGACGGCTGGTGAGCGGATTATACCCGTCGGGTCGCGGCCGCCCTCGGCTGGCGCTGTGCGGCAGCCGGAGTCCGCCTACAATAGAGTGAAATCAAGACTGATTGACGGCCACACCCTGCCCGCGCCTCGGTCCCTCAGCGGGCCTGCCGCGCACAGTCTTGAGGGAGAGAGCGGAGGCCCGATGCCAGACCTTGAATCAGAAGGCGATCTGACGATTGGCGGTGACGTGGTTGGGCGCGACAAGATCGTCAGCAACGTTGCCAACACGACCAGCCATCACACTGTCGAGACCAATATCACCGTCGGCGACATCACCCACAGCACCGGCGTGGCCATCGGGCCGAACGCCCAGGCGCTGGTGACCCAAGGCGGTGCGCCAGCCAGTGCCCTGACGATCACGTTCGCGCCAATCTTGGATAAGGTCCGCGGCCTGCCGGAGGGGCCGGCCAAGAGCGTGGCCCAGCAGGCCGCCGCCGGCCTGTTGACCGAGGCCGAGAAGGGGCCGGCCGCGGACGAAAAGGCCGTCAGCGAGTGGTTGAGGGTCCTCGCGCAATTGGCGCCGGACGTCTGGGATGCGGCTGTGGCCGCGTTCACCAGCCCGGTCACCGGGCTCAGCCCGATCTTTCCGAAGATCGCGGCGCAGACACGGGCCGACAACGCCGTCCGGCCCGACGCCGGGTCGTGACGCTCAGACCGGGCACCCTGAGCCAGGCGGCCCGCGCACAGCCAACGACCAGGCCGGGACGCGCGGCCGCCCAGTACCCGTCCACCTTGTCTGGGCGGACAGGGCACCCAGTTGCTCCAACCAATACTCCGCCGGCTCAGGCTGCCTCGACTGCACGCGAGCTGCCTGGGCCGGCGGAGCTTTTTGCGGGCACTAACGCGTCACGTCGACGCTGGCCGCCAGCGAAGCATCCGGCGGCGGGCCGTCGTGTTCGCCTGAGTACGCCTGGACGGTGACGTAGGCAAAGATCCGGAATGGCGCTCCCGCCGGCGTGGCGCCGTCGCCGATCGTCGCGGACGAGCGCCAGCGTCCGCTGCCCCCATCGTATTGCGCGTCACCCTGGACGTAGTATTTGTAGCCGGGCGTGCCCGGATAGGGCAGGACCCAGATTGACAGGGTGCGGCCAAATGTTTGGCCGTCCGGCACCCATTGCACCTCGACCGTGATCTGGCACTGCGACCCGGCCTGGCAGCCGAGGTTGGCGCCGTTCGCGGGGAAGTGAATGACCAGCACCTCCGGCACCAGCGTCGCCGTTTCCGTGGCGGTGGGGGCCGGTGTCCCGGTGGGCGGCGGGGGAAATGTGGCCGTGGGTGAGGGCGGCACCAGCGTGGCCGTTGCTGAAGGCGGCGGAGGCGGCGTGTCCGTCGGCGCCGGCGGAGCCGTGGAGGTCGCTGAAAGGGGCGGGAGCGGCGTCCCGGTGGCCGGCCGGGTTGTGGGCGGGGCCGATTGCGTCGGTGACGCGGCCGGAATGCTTTCGACAGCCGGGGGCGCCTGCGCGACCTCGGTCGGAGGCGCACCGTCGCCGGCCGGCGGCCTGGGGCTGTCCGTCGCCGGCGCCGGCAGAGGCGTCGCAGTGACGGGGCGGCGGGCCACGGCCGTGTTGAGGACGACCTGGGCGGTCCGGGCCGCGGCCGTCTGGGTGGGGGCCTCCGTCGCAAAGTCATCCGGCGCGAACTGGCGGTAGCGTTCGCTCAGCTGGCTGCTGATCTGGTCCACGGCGGCAGCCGCCTCGGCCACGGAAGTCACGGCGCGCAAACCCGGGAAGCGGGCCTTGAAGCGCGTCACCAACTCCTGGCGCACCTCCGGGCTGACCAGGGCCACCGTATCCAGCTGGATGTTGACGGCGGCCGGCCCAAAGATGCGGTCGAGGTCCTCGATCAGGCCAAGCCAGGGGTCGCCGGCCATCTCGGGCAGACATTCGTCCGGGCCGCCGATCACCATGAACACGGACTTGAGGTAATCCTCCGGCAGGCTGCCCAGCGTCGTGCGCGCCAACTCGAAGGCGGCGCTGAGCGACCCGGTGTTGGCCGGGGCCAGCCCGCCGAGATGGCCGACGATGGCATCCAGGTTCCGGCGGGACGAGGGTACCGCCGGAGCCAATGGATCTGCGCAGGCCGAGGCGCGCGCGCCCACCGCGCCGCCGACGACGATGAGGGAGTAGCTGTAAGCGGTGCCGCGCTGCTTGCTGAGGAAATACTGGGCCGCGCCGTAGGCCACGGCCCACTTGCTGGCCTGGTCCTCGTACGGCGCCAGCATGCGCGCGGAGGCGTCGACGATGACGACGATGTGCGTCTTGTCGCCTGCGCCGGGCGGCGGGAGGCGGCCGGCCGTGACCAGCGGCAGCCAGGCCAGGGCCAGGCCCGCGGACAGCAGCGCGAACTGGAGCCGGGTGAGCGGTCTGGCTTCGAAGCGATAGGGCGCGCCGGGGCGCGCCGAACGCGGCCGGGCGAACCAGGCGTAGCCGCCGAGGCCGAGCACAACTGAGACGGCGGCCGACGCCAGCGTCGCCATCTCCCAGCCCAGCCGCTGATTGTCCAACAGGTCCGCGATGGCGCGGGCGGCGCGGTCACCGCCGGCCGTGAACCTGACCCACAGATGCGCGGCCAGGAGCTCCGCCACCAGCCAGACCAGCGCCCCCGCCAAAGCCAGGCCAATGACCAGGGCCGCCTGGCGCCCGTCCAGCCCGTGGTAATTCACCTCGGCTCTGGCACCGGGCCCGATGGCGACGCCCTGTGAGTTGGTGATATCGCCGACGGAGAGGGAGCCTGGCCCTGGATCGTCCGGTGTCGTCTCTGGTTTTGTCATCGCCACCACGGCCGGCCTGGAGCGCGTCCAGCTAATCGCTTGGGGCCGCCTCGCCGTGCTCAAGACCATTATAGGCCTTCCGCGCAGGCGAGTTGAAGCCCGCAGGGTTGTCGGCGCGTGCCCGCTGACAGGATCAGCGGCGCCGTGACCGGTGTGTCGGAGGCCGGCGCGGAAGCGCGGGAAGCGCCGGGCGTGATTAGCAGTGTGGGCGCTGGCGCGCTTCGGCCTCCGAGGCCTGAGTCGTAAGGCGCGACTGCGGCGTCAAGCGACGCGGGCAGCGGCGAATTCCACGGCGATTGCCGGCCTGTCGGCCCAATCGGTGGACGGCGCCGGCGCTTTCGCCTGCCCGTTGATCTTCCTGCCCTTTATCAGTTCGGCGTTTGTGCCCACTGCCTCGATGCCGCCCGTCGTCCGGGCTTTTGCTGAGAACCAGCCGGTGACCTCGATCGTGGAGGCCCTCCGCGCGCTGCTGTCCGTTCAGCCGGTCGGCAACGACATCTGGATTGCGCTCGCGGGGTGTGTCGGGATCATGCTCGTGGCCTACGTCTTCGCGATGCGAGCCTACCAGCAGCGGATCTGAAAAGGCGGCTGCCAACCTTAGGCGCCCTCTCTGGGGCCGCATCTTCAGGGAGGGCCGCCACGGCTGCTGGCAGCCGCCCGCATGTGCACGGCCCAGAAGCTCCGGCGGTGGAGATACAGCGCCACGCCCGCCATCAGGAGTCCGATGAGCAGCAGGGCGGGCGGCTGCAAAACCGCCCCGGTCAGGAGGCCCGCCGTCAAGAAGAAGAGGTGAAAACCGAAGGGCACCCAGAATGTCACGGGGTCGACCGGGAGGAGTGAGAACCGGGGCCGGAGCCAGATCACCAACCCCGCGGCCATTCCCAACATCAATCCGATGGTGGGGAGGTAAGACGCGGCGGGCACGCCCATCGCCAGCAGGGTATTCATCGCCGCCAGGTTCACCAGCCCAAACCCCACCGCCGCCATCGGACCCAAC
>CALFZO010000102.1 GCA_937952305.1 uncultured Anaerolineales bacterium | reverse complement strand
CGCCATCAGGTCGTTGCAGGCGAAGATCGCCGAGGGCGGGCTGGGCAGGCGCATTCCGGGACGCGCGTCAGGCGGCCAGGCTGGCTTCCGGCCGGTCGAACTGGCTGTTGTAGAGATCGGCGTAGAACCCGCCCGCCGCCAGCAGTTCCGCGTGCGTGCCCTGCTCGATGACGTCGCCGTGGTTCATCACCAGGATCAAGTCGGCGTCCCGGATCGTGGACAGCCGGTGGGCGATGACGAAGCTGGTGCGGCGCTTGTCGTTCATCAGGTTGTCCATGGCCCGCTGGATCAGGATCTCGGTGCGGGTGTCCACCGAACTGGTGGCCTCGTCCAAGATCAAGATCCTGGGGTCGGCCAGCACCGCCCGGGCGATCGTCAGCAGCTGCATCTGGCCCTGGGAGATGTTGGTGGCCTCCTCGTTCAGGATCATGTGGTAGCCGTCCGGCAGAGTGTGGACGAAGTGGTCCACGTGAGCGGCCTGGGCGGCCGCGATCACTTCCGCGTCCGTGGCGCCCGGCCGGCCGTACCGGATGTTCTCCAGGATCGTGTCGTTGTACAGCCAGGTGTCCTGCAGCACCATGCCGAACAGCTGGCGCAGGTCGCGGCGGGTGAAGTCGCGGAGGTCGTGGCCGTCCACCAGGATGGCGCCACTGTTGACGTCGTAGAAGCGCATCAGGAGCTTGACCATGGTGGTCTTGCCCGCGCCGGTGGGACCGACGATGGCCACCTTCTGGCCGGGGTGGGCCACAGCCGAGAAGTCGTTGATGACGATCTTGTCCGGGCTGTAGCCAAAGTGCACGTCCCGGAACTCCACGTGGCCCGCCGGCTCGGCCAGCTGCACCGGCTCGGCCGGATCGGGGATCTCCTCCTCCACGGCCAGGAACTCAAACACCCGTTCAGCCGCGGCCGCCGTCTGCTGGAGGATATTGGAGATGTTGGCCAACTGCGTGATCGGCTGCGTGAACGAGCGCACGTACTGGATGAAGGCTTGGATGTCGCCCACCGTGATCGCGCCCTGGACGGCCAGCCAGCCGCCCAGGATGGCGATGGCCACGTAGCCGAGGTTGCCGATGAACATCGTGAGCGGCATGAGCAGGCCGGACAGGAACTGCGACATCCAGGCCGAGGCGTAGAGCTGGTTATTGGAGATGTCGAACTTGGCGATGCTCTCGGCCTCGCCGTTGAAGGCCTTCATCACCACGTGGCCGCCGTACATTTCCTCCACGTGGCCGTTGACGTGGCCCAGATAATCCTGTTGCTGCTTGAAAAACTTCTGAGATTGACCGACGATCAGCCCGACCACCACCATCGAGAGCGGGATCATCAGCAGCGCCACCAGCGTCATGACCCAGTTGATCGAGAGCATCATGACCAGGACGCCGACCACCGTCACCGCCGAGGTGATGATCTGGGTCAAGCTCTGGCTGAGTGTCTGGTTGATCGTGTCGACGTCGTTGGTGATGCGCGAAAGCACCTCGCCGTGGGTGGTGCCGTCGTAGTACCTGAGTGGCAGGCGGTTGATCTTTTCGGAAAGGTCGCGGCGCAGCCGATAGGTGATATCGGTGGAGACGTTCGCCATGATCCAGCCCTGGATATAGGCGAAGAGCGCCGACGCCAGATAGAGCGCCAGCACCTGGAGCACGATCTGGCCGATGGCGTCAAAGTCGATGCCGCCCGTGCCGCCGAGCTGGGCCAGCACGCCTTCAAACAACTCGGTGGTGGCCTGGCCCAACAGCTTGGGGCCGGCGATATTGGCGGCCGTGGAGACGACCGCGAACACGAACACGATCAGGACCGCCGCGCGGTGCCGGCCGAGATACTGGATCAGCTTGCGCATCGTCCCGCGAAAATCGCGGGCGCTGTCGCCCTTGAACATGGCCCCCATCGGGCCGCCGGGCCGACCGCCGCCGCCATGGGCGCCGGGCCGACCACCTCCCATCAGCATCATGCCAACGCCTCCTGGCTCAACTGCGACAACGCAATTTCGCGGTAGATTTCACAACTTTCCATGAGTTGGGCGTGGGTGCCCTGGGCCACCACCCGGCCCTCGTCCAGGACGATGATCTGCTCGGCATTCTTGATGGTGGACACCCGCTGGGACACGATCAGGCGCGTGCTGCCGTGGGTGCGCGCCTGGAGCGCGCGCCGCAAAGCAGCGTCGGTCTTGAGGTCCAGCGCCGAGAAGCTGTCGTCGAAGAGGTAGATCGGCGGCTGTTTGACCAGGGCGCGCGCGATCGACAGGCGCTGCTTCTGGCCGCCCGACACGTTGGTGCCGCCCTGGGCGATCTCGGCCGCCAGCCCCTCCGGCTTGGCGTTGATGAACTCCGCCGCCTGGGCGATGTCGGCGGCTAACTGTAGCTGCTCCGGGCTGGCGTCCTTATCGGCGTAGCGCAGGTTGCTCTCGATCGTGCCCGAGAACAGGTTGCTCTTCTGCGGCACCAGGCCGATCTGGTCGCGCAGCGCGTGCTGGGCCACCGCGCGGATGTCCACGCCATCCACCAGGACCGCGCCGGCCGTCACGTCGTAAAAGCGCGGGATCAGGTTGACGATGGTGGACTTGCCCGCCCCGGTGGCCCCAATCAGGCCCGTCAGCTCACCCGGCCGGGCCGTGAAGCTGACGTCGTGCAGCGCGTCCTCGTCGGCGCCGGGGTAGCGGAAGGAGACGTTGCGGAACTCGATCGAGCCCTGGAAGGGCGCCGGGAAGGCCTGCGGATGCTGCGGGTCCCGGATGGCCGGCTCCACGGCCAGCACCTCGGCGATGCGGTCGCCCGAGACCGACGCGCGCGGCAGGAAGATCATCAGCATCGAGAGCATCAGGAACGAGAACATGATCTGCATGGCGTACTGCAGATACGCCATCATGTCGCCGACCTGCATGTTGGCCTCGGCCACCTGATGCGCGCCCACCCAGATGATGGCCAGGGAGAGACCGTTCATGACGAGCATCATCATCGGCATCATGACGACCATGGCGCGGTTGACGAACAGGCTGACCGCGGTCAGATCCTTGTTGGCCGTGTCGAAGCGCTGCTCCTCAAAGGGCTGCATGTTGAAAGCCCGCACCACCAGCAGCCCGGCCAGGTTCTCACGCGCCACCAGGTTCAGGCGGTCCACCAGTTTCTGGACCATCTGAAACTTGGGCAGCGTGACGACCAGGACGCCCAGGATCAGGCTGATCAGCACCACCACGGCCACGGCGATCAGCCAGGACATGGCCGAGTCCTTGCCGATGACGCGGATGATGCCGCCGGTGGCCATCATCGGCGCGTAGAAGACCATGCGGATGACCAGGACCGTCACCAACTGGAGCTGGGTGATGTCATTCGTCGTGCGCGTGATCAGCGAGGCGGTGGAGAACTTGTCGAACTCGGTGTTCGAGAAGCTCTCGACCCGCTGGAAGAGGGCCCGGCGGATATCGCGCGCCATGCCGGCGGCGGTGCGCGCCGACAGCAGGCCGACTGCAATCGTGCAGACCACCGAGGCCAGCGTCAGGGCCAGCATCCAGCCGCCGGTGGCCAGGACATAGTCCGTCTGCATCTGGTTGGTATCGACCCCCAGGGCCTCATACTCGGCCTTCACCGGCTGGGTGGCGGCCTGGATCAGCATCTTGTCGCCCAGAGCCGCGAACTTGTCGTTGAGGGCGCCGGTGATGGTCGCCAGTTGGGCGGCCGGCAGTTGGCCGAGCAGGCCGAACAGGTCCATGCCCGGCGGAACCCGGGACAGGTCAAAGCCGGAGGCCTTCATCTGCTCGGCCTTGGCCGGGTCGGCCAACGCCTGCTCGATCCCGGAGACGGCCAGCCACGGCTTCGCCATGATCGGGTTGAGGCGGTCAAGCGTGGCCGGATCGGTGGCCTGCAACACGTAGACCGGCTCGTCGGCCACGGCCGGATACTTGGCCAGGACGGCGGCATAGTCGGCGGCGTTCTGATCCACCAGCGTGTAGGCGTCCAGCACCGCGACCTTGTCGTCCGCGCTCATGAAAATGACCAGGCGCTTCATCTGCTGCTGACGGATGGCCGCCGGCACGGCGCTCTCCACGCCGCCCTGCTGGATGCCGGTGTTGACGATCTTGGAGAGGTAGTCTGGCAAGGCCAGGTCAAAGTTCGCCTGGGCGAACAACAACAGGATGGCGAGTAACACCGAACCCAAATAGGGTTTCCAAAACCTGAAGAGGCGTAACATTGAGTGAGTTCCTCAGAAACTAAAGACGGGTAGCGGGCCGTGGCGAGCGGGGGTCAAGTCAGTGGTGAGGCGGCGGCACGGCCTCCAGCTGGGCCGCCTTGTCGGTGAGCAACTGCAGGGCCGCGGCGATTTGATCTTGTTCAGCCGGCGTGAGCAGTTCCGCCAGGTCATCCAGCCACTTCTGGCGCGCCTGCAGGCCGGCATCCAACACCGCCTGGCCGTGGGGCGTCAGGGCAATCTGCTTGGCGCGCCGGTCATGCGGGTCCTCAGAGCGCGAGATCAGGCCCTGCTGGACCAGGCGCTCCAGCATCTGGCTGGTCGCCGCGTTGGTGACACCCATCTGCTGGCTGATCGCCGAGACCGCCGGCGCTCCCTGGCGATGGATCCGCATCAGCGCGCCGAACTGAACCATGGAAAGGCCGGTCTCTTTGGCGTGGAGCATGAGGCTGTGCATCGAGCGCCCCATGACGACTTCAGTCCACTTTCGCAAGACCGCCCGGAATGCTTCGGATGAATGCATAATTTAAATATCTAAGTGGTTAAGTTGAATTAATAATAAACCCGGTTGTTTTGATCTGTCAAGATGGGTCTTCAGCGCCGCAAGTCACCCAGTGGCTGGCCGCAGCCGGCGATGGCGAGCAACTCGGAGATGGTTCCGGGCAGAGATGACGCGGCCGGGCGGCCTTCAGGGCCAGGTGGGAGCGCCCGGACCAAGGGGTACGGGTTAGGCCGCCAGCACGTGTTTGAACAGCGCCCGCAGTTGGTCATCCTTGGCCGAGGTGGGCTGGGCGTTCACGCCGAAGGCGCCATAGATGCTTTTCTCGACGGCTTCGGCCGCGGCTCGATAGTCCACGGGCAACCGGCTCACGGCCGCCAGCGTCTCCAGGGCCCGCAGCGTCTTCAGGATCGACCGGTCCTCACGGTGTTCGGCCCGCCAGAGCGCCGTGACCTTGTCGGCCTGACGGCTCTGCTCGGCCTGAAGACGCTGACGCAGGTCAGCGTCCAGAAAGGCGCCGCACGGATCGGCGGAGAGCGCGTCCAGGACCTCGCGGCGCAGAGCCGCGCTCTCCGGCGTGTGCAGCAGGTCCGCCACGCCAAAGGCTGGCTCTTTCAGCAGGTGATAACAGAAGCGGCCGGCGGCGGCGGACAGATCCTGGCCCACCGGGAAGGCAGCCAGCATCTCCCGCCGCAGCTCGATGAAGGCGCGGCGCTCGGTCAGCGTCTCCGGGAAACCATCGAAGAGGTAGAAACCTAATTGAAGCAGTTCGGGCGGCAAGCTGAGCGCGGCGGCGCCGGCCGGCACCTCCGGCGGGCAGCCGAGGGCGAAGACCGGGAACAGCCGGCCCGCGAGCAGGACCGGCGCCAGCCGGCCCGTGCGCGCCTGCGCCTGCATCTGCGCGAGGAGGCCGGCGCGCAAATCCGGGTTGCCTTGAAAACTAAGAAGCTGGGTCATGCTCGCGCTGCGCTCCCCCGGCCGACCGAGTCATCCAGGCCGCGGCTCAGCCCGCCTGGCGCTGGATTCATCCGTTGGCCTTGAAATCCGCCAGGACGGCTTCCACCGCCTGCCAGGCCTGGTTGACGCCGGCTGGGTTGGTCTGAAGATAATAGGGGATGAAGATCACGGCCTGGGACAGCGCCTGGCCTCGGCCGCGCGCCCAGGTCGCCTCGTCCATGCCCAGAGCCGAGCGAAAGACCTCCCGGCTTTCCCCCGCGAACAGGTTCCACGCACACATCAGATCACAGGCGGGATCGCCCACCCCCAACCCGCCAAAGTCGATGACGGCGTGCAGCCGGCCGGCTTCAATCAGAAGGTTGCCGGGCAGCAGATCGCCGTGAAACCAGACCGGCGGCCGCTCCCAGTCTGGCGCCTGCAACGCCGCCTCCCAGGCCGCCAATGCCGTCTCAGAATCGATCAAGCCTGACAGCGCCTCAATCGCCCGGCGAGTGTTGGCGTCCCGGCCCGCCAGGGGGACTCCACGCAGACCCTGTTCGGCCGCCAACGGCCCGCCGGTAATGTCGATCCGTTGCAGCGCCTGGATGAAGGCCGCCAGATCACGGGCCACCTGGCCCGGATCGGCTGGCGGCGTGCTGGCCGCGTTTTCGCCGGCCAGCCAGCGATAGATGGACCAGCGCCAAGGGTAACCTTCGCCGGGCTCGCCCTGCGCCACCTGATCCGGCAGTGCCACCGGCAGATGCGGCGCCAGGCGCGGCAGCCACTGGCGTTCTTTCTCGGCCTGGCCCGTGGCCCAGTGGATGCGCGGCAGCCGCATCACCAGGTCCGCGCCCAGGCGGTACAGGACATGGTCAGTGCCCGCCGAAGCGACTGGGCGGATGGGCCGGTCGGCTAAGTGCGGAAACTGCGCTTCCAGCAGCCGGCGGGCCGTGGCCGCATCGGCAAAGACCTCGTCCGCGTGCAGGGGAGCCGTCGTCATACGCTTTCACTGCCTCAAGCGCCAAGGATAGCCGGACCGGCAACCGCTTCTGGCCAGCAACGCCGGCAGACCGGTTCTCTGTTCGGCCAGGCCACCCCCTCCGCCCCAGCCTGGCGGTCCGCACTTTACCAGAGGCTGGGCCGGCAGCGCCCAGGCGGCGGGAACCTTCGCGCCGCCCGTCACGTCGAGAGACAGGGCCATCACCCGCCGTTCGCGGCCCCGCGGCAGAGACACCTCAGACCCGTTATGCGCCGAATTCCGCTCATCGTCGTATTGGCCGTGACCATGGCCGCCTGCACGCCGCCGCCGGCTACAGTCCCGGCGCCCACCGCAACGCCGGTGTCAACACCAACGCCGCCCCCCACCCTGGCCCCGACGGCCACCCCGGAGACACTGACCGCTGAGCGCCTGCGCCAGGCCGAGTATCACCTCCTGCAAAGTGAGCGGATCGTGCAGCTGGCGAACGGCCAGTTTGAGGCCGGCGCTGGCGCCGAGTATGTGAGTGTGCGCGTGCTTGATCAACTCGCCCTGGGCGACCTGAATGGCGACGGCGCGCCGGATGCGGCCGTGCTCCTGGCCGAGAACTATGGCGGAACCGGGACCTTTGTCGCGCTGGTCGCGGTGCTCGATCAGGGCGGCCAGTTGGTTCAAGCGGACGCCGTCCTGATTGATGACCGGCCGATGGTCCAAACGCTGACCGTAGACGCGGGCCGGATCACGGTGGCGGCCCTGATCCACGGACTGAACGACCCGTTCTGCTGCCCGGCCTGGCCGGTCAGGCAGACCTATGAACTGCGGCAGGGCCGGCTGACCCTGGTCCAGCTGACCTCCCAGACGCCGGACGGCCAGACCCGCGCCATCCAGATCGACACCCCGACAGCCGGCGCCACCGCCGCCGCCACGGTCACTGTCCAGGGCCGCGTCACGGTGGCGCCTTTTGAGAACAACCTGACCTATCGGCTGCTGGACGCGCAGGGCGGCCTGATCAGCCAGGGGCCGGTGCCGGTCCAGGCGGAAACTCTGGGCGGCCCTGGCTCGTTTGCGGCCCAGATCGACCTGGCGGCTGGGCCGGCCAATAGCCCGGTTCGCCTCGAGATCGTCGATGTCAGCGCCGCCGACGGTTCGGCGCTGGCGCTCGCCTCGGTCGACCTGATCGTCAAGTGACCCCGGCCGCGCATCCGGGCCAGACGCTTTCACTTCAATCGAAATTCGGCCGTCACCGGCCGGGGCGCGCCGAGCGCCTGGCCGCGCCGGCCGGGGGAGCAGCCGCCGATTTCGAGCCGGAACTGGCCGGGTTCGATAGTCGCTTCGCCCGCGTCGTTGATGAACGCCATCATCTCGGGCGTGACCGTGAACGCCAGGGCGCGGGCTTCGCCTGGGTTGAGCGTCACGCGCTCAAAGCCGATCAGGTGACAGCGCGGAACCACCGTCGAGGCCTGCAGGTCGCTCAGGTAGAACTGGACCACCTCCGCCGCAGCGCGGTCGCCGCGATTGGCCACGGTGACGCTCAGGGACAGAGCCTCCCCGCTGGCCAGCGTGGGCTTGTCCAGGCGCAGAGCGGAATAGACGAAACGGCTGTAGCTGAGCCCAAACCCGAAAGGATAGAGTGGTTCGGCCGAGCTGTAACGGTACGTGCGGTTTGTCAGGCTGTAGTCGTCGAAGGCGGGCAGCTGGTCCAGCGATTTCGGGAACGTGATCGGGAGCCGGCCCGAGGGCGAGACGTCGCCGAAAAGCACTTCCGCCACGGCGCGGCCGCCTTCCATGCCGGGATACCAGACGAAGAGAATCGCGTCCACCAGGTCTTCCACGTCGCCCAGAATGATGGGGCTGCCCCCCGTGAGCACCAGGACGATGCGCGCGCCCTGCCCGGCCAACTCCCGGATGTAATCGACCTGGTTCGGCGGGAGCGCCAGGCTATCGCGGTCGCCGGACTGCGGGGATAGCAGCGCCTCCCCTTCTTCGCCTTCCAGGAGCGGCGCCAGGCCCGCGCAGACGATCGTGACCTCGGCCGAGCGCGCCATGTGCGGCGCCCAGGTCTCTCTGATCTCGCGCGGGTGCTTGAGCAGCGCGCCGGGGTGATACTCCAGGCCCGTGCCTTCGGGGAGACGCCCGACCAGGCCTTCCAGCAGCGTCACCATCTGGTCGTTGAAACCGTAATAGTTGCCGAGCAGGACCTCCAGGCTGGTGGCGGTGGGGCCGGTGACGAAGATCTTCTGGGTGGAGGACCGGAGCGGCAGGAGGTTGCCCTTGTTCTTGAGCAGGACGACGGCTTCGGCGGCGGCCTGGCAGGCGAGCTGGCGGTGTGCGGCGCAGGCGACCACCTCCAAACCCAGGTTGGTGAAAGGCACGGCTTCGGCGGGATCGAACAGGCCCAGTTTGAAGCGGGTGCTCAGCGTGCGCGCCAGGGCGCGGTCCACGTCGGCCTCGGTGATCAGGCCGCGCTGGAGGGCGACCGGAATGGCCGCGAAGACATCGTCACAGCCGAGGTCACAGCCGGCGTGCAGGGCCAGCGCCACCGTCTCCCCGGCATCGCGCGTGACCTGGTGGGTGGTGTGAATGTCGGTCAGCGCGCCGCAATCGGAAACGACATGCCCTTGAAAGCCCCAGTCGTCGCGCAGGAGATCGGTGAGCAGGCGGCGGCTGCCGCAGCAGGGCTCGCCCAGCAGGCGGTTGTAGGCGCCCATGACCGCCTCGACCTTGGCCTGCGTGACCAGTTTCTTGAAGGCGGGCAGGTAAGAGTCGTGCAGTTCGCGCTGGGTGACGACGGCGTTGAACGTGTGGCGGTCCTTCTCGGGCCCCGAATGCACGGCGTAATGCTTGGCACAAGCCGCCGTCTTGAGATAGTGAGGATGGTCCCCCTGCAGGCCGGTGACGTAGGCCGCGGCCATCTCACCCGTGAAGAACGGGTCTTCGCCCCAGGTCTCCTGGCCGCGCCCCCAGCGCGGGTCGCGGAACAGATTGATATTCGGCGACCACAAGTTCAAGCCCTGGTACTGGTCGGTGTAGCCGTTGCGGCGCAAGGCCGCCTGATACTTGGCGCGGGCCTCATCACTGACGGCGGCGGCCACCCGCCGCACCAGGTCCTGGTCCCAGGTGGCGGCCAGCGCAATCGCCTGCGGGAAGACGGTGGCGCGGCCGTTGCGAGCCACGCCATGCAGCGCCTCGCTCCAGTAGTTGTAAGCCGGAAGGCCCAGGCGCGGCACGCCCTGAGCCGCGTGGCTCATCAGGCCGACCTTCTCAGCCAGGGTCAGGCGGGCTAGCAGATCCTGAACACGTTCGGCGCGGGGCAGACTTGGGTCAAGGTAAGCAGCTGGGGCTGTCACGCGGTCACCTCCTGCATCACAGCGCGGCGAACGCTCAGGCGTAGACGCGCCGGATCTGGTCGGCGCGTTCCTCGTCGATGAGCTCCGGCTGGCCGAGCAGCCGCGCCTGGTGATAGATCTGCATGCCCACCTCGGCGTCATAGGCCATCTCAAAGGCGTGCTCCAAGTTCCGGCCGATCGCGACCAGGCCGTGGTTGCGCAGCAAGCAGACCTTGAGGCCCGGCCGCTGGGTGAACAGGTCCACGGTCACCACGCCGGCCTCGGCCGTGCCGGGGCACGCCCAGCGCGCCACCGGGATCGGGGCGCCGACCACATACAGCTCGAGCGTGATCCGGGGCACTGCCTGGCCGAGCGCGGCGAAGGTGATGGCGTAAGGCGAGTGGGTGTGGCAGACCGCGCCGACCTCCGGCAGATGCTTCAGGATGGCAGTGTGCATGGGCGTCTCGGACGACGGCTGACAGGGGCCGTCCACCCGCCTGCCCTCCAGATCGACGATGGCGATCTGGTCCGGCTGCAAGATGTCGTACTTGATGCTGGTCGGCGTGATCGCCACCAGACCGTCCTCAGTCCGGGCGCTGAGGTTGCCAGCTGAGAGCCGGATCAGCCCGGTTTTGACCGCCTTCATGACGGTTTCATAGACCTGTTCGCGAATGGCCTGATACCGCATCGTGAGTCCTCCTCAATCAAACGTGAGCCGCAGACGGTGCCCGGCCCGCGGCTGGGCTGGCCGCTGAACGGCCCGCAGCCGCTGGCTCCGGGTGGGGCCCCGGCCCGCGGCCGCATCCTCGCCTATGCCCCCCAGGCGGTGCGCCCCACAGCGACGGGCTATGAGGTCCAGCATGACGGGTTCCGGGGGCGGGATGCTGCCCGGGCGGCTGACGTGTTCGACGTCATGCTCCAGCAAGTGGCGCGCCGTGGAGGGGAGGCGCCGTTCACCCCTGGCCAGATCGAGGCGGGCCGCACCTATGCGATGCTGGTCGAGCGGCATTCCTCGGTCGGGCTGCGCTGCATATCGGTCGAGTCCCAGCG
>CALFZO010000101.1 GCA_937952305.1 uncultured Anaerolineales bacterium | reverse complement strand
CCCCGCTGGGCGATGTGATGGAGGCGGCCGAGGGCGTGGCGGGCGGCGACTATCAGACGCGCGTGGCGGAGCGCGGACCGGAAGAAGCGCGCGCATTGGCCCGCGCTTTCAACACGATGACGACCCGGCTGCAGGCCGATGACGAGCAGCGCCGCCGCCTGCTGGCCGACGTGACGCACGAATTGCGCACGCCGCTCTCCGTGGTCCAGGGCAACCTGGAGGCGCTCCTGGACGGCGTCCACCCGCGCGACGACGCGCACCTGGAAACGATCCTGGAGGAGACGCGCGTCCTGGCGCGCCTGGTGGATGACTTGCGCACCCTGTCGCTGGCCGAAAGCGGCGCGTTGCGCCTCCAGCGCGAGCCGACCGACCTGGAGGTCCTGGCGACCGAGGCGGTCACGGCCTTCAAGGTGGCGGCGGAGGCCGCTGGCGTGAGCCTGCGCGTGAACGTCGCCGGCGAAATGCCGCTGCTGGACCTCGACCCGACCCGCCTGCGCGAGGTACTGACCAACCTGATCGCCAACGCCCTGCGCTACACGCCGCCCGGCGGGACGGTGACGGTGACGCTGGCGCACATGCCGGCCGCCGGACGTGTCAGCGTGGCCGTGCAGGACACGGGCGCCGGCATCGCGCCGGACGTGCTCCCGCACATCTTCGACCGCTTTTACAAGTCCGATGAGTCGCGCGGGATGGGGCTCGGCCTGGCGATCGCGCGCAACCTGGTCGTCGCGCACGGCGGCCAGATCACGGCCGAAAGCGGCGTGGGCCGCGGGACGACGATCCGCCTGGAACTGCCGGCCGCCGCGCCGGCCTGAGGCCGCTTCAGCCCGCCGCGCCGACGCAGGCCAGGCCCAGGCCCTCCGGGCCGACGTGCGTGCCGATGGCCGGGGTCACTTCGAGGATCGGAACATCGCCGGGCGGCGCCAGGTGGCGCACCTGGGCCAGCAAGGCCTCGGCCCGCGCCCGGGCGCCGGTGTGCAGCACCGCCAGGTGCGCCAGCGGCGCGCGGGCCTGCAGCAGGTCGATGATCCGCTGCACGGCCTGCGACCGGGTCCGCACCCGGTCCGAGTGGATCACGCCTTTGTGAATCGTCAGGATCGGTTTGATCTGCAGCAGGCTGCCCAGGCCGGCGACCAGCGCGTTGACGCGGCCGCTGCGCCGCAGGTACTCCAGCGTATCCAGCGCGGCGAAGACGCGCGTGCGCCGGATCTGGTCCGGCAGCGCCGCCACAATCTCGGCCGCCGTGCGGCCGGCCGCGGCCAGGCGCGCGGCCGTCAGCGCCAGGAACCCCGTCCCCACACTGACCTGCTGCGAATCGACGATCGTGACGCGCGGGCGGGTCACCTCCCGGGCCGCGGCCGTGGCCACGTTGCAGACGGTGCTCAGGTTGGCGGCCACGTGGATCGAGATCACTTCATCAGCGCCGTCGGCCGCCAGCGTCGCGTAGGTCTGGCGGAACGGCTCCGGGCCGGGGGAGGCGGTGGTGGGCGGCGGGTCGTAGGCCGGCAGGCGCGCGTAGAACTCGGTCCGCGTCAGGTCGACGCCATCCAAATAGCCGCGCTCGCCGACGTTGATGTAGACCGGGATGACTTCAATGCCGTGCGCGGCGGCCAGGGCCGGGGGCAGATCACAAGTGCTGTCGGTGACGACACGAACGGTCATAGCGGACTCCGTTTCAACCGCGGGCTAAGGGTCGCCTCTTAATATACTCCTTTCCACGTTGTTCGGATTATGGTCGGCGCAGACGCCGCCGTGGCCAGAGTGCCAGCAGCGCGGCCAACCGGCCGCGTCCCCGTGGGCGGCGGCAGGGCGGCTCGACGCCCTAACCGTCATGTTCGGCGGACAGGTGTATGCTGATGGTGTAGGTGGGACAGGTATGGGGAGGTGTGTCATGCCCGGCGCCAAGCAGATCGCCGATGCCATCACCCTCGCGCGCGGGCTGATCGCCCTAGCCCTGGCTGGGCTGGGGCTGGCGCGCCCGCCCGGCCACTTGCTCCTCGCGGTCGGCTTGCTCATCTTGGATTGGACCGGCGATAACCTGGACGGGCTGTTCGCGCGCCGTGATCCGCGCGGCGCGCACAGTTGGATCGGCGACCACGACCTCGCGGTCGACATGCTGGTCTCGGTCGGGCTGCTGGTCTACCTGCTGGGGGTCAACCTGGTGAACCCGTGGCTGGCCGGCGCCTACCTCCTGGCCTGGGCCGTCATTTACCAGCGCCTGCACGGCCTGCCGCGCGCGTTGGGGATGTTGTTTCAGGCCCCGATCTACGCCTGGTTCATCCTCGTCGCCGTGGCCCAGGCGCCCCTGGCCGGCTTGGGGCTGCTGGTCTGGATCCTGGCTGCCGTCGGTGTGACGTGGCCGCGCTTCCCGCGCGAGGTGGTGCCCGGCTTCCTGGACGCCATGCGCCGGCTGCGCCGCTGAGGCTGGGGCGTGTCCGAGATCTTCGAGCTCAACGTCGACGCGCAGGTGCCGCCCGCGTCGCTGCGGGTGTGGCAGCTGCGGCCGTTCGGCCGGCGCGTGTTCGCGTGGCCGGGCCTGCGCTGGCTGCGGCCCTTGGCGCGCCGCGCCGCCGCCGCCGCCGAGCCGGCCGGCCGGCTGCACTTTCTCCCCGAGCCGCCTCTCGCTGCACCTGCCAGCGCCCAGCTCACCGTCCTGAGCGCCAACCTGTGGCACGACTGGCCGCGCCAGCGCACCTGGCCCGAGCGGCTGGAAGCGGTGGCGCAGCTGGTGACGGCTGAAGGCGTGGACGTGGTGCTGCTGCAAGAGGTGGCGCGCACACTGGAGCTGCGCGCCGACGAGTGGCTGGCCGGGCGCCTGCGGATGGCCTGCCTCTATGCGCGTGCCAACGGCCACGCGGCCGCGCTCGGCTTTGAAGAGGGCCTGGCGATCCTCAGTCGCTATCCGCTCGCTCACCCGCGCCTGCGCCAACTCGGCCACGGCGCCAACCCGTTCGTCCGGCGGCTGGCCGTGGGCGTGGAGGTGCAAACGCCGTTTGGGCGGCTGTTGGCGTTCTCGGCGCACCTGGGTCTGAGCCGCGGCCACAACGCCGTCCAGCTGGCCCAGCTGCGCCGCTGGGTGGCCGCGGCCGCGGCCGGGCGCGCGGCCGTCATTGGCGGGGACTTTAACGCGCCCGAGCACCGGCCCCAGATCCAGCACACACAGCGGCTGTGGCTGGATACGTTCCGGCATCTGCATCCGCACGCCGACGCGACGACGCACGAGCTGCGCTGGCCGGGGGGCCGGCTGCTGCGCCGGCACCGCCTGGACTACGTCTTCCTGCACTCCCGGCCCGCTCACTGGCAGGTGGTGGAGACACAGCACGTGGACGCGCCCGGCGGCCCGCACTCGGATCATCGCGCGGTGCTGACCCGGCTGCGGCCGCAAACCGGGCCGCCGAGCGCCGTGGATTGACGGCGCCGCGCCTGGGGAGGAAGTGGCGATGACATGGCAAACGCAACTGCGCGGCGATCCGCTGCCCTGGCTCCTGGAAGCCGAGCCGCCCGGCGTGCGCTACCTGGCGCTGCGCGATGTGCTCGAGCGGCCGCCGGATGACCCCGAGCTGCTGGCCGCGCGCCGGCACGCCTACACGCGCGGACCGATCGCGGCGTTACTGGCCCGCCTGGACCCGGCCGGCTTCTGGGTGACGCCGGGGCCGGGCTATAACCCCAAGTATCGCTCCACGGTGTGGGCGCTGATCATGCTCGCCCAACTGGGCGCGTCGGCCGAGCACGAGCCGCGCGTGGCCCAGGCCTGCGCCTACGTGTTGGACCAGGCCCTGGCCGAGGGCGGCCAGTTCACGGCCTCCGGCGCGCCCTCCGGCACGGCCGATTGCCTGCAGGGCAACCTGAGCTGGGCGTTGGTGACGCTGGGCTGCACCGATGCGCGGCTGGACGCGGCCTACGAGTGGATGGCGCGCAGCGTCACCGGCGAGGGCGTCGCGCCGCTCACGGACCGGTCGGCCGCGCGCCGTTACTATGCCGGCAAATGCGGGCCGTTGTTCGCGTGCGGGGCCAATGACAAACGCGCCTGCGCCTGGGGCGCGGTCAAGGTGCTCCAGGCCTTCAGCGTCTGGCCGGCGGCGCGCCGGACGCCGCTGATCAAGCGCGCGATCAAGCAGGGCGTGGAGTTCCTCTTCAGCGTTGATCCGGCCACGGCCGCCTACCCCAGCGGGTACAGCGCCAAGCCGAGCGGCAACTGGTGGAAGTTCGGCTTCCCGGTGTTCTACGTCACCGACCTGCTGCAGCTCGTGGCGGCGCTGGCCGGCCTGGGGTATGGCCGCGACCGCCGCCTGGCGCGGGCCTGGCAGTGCGTGCTGGATAAACAGGATGAGCGCGGGCGCTGGGCGCTGGAGTACGACTACGCCGGCAAGACCTGGGCCGAGTTCGGGGCCAAGAAACAGCCCAATCCGTGGGTGACTCTGCGGGCGCTGGGCGCGCTCCAAGCGGCCGACCGCTGACCTCAGACTTTCTCCAGAAGCTGCCGCAGCGCCGGCGCCACCGCCTGCAGCTCCGCCGGCAGATCAGCCTGCCCCTCCACGATGGCGCGCCCGAGCAGGGAATGCTTGAGGTCGATCAGGTCCTTCTCATAGCGGCTGTCGAAGGCGATATCCGACTGGACGCGGCCGTCGCGCAGCGTGACCACGCGGTTGGCCGCGCCCGCCACCTGAGGGTTGTGGGTGACCACGATCAGCGTCATGCCCTGGCTGCGGTTCAACTCGGCCAGCAGATCCATGATCTCGTTGGTCGTCCGCGAATCCAGGTTGCCGGTCGGCTCATCGGCCAGCAGCAGGGCCGGCCGGTTGGCCAGCGCCCGGGCGATGGCGACGCGCTGGCGTTCGCCGCCGGACATGGCGTTGGGGAGATGGTGCCCGCGCTGGCCCAGCCCCACCAGGCCCAGCAGAGCCTGGGCGCGCTCGCGGCGCTGGCGGCCGCTCAGGCGGGTCTCGGCCATCGGCACTTCGATGTTCTCCAGCGCCGTCAGGGTCGGGATCAGGTTGTGCATCTGGAAGACGAAGCCGATCATCTGGCTGCGGAAACGGTCCAGGTTGCGCACCTGGCGCAGCGCCGTGCCGTTAAGGCAGACCTCGCCGCTGGTCGGCCGGTCCAGCGCGCCGAGCACGTGCAGGAGCGTGGACTTGCCCGAGCCGCTCGGCCCGACGATGGCCACGAACTCGCCGGCGCGCACGCTCAGGCTGACGTCGTCCAGCGCGCGCACGGCCGCGCCATCGCCGTAGACCTTGACCAGATGGTGCGTTTCGACGACCGGGGCCGGTGTGCTCATAGGGTTTGTCCGTGACCGGGCTGGCCGGCCTCACTCATAGCGCAGCGCTTCGATTGGCCGCAGGCCGGCGGCGCGCCAGGCCGGGTAAACGCCGCCCAGGGTGCCCAGACCCAGCGCCAGGGCCGTGACCTGCCCGAACAGGCTGGGCGGGAAGAGCGGCTGCAGGTAGCCGCCGATGTCGGGCGCCAGCGTCAGGGCGTGGCTGAGGCCCACGCCGATCCCGAGGCCGATCAGCGTGCTGAGCGCGCTCAGCGCCAACGACTCCACCAGCACGAGCCCCACCACACGCGCGCGCGTCCAGCCCAGCGCGCGCAGCACGCCGATCTCCTGCGTGCGTTCGAAGACGCTCATCAGCATGGCATTGGTCATCACCACCCCGCCCAGGAGCAGCGTCACCGCGATCAGCGCGTTCAGCACCGCGTACAGCGTTTGCAGGTCCTGGGTGCGTGTGCGCAGCGAGGCGGCCGTGTGGGCCGTGATCTCCGGGAAACGGGCCTCCAGGACCGGCGCCAGGGCCTCGGCCTGGCTCGGCTCCTTGAGGGCGAGGCCCACGAACGAGAGCTGATGCGGCTTGTTCAGCAGGTCCTGGGCGGCGCGCAGCCAGATCATCCCGCCCATGTCTTCATAGGGCGAGCCGTTCTCGTACAGGCCCACGATCGTGAACGTGGTCGTGCCGATGCGCAGCTCGTCGCCGAGCTGCTTCTGCATGTTGTCGGCGGCCAGCTGCCCCAGCACGATCTCGTGGTCGCGCTGCGGCAGATGTCCGGCCCGGATCTGGTAGTGCCGGATGTACTCCTCGCGCGGGTCCAGGCCGAACAGCATCAGGAACGGCGTCTCGGCCGTGCTCGGGAAGCCGAGCAGGATGCGTGAGACCGAGCGGACTTCGGGGCGCAGGCGCAGCTGCTCGGCGGTGCGTTCGCTGATCTCGGACAGGGACATATCCGAGACGCCGGCCTGCTGGCACATCAGGTCGATCTGGCCGGCCCGCGAGAGCTGATCGAAGGCGCCGACCACGCCCTCGGCCATGCCGAGCAGGGCGACGATGAAGCCGACGCCCAGCCCCAGCCCGGCCAGCGTCACCAGCGTGCGCGCCGGGCGCCGCCAGAGATTGCGCAGGGCGCCGCCGCCGGGCAGCCGCGGCAGCCAGTGCGGCTGGGCGCCGCCCGCGCCGCTGTCGTAGCGCATGGCCTCCACCGGCTCCAGCAGCGAGGCGCGCCAGGCCGGGTACAACCCGCCCACCAGGCCGAGCAGCACGGCCAGGCCGAGCGCCTGGAAGAAGATGGTCGGCGCGAGCACGCCTTGCAGGATGGTGGCCACCGCCGGGATGCGTCCGATCAGCGCCACCAGGCCGGCCCCCAGCCCGAGGCCGAGCACGCCGCCGGCCAGCGCCAGCACCAGCGCCTCGCCCAGGATCAGGCCGATGACGCGCCGGCGCGTCCAGCCGAGCGCGCGCAGCACGCCGATCTCGCGCGTGCGCTCGATGACGCTCATCAGCACGGTGTTCATCATGCCCAGCCCGCCCACCAGGGCCGCCAGCAGGCCGACAAACAGGCCGAACGAGCTGAATACGCTCAGCATCTGCGTCTGCTCGGTGGCCTCGCCCGAACGCGTGGCGGTCAGCTCCGGCCAGCGGGCCGTGATCTCGGCGCGCACGGCGTCCAGTTGGCGCGGGTCGCGCAGCTTGAGGACGAAGTAGTTCACCTGGCCGCGCATGTCGAAGGCGCGCTGGGCGTCGCTCAGGCTGATGACGGCCCCGCCGTCCTCGAGCGTGTCGCCGGTCTCGTACACGCCGGCCACGCGGTAGATCTGCTCGGCCAGCACGAACGCGTCGCCCACCCCCTTGCCCAGGCTCTCGGCCGTGGTCCGGCCGAGCAGGATCTGTTTGCGCCCGGTCAGCGGCCCGCCCGCGATCAGGCGGTAGTGGGCGATGGCGAAGCCGGCCGGGTCTTCGCCGGCCACGATGAAATAGGGCAGGCCGGGGACGTTCGCCATGGTGGCGACTTTGCCGGCCACCCGCTCGACGCCGGGCAGTTGGCGCAGGGCTTCGGCCAGGTCGGCGTCCACGGTGCTCAGCATGAGCATGTAGGCGTCTTTCTCGGCCACCGTCAGATCCGCGTCCGTCGACGCGAACAGGCCGGCATAGCCGGTGGCCATGCCCTCGCCGAAGGCGGACAGGGCCACGACCGCGGCCACGCCGACCGCCACGCCGAGCAGCGTCAGGGCCGTGCGCGTCTTGCGCCGCCACAAGTTCTTCACCACCATGGCCTTATCATCGTCCGACTCGGGCCGCCGGGCAAGAGGCGCCGGCCCTTGCCGGCCAATCGTCCGCGCCCTTTCAGGCTGGCCGGCCAGCCTGACGGCGGCGCCCGGCCGGCGTTTCATGGTAAAGTGACAACGACCACGGACTACAGCCACTCTCTGCTTACGCGGCCGGACCCGGCCGCCCGTCATCTCGACCAGGAGGCCCCTATGCAACATGATCCCGTTCGGATTCGCCAGATCGAAGACCAAATTCAGAGCCATGGCATCGAGTTTATCAACTTGCAGTTCACGGACATCATGGGTGTGGTGAAGAGCGTCGGCATCCCGGTGGAGATGTGGCCGGATGTGCTCGACCACGGCATGTGGTTCGACGGCTCGTCGGTGCAGGGCTTCGCGCGCATCGCCGAGAGCGATATGCTGCTGCACCCGGACCTGAACACCTTCGCCAGCATCCCCTGGGACACCGATGTGCCTACGGCGCGCGTGATCTGCGACGCGCACCTGCCCACCGGCGAGCCGTTCTTGGGCGACCCGCGCAACGTGCTCAAGCGCGCCCTGGCCGAGGCCAAGAAGCTGGGCTACGACTATTACACCGGCCCGGAGCTGGAGTTCTTCCTCTTCCGGCCGCACGCCAACGGCGAGCTGGTGCCGCTGCTCCCGCACGATCAGGCCGGCTACTTTGACGTGAGCACGGACCTGGCGCATTCGGTCCGGCGGCAGATGGTGAAGGCGCTCAGCTCGTTCGGGATCAAGGTCGAGGCCCTGCACCATGAGGTCGCCATCGGCCAGCACGAGATCGACTTCAAGTACGACAACGCCCTGCGCACGGCCGACAACGCCATCACGCTGCGGCTGGCCCTGAAGGCCATCGCCCAGAAAAACGGCCTGTACTGCACGTTCATGCCCAAGCCGGTGGCCGGCATCAACGGCAGCGGCATGCACACGCACCAGAGCCTGTGGAAGGACGGCAAAAACGCCTTCGCCGATCCGGCCGACGAGTACGGCCTGAGCCTGCTGGCCAAGCAGTTCATCGCCGGCCAGCTCCACCACGCGCGCAGCTTCTCGGCCGTCATCGCGCCGCTGGTCAACAGCTACAAGCGCCTGGTGCCTGGCTACGAGGCGCCGGTCTACCTGAGCTGGGCGCGCACCAACCGCTCGGCCCTGATCCGCATCCCCAAGGTCAGCGCCGGCCGCGTGGCCACCGCCACCCGCATCGAGCTGCGCTGCCCAGACCCGAGCTCCAACCCGTACCTGGCCTTCGCCGTCATCCTGATGGCGGGCTTGGACGGCGTCCAGCGCAACCTGCCGGTGCCGGCGCCGGCCGAGGAAGACCTGTACCACCTGGACGAGGCGCGCCTGGCCCAGCTGACGGCCATGCCCGGCTCGCTGGGCGAAGCCATCGGCGAGCTGCGCCGGAGCGAGTTGATCCGCGCCACCTTCGGCGAGCACTTGTTTGAGCGCTATCTGGAGGGCCGCGTGCAGGAGTGGGACGATTACCGCCTGAGCGTCAGCCAGTGGGAGCTGGACCGTTACCTGCCGGTCTACTAAAGCGGCGTTTTCACCGGAAACGGCGGGCTGCTCCAGCGGGCAGCCCGCCGTTTTGTTTAACCCTCACCGGCGCGCGAGCGGCAGGTAGAAGAATTGGTCCAGCCCCACGACGCCGGTCTCATAGGCGCCGAGGTCGGCGGTGCCGCGCGGCCGGCCGAGCAGGTCGTCGCCGGCGGCTTGCGCGGGGAGCGCGGCATTGATCACGGGGCTGCCGCCGCCCGGCTGGCCGTAGGCGTTGGCCAGCCGCAGGAATTCCTGGCGGAGCGTGGTGTTGCCGCTGAGGAAGCCGGTCCCGTTCCAGCGCGGCAGCACCAGGCCGGCCTGCCCGCCCAGCAGCGGGTCCGCCACCACGCGGCCGAGGTCGGCGGCGTTGGGGTTCACCTGGTCGCCGGCCGGGATGGCGTCGCCGCCGTTCCAGTACAGGTTGTGGTCCAGCACCAGGCCGGACACTTCGGCGGCTGTGCCGTCGGAGAAGTCGTCGCCGCCGCCGCCGCCCGCGCCCATACTCCCGGCCGGGTCCGCCCAGACGTTGTTGTAGAAGCGGATGTTCGTGTTGACCGGGTTGGCGCCCTCGCGGTTGAGCCGGAAGGCGAAGGCCAGCGCCGGCAGGTCGCCGACGACGGTGTTGTGGCGGAAGGTGATGTCCTGGCCGCCCTTCACGCCGAAGGCCGCGCGCATCACTTCCGGCGAATTGCCCAGCATCAGGTTGTTCTCCACCAGCACGGCCTGGGCCTCGAAGAAGGCCTGGCCGTCCTCGCCCACCAGGACGAAATTGCTGCCGCTGGACCCCTGCCAGTTGAGGAAGAGGTTGCGGCGTATGGTGATGCGCTCGCTGCCAAGCTGGCCGTCGTCGCCGGCGTTGCTGTCTTTGATGACGATGTAGCTGCTGGTGCTGCCGATCTCGCCCGCCCGCCCGCTGCCGGCAAAGTCGTTGAAGAAGACGTTGTCCTGGATGACCACGTCGGTGACGCTGTTGACGTCGATGTGCTCATCGCTGCCGGCCTGGTTGTAGAAGAGGTTGCCTTCCACGGTGACGAAGCGCGCGCCGTTGTTGATCTTGAGCAGGTCGTTGTTGTAAGAGTCGTGGAAGACGTTGTCGCGGAACGTGATCTGCTCGGACCACAGGTCGCCGGTCTTCTGCACCTGCACCACCAGCGCGCCGGCGCCGGGGCCGGTGTGGCGGAACTCAAAGCCCTGGAACGTCATCTGGCGCGCGCCGAAGAGCTTGAGCACGGTGCCGGCGTACTGCAGCACGGCGCGGTAGGCGTGCTCGGCTCGAAAGGTGGTGGGGGTGGTGAAGCGCTCGTACAGGCTGTGCGTGCCGGTGTAGACGCCGTCCTGGAACCAGACCGTGCAGGCGGCGTCCGGCGTGTGGGCGGAGGCGTAGTCGAGCGTCGCCCAGGGTTGGGCGGCCGTGCCGGGGTTGAGGTCGCTACCGGCCGGCGCCGGGGCCACCCAGCGTTCGCACGGGGTCTGGGCGCGGGCGTTCGAAGCGCCCATCAGGCTCGCCGCGGCCAGGGCGAGCGCGCTCAACAACCGGCCGCTGGAAAGGGCAAAGTGACGGTGCATACCGCCAGTATGGCGGAGCCCCGCCGCGCCCGCAACGGCCGCCGGCTCAGTATTCCTGCGAGGATCGGCTGCGGAAGAAGTCCCAGCCCCGAGGCGCTCAGACCCGCCGCACGAACCAGGCCGCCACGTACCCTTCCGCGCCGTGCAGGTCGCGCACCTGCAGCCACTGGCCGTTGGCGCCGACCTTGGCGGCGGCGTTCCCGGCCTCGATCACGAGCAGTTCGGCGTTGGCGGGCAGCAGCTTGAGTTGGTTGTCCGCGGCCACGGCCGGCTGGCGGCGCAGCGTGACGCCGTCGGCGGTGGTGCGCACCACCAGGCGCGTGGCCGGGTCGGCGCGCGGGCCGCTCACGGCCGGGCGCGGCCCCAGCGCCGGCGCCTCGCCGGCGGTGACGTGCCAGGCGGCCACAAAGCCCTCGTTGCCCTCCACGTCCCGGACCCGCAGCCATTGGCCGTTGGCGCCGATCTTGGCGCGCGCGCCGGCGGCCGCCTCCACGACGCGCAGCCGGGTGTTGGCGGCGTAGCGGCGCAGGATGTTGTTGCCCGTGATCTGGGGCTGGGAGCGCAGGGTGAGCTGGTCCACCAGCGTCACCACTTCCCAATCCCCGCCGGCGGCCGGTACGGCGCGGCTCGGTGTCGGCGTGGCCGGGGCGGCGGCGGGGCGCGGGGCCGCGGCGGGTGCCGGCGGGCTGGCCGTCCCGCCCTCGATCCAGATCACGCGGTTGATGATGTCGGCCGGCGTCCCGGCGAAGCCGTATTTCTGCACCAGCGTCTGGCTGGATTTCGCCCCTTGCCAGGGGTCGCGGATGAGATAGTCGTCGCCTTGCTTGGCGTAGACCACGATCCAGTGATCCTGCACGCCGGGGTCGGGCGAGTAGTCCACCAGGACGATGACGGGCCGGCCGGCCGCCAGGCTGGCGTCGAGGTCGGCCAGCGGCGCGGGCACGTCGCGGCACTCGACGTTGCGGGCCACGCGCAGGCCGGGCACGGCGGCGCCGATCAGGTGCGCGCGCACCCACGGCCCCTGGAAGGCCTGGGCGGCTTTCATCTTCTCGTTGAGCGTGTCCGGGGTCTCGTCGGCGCCGAGCGCGTTGGCGACCATGGCCAGGCTGGTGAGCAGGCACCCAAACTGGCCGAGGGTGCTGCCGGCGTCGGTGGCGAAGCCGAGCGGCTTGTCTTTCCAGCGCGGGTCGTTCTGGTAGAGGGTCAGTTCGCCGGGCATCGTCGTCTCCTGGAGGCTGGTGGGCGGTTAAACACAAACAGGCCACGCGCAGAGCGTGACCTGTTTGTATCACACTTGGCGGCGGCCGGCCGTTTACGACCGGACCAGGTTGCGCAGCACGGTCGGCAGGATGCCGCCGTTTTTGTAGTAATCGACGTCCACGGGCGTGTCCAGCCGGGCGATGGCCTGGAACGTGGTCTGGCGGCCGTCGGCGGCGGTGGCCACCACGGTCAACTCCTGGCGCGGGTGGATGGCGTCGGAGATGCCCAGGATGTCGAAGGTCTCGTGGCCCGTCAGGCCCAGGCTCTCGACGTTCTCGCCGGGCTTGAAGACCAGCGGCAGCACGCCCATGCCCACCAGGTTGCTGCGGTGGATGCGCTCGAAGCTCTCGGCGATGACGGCTTTCACGCCCAGCAGCAGCGTGCCCTTGGCGGCCCAGTCGCGCGACGAGCCGGTGCCGTACTCCTTGCCGGCCAGCACGATCAGCGGGATGCCGGCCGCGGTGTACTGCTGGGCGGCGTCGTAGATGCTCAGCTTCTCGCCGGACGGGGCCAGCGGGCCGGTGGCGCCCAGATAGGGCTTGCTGAAGTAGAGCGTGTTGCCGCCCTCCTCGCCGCCCAGCAGCAGGTTCTTCAGGCGGATATTGGCGAAGGTGCCGCGCGTCATCACGCGGTCGTTGCCGCGCCGCGTGCCGTACTGGTTGAAGTCCTTGGGCGCCACGCCGCGTTCGATCAGATAGCGCCCGGCCGGTGAGTCCTTGGCGATGTTGCCGGCCGGCGAGATGTGGTCGGTGGTGATGCTGTCGCCGAACAGGCCGAGCACGCGCGCGCCGCGGATCTCGGCCAGCGGCTCAGTCTCGAGCTTCAGACTCTCAAAGAACGGCGGCCGCTGAATGTAAGTCGAGCTTTCATTCCACGGGTACAGCCCGCCGCCGCTGACCGGGATGGCGTTCCAGTCTGGGTTGCCGTCGAAGACGTTGCCGTAGCTGCGCGCGAACATCTCCGGATCAATGGAGGCGGCGACCGTGTCGGCCACTTCCTGCTGGCTCGGCCACAGGTCACGCAGGTACACGGGCTGCCCGTCCTGGCCGGTCCCGAGCGGTTCGGTGGCCAGGTCGATGTCGGTGGTGCCGGCCAGGGCGTAGGCCACCACCAGCGGCGGGGAGGCCAGGAAGTTGGCCTTCACCTGCGGGTGGACTCGGCCGTCGAAGTTGCGGTTGCCCGAGATCACGGCGCTGGCCACCAGGTTGCCATCGGCCACGGCCTTGGCCACCGCCTCCGGCAGCGGGCCGCTGTTGCCGATGCAGGTCGTGCAGCCGTAGGCGGCCACGTTGAAGCCGAGTTTCTCCAGGTAGGGCAGGGTGCCGGATTTGGTCAGATACTCGGTGACGACCTTGGAGCCGGGGGCCAGGCTGGTCTTGACGTAGGGCTTCACGCTCAGGCCCTTCTCCACCGCCTTCTTGGCCACCAGGCCCGCGCCCAGCATCACGCTCGGGTTGCTGGTGTTGGTGCAGGACGTGATCGCGGCGATGACGATGGAGCCGTGGGCCATCGTCGCGGAGTGGCCGTTGTCCGGGACGGCGGCGGTGCGCGCCAGGTCCGCTTCCGCCAGCCCGAAGCCGCGCTCCTTCACCGGCGTGGTCAGCGCCTTGCGGAAGGTGGCCTTGAGGTCCTTCATGGCCACGCGGTCCTGCGGGCGCTTGGGGCCGGCCAAGCTGGGCACGACGTCGGCCAGGTTGAGTTCAAGGCTGTCGGTGAAGACCGGGTCCGGCGTCTGGTCGGTGCGGAACAGGCCTTGAGCCTGGGCGTAACGCTCGAGCAGGTCGGCCGAGACCACCCGGCCGGTGCGGCGCAGGTAGCGCAGCGTCTCGGCGTCGACCGGGAAGAAGCCGCAGGTGGCGCCGTACTCGGGCGCCATGTTGGCGATGGTGGCGCGGTCCGGCAGCGACATGGATGAAAGCCCGCTGCCGTAGAACTCGACGAACTTGTCCACGACGCCCTTGCGGCGCAGCAGCTGGGTGATCGTCAGCACCAGGTCGGTGGCGGTCACGCCGTCGCGCAGTTCGCCGTAGAGCTTCACGCCGATCACCTGCGGCGTGACCATGTAGAGCGGCTGGCCGAGCATGACGGCCTCGGCCTCGATCCCGCCCACGCCCCAGCCCAGCACGCCCAGGCCGTTGATCATGGTGGTATGCGAGTCCGTGCCGACCAGGGTGTCCGGGAATAGCACTCGGCCATCGTCTTCCGGGCGGCTGAGCAGGCCCTGGGCCAGATACTCCAGGTTCACCTGGTGGACGATGCCGGTGGCCGGCGGGACCACGCGCAGGTTCTGAAAGGCCTGGGCGCCCCAGCGCAGGAACTCATAGCGCTCGCGGTTGCGCTCGAACTCGAGCTGGGCGTTGCGCAGCAGGGCCAGCTCGCTGCCGAAGTAATCGACCTGGACGGAGTGGTCGATCACCAGGTCCACCGGCACGAGCGGGTTGATCTGGCTGGGGTTGCCACCCAGGCGCTGCACGGCGTCGCGCATGGCCGCCAGGTCCACCACGCACGGCACGCCGGTGAAGTCTTGCATCACCACCCGCGCGGGCAGGAAGGGCAGTTCCGCCGGCGCCGGCGCCTTGGCCTCCCAGCGCGCCAGGCGCCGGACGTCGTCCTCGGTCACCAGATAGCCGTCGCAGTTGCGCAGCACGGCCTCCAGCAGGATCCGGATCGAGAAGGGCAGTCGATCCAGGTTGGGCGCCACCCCGGTTTTGGCGAGGTGCTCCAGGCGATAAATGTAATCATCGCCCAGCTTGGCGCGCGCACCGAACGAGTTCTTCAGTTTCTGAGACATGGGGGGTTATCCTTTCGAGCCACACAGGGGCCCTCGAGAATGGAATGGCTGCGCGTCAGGGGGACACGCGTCGGGGATTATAACACCCGCGCCGGCCTCAACGGCGCTTGGCCTTGGGCTTGACGCGGCTGTTGGCCGCCGGCGCGGCCGGCTTGGGCTTGGCCCGGCTTTTGGCCGCTGGCGGGGTCGGCTTGGATGGGCGGGCGCGCGCGGGTTCGCGCGGCGCCTCGGCTGTGGCCGGGTCAGCGGTGTCAGACGAGGCGGCGGCCGGCCCATTGGACTGGCCGCGTTCGGCGGCGCGGCGTTCGGCTTCGGCGCGGGCCTGCTGGGCGGCTTGCGCTTCAACGAGTTGAGCCTGCAGATGGGCGGCCTGGGCACGCGCCTGATCACGCTCGGCGGCCAGGGCCTGTAAGGCCTCCGCCAGTTCGGCGGCGCGGCGTTCGGCTTCGGCGCGGGCCTGCTGGGCGGCTTGCGCTTCAACGAGTTGAGCCTGCAGATGGGCGGCCTGGGCACGCGCCTGATCACGCTCGGCGGCCAGGGCCTGTGAGGCCTCCGCCAATTCGGCGGCGCGGCGTTCGGTTTCGGTGTGGGCCTGCTGGGCGACGTGCGCTTCGGCGAGCTGGTCCTGCAGATGGGCGGCCTGGGCACGCGCCTGATCACGCTCGGCGGCCAGGGCATGCGCGGCCTCCGCCAGTTCGGCGGCGCGGCGTTCGGTTTCGGTGCGGGCCTGCTGGGCGGCGGGCGCTTCGGCGAGCTGATCCTGCAGACGGGCGGCCTGGGCACGCGCCTGATCACGCTCGGCGGCCAGGGCCTGTGAGGCCTCCGCGAGTTCGGCGGCGCGGTGCTCAACCTCGGCGCGGCGGCGGTTGGTGTCATCCAATTGCGTCTGCAGCTCCTGGATCCAGGCCAGGCTGTCGTGCTCCGCGGCCGCCAGTTTGCGCTGCAGGTCGGCGAGCGCGGCCGCCTGTTCAACGGTGTGGCGCTCGGCCTCGGCCTGGGCGCCGCGAGCTTCGGCGAGTTGGGCCAGCCCGGCGGCGGCCTGGGCGCGCGTCTGGTCGAGCTCGGCCGCCAGAGATTGCCGGTCCGTCTCCAGTTCGGCGGCGCGGCCCTGGGCCTCGGCCACGGCGGCGCTGAGTGGCTCGAGCTGCGCTACCTGGTCACGGGCCTGGCCGAGCTGTTGCGTGAGCTGCAGCGTGGCGGCATCGTAACGGGCCGCGACGAGTTCCAGCTCCGTCTGGTGGGCGAGCTGTTCCTCCAGGCTGGTCTGGAGATGGGTGATGGTGGCGGCCTGCTCGATGAGGCGATGCTCCAGCTCCGCCTCGCGGCGGCGGGCCTCGTCCAGCTCGGACCGGAACTGCGTGGAGCGCGTTTCCGCACGCGCCAACTGGTCGCTCAGTTCAACGGCGGCGCTTGTCTGGAAGGCGGCCTGGCGTTCCGCCTCGGCCAGGCGGCCGCTCACGTCGGCGAGTTGGACCTGCAGGTCCTGCGCCCGGGCCAGGCCGTCTTGTTCCGCCTCGCTCAGCCGGCGTTCGAGCTCGGTCTGCGCCTGGCGGGCCTCGGCGAGTTCCGCTTGAACAGCGGCGGTCTGCGCGCGGGCCTGATCGCGTTCGGCGGCCAGGTGTTCGGCCCCGGTCAGCTGGCGGCGGGCCTCGTCGAGCTGTGTCTGCAGGTCCTGCACCCAGGCCAGGCTGTCGTGCTCGGTCGCGGCCAGCTTGCGGTCGAGGTCGGCCCGCGCCTGGCGGGCTTCGGCCAGTTCGCTTTGCAGCGCGGCCGCGTGCGCCTGGGCCTGGTCGCGTTCGGTCAAAGCAGCCAGCGCCGCCGCGTCTTGTTCTGCGGCCAGCCGCTCGGCCTCCGCCAGACGCCCGTTCATATCGGCGAGCTGGGTCTGCAGGGCCTCAAGCTGAGGCCGACTCGCCTGGTCGGCTGCGGCTGCTTGGCGGTCAAGCTCCGTCAGAGTCAGGCGGGCTTCGGCGAGTTGGTCCTGGAGGGCGCGCGCTTGCCGTTCGGCGTCCGCCGCGTGCTGGCGGGCTTCGGCGAGCTGAGTCTGCAGATCCTGAATCCGGGTCTGACTCGCCTGTCCGGCCGTGGCCAGTTGACGTTCGAGCTCGGCCAGGGCGGCCGCTTGCTCGGCGGTGCGGCGTTCGGCCTCAGCCAGGGCCTGGCGGGCCGGGTCGTCAGGGCGGGGGTTTTCCGTGGCGGCCGGGTCTGGCTGCGCTTCCAGAGCGGCGGCGCGGTGGCGGGCCTGCTCCAGGGCGGCCGTGAGATCGGCTACGGCTGTGTCTCGCTTGGCGATCGTCCGTTGCGCGGCCGAGAGACGGGCGCCCACGTCTTCCAGGCGGGCTTCCAGGGCGATGACTTTGGTGGACAGGCGCTCGTAACTCAAAGAGCCCAGCTTGAGTTGGGCTTCGACGAGCTGCTGGTTGAGGCGCTCGAGGGCGGTTACTTTGGCGCGGCACTCGGCCAGTTCGGCGCGCAGCGCGCGCGGGTCATCAGACTTTGGGTGCATTCTTGGGTCACCTCACCGATACCGCGAGGGGCGCAAAAGCAGCACCCAACCATGATGACGGGATGATACCGGAGCCGGTTTAGCCCGCCGTTAAGCGGGCCGTTATAAACCGGTGTGAGATTGGCCCGGGGACGGGGCGATAACGCCCGGCGGAAGCGGCCTTAATCGGACAACTTGGCGAGCGGCGGCAGCACGGCCAGGAAATCGCGCGCGAAACGCGGTGTGTAAGCGGCCACCAGCGCGGCCACGCGTTCGGGGTCGGGCGAGGCCAGGATCAGGCCGGCGTGGAAGGGCTTGTGCAGGCGCCAGACGACTTCCGGGTCGGCGTAAGAGGCCAGGTCCGGCCATTCCTGTTGCGCCAGGCAGTTCAGCACCGCGGCATAGCCGGCGCGGGCGGCCGGCGGAGGGTAGGGTTCGCCGCGCAAGGCCGCGATCTCGAGAGCCGCCCACTCGGCCCACAGGTTGACGCCGGTGGCGAACTCGATGGCCTCGGCGATGTTCGCGCCGCCGACGCGCGCAGCGCCTTCCAGGAAGTAGAGCTGCCCGTCGGCGTGGGCGCGGATGTATTCGGCGTGGGCGGCGCCGCGCGGCAGGCCCAGCGCCCGCAGCACCTGGCGGTTGAAATCCAGCAGCGCCTGGGTGGCCGGCGCGGCGCGGTCCAGGGTGCGGGTGACGAAGACGCCGCCGCCCTGGTACACGTCCAGCGGCGGGCGCCCGTACTGGCTGGCGATCTCGAAGACCACTTCGCCGTTGTCCACCAGCGCGTCCACGTGGCTGACCTCGCCGGGCAGGTACTGCTCGACCAGGAAGTGCG
Source organism: uncultured Anaerolineales bacterium (assembly GCA_937952305.1). Lineage (GTDB taxonomy): Bacteria > Chloroflexota > Anaerolineae > Anaerolineales > UBA6663 > SpSt-583. The sequence continues at coordinate 45,483 of CALFZO010000101.1, read as the reverse complement.
ACTGTTCGTCGCCGAGCGCCTCCAGCAGCGGCCAGACGGCATCCGGGTGGTCGATGCGCCGGATGCCCATGGCGCTGGCTTCCGAGCGCGGCTTGAGCAGCCACGGGCCAGGCCCGCGCTCCAGGAAAGCCCGCAGGCGGGCGTGGTTGAAGACGGGCGCGAAGGCCGGCACGCGCAGCCCGGCGGCCTGCGCCACGGTGCGCATGGCTAGCTTGTCGCGGAAGTGCTGGGCCAGCGAGACGCCCAGGCCGGGCAGGCGCAGATGCTCGCGCAGCACGGCCGCCGTCACCACCTCAAAGTCGTCCAGCGGGAAGACGTGGTCGATCACGCGCGTGCGCGCCAGGTAGCTGACCGCGTTGAGCAGCGCCCGGCGGTCGTTCAGGTCCGGCACGAAGAAGACCTCGTCCAAGCTGTCGCGCGGCCAGTCCGCGAGCTGGTCCTTCTGGCGGGCCAGCAACAGCGTGTGGCAGCCCAGGCGCTTGGCGGCGCGCATGGCCGCGAAGCCCTTCACGTCGCTGGTCAGGAACAAGAGGGTCAGCGGCTCGGTCATGGCGTCATCCTTGTTTGGTCCGGCGGTGGCGCGATTATAGCCCGTGGAAAATAAAAAGGCCCGCCGGGGGAGGCGGGCCTGTCGGGTCGGCGTCCAGCCCTCAATCGAACCAGAGCAGGTAGCTGGTGCGCGTGGACACGTTGAGAGTGTTGTAGGAGACGATGAACTGCAGCGCGATGACCGTGCCGGCCGCGAACCGCCCGGCCGGGAACGACACCGCCGAAAGGCCGTTGGCGTCCGTCGGCGGCATGGTGTACTGCTCGTTGCCGGTCGGCAGCCGCACGATCAGCACCACGGCCGCGCCGGCCACCGGTTTGTCGAGTTGATCGCCCACCCAGATCTGCGCGGTCTGGCGCTCGTCGCGTCCGATCACGGCATCGGCGACGGTGCCGCGCGCCCGCAGATTGATCACGCGCGGCTGGCCCGCCAGGGGCAGATCAGGCTTCAGGCGGCCGCGGTCCAGCTTGGCGTAGGCGTAATAGATTTCCCCGAGCTCGGCCAGTTGGACGCGCTGGCTCTCCGGCCGCTCCGGATGCCACTCCAGGCGCACGCGCTGGAAGTATTGGACGATGCGCCCGTTCTCGAGCTTGCTTTCGGTGATCGGGAAACCGAACTGATCCAGGCCGCCGTTGGTGCGCCAGTAATCCAGGAACTTGTGGCACACGGTGTGCCCGGTCTCGCTGAAGTAGTAGCAGGTGGGATCGGACGCGGCCGGGATGAGTGTGACCGGGATGGGCGGCTCACGCTTGGCCAGTTGGTCGCCGAGCAGCCCCAGCTGAATCTTGTAGGGCTCCGGGTTCCCAGGATGCGACTCCAGGCGGGCCTTCTGGAAGTACTGGACCCACAGACCGCCGTTGTTGGGGTCGGCGAAGGCATCCGTCAGCGGGTAGCCATAGCGCTCGACGCCGCCCGTCTTCTTGAAGAAGTCGAGGAAAGGCGCTGTCACGTTGTGGCCGGTCTCGTTGAAGTACTCAAACTCAACGGCCGGCACTGGGGTCTGGGCGGAGGCAACCGGCGCTATAGCCAGGCTCAGCACGACGACCAGACTCATGACGTACTTTATGAGTAGTCTGACCCCGGGCATAGTTTTCCCCTCAGTTGCGTTCTCAGTAACCATCTGGAGGATAGGACCATTATACTACCGATTTCAAACTTTCAAAGAGCCAACTGGCACTACTTTTGCACTGAATGTCCAGTTTGCCGGTTGTTACTCTTGTCCAAGCCGTAAGCGGCAGTAGCTTTCATAACGGGATTGGGCGATCTCACCCGACTCGACTGCCCGGCGCACTGCGCAGCCGGGCTCCTGCAAGTGCGTGCAGTCGCCAAACTCACACTCCGCCACCAGCGGGCGGATCTCCACAAAGTAGCCGTCCAGCTCCTCAGGCTCAATGTCCCACAGCGCCAGCGCCCGCATCCCGGGTGTGTCGGCCACGAAGCCGCCGTCTTCCAGAGGCAGCAGCTCCGGGTAGACGGTGGTGTGGCGGCCCTTCTGCGTCGCCTGTGAGACGGCCTGAGCGCGCAGACCCAGGCCGGGATGCACGGCGTTGAGCAGACTGGACTTGCCCACCCCGGATGGTCCCGCCAGCACCGAGAGCCGGCCGCCCAACTGCGCCCGCAACTCGGCCACCCCCTCCTCGGCCCGCGCCGAGGTGTAAAGGACCGGATAGCCCAGGCCGGGGTACAGGCCAAACACCGCCTCGGCGGCCGCGCGCCCCACCAGGTCTACCTTGTTGGCGCAAATCACGGCGGGCAGTCCGACGGCTTCGGCCATCACCAGCAGCCGATCCAGAGCGCGCAGGCGCGGGTCCGGCTGGGCACAAGCAAAGACGAAAACGGCCTGGTCCGGGTTGGCGACGATCACCTGCGCCTTCTCGTTGCCGGTTTCCCGCAGGCCGCCCCGGCCGTGGCGCCCGGGCGCCTGCCGCGCGAGAACACGATGCCGTGGTTCCACGACCTCGATCATTCCGCGTTCAGCTGTCTGTAGGGAGACCAGCACACGATCGCCGATGGTGGCCAGGTCTGCGCTTTGCCGGGTTTTTTTCAGCCGGCCGCGCAGATGGCAAACAACATCGCCGGCCTCTGTCTTTACTGTAAAGAAGCCGCTTTGTGCCTTGACGATAATACCGGGCAAAGTCGTGGTCAATGGTGGGGAAAAGTTTGCAAACAGTTAGTAAGAGTGCACGCTTATAAGGTCGATAGGGTCGCTATATGGGCGGCCGGCGGGTAAAGGTGGGCGGTTGGTAGGCCGCGCCCCTTTGGCTGGCCAGGCTGTTAATTGAAGGCAAGCCTCAAGGTTGCGGCGTGGCCGTCGCCGCTGGTGTAATGACCCCGAAATCGGTCTCCCAGGGCAGCAACGTCTGCGCCCGACCCAGGAAATAAATCTCTACCAGGCGTCGGAAGATCGGCGCGGCCACCTCCGAGCCCTCGCCGCCGTTCTCGACCATGACCACGATAGCGACATCCGGCTTGTCCGGCTGGTCGGCTTCAGTATAGCCGGCAAACCATGAATGCGGTTGGCCGGCGCTGTTCTGGGCGGTGCCGGTCTTGCCGGCCACCGGGAGGCCCAGGTTCAGGAAGCGATGACGGGCCGTCCCGCCCGGCGCGCTGGTGACGGCGCGCAGGCCCTCCCGGATGGCGTCCAACTGCGCGGCCGTGACCGGGAGTTGGCCGTTGACCACCGGCGTCATCTCAAAAGTCGGAGCGCCGCCGGGCGGCGCGATCTTCTGCACCAGCTGCGGCCGGTAGAGCGTGCCGCCGTTGCGGACCGCGGCCATCATCTCGGCCACCTGCAGCGGCGTGACCAACAGGTAACCCTGGCCGATGCCCAGGTTGACACTGTCGCCCGGCCGCCACGGGTCGTTGTAGGCCGAGAGTTTCCAGGCCGGGTCCGGGATCAGGCCCTGGGCCTCAGCGACCTGGCCGATCTGCGTAAAGTCGCCCAGCCCGAATTGGCGCGCCACCTGCGGGATGAAGTCGGCGTTGAACTGGTCGAGATCGTAGGCGATCGTATAGAAGTACGGGTTGCAGGAGGTCTGCAGCGCCTGGATCAGATTGATCTTGCCGGGCGGCTTGATGTTGGTGCCGTAGGTCCAGTTGTATTTCAGCGCGCTCGGGCCGAGCTGGTCCCACACGTTGCCGCAGTTGAGGATCGTGTCGGTGGTGTACAGGCCGGAGAGCAGGGCCGCGCCCATCACGGGAACCTTAAAGACCGAGCCGGGCGGGTAGGCGCTCTGCACGCCGCGGTTGAGGAGCGGGTTGGCGGGGTCGTTCAAGATCTCGTCCAACTGCGCGCTGTTGGGGTTGGTGGGGTCGAACAGGTTCGGGTCAAACGCCGGGCTGGACGCCATCGCCCGCACCGCGCCCGTGGACGCTTCGAGAATGATGATCGAGCCGCGAAACCCGGTCAGGGCCTGCTGCGCCGCGATCTGCAGCGGCCGGTCCAGGGTGGCGTACAGGGCCTGGGCCGGCTGGCGCTGCCGTTCGGCCAGCACGGTGGCGCGGCCGTCGGCGAAGAGGACGTTGAGGGTGCCGCCCAGCGAGCCGGCCAAGTAAGGCTCGCCCCAAGCTTCCAGCCCAGTCAGGCCGACGCGCTCATCGCCGGTGTAGCCCTGGGCCTGGTAATCGGCCAGGGTCTCCGGCGGCACGGGGCCCATGTAGCCGACGACCTGCGGCGCCACGCCGCCCAGCGGATAGTAACGCGTGGAGTACGTACGCAGGATGACGCCCGGCAGATCGGCCAGCGTGCTCAGTTGGGCCTGGACGTCGGCGGAGGACGCCTCGCCGATGGGCACGTACCAATCCGGGCGCGCGTCGGCGTACTTGTCCTTGATCTTCTCCGGGCTGAGCCCGAGCAGCGCGGACAGCGCCGCCAGGACGGCGGGCTCATCCTGGATCAAACCGGGCTGGACGCCGATGGCCACGGCCTCGCCCTGCACGGCCAGACCCAGCCCCGCGCGGTCATAGATGTTGCCGCGCGCCGGAAAGGAGGCCTGCACCGACAGCTCGCCGCCGCCGGCCAGCTCCGGCAGGATCAGGCCGTCGGTCCACGAGATGGCCCAGCGCCCGTCGGTGTACACCAGGGGCATTTCGATCTTGCGCGTGATGTCGCCGAACAGGCCGGAGCGCAGTGTGATCTCGAACAGCACGATGGCCTTGGTGCCGGCCTTGAGGGCGTTCAGGCTCTGCGTCTCCACGCCGATGACGCCCGCGGTCTGCCAGACCTCGGCGTAGCGCTCCTGAAAATCAGCCGGGCTCACCGCATCGCGGCTGAGCGGCGAGAGCAGCGAGTACATGCCCGGATAGTCGCCGCGCTCCCAGGCGTCCAAGAAGGCGGCGGCCGTGCCCTCCGGGTCCGGCGTGGTCAGCGTGGGCGTCGGCGAGGGCGGCGGCAGGGTGGCGGCCGGCTGGAGCGAGGCACAGGCGGCCAGCAGCAGGCCCAGGCCCAAAGGCACAAGGCCCAAGCGGCTCAGCCGCTGGGAGCGAGGATTTGACCATTGACCGTTGAGCATTGTCACGCCGTCTCACTCAGAATCGACTCGAACACCGGACAGGTATACGGAATGAAGCGCTGGCAGGCCGCCGGCAGATCGGTGGCGGCGTCCAGGCCGAGCGTGCGCAGCCGCCGCAGCACATGGCACAGCGGCAGCCCCATCACGTTGGCGAAGCAATCGCGGAAGCGGGCGCGCTCCACCGGCTGGAAGGCGGGGTGCTGGATGGCGTAGGCGCCGGCCTTGTCCAGCGGATCGCCGCTGGCGACATAGGCCGCGATCTCGGCGTCGCTATAGGCGCGCATCGGCACGCGCGAGCGCGCCAGGTCCGTGTCGGCGCGGCCGTTGGCGAGATCCAAAACCGTGACGGCCGTCAGGACTTCGTGATCACGGCCGCGCAGGCGGGTGAGCATGGCCGTCGCCTCGCGCACGTCGGCGGGTTTGTTGAGGATCAAGCCGTCGGCGACCACGGTGGTGTCGCTAGCGATCAGCACGGCCTCCGGCGCGGCCCCGTTCAGGCTGGCGGCGGCCAGCTCAGCCTTGGTGACGCTCATGCGCCGCACGAAGACGTCCGGCGGCTCGCCGGGCAGCGGCGTCTCGTCCGCGGCCACCGCGCGCACCTCAAAGGACCAGCCGCCCAAGGCCAGCAATTGCCGGCGCCGCGGCGAAGCCGAAGCCAGGATCAATGTTCGCATCGGGGGGATTGTACTCGCAGACGGAGGCGCTTCCAACTTGGCCAGATTAAGGTAGAGTAGGGGCGCTGCCGCTCAACCCAGCCATGCATTTCGACCTGTTCACCCTCTTCCCCGAGATCTGTACGCCGTATCTCCAGGAGTCGATCCTGAAGCGTGCTCAGCAGGCCGGCCTGCTCACCGTCCAGGTCCACAACCCGCGCGATTACACCACGGACAAGCATCGCGTCACCGACGACCTGCCCTACGGCGGCGGCGGCGGCATGGTGCTGAAACCGGAGCCGTACTTCGCGGCCGTGGAGGCGGTGTTGGGCGCGGGGCCGTCCCCGGTTCCGATCATCCTGCTCACCCCGCAGGGCCGCCCGTTCACCCAGGCTGTGGCTCAGGAGTTGGCCCAGCACCCGCGCCTGGCCCTGCTCTGCGGCCGCTATGAAGGCTTCGACGAGCGGATCCGCGGCCACCTGGCCACGGACGAGATTTCGCTCGGCGATTTCGTGCTGACCGGCGGGGAGTTGGGCGCGCTGGCCATCATCGACGCCGTCACCCGGCTGCTGCCCGGCGCGCTGGGCGACCCCACCGGCGCGGAGGACGACTCGTTCATGTCCGGCCTGCTGGAGTACCCGCACTACACGCGTCCGGCCGAGTTCCGCGGCTGGGCGGTGCCCGAGCCGTTGCTCAGCGGCGACCACGCCCGGGTGGCGCGCTGGCGCCGGCAACAGGCCCTGCGGCGCACGTTCCTGCGCCGGCCGGACTTGCTGCTGAAGATCACGCTGACCGAAGACGATAAGCTCTGGCTGGCCCAGGTCGCCGAAGAGCTGGCTAACCCGGCGGGGCCGGCCGGCCGTTGACGCTGGCGGCGGCGGCGTTGATAATGTTAATGGCTCCGGCAACCGGCTTGCCTGGTTGGGTCTGGCTTGATACATAAGGCGAAGTCTGTCCATGCGGTTTGATATCGAACCAAAAGCCCCCCAAGCTGGTATTGTTGGTTAGCATCTGAACACCAGGGTTTCACTCTATGAACCAAGATGATGCCCCGTTAATCCTGCGCTTGCAGTCCGGTGACCTTGAGGCGCTCGGCATCCTGTACGACCGCTACCGGCTGGTCGTTTACCGGACGGCGCTGGCGATCATCCGTGATCCGGATGCGGCCGACGATCTGCTGCAAGAGGTCTTTCTGCGCTTGCACACTTACGCGGCCAGCGTTAAGCCGGAGCTGCCGCTGGCGCCCTGGCTGTACCGCGTCACGATCAACTTGAGCTACACCTGGTTCTCGCGGCGGCGCTGGCTGGCGCCGATCGACGATTTCCTGGAGAAGCTGATCGGGCCGACCCGGCAGCACCCGGAGCCGGCGGCGGAGCGGCGCAGTGACCGTGAGGCGATGCAGCGCGCGATCGACGCGCTGCCGTTCAACCAGCGGGTGGTGGTCATCCTCCATTACCTGAACGATTTGAGCCTGCAGGAGATTGCCGAGATCGTCAAATGCCCGGTTGGCACCGTTAAATCGCGGCTGTACTACGCGCGCGAAAGCCTGCGCCAGCAGCTCGAAGGAACGGCGCTGTCGCCGGAGGTGGCTTATGAGTTTACGCGATAGTGGTTTCGACGTGTTGGATCGGGTCATCCAGCGGGCGCTGAAACGCCCCGGGGTGCGCGCCTATCCGCGCGCCGATAATTATGAGCGGCTGTTGCGGCGCGTCGCGCTGCGCCAGCCGAAGGCGACGTGGCTGGCGGCCCTGGTGTCCGACCCGGCCGGCGGCGTGTATGAGCGGGTGGCGCCTTTTCCGGCATTGGGGCTAAGCTGGCGCGACCTGGCCTTGGCTCAGGCCATGCGGCCGTCTGGCATCTTCGGGAGCCTCACCAGCCTGGCCCGTTGAGGATGGTTGAATTGCTGCGCGTCGAAGCGCTGCGCTTTGCAACGGGGGCGGCCCCTGGGGGAGACGGTCTGTCTGAGGGCGTCAGTTTTACGCTGGCCGCCGGCGAGCAGGCGGCCCTGCTCAGTCCACGCGGGCCGCTCCGGACTGGGCTGATGCGCGCGCTGGCGCTGCTGGATCGGCCGGAAGCCGGGCGCATCCTCTTCGGCGAGGTGGACTTGGTGCGGCTGCCCAAGGCCCGGCTGCAGGCGGCGCGCCGCGAGTATCAATATGTCGGCGGCAACCCGGCCCGGACGCTGCCCAGCCACTTCACCGTCGGCGCCGCCCTGGCCGAGCCGCTGCGCATCCATCGGCTGGGCACGCCGGCCGAGCAGGCGACGCGCGCGGCCGCCGTGCTGACGCGCCTGGGGCTGAACGCGTGGCTGTTGAGGCAATCGGTCCGGGCGCTCTCGCCGGCGCTGCGTCAACTCGTCAGCCTGGCGCGCGCGCTCAGCCTCGAGCCGCGGGTCTTGCTCACGGATGACCTGACCGATTTTCTCGAGCCGGCGGCGGCGCCGCCGCTGGTGGAGCGCTTGGCGGCGTTGTGCCGCGCCGATGGCATCGCTTGGTTGTGGACCACGGCCGACGCCGCCCTGGCGCGCCGCCACAGCGACCGGGTGCTGCGCCTGGAAGCCGGGCGCCTGCAGCCGGCCTGAACGCCCGGGGCGCGGCCCTTGCGCGCAGCGCCAATCCGGGGATACTTGCCGCGCACCCAATCCGGCGGTGCTGTCGGCCCACACGCATGCCAACCTCCCTGCTTTCGTTTCTCCAATTGAAGTCCGGCGGCGCCCTACGGCGCGGCTGGGCGCTGGTCGTCGGGCTGTGTCTGCTGTCCGCGTGCGGGTCGCCGGCGCCGCTGCCCACGCTGGTGCCCACGCGCGCGGCGGACAGCTCCGTGGCCCCAGACGCGACCGCGGCCGGCTTCCCGACGCTGCCGGCCACCGTCCTGCCCACGGCGCCGCCGACGCCCACGCCGGTCCCGATCGACCTGGTCATCTGTCAGACCGATGAGCCGCTCTCGCTGTACTTGTACGGCGACGACGTGGCCGCGCGCGCCGGCATCCTGGACGCGCTCTACGACGGCCCGCTCGACGTCGTCAACTATGAGCTGCGGCCCGTGATCCTGGAAGACCTGCCGACGGTGGCGAACGGCGGCCTGCGCCTGACCGAGGTGGTGGTGCAGCCGGGCGAGCGCGTGGTGGAGGCCGGCACCGGCCGGGTGGTGCAGGTGGCCGAGGGCGTGCCGCTGGCCCAGGTGGACGGCAGCGTCATCACGGCCAGCGCCGACAGCCCGGCCCGCACCGTGCAGGTGAGCGCCGAGTTCCACGTTAAGCCCGGCGTGTTGTGGTCAGACAGCCAGCAGCTCACGGCCGAAGACTCGCGCTTCTCCTTCGAAGCCGCCGCTTTCTACGCCACCGAGGCCAGCAAGTTCGTCACCGACCGCACCCAATCCTACGAAGTCGTGGACCAGTTCACGGTGCGCTGGACGGGTTTGCCCGGCTGGCGCGACCGCGACGCGGCCCGGCGTTTCTGGTCGCCGCTGCCGCGCCACCTGTTCGAGGGCGTCAGCCCGAGCGAGCTGAAGGACAACCCGGACGCCAACGAGCGGCCGCTGGGGTGGGGGCCGTTCGGGCTGTCCGAATGGAAGAAGGGCGAGACGCTGACGCTCGTCCGCAACCCCAACTACTTTCGCGCCGACGAGGGTCTGCCGCGGGTAGACCGCGTGATCTTCCGTTTCGGCCTGACGCCGGACCAGATCCTGGCGGAGCTGGAGGCCGGCGGCTGCGACCTGGCGCCGCAGTCGGTTGATTTCGCCGCCTGGGTGCCGCAGTTGCGCGCCCAGCAGGCGGCCGGCCTCCTGGCGCCGCAGTTCGTGGCCGGCACCGCTTTTGAGCACCTGGATTTCGGCCTGCTGCCGGCGGCCGGCTACCGGCGCGCGGCCGGCGATAACACGCTGCAGGACCTGCGCGTGCGGCAGGCCGTGGCCTACTGCCTGGATCGGGCGGCCCTGCAGGAGGCGCTGTTGGGCGGAACGGGCGAAGTGCCCGCCGCCTACGTGCCGCGTGCGCATCCGCTCTTCGCGGCCGACCAGGTGACCGAGTACGCGTTCGACCGCGACCGCGGCCGGCGTCTGCTGGCCGAAGCTGGCTGGACGGATGGGGACGGCGACGGCGTGCGCGAACAGGGCGGCCAGCGCCTGGCGCTGGAACTGGTCACCGGTCCGGAGGCCAGCGCCTTCCGCCAGCGCCTGGCCGAATTGCTCACAGAGCAGCTGCGCGGATGCGGCGTGGAAGTGCGTGTGCGCTGGGCCGCCGTCGACGACCTGGGGCAGGGGCTGTATGCGCCCTGGCCGGGCGGCCCGCTGTTCGGGCGCCGTTTTGACCTGGCGGCTTTCCCGTGGCAAGCCGGCCGGGAGCCGCCCTGTGAGCTGTACCTGACCAGCGCCATCCCCGACGACTTGCATCCAGGCGGCGCCAACAACACCGGCTACCGCAACCCGGCCTATGACGCGGCCTGTGAGCGCGCGCTGACCAGCTTCGACGAGGCAGTGCGCCGGGCCGCGCACGCCGAGGCCCAGGCCGTGCTCTCCCGAGATCTGCCGATGCTGCCGCTCTTCTTCCGGGCCGTCATCGGCGTGACCCGGCCGGGGCTCAGCGGCTACCAGCCCGATCCGACCGCCCGTTCTGATCTCTGGAACCTAGAACAGATCACCGTCCCGTAAATTGAACCTTTTCGAACCTTTACGAGTAGAGGCGAGTAAGACAGAATGAATAGGCCGCGCTGTCCCGCCAGCGGCGCGGCTCAGCCAGCCCGGTGACGGCGCCCCGCCAGGCGCTGACCTCCGGCGCGGGTTATGAAACGAGCGCGGGCCGGCCGGTTAGCCGGGCGGCCGAGCCAGCCTCGTTCGGTGCCAGGGCCGCTAACCTTGACGCCTGTTTGAAGCGCGTGTTATAGTTCGCCCAATTCACGTTAATGCTGTCCACAATTTGGGACCGACTGTCTTACGACGTATACGCTGACTTGCGGTGACGCCCCAGGTCAGCTTTAGTGTTGCCCGCCGCCGACCCCGGCGGTCAACGCGTAGGAGAGGAGGTGGTTAATCGCGTAGCAAACGCTGGCTGACCACGACCCAGTTGAACGAAAGTACGACGGTTCAATCCTTGAGGAGGAGAGACAATGCATAAGAGCAAGATTTGGTCTGTGCTGGCGGGGATCACCCTGTTCAGCCTGGTCCTGGCGGCTTGCGCCCCGGCGACCCCCCAGACCATTGTGCAGACGCAGGTCATCAAAGAGACCGAAGTCGTCGAAGTCGTCCAGACCCAGGTCGTCAAAGAGACCCAGGTCGTGGAAGTTGAGAAGAAGTCCTACACCACCCCGCACCCGATTCTGGGCGATCTGAAGGTCCGCCAGGCCATCGCCTACTGCGCCAACCGCCCCGAGCTGATTGCGTCGGTGTACCCCTTCCTGACTGCGGAAGAGCAGCAGGGCCTGCTGATGGACACCAATATCCCGTCCATCAGCTGGGCTTCTTACACTGGCCCCGAAGTCCAGAAGTACCCGTTTGACCCTGAGCAGGGCGCGGCCCTGTTGGAAGAGGCGGGCTGGGTCCTGAATGAGAACACCGGCTTCCGCGAGAAGGATGGCGGTGAGTTGACCCTGCGCTTCACCACCACCACCGCCGCGTTCCGCCAGACCTGGGCCGCCGTGTTCGAGCAGCAGATGGCTGGCTGCGGCATCCGCATCTTCCGCCTGCATGCCCCGGCCGCCTGGTGGTTCGGCTCCACCAGTGGCTTGCGCCACCGCGACTTCGAGCTGGGCGCTTACGCCTGGGTGGGCGAGACCGATCCCAAGGGCCAGACCCTGTACGCCTGCAACCAGATCCCGCTGCCCGAGAACGGCTGGGCCGGCCAGAACTACATGGGCTGGTGCAACCAGACCGCCAGCGACGCCATCAACGCCGCCAACAACACCCTGGTGCGCGATGAGCGCATCGAGCAGTACAAGATCTTCCAGATCGAGTTCGCCAAAGACATGGTGAGCCTGCCGGTCTTCCAGCGCGTGGAAGCCGACGCCGCCACCACGCGGCTGCTGAACTTCAAACCCAGCCCCACCGAGTACTTCACCTGGAACGCCGATGAGTGGGAACTGAGCGACGGCGGCGACACCCTGGTCATGGCTCAATCGCAGGAGCCGGCCTCGATGTTCACCATCATCGAGTCCTCGGCCTCCCAGCGCTACCCGGCCTACCTGGTCTTCGGCGCCGCCACCACCCAGGTGGACTACGACTTCCAGGCCAGCCAGGCTCAGCTCTCGACGCTCGAGAACGGCTTGATGGTCATCAATGAAGTCGAGGTCAAGGAAGGCGATCCGGTCGTCGACAACAACGGCACGCCCACCGACGCCGAAGGCAACCTGCTGACCCTGAAGGCCGGCCTGACGGTCAAGAACGCCGCCGGCGAAGACGTCGAGTTCAGCGGCGGCACGGTCACGATGAAGCAGCTCGTCGTCACCTACAAGTACGACCCGGCGCTGACCTGGTCCGACGGCGAGAAAGTCAAGAAGGCCGACTTTGAGCTCGGCTACAAGATCGACTGCGACCCGGCGACCGGCGTGGTGGACCTGTCCAGCTGCCAGTCCATCCAGAGCGTGGACTTCACTGGCGACACTGAGTACGTGGTCACCTACAAGCCCGGTTTCGCCGCCCCGCTGAGCATCCTGCCGCTGGGCTTCGGCTACTACCCCTCGCACCAGGTGCTCTCCGACGGCCGCAAGCTGGCCGATGTGCCGGCCGCTGAGTGGTCCGGCCTGCAGGAGATCGCCGAGACGCCCCTGGGCACCGGCCCGTACATCCTGGCCAACTGGGAGAAGGGCGTGAAGATGGAGTTCGTGGCGAACCCGAACTACTACAAGGGCGAGCCCAAGATCAAGAACATCACCATCCTGTTCGTTCAGGACACGCAGCAGGCCGTGGCCCAGCTGCTCACCGGTGATGTCGATACGCTGGACAAGTCGACCCTGGGCGCCGGCGCCGAACTGCAGAGCGTCCTGGACGCCGAGAAGGCGGGCAGCCCGATCAAGGCCTACCTCCAGGCCAGCCCGACCTGGGAACACATCGACTTCAACCTGTTCATCCCGTAATCCGGGGTTGAACATATGGCTGGGCGCTCAGCCGGATGTCGGCCAGGGCTCTTCCTGACTGGCCGGCCCGGCGAGCGTTCAGCCCTTCTTGTCCAGGCGGTCATTTTCACCTGGCCGCCTGTGGCGGAGTCAGTGCCAGCGCAGGCGCAGCCCAATCCCTTGGACCTGTGCCTGCGCTGGTGGTCTAACTAAGCGGGTAGTCGCGAGGTTCCCATGGTCAATTACCTCATTCGCCGTGTCTTTCAAATGGCGATCGTGCTGTTTTTTTCCTCAGCCGCTTCTTACGCGCTGCTGAGCCTCGCGCCGGGCGGCCCGTTGAGTTTCCTGACGTCGGTGCAGGCCCGCTTAAACAAAGAAGATATCGCCCGCATCCAGGCTTATTTTGAGCTGGACTTATTCGTGCCCTATCGTTTTACGCGCTGGCTGATCGGCCAGCCGCGCGGCCCGCTCGTCATCGGCGGGCAAGAGTACTTTGCCGACTTCGTGGTGGGTTGCCGCCAGGTCGAGGAAGTCCGCGTGACTTACGCCGACGGCCGGACGGAGACCCAGGTCACCGGCTGCCGGCCGGGTGAGGATGTTACTCTGGCAGACCTGGTCGGCCGGCCGCGCTCCAGCCACGGCGTGCTGTTCGGCGACTTCGGCGTCTCCTGGCAAATCACGCGCGACCGGCCGGTGAGCGTCCTGGTGCTCTCGCGCCTGCCGCGCACCCTGCAGTTGATGCTGCTCTCGACGTTCATCGCCATCCTGATCGGCGTGCCGCTGGGCGTGATCTCGGCCGTGCGCCAGTACTCGGCCTTTGACTACACCGTCACCTCGCTGGCCTTCTTCGGCTCGTCCATGCCGACTTTCTTCTTCGGCCTGCTGATGATCCTGGTCCTCAGTATCACGTTCAAGCAGTTGGGCTGGATCTACCTGCCGTCCGGGAACGCTTTGGCCGTCAAGGACTACACCATTCCCGTCATCGGCACCGTGCAGGCGGGCTCGTTCCCGGATGCCCTCCTGCACCTGATCATGCCGGTCTCGGTGCTGGTGTTGTTCAACGTGGCCGGCTGGAGCCGGTTCGTGCGCACGTCCATGCTGGAAGTCCTGCGCCAGGACTACGTGCGCACCGCCCGGGCTAAGGGCCTGCTGGAGCGCGTGGTCATCGCCAAACACGCGCTGCGCAACGCCCTGATCCCGTTTATCACCATCGTCGTCTTCTCCATCCCGGGCGCCTTCAGCGGCGCCATCATCACCGAGACGGTCTTCAACTGGCCGGGCATGGGGCGCCTGTACTTTGACGCCTTGGGGCGCACGGACTACCCAGTGGCCATGTCTTTGTTGTTGATCACGGCTTTCCTGACCGTGTGCGCCACATTGTTATCGGATGTCCTGTATACCGTGGTGGACCCGCGGATCCGGCTGAGCTAGGCCCACGCACCCGAGGTACACGCCATGACCACTGCCACTCCTGCCTCACAGATCCTGGACCTGGCCTCCGCCGAGGCAATGCCGGAAGAGATCAGCCAATTTCAGGTTGTCACGCGCCGTTTTCTGCGCCACCGCCTGGCCGTCTTCTCGCTGGTCGTGCTGGCCTCCATCGTTTTCCTGGCCGTCATCGCCCCGCTCATCGCGCCCTTCAGCCCCACCGAGATCGCGGTCGGCAATGACTTCCTGTCGCCGGGGAGCCTGGCCAAAGACGGCGTGCGCGTCCACTGGCTGGGCACCGACCAGATCGGACGCGATTACCTCTCGCGCCTGCTGTACGCCGCCCGCATCTCGCTGACCGTGGCGGTGACGGCCCAGATCTGCGCCGTCACCATCGGGGCTTTGGTGGGCGCCATCTCCGGCTACCTGGGCGGGGCCGTGGACAATCTGGTCATGCGCACCGTGGAGTTCCTGCTGACCATCCCGCAATTGCCGTTGCTGCTGATCATCTCGTCGCTGGTCATCCAGAACCAGGACGCGATCCCGGTGCCGGAGGCTCTCAAACAATTCGTGGGCTGGCTGCTGATCATTCAGCCGCGCGACGCCACCCAGGTGGTGCTGGTCATCGCGATCCTGGTGGCCTTCGGCTGGATGGGCGATTCGCGCCTGATGCGCGGCGTGGTGCTCTCGGTGAAGGAGCAGACGTTCACCGAGGCGGCCCGGGCGCTGGGCGCCAACGACGCGCGCATCATCTTGACCCACATGATCCCGAACGCCCTGGCGCCCATGATTGTGAGCGCCAGCCTGGGCCTCTCGGGCTTCATCATCTACGAGGCGGCCCTCAGCTTCCTGGGCCTGGGCATCCAGGACCCCACGCCCACCTGGGGCAACATGCTCTCCGCGGCGCAAAGCCAGATGTTCCAGCACCCGTGGCTGCCGCTGGTCTCGGGCATCCCGATCTTCTTGTGCTCGCTCACCTTCAACTTCGTGGGCGACGGCCTGCGTGACGCACTCGACCCGCGCCTGAAGCTGTAGGATAATCAGACACCAACCTGTCGCCTGCGAGGGACCTAATGCCCGAAGACAAGACAACGCGCAACGGCGCTTCGCCGAACATCCTGGAGGTCAAGAACCTCAAGACGTACTTCTATACTGAAGATGGCGTGGTTAAGGCCGTGGACGGCGTGGACTTCGCCGTCCGGCGCGGCGAAGTGCTGGGGATCGTCGGCGAGTCGGGCTGCGGCAAGAGCGTCACCTCGCTCTCGATCATGCGCCTGATCGGCATCCCGGGCAAGGTGATCGACGGCTCCATCACCTTCGACGGCCAGGATCTGCTCAACCTGCCCGAGACCGAGATGGTGCACATGCGCGGCAACCGCATCGCCATGATCTTCCAGCAGCCGCAGTCGGCCTTGAACCCGGTCTTCCGGGTCGGCGACCAGATCGCCGAGGTGCTGGACATCCACCGGTCGCTGGGCAAAGAGGCCGGCTGGCAGCGCGCCATCGAGTTGCTCAAGATGGTGGGCATCCCGGACGCGGAGCGCCGGGCGCAGGCCTTCCCGCACGAGCTGTCCGGCGGCATGGCCCAGCGGGTGATGATCGCCATGGCCCTGGCCTGCGTGCCGGAACTGCTCATCGCCGATGAGCCAACCACGGCCCTGGACGTCACCATCCAGGCCCAGATCCTCGACCTGATCCGCGACCTGCGCTCCAAGTTCGAAGCCTCCATCGTCTTGATCACCCACGACCTCGGGGTGGTGGCGGAGATGTGCGAGCGCGTGGCCGTCATGTACGCCGGCCAGATCGTCGAGCAGACCGACGTCCGGACGCTGTTCGCCGATCCGCGCCACCCCTACACCATGGGCCTGATCGGCTCGATCCCGGTGCTGGGCGTGATCAAGGACAAGCTGGATACCATCCCCGGGTCGGTGCCGAATCTAATCAATCTGCCGCCCGGCTGCCGCTTTGCGCCGCGCTGCCGGTTCCGGCTGGAGCGCAACCTGACCATCTGCACGGAGAAGAACCCGGAGCTTAAGTCAGCCGGCCAAGAGCACCTGGTGCGCTGCTGGCTGTACCACAGCACCGATGGGCACACTGCGCCGCTGGCCGACTGACCACGCTATTCAGAATCTTGAGGCAAGCTGATGAGCAACGTTCCCCTGGATTGGAAGGTCGACCTGAACAGCGCGGCCGGCGGCCGGCCGAGCGCCAAGGCTGATCTGATTGAGATCAAGAACCTGGTCAAATATTTCCCGGTGCGGGGCGGTTTGCTCCAGCGCGTGGTGGCCTGGGTCCAGGCGGTCGACAACGTCTCCTTCTCCATCAAGGAGGGCGAGGCTTTGGGGATGGTGGGCGAATCCGGCTGCGGCAAGACCACGGTCGGCCGCACGCTGCTGCGCTTGGTCCCGGCCACGAGCGGCCAGGTGCTGTATGACAACCAGGATGTCTTCAAGGCCCGCGCCCAGGAGCTCAAGGCCCTGCGCCGCAACATGCAGATCATCTTCCAGGACCCGTATTCGTCGCTCGACCCGCGCATGCCGGTCGGCGAGAGCATCGCCGAGGGCCTGCAGGTGCACGGCATGGGCAACCGCAAAGAGCGGTTCGAGGTCGTGATCAACACGCTGCGCAAGGTCGGTCTGCAGGATTACCATGCCCGCCGCTATCCGCACGAGTTCTCGGGCGGCCAGCGCCAGCGCATCGGCATCGCCCGCGCCCTGGCCCTGCGCCCCAAGTTCATCGTCTGCGACGAGCCGGTCTCGGCCCTGGACGTCTCGATCCAGGCCCAGGTGCTCAACATCCTCAAGGAACTGCAGGCCGAGTTTGGCCTGACCTACCTGTTCATCGCCCACAACCTGAGCGTGGTCGAGCACATCTCAGACCGGGTGGCCGTGATGTATCTGGGCAAGATGGTGGAGCTGACCGACCGGGACGAGCTCTACCGCAACCCGCTCCATCCGTACACCCAGGCCCTGCTCTCCGCCATCCCGGTGCCAGACCCGAACTACAAGCGCGAGCGCATCATCCTCAAGGGCGACGTGCCCAGCCCGCTGCGGCCGCCCAGCGGCTGCCGGTTCCACCCGCGCTGCCCGGTGGCCATGGCGCATTGTTCGCAGCAGGAGCCGGAGTTCAAGGAAGTCAGCGCCGGCCACTTTGTGGCCTGCTGGCGCGTCGAATAGGCGCGGCGACAAAAGATAAAGGACGGAGGCGCCTCCGTCCTTTTTTTTGTTCAGCCGGCGGACGCCCGCCGGCCTCCGTCCGTCGGCCAGTGTGCTAGAATCCCGGCGCCAGCCAGGGAGATGCCGCTATGCCCGCCAAACGCATTCTGCTTGTGGACGACCAGCGCACCGTCACCAGCCTGCTGCGTTCCGCGCTGGAGACGCTCGGGCGCGATTACACCATTGTCGAGGTGCCATCCGGTGAAGAGGCCCTGCTGGAACTGGGGCGGGGCGGGGCGGACCTGCTGGTGGTGGATGTGCGCCTGCCCGGCATCACGGGCCTGGAAGTGGCCCGGCGCGTGCGGCGCCTCACCCCCAAGACGCCGGTCATCCTGATCAGCGGCATGGCCAACGTCCAGATCGAGCTCGAGGCGCAGAGCCTGGGCGTGCTGGCCTTCCTGAAGAAGCCGATCAGCGTGGACCAGTTCCTGCCGCTCGCCCGGCGCGCTCTGGGCGAGCAGCCGGCCGAGGCGCCGGCCGCCGCCAACCCGGAGCTGGACCAGCCCGGCGTTTCCGAACGGCTGGCCACTCTGCGCCGCGACCTGGGCGCCGACGCCGTCCACCTCGTGGACATGCAGGGCCGCACGACGATGCGCGCCGGCGAGATCACGCGCATCGACCTGGATCCGGTGATGGCCGAAGTGATCGCGGCGGTGGGCGCCTCCCTCAAGGTCAGCCGTCTGCTGCACGGCCTGATCCCGTCCAACGTGCACTTCTTCGACGGCGACGATTTCGACATCTACGCCGCCAACGTCGGCCAGTTCTACGCCATCGTCATCATCTTCGACGGGGACCGCGGCGCCGGCCAGATGGGCCCGGTGATGCGCTACGGCCGCCAGTGCGCGGACGACCTGCTGAACTCGCTGGTGATGCTGGGCGTCAAGATGGACGAGCCGGTGGCGTTTGTGGCCCGCCCCGCCGCCGAACCAGTGGCCGCGCCCGCGCCGAAACCGGCGGCCCCGCCGCCGGCGGCGACGCCCAAAACGTCGGCCCGGCCGGCAGCGGCTCCGCCCGCGGCGGCCCCGACGGCCCGCCGCCAGAGCCAGCCCACCAGGGCCTGGGGAAAGGGAAACCAGGCGTCCAGCAGCACGCCCTGCTCGGCGCTGAGCTGCTGCTCCAGCCAGCGCTGCATCCCGCGGCTCTGGACCAGGATGCATTCCCGCACCAGGGGGTCCCGGATGGGCGCGGCCGCCAGGTCCGCGGCCCGGCCGGCCGCGGCCCCCCCCCCGCCTCCGGCGCCGGCCCCGGCGCCCAAGCCCGAAAAGCCGATCACCGAGGGCGAGCTCAAGGCGCTGGAAGAAGCGTTGACCAAGGTCAAGGCCCAGGACGCCAACGCCTTCTGGGACGCGCTGGGCGAGACGGACGCCGAGGAGGTCCGCCCGGACGCCATCTCCTTTGAAGACGCCGAGAAGCTGGGCCTGCTGAAGAAATAGCGGCCCGCGCGGCGGCGCCCGCCGTTCGCGGCGGGGCCGTATGCTATAATTCTTGCCGTTCTCTGGGGCATGGTGCAATTGGCAGCACACCGGACTTTGGATCCGTGAATCTTGGTTCGAGTCCAAGTGCCCCAGCCTTTTGATAGCATCGCCGTCCGCGGCGGTGCGGCAGTATGAGTTCCACCTCAGACGATCCCCCTCTTCGGATGCCCGCCGGCGCCGTGTTCCAGCGCCGCGGGCTTCGCTCGTTAAGGCGTCCACGCTTCTTTGAGGTTAAATGGCCCCGCTAAGTCTTGCTGCCGTCATCCTGGCCGCCGGCCAGGGCACGCGTCTGAAGTCGGCGTTGCCGAAAGTCCTGCACCGCCTGGGCGGCCAGCCGCTGGTGCGTCACGCCATCGCCACGGCCCAGGCCGTGACCGGCGCGGCTCCGGTCCTGGTGGTGGGCCACGGCGCCGAGGCCGTGCGCGCCGAACTGGGCGAGGCGGCCCGCTACGCCCTCCAGGCCGAGCAGCTCGGCACCGGCCACGCCGTCCGGCAGGCCGAGGCGCTCTTGCGCGGCCAGTGCCGGCGCGTGCTGGTGACCTACGCTGATATGCCCCTGCTGCGCGCCGAGACCCTGCAAAAGCTGGTGGACGCCCAGGACCGGAACCCGGGGCCGCTGACGCTGCTGACCGTGCACGCCCCAGAGTTGAAGGACTTCGGCCGGATCGTGCGCGACGCGCAGGGCCGGGTCGTGGCCATCGTCGAGGCCGCCCAGGCCACGCCCGAGCAGTTGGCGATCCCGGAGGTCAATCCGGGCGCGTACTGCTTCGACGCTGAGTGGTTGTGGGAGGCCCTGGCGCGCCTGCCGCTCTCGCCCAAGGGCGAGTACTACCTAACCGACCTGGTGGGGATGGCCATCGCCGAGGGCCGGCCGGTGGAAGCCGTGCTGGCCGACGACGTGGCCGAGACGATCGGCATCAACACGCGCGCCCAACTGGCCGAGGCCGAGGCCGGACTGCGCCAGCGTGTCAACGCGCGCTGGCTGGCCGCCGGGGTGACGCTGATCGACCCGGCCACCACTTACATCGAGACGACCGTGACCCTCGGGCCGGACACCGTGATCTGGCCCAACACGCATCTGCAGGGCGCCACCACCGTGGGCGCCGGCTGCGTCCTCGGCCCCAACACCATCGTGCGTGACACCGTCATCGGCGACGAGTGCCAGGTGGAATGCTCGGTGCTGGAGGGCGCCTGGCTGGGCCGCGGCGTGGAAGTGGGGCCGTTCGCCCACCTGCGCAGCGGGGCGCGCCTGGGCGACGGCGTGCACATGGGCAACTTCGGCGAGATCAAGAACAGCAGCCTCGGGCCGGGTGTGAAGATGGGGCACTTCTCCTACATCGGCGACGCCACCATCGGCGCCGGCGTGAACATCGGGGCCGGGACGATCACGTGCAACTATGACGGCGTCAGGAAGAACCAGACCGTCATCGGCGAGAACGTCTTCATCGGCAGCGACACCATGCTGGTGGCGCCGGTGACGCTGGGGGCGGGCGCGCGCACGGGCGCCGGCTCGGTCGTCACCAAGAATGTGCCGGCCGACTCCCTGGCGGTGGGGGTGCCGGCGCGCGTCATCCGGCGGCTGAAGCCGGAGGCCTGAGCGGGCGCGCTCCAGGCCAGGTCAGGGGTATCGGTAACGGGATGTTGGATTTCACAGTCGGCCTGACGGCCATGATCGTGCTGCTGCTGGTAAACAGCCTGCTGGCGGCGGCGCGGACGGCGCTGGTGAACGCTTCGCGTCCCCGCCTGCGCCAGCGCGCCGAGGTCGGCGAAGCCGGCGCGGCGCTGGCGGTGCGCGTGGCCGAGGATGCCACGACGCTGTTGGCCACGCTGCGGCTGGCCCAGTCTTTCGGTCGGTTCGCCATTGCCGGTCTGGCGGCGCTGCTGTTTGCGGTGCCGCTGGCGGAGGCCTTCCGGCACTGGTCGCCGCTCTCGGCCCAAGCCGATTTTCTGGCTTTCCTGGCGGTGCTGTTGTTGGCCACCATGCTGGTGGTGAGCGTCGGCGAGTTCCTGCCGGAGGCGCTGGCGCTGCGCAACCCGGAGAGCGCGGCGCTGGCCTTTGCGCCGCTGGTGGCCGCGCTGGAGTGGCTGCTCACGCCGGTGGTGCGCGTGTCGCTGTGGCTGTCGCTGCGCGTGGCCGCGCCGGTGGCCGGCCAACGGGTGCCGCTGGTCACCGAGGAAGAGATCAAGACGCTGGTGGACGCCGGCGAAGAGGGCGGCGCGATCGAGGAAGACGAGAAAGACATGATCTACTCGATCTTCGCGATCAGCGAGACCTGGGCGCGCGAGATCATGGTGCCGCGCATCGACGTGCTGGCGCTGGACGTGGAGACGCCGCTGCCGGAGGCCGTCGACGCCTTGCTGGCGGCCGGCCACAGCCGCGCGCCGGTTTACGAAGGCAGCATCGACAACATCCAGGGGATCCTGTACGTCAAAGACCTCCTGCGCGTGTGGCGCGGCGGCCAGGTGGACGCCAGCCTGCGCGGCCTGCTGCGCCCGGCCTACTTCGTGCCCGAGACCAAGAAGGCCAACGACTTGCTGGCCGATCTGCAGCAGAAGCGCATCCACATGGCCGTGGTCGTGGACGAGTACGGCGGCACGGCCGGCCTGGTGACCCTGGAGGACATCGTCGAGGAAATCGTCGGCGACATCCGCGACGAGTACGACGTGGACGAGGAATCGTACGTGGAGCGGCTGGGCGACCGCGAGTTTGTCTTCGACGCGCGCATCGACCTGGACGAGGTCAACGAACTGCTCGACCTCAAGCTGCCCACCGACGACAGCGACTCGCTGGGCGGCTTCATCTATGGCCAGCTCGGCCACATCCCGACCGTTGGCGAGCGGGTCAACGCCGCGCAGGCGCAGTTCGAGGTGCTGTCGGTGGCCGGACGCCGGATCCGCAAAGTGCGCGCGCGCGGCGTGCCGGCCGAGCCGCCCGAACCGCCGGCCGCTGCGGACACCGCCCGGCCGGAGACTGGCCGCCGCCCGAACGGCACCAAGCCGCTGCCCTCGCTGGAGCCGCCGCCGGATGAATAGCCCGGCCCGCTTCCCCGGAGACCCGCGCCGATGACGACTTTCGACCCGCAGGCCCTGGCCGCGCAGGCGTTGGAGGCGCGGCGCTGGGCGTACTCGCCGTACTCGCGCTACGCCGTCGGCGCCGCCTTGCTGGCGGCCTCCGGGCGCCTGTACGACGGCTGCAACATCGAAAATGCCGCCTACCCGGTGACGGTCTGCGCCGAGCGCGTGGCCGTCTTCAAGGCCGTCTCGGAAGGCGAGCGCGAGTTCGTGGCGATCGCCGTCGCCACCGAGAACGGCGGCTTTCCGTGCGGCTCGTGCCGCCAGGTCTTGGCCGAGTTCGGCCTGGACGTGAGCGTCCTGGTGGTGGACGGCCAGGGGACGATCGTCCGCCAGACCACCGTGCGCGACTTGCTGCCGGATTCGTTTGGGCCCGCCCACCTGCTTCCCGGAGAACCGCGATGAGCCCTGAGCCGCCCGCGCCCGGCCGCCCGTCCGATCCGGACACCCCGCCTCCCGGCCGGAGCGGCGTGGAGGCCGGCGGCGACCTGACGGTCGGCGGCGACGTGGCCGGCCGCGACGTCATCAAGTCCACGACGCAGAACGTCACCAACGTCGGCGTCAGCGAGCGCACCCTCCAGCGCCTGCTCATCACCGTGGCCGCCATCGTCTTCGTCACAGCCGCCTGCTTCTTTTCCGGCGGGCTGGTGGTGGGCGTGACCGCGTTCAACGCGCTCAACCGGCCGGTGACATCGGCCGAAGACAAAGCCTTCGCCTTCCAGGAGAAGCTCAACGTGCTGCAAAGCCTGGCCCCCGGCCAGACGGTGGCGTTGACGCTTGAGGAAGACGAGCTCAGCTCCTATGTGCGCTTCATCTACGGCGACCAGCTCGGCTTCACGCCCGGCACCGGCAAGGCGCGCCTGGTGAACGGCAACGAGATCGCGGTGGCCGGCCGGGTCGCGGCTCTGAACGATACGCTGGTGGCGGCCACCTTCCAGCTCAGCAACGCACCCGGTGAACCGCTGGAGCTCAGGTCGGTGACGGCGCAGGTGGTGCCCCTGCCGAACGACAGCTTCGGCTTCGGCGCGGTGGCGCTGCCCACCGCTTTCTTCGAGCCGTCTACGGCCCAGTTGAACAACTTGCTCGGCAACGTGCAGATCGTGGACGCCGCTGTGGTGGACCCCGCGCCGGACAACCCGGTCTGGCAGTTGACGCTCGTCACGCGCTAGCCACGCGTCAACGCACGCTAACCGTGCCACTCGGAGCCGCCCGGCTTCTTATGGTATGGTCAGGCCGATGTCCCGCCTGCGCGCGTTGTGCGCCAGTTTCCTCATTCTGCATAGCCTGCTCAGCCAATCCGGACCTGTCCGAGCTGAGGCGTTGCCCAGCGCCGACTCGGTCACCCTTACCTGGCGGGCGGAGCCGCAAATCGCAGCGACGGCTGACGGCCAGATCGCGGTGACCGCGCCCGGTTACGCGCTGACCGAAACACCCGGCGCGCCGCGCCTGCCCTACGCCTCGGCCCTGATCGCGCTGCCGCCCGGCGCCACACCCCGCCTGACAATTGCCCATCTTGTCCAGACCGACCAGCCGCTGGAGGCGCCGCTGACTACGGCGCCCTGGCCCGCGGCGGCGCTGCGCGGCGACGACCGCCCAACCACCGCAAGCTTTGTGGAGCTGGTGGAGCTGGGCCGGCTGCGCGGCGTCCGGCTGGCGCGCGTCACCTTCTATCCGGTCTGGCCCACACCGGCCGGCCTGCGCGTCACCACAACGCTGACAGTGCGCGTGGACTTCGACACCCCGGCCACCGCACCCGCCTCCAGCCTCGCCGATGACGTCATCCTGGCGGCGTTGCGTTCCAGCGTCGTCAACCCGCCGGCTGTCCAGGGACAGGCCCCGGAACCTGTTCCTGAGACTGCGGTGACATCGGCGCCGGCCATGTTGATCGAGGTGACGTCGGCCGGTCTGACCGCCATCCGTTACGCCGACCTCCAGTCGGCGGGGTTTCCGGTGGACAGCGTCGATCCGGCGCGGCTGCAGTTGGTGCACGCCGGCCGGGAAGTGGCGGCCGAGTGGGACGGCGACGCCGACACGGTCTTCGAGCCGGCCGAGCGCTTGTTGTTTTATGCCGCGCCGCGCCCCAATCGCTACACCCTCCAGGATGGCTATCACCTGACGGTCGCCGCCGCCCCCGCCCTGCGGATGGCGCCGCGGTCGGCCGCGCCGGCCGGCCCCGCCAGTGCTGCCTGGCAGTCCGTGCTCGCCGAGCAAAACCTGATCTACTACGGCCTCACCTGTCGGTGTGCCGTCGGCCGTGATGGCGAGCGGTGGATGTGGGACTATTTGGTCGGGCCTGTCACACGCTCCTACACAGTGACGACGCTGGCAGCTGAAACCAGCCAGCCGGCCCAACTGCAGGCCTGGTTCGTGGGCTACACCCAGGGCGGGCACCAGGTGGAGGTCAGCCTCAACGGACAGGTGGTGGGGACGGCGTTGTGGTCGGGCCAACAGGCGATCACCCTCACGCTGCCGGTCGCGGCCGGTCAGTTGCTGGCCGGCCCCAATGCGGTGACCCTGAAAGTCGCCGCCGGCGACGCCGTTTGGCTGGACGCCGTCCGCGTGGATTATCCAGTCACGGCGCAGACACCGGTCGCCGACGCGGTCCTGATGACCGGGCCGCGCACCTCGGCCGATCAGGCGCCCGCGCTCGCGGCCGGCCCGCGCGTCTTTCTGCCGCTCCTGGCGCGTGGTTACGCAGCCAGCGCCGCCTATTCCGTGCACCTCGCCGCTGGCGGACCGTATCGCGGCTACGCGCTCACCGATCCAGAGCGGCCTGAACGTCTGACGAATCTGCAGATGGCCGGCGCCGCGGTCTCGTGGGGCGCGCCGACCGGCGGTGTCGGCCCGTTCGTGTTTGTGGCCGAAGCCGACATCCGGCCGCCGGCCGCCGTGCGCGCGCCGGCCGCTCTGCCGCCGGCCGGCGCGGACTATCTGGTCATCGCGCCGGCCGAGTTCGCGCCGGCACTGGCGCCCCTCCTCGCGCTGCGGCAGGCGCAGGGGCTGACGACGGCCGTGGCCGACGCGCAGGCCGTTTACGATGCCTTTGACGCCGGGCGGCCGACCGCTGAGGCCGTACGCGCCTTCCTGGCCGAAGTCTGGGCCACCTGGTCACCGCAGCCCCAGTATGTACTGCTGGTCGGCGATGCCACCTATGACCCCAAGCGCTACCGGCCGGACTCCCAACTCACCACCTTGCCCACGGATCTGGCCGATGTGGATTTCCGAGTGGGCGAGACGGCCGCCGACAACCGGCTGGCCGCCGTCGACGGCGCCGACAACTTGCCGGAGTTCATGCTCGGACGTCTGCCCGTGAACACGATCACGGAGACGCAGACGGTGGTGGCGAAGCTGGTGGCCTATGAGACTGCGCCGCCCGCCGGAGATTGGGCGCAGCGGGTCCTGCTGGTGGCTGATAACGCGGACAGCGCCGGCGATTTCGCCGCCCAGGCCGACACCTGGGCCGGCCTGCTGCCGCCCGCGCTGACGACGCAGCGCGTATATCACACCGGCACCACCGCCGCCGTGACCGACACTCAGCACGCGATCCTGGCCGCGTGGGGCGCGGGCGCCGGCCTGGTGGTTTACAACGGCCACTCGTCCCAGCGGCAGTGGGCGGCGGAACGCCTCTTCCACAAAGACGACGTCGGGGCGCTGCTGAACGGCGGCCGGCTGCCGGTGGTGCTGCAGATGACGTGCCTGACCGGCGCCTTCCATGACGCCGCCCAGCCGGCCCTGGATGAGGCGCTGCTGCGCCAGGCTGACGGCGGCGCGGTGGGCGTGTGGGGGCCGACCGGCCTGGGCGTGGCTTTTGGGCACGACTTGATGGCCCAGGCTTTCCTGCAGTCCGCGACGCAGGGGCCGGCCGTCACCGCCGGCGAGGCGGCCCTTGCCGGGAAGCTGGCTCTGGCTCAGAATGGTCAACAGGCTGACCTGATCGAGACGTTCACCTGGCTCGGCGATCCGGCCACCCGCCTGCAACTGGTGCCGGCGCCGTAGAGGCGTCGGTCATGGAGATGCCGTATGCGTAAAACCACCCTCTTCGCCGCCGGCCTGCTCCTCGCCGCCGCGTGGCTGCTGACCGTGGCGCGGCCCACCCGAGCGGATCAGGTGCTGGCGGTCACGGAGACGCCCACTTCCACCGCTACCGCCACGGCGACGTCGACCGCGACGCCGCTGCCCACCGCCACCGCGCTCCCGGCCACCGAGACGCCGGTGAGTTCGGCCGCGCCCGCCCTCTCCGACCCGTTGATCACCAAGCGCGTCGACCTGGCGCGCGCGGCCGTCGGCGACCGCGTGGAGTATTCGATCGCGGTCGTGAACCCCAACGCCGTGGACGTCCTCAACGTCGCGGTGTCCGATCCGCTGCCCGCGCAGCTTGACTTCGTCGACGGCAGCACGACCGCCGGGACCCTGACGTATGACTCAACCGCTCGCACGGTCGCGGTTGTCATCGGCACGCTGACCGCGCGCCAGGAGGTCACCATCGTCGTGCGCGCGCGTGTCAACGAACTCGGCCAGCCGCCGGATCAGGTCACCAACCTGGCCTTCCTGTCCTTTGCCAATGGCGCCGGCCAGGCGGTGACCGCGCAAGCCAGCGCCGCGTCGGTGCTGTTCGTGCCGGCCGGCCTGCCGGACACCGGCTACGGGCCAGGGCCGCGCGAGTGGGCCTGGCTCGGCGGTGGCGCTGGCCTGCTGGGCCTGGCCGTGTTCGGGGTGCTGCGCTGGGCCCGCCGGCGCCGCGCGTAATCGTGCGCGTCCACACCCGCCTGCAAGCCCTGTCATTTGGCTTGCTGGCTGTCATGGTAGGCTGCGCGCGCGCGCCTGCCCCCGCCTCGCCGACGCCGTCCGCGCCGCTGATTTCCGCTGCGCCCACCTCGGCGCCGGCGGCCGGCCAATTTCTCCCCTTGGTCAGCGTGGCGCCCACCCAGGCGCTGACGTTACTGACGGCTGAGGCCGGTCCGATGCCGGATCAGGCCGCGTCCCCGGCCGGCGGCACGCAACTCTTCCTGCCGACCGTGCGGCGCGCGCCCGGACCGGGCCGCCTGATCATCCCGAAGCTGACGCTGGATGTGCCGGTGACGACGGTGCCGCTGGAAGCGCGCGGCTGGGCTGTGGATGGCCTGGGGGAGGGTGTGGGCTGGCTGGCCGCCACGGGCGCTTTTCCCGGGGATGCGTTGGCCCCGGTTCTGGCCGGGCACGTCTCCCAGCCGAGCGGCGCCAGCGGCCCGTTCGGCTATCTTTGGCGGCTGCGACCCGGCGCGGAAGTGTTCTATGATTGGGACGGCCGGCGTTACCAGTATCGCGTGGAGGCCAAGCTGCCCGTGGCCGAGGATGCCGTCGAGCAGGTTTTTCTGGCCGATGGGCGCCGGCTGCTCCTGCTCACCTGCGACGGTTGGGACATCTTGGCCTGGGAGTACACGGGCCGGCTGCTGCTATCGGCGGTCCTGGAGACCGTGACGCCCAGCCCGGCTCAATAACTATGGGCTCTATGCGACGACAGAGGCAGCGTCCGGCCGGCTTCGGCGGCTGGCGCTGGGACTTGCTAAGCGAAGTGCGCGGGCGCACGCTCGAGATCGGCTGCGGGTGGGGCCACAACTTTGCGCACTATCCGGCCGAGGCGGTCGTGGTCGCCTTCGATTACAACGTGGAACGCGTGCGGTCCTCGGCGCGGCGCCCGCACTTTCGCGCCGGCCACATCCCGCTGGCCGTCGCCGATGCCCAGCACCTGGCCTGGGCTGACGCCTCCTTCGACGCCGTGGTCGGCACGCTGGTGTTCTGCTCCATCCCGTGCCCCGAGCAGGCCCTGGCCGAGGTCCGGCGCGTCCTCAAGCCCGGCGGCCGGCTGTTCCTGGTCGAGCATGTCCGCAGCCCGCACGGCTGGCTCGGCCCAGTGCAGGATTTCCTGGCGCCGGGCTGGCATTGGGCCACCGGCGGCTGCCACCTCAACCGCGACACGGAAAGCACGGTCCGCGCCGCCGGCTTCGCCGTGGAGCGCCGCCGGGACGCGTACGCCGGCTTGCTCAAGCTGATGGTGGCCCGGCCGCAGTAAGCGCCGGCGGGCCGGCCTGGCGCTCCACCTGGTTTTCCCCGGAAGGATGCTGCCCATGACGGATTATCTCGCCCCGCAACTCGCTCACCTGGTGCTGGAGCATTTCATGCGCGCGGCGTTGGAGGAGGCCGAGGCCGCCGGCCAGGCCGGCGAGCTGCCCATCGGCGCGGTGCTGGTGATCGACGAGGCCATCGTGGCGCGCGGGCGCGCCCGCCATCAAGAGGCGCGCAGCCAGATCCGCCACGCCGAGCTCAACGCCCTGCTGGCCGGCGGCGAGCAGCTCTGGCGGGATTACCGCCGCGCCATCCTCTTCACCACGGTGGAACCCTGTCCCATGTGTCTGGGGGCCGTGGTCATGGCGGACGTGCCTCACATTGTCTTTGGCCTGCCTGACCAGGTCGTCTATTCCCGCCAGAGTGTCAGCGCCAACCCCTACATCCGCCGGCATATCCACAGCTACTACGGCGGCGTGTTGGCGGCGGAAGCGGCCGCGATCTTTGCCCGCTATGCGCCCCGCGAGTTGGAATACATCCGCACCGGCAAGGCAGGGCCGGCCTGATGGCCCCAGGCGCTATCGGATCAGCCGCCGGCCGAGACGAAAGAACACGGGCAACAGGGCCAGCAATCCTCCGGCGACGACGCCCGTCGACACGGCCAGTTGCAGCCAGGTAAGCTCGCCGGCCGCCAGCGCCTGAGCGAGCAGGATCGAATTCAGCGGCACCAACAGGCCCAGCCCGGTCGCCAGGCCGGGCGCGTAGCGGCGCAGCCACACGGTCGCCGCCAGGTGCGGGACAAACGCGTTCAGCACCATCGTCCCCAGAAAGCCATAGAAAATCTGCCGATACAGCCAGACGCCGGGCGCCGCCATGACCGCAAACGTGGCCCAATAGGCCAGGATGGTCACCAGGATCACGGCGAAGACAAATTCGTCCTGCGCCACAGGCCGGTGGAGGCGGCCGGCCTGCTGCGACCAGCGCGGCAGCCACAGCGCCTCTTCCAGGTTGTGCAGGGTGATGGCGATCGGGAAGAACAACCACAAAGGCGAAGGCGTCATCGTCAGACTCCTCATCAGGGCGGCCGCCAGGGCGTCGGCGCGGCGGAAGACCCTGGGATTTTCTCACACTCACCTCAGCGCAGTCGCCGCGCAGACACAGGCCCAGGGCCAGACACCCACAGCTGGCCGTCAGTCTCGGGCTCGAGCGCGTCTGGGCTATAATTCGACCAACTCGGTCTAGATTTAGTCTGTTCCGGCCAGACTGACCACCCATCGCAGAACAACAGCTTGCCGC
This sequence comes from uncultured Anaerolineales bacterium, assembly GCA_937952305.1. Lineage (GTDB taxonomy): Bacteria > Chloroflexota > Anaerolineae > Anaerolineales > UBA6663 > SpSt-583. Next base: position 16,201 of record CALFZO010000101.1, on the reverse strand, counting down.
CCAGCGCCCGCCGGCCAGAGAGCCCAGTTCGTGCCGCCCACCGGCAGAAAGGCAGCCGCCCGAATGCTCACGCCGCGCCATCGCTTCCTGCTCGCCCTGGGTCTGGCCTCCACCGTCGCGCTGCTGGCTCTCTCGGCGGCGCTGGCTTTCCCCAACGCCAGCGCGGACTGGCTGAGCCGGACGGGCCTGGGCGCTGGCAGCGAGGCCGGGCAGTATTACGCCGCCATCGGCGCGCCGGCCACGTTCAACGCCTGGAAGAGCGCCTACGGCTTCCCCGGCGCCGGTGACGTGACCGCCATCTACTACAACGCCGGCGACCTTGGCTTTGGGCGCGAGATGCACTGCCGCAAGAACGGCTCCGGCACCACCTACACCGTCGCCTGCTACGTCGTCAACCACGGCCTGGGCGCGGCCACGCCCGTCGATTTCGCCCTGGAGGCCGCCCTCACCGGCCAGCACAACCTGCCGGTGGTGGCGATGACTTACAGCCGCGCCCTGGACGGCCTGGCCGACGACGTCAAGTTCTACATCTACGACGCGGTCTCGGGCGCGCGCCTGAACAGCGTGCCGCTCGACAGCGAAGGTGAGAAGTTCGCGCCGCAGATGTGCCTGGCCTGCCACGGCGGTATCTACGACAGCGTCGGCAACAACGTCTACAACGCCAACTTCCTGCCCTTCGACGCGGCCTCGTTCCAGTACAGCGGGCAGGCCGGCTATACGCTGGCCGATCAGCAGGAAGAGCTGCGCCGGTTTAACGCGTTCGTCAAAGACACGAACCCGCCGGCGCAGCTGAGCGCGCTGATCGACGGCTGGTATGCGGCCGGCGGCGGCGTCCTCCAGACCGGCGCGACCTTCGACGCCGGCTTCACGCCGCCCGGCTACGCCGGCGACGAAGCCTTCTATCATACGGTCGTGGCGCCTTACTGCCGCTCGTGCCACATCGCCCAGCTGAGCTACCCGCTGACGACGCCGGCTGAGCTGCTCAACTGGAACAACGGCAGCAACCTTAATGCCGGTTACGCCGTCTTCCACGTCTTCGATATGCCGCACGCCGAGCTGACCAGCCACAACTTCTGGGGCAGCCCGGCCCCGGCCGCCCTGGCCGACCGCGGCGGCTGGTCTTACCGGGTGACGCGCCTGGACGACAAGGCCCCGGACGGCTGTCAGCCCACCGACTGCACGCTGCGCGAGGCCATCCTGGCCGCGAACACGGCCGGCGGCAGCGCGCCCATCTACAAGGCCATCATCACCTTCGCCGTGGACGGCGTCTTCACGCTCACGCGCGCCGGCTTCGAGGACAACGCCGCCACCGGCGACCTGGATATCACCGGCGGCGAGGTGCTCCTGCTCGGCAATGGCGCGGACCGCACGGTCATCGACGGCGGCGGGCTGGACCGCGTCTTCCACATCCAGAACGGCGCCATCGTGATGCTGCAGGGCGTCACCGTCCAGAACGGCGACCTGAGCAATGACCCCGGCAGCTTCACCGGCGGCGGCCTGCTCAACGACGGCAGCCAACTGACGCTCAACCGCGTCGTGGTCCACGGGAACGTGGCGCCGAACGGCGGCGGGTTGAGCGGCCTCAACGGCGCGCTGATCACCGTCAACGCCAGCGCCATCGTCAACAACGACGGCACCAGCGGCGGCTCCGGCGGCGGGTTGCGCCTCGGCACGGGCGGCACGGTCACCCTGAACAACAGCACGCTCAGCGGCAACACCGCCCAACGCGGCGGCGGCGCCTACATCTCCGACGCGGGCAGCACGCTCACCCTCAACTTCAGCACCGTCACCGGCAACTCCGCCTCGGTCACCGGCGGCGGCGTGCGCCTGATCGCCGATGGCGCCCTGGTGATCAGGAACAGCGTCCTCGCCGGCAACGTCAGCGCCGACTCTCTGGATTGCGGGATCACGGTCTCGGCCGGCCCCTTCACGTCCCAGGGCGAAAACCTGTTTGGCCAGAGCGGCAGCGCCAACGGCTGCGGCCCGCTAACGGGCACGGACCAGACCCTGGCCGGCGTCATCGGCACTGTGCTCAGCCCCAGCCTCACCCCGGCCCGGGCCGGCGTGCCCGCCCACGCCCTGGTGCGCGGCGGCCCGGCCGTGGACGCCATCCCGCTCGGCGCCAACTGCGCCCTGCCGGCCTACGACGTGCGCGACCAGGCCCGGCCTCTGGACGGCGACCGCAACGGCACAGCCGCCTGCGATATCGGCGCCGTCGAGCTGGACCCGGTCGTACACGTCTTCCTGGCCGTGATCCGGCGCTGACCCGGCCGCCCCGGCCGAGTTGGTATAATCCTGCGCGTGCCAACGCGCGAACGAACCTATCGCACCGAAGCGATCGTCCTGCGGCGCCAGGATTTCGGCGAGGCCGACCGGCTGCTGACGCTCTTCACGCCCGAACGCGGCAAGCTGCGCGTGGTGGCCAAGGGCATCCGCAAGCCGCGCTCGCGCAAGGCCGGGCACCTGGAGCTGTTCACGCGCGTGGGTCTGCTGCTGGCCAGCGGGCGTGACCTGGACATCGTGGCCCAGGCCCAGATGACCGAGGCTTATCGGCCGCTGCGCGAGGATCTGGTGCGCGGCGCCCACGCCCACTACGCCGTCGAGCTGTTGGACCGGTTCACGCCCGAGCACCAGGAGGCGCCTGAGCTATACCAGCTGCTGGCCGACATGCTCGGCTGGCTGAGCGCGGCTCCGCCCGAGCGCGCCAGCCTGATCGCGCGCTACTACGAATTGCACGTGCTGGCGCTGGCGGGCTTCCAGCCGGAACTGCGCACGTGCGTGGCCGGCGGCGAGAAGATCGTGGCCGAGGACCAGTACTTCTCGGTGCTGCAGGGCGGGGCGCTGTGCGCGCGCTGCGGCGAACACCGGCCGGGGCTGATCCCGGTGACCGTGGACGGGCTGCGCTACCTGCGCTACTTCCAGTCGCAGCCCTATCCGAAAGTGGCCGCGCTCTCTCTGCCGGCGCGCGTGCTGGCTGAGATGGAACACGTCCTGCAGCGTTACATCGTCTTCGTGCTGGAGCGGCAGCTGAAGAGCGTGGAGTTTCTCAAGCTGATCCGGCGCGAGGCGCTGGCCGCCTGAGCCGCCCACGTCTACCGCCCAATTTCGCCACGTCCCCGACGCTCAGGGGTGCCCACCGCGCGGCGGGCGTGGCTAGAACGCAGAGCAAGTGATGAAGTCCAAATCCCCCCTCACCTTCCAAGAGATCATCCTTACCCTGGAGAAATTCTGGGCCGGGCAGGGCTGCCTGATCTGGCAGCCGTACCACACCGAGGTCGGCGCCGGCACCATGAACCCCGGCACCGTCCTGCGCGTGCTCGGGCCGGAGCCGTGGAACATCGCCTACGTCGAGCCGTCCATCCGCCCGGACGACGGCCGCTACGGCGAGAACCCCAACCGCCTGCAGCAGCACTACCAGTATCAGGTCATCCTCAAGCCGGACCCGGGCGACCCGCAAGGCCTGTACCTGGCCTCGCTCGAGGCGCTGGGCATCAACCCGCGCGAGCACGACATCCGCTTCGTCGAGGACAACTGGGAGAGCCCGGCGCTCGGCGCCTGGGGCCTGGGCTGGGAGGTCTGGCTGGACGGCCAGGAGATCACCCAGTTCACGTACTTCCAGCAGTCCGGCGGCTTCACGCTGGACCCGGTGGCGGTGGAACTGACGTACGGCCTGGAGCGCATCGCCATCGCCCTGCAGCGCGTTAAGAGCTTCCGCGACATCGTCTGGACGCGCGACCCGGCCGGCCGCCCGGTCACCTACGGCGCCGTCAACCTGCAAAACGAATTCGAGCAGAGCAAGTACTACTTCGAGGTCGCCGACGTCGAGCGGCTGCGCCAGACGTACACCAACGCGGCGGCCGAGGCCGAGGCCGCGCTGGCCGCCGGACTGGTGCTGCCCGCCCACGATCACATCCTGAAGATGTCGCACACCTTCAACGTCCTGGACGCGCGCGGCGCCATCGGCGTCACCGAGCGCCAGGCCGCCTTCGGGCGGATGCGCGGGCTGGCCCGCCGGGTGTCTGAGGCCTTCCTGGAACAGCGCAAGCAACTGGAATACCCCTTGCTGACGGAGACAGAGGAGCAAGGTCGCACGCCGAATGCCGTGACTCAGCCTTCGGCCTTCGTCCCCGGTCCAGCATCCCTGCTGCTGGAGATCGGCACTGAGGAACTGCCCGCCGCCGACGTCGACGCGGCCCTGGCCCAGCTGGGCGAGCTGGCGCCCAAACTGCTGGCCGAGGCGCGGCTTGAGCACGGCGCCGTGCAGGTGCTGGGCACGCCGCGCCGCCTGGCGCTGCTGGTGAAGGACCTGGTGCCCGGCCAGCCGGACCGCGAGTTGGTGGTGAAAGGCCCGCCGGCCGCGCGCGCCTTTGACCCGGCCGGCGCCCCCACGCCGGCGGCCGAGGGTTTCGCCCGCAAGTACAACCTGTCCGTGTCCGCGCTCGAGAAGCGCACCCTGGACGGCGGCGAGTACGTCGTCGCCGTGGTCAAAGAGAAGGGCCAAGCGGCCCCAGACGTGCTGCGCGAGCTGCTGCCCCGGCTGGTGGCGGCGCTCAAGTTCGAGAAGACCATGCGCTGGCGCGCCGGCGACCCGACCGCGTTCTCGCGGCCGGTGCGCTGGCTGGCGGCGCTGCTCGGCGAGAGCGTGATCCCGTTCAGCTACGCCGGCCTGCGCTCCGGCAACGTCAGCCGCGGCCTGCGCCCGCTCGGCTCGCCGGCCATCACCATCGGCGCGGCCGACGAGTACCTGGCGGCCCTGCGCAAAGCCCACATCGAGGCGGACCCGGCCGCGCGCCGCGCCGCCATCCTCAAGCAGGCGCGCCAGCTGGCCAAGACCGTCGGCGGCGTGATCGCGGACGAGGGCGTGCTGGCCGAGGTCACCCACCTGGTGGAGCGGCCGACCGCGCTGCTCGGCTCGTTCTCGGACGAAGCGCTGAAGCTGCCGCGCGAGGTCCTGATCGCGGTCATGAAGAAGCACCAGCGCTACTTCCCGGTGGAGACGCCGGACGGCGCTTTGCTGCCGTACTTCGTGGCCGTGCGCAACGGCGACCGCCAGCACGTGGACGTCGTGCGCGAGGGCAACGAGCACGTCATCCGCGCGCGCTTCGCCGACGCCAACTTCTTCGTGCGCGAGGACCGCCAACAGACGCTGGCCGCCTTCCGGCCCAAGCTGGCGACGCTGCTGTTCCAGACCAAGCTCGGTTCGATGCTGGATAAGTCCGAACGCATCGAGGCCCTGGCCCGGCAGCTGGCGCCGCGGCTGGGCCTGGACGCGGCCGAGACCGAGATCGCCGGGCGCGCCGCCCACCTGTGCAAAGCCGACCTGGCCACGCAGATGGTGGTGGAGATGACGTCGCTGCAGGGCGTGATGGGTTACGAGTACGCGCTGGCCTCCGGCGAACCGCGCGCCGTCGCCGTGGCGATCCGCGAGCACTACGGCCTGCCGGACACGAAGCCCGGCCTGGTCGTGGGGCTGGCCGACCGGCTCGACTCGCTGGCGGGCCTGTTCGCGGCCGGTCTGGCCCCCACCGGCTCGGCTGATCCGTTCGGCCTACGCCGCGCCGCGCTCAGCACCAACCAGATCCTGGTGGACAAAGGCCTGGACTTCGATCTGCTGGCGGCGCTGGAGGCGGCGTTGGACCAACTCCCAGCCGGCCTGGTGGCCGACCGCGCCAAGCTGCTGGCGGACCTGTTGGCGTTCCTGGCGGGGCGTTTGCGCGGCCAGCTCCTGGACGCCGATGGCGGGGGCTATCGCTACGACATTGTGGACGCCGTCCTGGCTGAGCAGGCGCGCAACCCGGCCCGCGCCCTGGCCGCCGTCCAGCAGCTCACGGCCTGGGTCCAGCGCCCGGATTGGCCGCAGATCCTGCCGGCCTATGCGCGCTGCGTGCGCATCACGCGCGACCAGAAGGAACAGTTCGCCGTGGACGCAGACCGGCTGACCGAGCCGGCTGAGCAGGCCCTGTACGCGGCCGCCGCCGCCACGCACCCGGCCCAGTCCGTGGACGACCTCTTCAACCAGGTGCTGTCGTTGATCCCGGCCATCAACCGCTTCTTCGACGACGTCCTGGTGATGGCCGAAGACGCGGCCGTGCGCGCCAACCGCCTGGGCCTGCTGCAGCGCATCGCGGGCCTGGCTCGCGGCGTGGCCGATCTCAGCAAGCTCGAGGGCTTCTAAACCGGGCGCGCCCGCCGTTGAAAACTCACACCTCCCGCCGAGGCTGGCGGAAGGTAACCCCTGATGAAACCTACCTCCTCCCTGACTCGCTTCTGGCTGCGCGCCGCGCCGCTGCTGGCCCTGCTGGTCTACAGTGCGCTGGCTTTCTATCAGCTCGCTCTGCCCGGCCTGTACTACGACGAGGCCCTGGACCTGCCGCAGGCCGTGCAATTGGCGCGCGGCGAGCCGGTGGTGCTGATGCCGAAAGATCCCGGCGTCACCGTCCTCGGCCGGACCCTGCCGCTGATGGTGATCGACTACGTCGGCGCCGTCAACACGTACCTGATGACGGGCGTGTTCGCGGCCCTGGGCATCGGCTGGTTCAGTATCCGCTGGTTTGAGGTGGCCGTGGGCGCCGTCATCCTGGCACTCGGCGTCCGCCTGGCGCGCGGCTGGTTCGGGTCGTCCACAGCTGTGGTCACCGGTCTGCTGCTGGCCGTCAGCCCGTCCTTCCTCTTCTGGAGCCGGATGGGCATCAGTGTGACGCATGTGATGGCGGTGGCCAGCCTGGGCAGCCTGGTGCTGATCGGGCGCTGGGCGCGCGGCGGCCGGCAGCCCGGCCGGCTCTGGCTCCTGTTCGCGGCTGGCCTGCTGCTCGGCCTGGGCGTGTGGGCCAAGCTCTTGTTTGTGTGGTGGTGGGCGGCCCTGGCCGCTCTCCACCTGACCGTGAACCTGGAGCGGCGCTGGTTCACGCGCGCGGCCTGGGCGCGCGGCGAGATTTTCGGCGCGCCCTGGCAGGCCTGGGGCGCCGGCGCGCTGGGCGTGCTCGTGGGCGCGGCGCCGCTGGTGTATTACAACGCGCGGACTGGTGAGACGCTGGCCTTGCTGCAGGCGGCCTGGAGCAGCCCGACCTCCTATGGCGTGAACAACCTGGACTTCCTGGCCAACCTGGGCGCGCGCCTCAGCCAGTTCCGGGTCTTCCTGGACGGCAGTTACTTCTGGTACAACGGCGGCCTGCACGCCAACTCCGGCGCGCTCAGCCTGTACCTGGCGGCGGCCGCGATGGTGCTGTACGGGTTCGGGGAATGGACCCCGGCCCGGCGTCGGCGCGGCCTGGCGGTGCTGGTGGTCATGCTCGTCGTCAACGTCTTGGGCGCCTTCACCGTCTCCGGCATCTGGGCCACCCACCTGTACATCCTGTTCCCGTTCCCGCAGATGCTGGCCGCCCTGGCGGTGGTGGCGCTGTGGCGGCTGCGCCCGGACGCCGCGGCCTGGGCGTGGGCCGGCCGCCTGGCGGCCGGTGTGTTGGCGATCACCCTGGCCTATGGCGAAGCGCGCACCACCTGGGACTACCACGGCGACCTGACCCGCACCGGCGGACCGGGCCGCTTCTCCGACGCCATTTATGCGCTGGCCGATTATCTCGACCAGAATGGAGTGGCCGCCCCGGCCGCCCTGGACTGGGGCCTGGAGAAGAACATCTACGTGCTCACCGGAGGGCGCGTGCAGCCGGCCGAGATCTTCGGGTACTCGGCCGAGCCGGACGCGGGCTTCCGCGAGCGCGTGCAGGCCCTGCTCTGTGACGGCTGCGTGTTCCTCAACGTCGACGCGGCCTACGCCGTCTACCCGCGCGAAGCCGCCTTCCGCCAGATTGCGGCCGAGCAGGGTTACGTCGTCGCCGAGGCCGAGACCGTGGTCTTCCGCGAGCGCAGCGGCCAGCCGGCCTTCTTCCTGTACCGCGTGCGCGACGCTACTGGCGCGGCGCCGCGCTAACAGCGCCGTAACCGGGCCGGGCTTGCCCGTAGCGGCCGGCGGGCTGATACTCAGGGCGACACCGGAAGCGGAGCACCCATGCCTGACGAAAAGCCCCCGGCCGGCCTCGGCCTGGAGAGCGGCGGCGATGCCGTCATCGGCGGTGATGCCGTCGGCCGCGACAAGCTCACGTCCGTGGCCAACTACTATGGCACTGCGCCGGCCGCCCCGGCGCGCTCGGAGCTGCCGCACCAGGCCTATTTCTTCGGCCGCGCGGAGGAGCTGGCCCGCATCGCCGACGCCCTGGACCCCGAGACCGTGGGCTGGGGCGTGCTCATCGACGGGGCGGGCGGCATCGGCAAGACGGCGCTGGCCATCCGCGCCGGCCACCAGGCCCCGGAAAAACACTACCCGCTCAAGATCTTCCTCTCGGCCAAAGTGCGCGAGCTGACGCCGCGCGGCGAGCAGGTGCTGGAAGATTTCCTGCTGACCAACTACAACGCCCTGCTGGCCGAACTGGCCCGCGAGCTGGGCGAAGACGAGATCGCCAAGGGTGACCCCGGCGAGCGCGCCAGCGCCGTGCGCCGCGCCCTGGCGCGCCGCCAGGCCCTGCTGATCTTTGACAACGTCGAGACTTTCGACGACCACGAGCGCGAACGGCTGCTGCAGTTCCTGCGCCGGCTGCCGCGTTCGTGCAAGGCCATCGTCACCAGCCGCCGGCGCCTGGACGTGACCGCCGACGTCATCCGCCTGGACCGGCTCAAGCTTGAGGACGCGCAGAAGCTGATGGCGCGGCTGGCCGAGCGCAACAAGCTGCTGGCGCGCGCCAACGACCACGAGCGGCAGCAGTTGTACGAGCTGACCCAGGGCAACCCGCTCCTGATCGAATGGCTGGGCGGGCAGTTGGGCCGCCCCGGCAGCCAGTGCCGGTCGATCGCCGAGGCCGCGCGCTTCCTGGAGGCCGCGCCGCCCGGCAACGATCCGCTCGAGCACATCTTCGGCGACCTGTTCAACGCCTTCTCCGAGAGCGAGCTGGCCGTGCTGGCCGCGCTCTCGCACTTCACGCACCCCGCCCGCGTCCGCTGGCTGGCCGAGGCCGCCGGCCTGGCCGAGGCCGCCGCCGGCACCTGCCTGGAAGACCTGCTCGAACGCGCGCTCCTGCACAGCGACGAGGCCGCCGAGACTTTTGTGCTGGCGCCGCTGGTGAAGACCCACCTGCGCCGCCGTCGGCCGGACATCATCGCCGCCACCGCGCAGCGTCTGACCGACGGCGTCTTTCAGCTGGCGATTGAGGGCGACCTGCGCGACTTCCGCAACTTCCCGCGCGTCCCGCTGCTGGCCGAGGAATGGCCGCGCATCGCCGCCGCGCTGCCGCTGTTCCTGCAGGGCGGCAACGCCCGCCTGCAGCTGGTGTGTGATGCCCTCAACCGCTTTCTGAACTTCTCCGGCTATTGGGATGAGTGGCTGGCGCTGAGCCTGCAGGCCGAGCAGCGCGCCGAGGCCGAGGGCGATGGGCGCAGCGCCGGGCGGCGCGCCTACAACGCCGGCTGGGTCTACCGGCTGCGCGGCCAGGCCGAGGCGGTGCTGGCCTGCGCGCGCCGCGCCGAAACCCACTGGGCCGACCAGGGCGACGAGCCCGAGCGCGCCTTGGCCCTGCGCCTGCGCGGCAAAGGCCATCAGCTGGCCAAGGACTACCCGGCCGCGCTGGCCGCCTTCGAAGCCATGATCGCGGCCGCCGGCGCCGAGAACGAGATCATGGCCATGGGCCTGAACGACCTGGGCTGGGCCGAGCAAGAATCCGGCGACCTGGCGGCGGCCGAGCGCCACTATCGCGAGGCCCTGGCCCTGGGCGAGCGCATCGGCTACCAGGAGGGCGTGGCCACCAACAAGGGCACGCTGGCCGGCCTGCTGCTGGCGCGCCAGGACTGGGCCGCGGCCGAGGTCTACGCGCGCGACGCCCTGCAGCTGACCGAGGCCCTCGGTCATCAACTCTTCATCGCCTACAACTGCTGGCGGCTGGCGCTGGCCAGGCTGCGGCGCGGGCGCCCGGCCGAGGGCCTGCCTTACGCGCGCCGCGCCATGGACATCTTCGCCAAGCTGCCCTCGCCGGAAGCGGCCAAGGCCCGCGCCGTCCTGGCCGAGTGCGAGCAGCAGATCGCCGCCGACGCCTGAGCCCCCACGCGGCTTAAAAAGACGGCGCCGCCCTGTCCAGCCGCCCGGCCGCCGTCTATAATCACAGTCCGCTTCCCGGCGGCCTGTGGGCCCCGGGCCTATCCGCTGCGTCGCTCACAACGCTGCTGTCATGTCTGTCATCGACGACGTCAAGGCCCGCATCGACCTGGTCGAGCTGGTCGCCCAGACCGTCAAACTGCGCAAGTCCGGCCGCGCCTATATGGGCTTGTGTCCGTTCCACGGCCACAAGAACAACACGCCGTCCTTCGCCGTCTGGCCAGACAGCGGCACCTGGCGCTGCTTCGGGCAGTGCAACGAGGGCGGCGACGTCTTCAAGTTCGTGATGAAGCGTGACGGCCTGGATTTCTCCGGCGCGCTGCAGGCCTTGGCCCAGCGCGCCGGCGTGGAGCTCAAGCCGCGCACGCCCGAGCAGGTGGAGCAGGACGACAACCTCAACCACCTGCGGCAGCTGCTGGAGACGGCCGCCAACTACTATCACCACCTGCTCAAGAACGCGCCCCAGGCCCAGGCCGCGCGCGCGCATCTGGCCGGCCGCGGCCTGACGGACAAGGCCGTGGAGATGTTCCAGCTCGGCTACGCGCTGGAGGCCTGGGACGCCGGCCTCAAGTACCTCACCAGCAAGGGCTATCAGCGGCAGGATCTGTTGGACGCGGGCCTGGTGGTGGCCAAGGACGTCGTCGCCGAAGGCGACGCCAGCCCGGCCGTGCGCTATTTCGACCGCTTTCGCGACCGCCTGATGATCCCGGTCCGCGACGAGCAGGGCCGCCTGACCGGCTTCCAGGCGCGCGCCCTCCAGCCGGACGCCATCCCGAAATTCATGAACAGCCCGCAGACGGCGCTGTTCGACAAGGGCCGCACGCTCTTCGGCCTCAACCTGGCCCGCAAGCCCATCCGCGAGGCCGGCGCCGCCATCGTGGTGGAGGGCAACCTGGACGTAGTGGCCGCGCATCAGGCCGGCTTCAGCAATGTCGTCTCGTCGCAGGGTACGGCCCTCACCGAGCACCAGCTGCGCGTCCTGAAGAAGCACGCCAAGCGCATCCTGCTGGCCCTGGACGCCGACGAGGCCGGCGACGCGGCCACGCTGCGCGGGCTGATGGTGGCGCGCGAGGCGCTGGACCGCGAGAGCGAAGTGACCTTTGACCCGCGCGGCCTGGTGCGGATCGAGGGACGCCTGGGCGCCGATATCCGCGTGATGACGCTGCCGGCCGGGCTCGATCCGGACGACGTCATCCGGCGCGACCCGGCCGAATGGCGGCGCCTGGTGGAGGCCGCCGAGCCGGTGGTGGAGTACGTGATCCGCGCGCTCACGGCCGGCCGCAACCTGGACGACCCCAAGGTCAAGGCCGAGGTCGCCGACGCCGTCCTGCCGCTCGTCGAGGACGTCGCCGACGCCATCGAGCGCGACGCCTACCGGCAGAAGCTGGCGCGCACGCTCAAGGTGAGCCAGGACGTGCTGGCGGCCCGCCGCAGCCCGGCCAAGCCCAGCCGCCGCCCGCTGCCCGCGCCGGAGGCGCCCGCGGCGGCCGGCCCGGCCCGCGGCGCCGCCCGCCGGCCGGAGGCCGAGAACGCCGGCGCGCTGGACGACCATTGCCTGGCCGGGCTGCTGCGCGAACCGGACCGGCTCTACAGCCTCGACCGGGATCTGCAGGCCTTCGGCTTGGAGAAGCTCACGGCCGACGATTTTCTGGATACCGAGCACCAGGTGCTGTTCCGGGCGCTGAGCGCGGCGCTGGAGCAGGTGGATATTGAGGCTTCTGACTATTTGCGGCATAATCTTGACCCAATGCTCCAGACTCGGCTGGAGACTTTGCAGCGCGAGGACGTCCGCGCCGCCTTCCCGCGAGCCAGCGACGATCTCCTGACAGTGGTGTTGCGCTTGCGCTTGCGCGCCCTAACCCAGCAGCTCGGCCAGATGCGTTTCCTGGTCGAGGCCGCCCGCGAGAGCGGGGATGCGCTGGCCGAGACCTATCAGCCGGAAATTGTGCGCCTGTCGACGGCGCGCGCCCGCGTGGATTGGGCCCTGTCGCCGCGGGCCCAGCGCAGCCCGGCCGCGCCGCGGGTGCCGTGATGATCCGGCCGGAGTGGTAAGATTCGGGACGGCTTTCTCTCGGTGGTGCTAAAGATACAAGATGCCCAAGCGCAAATCCTCCCATCCTGACGACGCGGGCGGCGACGAGCTCTTCTCCGAGGCCGAGGAGACCGGCGCGTTTGACGACGCCGAGGTCGACGAGCCGCGTCCTGGCCGTGAGGCCAGCGACGAGATCGAGGCCGACGACGAAGCCAGCGCCAGCCCGGCCGAGTTGGACGACCTGGATCTAGACGAGACCAGCTTCGACGGCGACGAGGGCGAGCCCGGCGAGGAGGAGCTCGAGGAGATCGAGGAAGAGGGCCTGGACAGCGCCAACATCTCGCTGGCGGAGCTGGCCGATGACCCCGTCCGCATGTACCTCAAGGAGATCGGCCAAGTGCCGCTGCTGGGGCCGGATCAGGAGATCTGGCTGGCCACACAGATGATGGCCGAGCGCCATCTGCACCTGCTGATCAACCGCGAGCCGAACCCCAAGGCCAAACATCTGCCGACCGATGAGGCCCTCAGCCTGGATCTGTTCGACGAACTGATCGAGACCTGGGAGCACCTCTACAGCGAGACCCACAAGCGCAAGGTGGTGGCGCTGGACCTGCCGGCGCTGGTGGAAGAGGCGCAAGGTCTGCGCGCCGATTGGAACTCGGCCCGGCCGTCCACCCTGCGCCACTGGCTGACGACCAGCGGCCATTGGGGCCGCGACGGCAGCTGGGACAAGATCGCGCGCGAGGCCTTCCAGTTGTTCGTCGTCGTCTATCTGCTGCCGCTGGCCGCGCAGGCCCGTCTGCTGGAGCACTGGCACCGCAAGCATGACAAGCGCGCCAAAAAGGTGGAGCTGCCGCAGAAGCGCACCTTCCGGGCCTGGCTGCCGGAGGAGCAGGTGATGCGCGCCGACTTCGCCCAGGTGTCGCAGCGCAGCGACGAGGCCAACAAAGCCCTTATCCGCGCCAACCTGCGGCTGGTGGTCAGCGTGGCCAAGCGCTATATCGGGCGCGGCATCTCGTTCCTGGACCTGATCCAGGAGGGCAACATCGGCCTGCTGCGCGCCGTGGAGAAGTTCGACCCCACCAAGGGCTTCAAGTTCAGCACCTATGCCACCTGGTGGATCCGCCAAGCCATTACGCGCGCCATCGCCGACCAGGCCCGCACCATCCGCATCCCGGTCCACATGGTCGAGACCATCAACCGGCTGATGCGCGTCCAGCGCCAGCTCCAGCAGGAGCTGGGCCAGGAGCCCACCTCTGAACAGGTGGCCCTGGAACTAGACCTGCTGACGCCCCAGGAGGTCCAGACCATCCGCGAGACGCTGGCCCGCGGTGACCGCCTGGACCCGATGCTGGACCGCCAGTGGCGCCGCGCCGCCGTCAAGGTGCGCCGCATCCTGCGCGTGGCCCAGGAGCCGATGAGTCTGGAGACGCCGGTGGGCGCCGAGGAGTCCAGCCTGCTCGGCGACTTCATCGAAGACGAGACTGTGCCGGCCCCGGCCGAGGCCGCCTCGCAGCAATTGCTCAAGGAGCAGGTGCGCAACGCCCTCGCCGTCCTCACCGAGCGCGAACGCGAGGTGCTGGAGATGCGCTTCGGGCTGAAAGACGGCCAGGATCACACCCTGGAAGAGGTCGGGCAGTATTTCCGCGTCACGCGCGAGCGCATCCGCCAGATTGAGGCCAAGGCGCTGCGCAAGCTGCGCCACCCCACCCGCAGCCGCGCGCTGCGCGATTACCTCGGCTGACGGTCCGCCGGCGGCTGGTTGACGGCGAGCTGCGATCAGCCATCAGCAGGCCGCTGGTGGCTGATTACGTGTTAGCGCCATGACCGATTTCACCCTCCTGGCTGTTGTGGCTCACCCAGACGATGAAGGCTCGTGCGGCGGCACGCTGGCCCGTTACGCGGCCGAGGGGGCGCGCGTCTACGTGGCTTGTGCCACGCGCGGCGACGGGCCGGACGCGCAGATCAAGAACGAGGCCGCCACGCGCGCCACGCTGGCCCAGGTCCGCTCGCAGGAGCTGGCCTGCGCCTGCCAGACGCTCGGCGCCCAGCCGCCGCTCTTTTTGGATTATCAAGACGGTGCGGTGGCTCAAGTGCCAGTGGAAGCCGCGGCCCGCCAGGTGGCCGGGCTGATCCGCGCGCTGCGCCCGCACGTGGTCATCACGCACGATCCCGGCGGCGGGTATGGCCATCCGGACCATATCGCCGTCAATGCCTTCGTGACCCGGGCGTTTGGCCTGGCCGGTGACCCGGCCGCGGCGGTCGAGACGCCCGGCGATCCGCCGCCCTTTGCGCCGGCCAAACTGTACTATTTCGCCATCCCGCGCAGCTTCAAGGAGCGCGTCCCGGCGCTGCGGGATCGGCGCGCCGATATCGGCGGCCAGGTGCTGGGGTTTGTGGGCGTCCCCGACGATGCGATCACGACCGAAGTGGACATCGCGGCGTGGCTGCGCCGCAAACAGGCCGCACTCAAGTGTCATCGCAGCCAGTTTGAGCTGGACCCCCAGACTGGCGAGCCCAAGACGTTTGCCGCCTCCTTGCCGGAGGCCGAGCGCCTCCAGTTGTTTGGCCATGAGCGCTTCATCCTGGCGCACGGCGGACGGCCGGGCAACGGCGTGAAAGAAACGGACCTGCTGGACGGCTTGCGGGCCGGGTAGGGCGCTCGACCGGTTGCGTTTACGGTAACCGCCTCTGGTCTTCCAAGATTAAGCTACTGAAGTCTGACGGTTCCACCGGTTGCCTTGACGCGTTTGATTGTGATAAAATTCGCATATTCAGGACAATCTATTAAGTAAATAGAAGCAGGAGTGCTGGATGCTCGTCGAATATCTCCCAATTGGAGTCCTCCTGGCCGTCGCCGTCATCCTGGCGGTCCTGGTCATCCTCATCGGCCATGCTTTTGGGCCGCGCCGGCCCACTCCCCGCAAGCTGGAAGCTTATGAGTCCGGCATGCGCGCCATCGGGCCGGCCGTGCGCCGGATGCCGGTGCGCTTCTATCTGATAGCGGTCCTGTTTATCCTGTTTGATATCGAAGTCGTGTTCTTCCTGCCGTGGGCCGTGACCTTCCGGCAGTTGGGCGTCTATGCGTTCGGGCAAATGCTGGTGTTTGTGGGGATCCTGCTGGTAGGCTACGTGTGGGTGTGGAAGAAGGGCGCGCTGGAGTGGGAGTAGCCCGCGCGCGAGACAGGAGGCGGAACGATGGGTCTTGAGCAAAAACTCGGCAACCTGGGGGTGGTGACGACCAGCCTCGAGCAGGCCGTGAACTGGGGCCGCACCGGCTCGATGTGGCCGATGCTGTTCGGGCTGGCCTGCTGCGCGATCGAGATGATCAGCGCCATCGGCGCGCCGCAGAACGACCTGTCGCGCTTCGGCATGGAGCTGATGCGCGCCTCGCCGCGCCAGAGCGACCTGATGATCGTGGCCGGCCGCGTGACGCGCAAGATGGCGCCGGTGCTGCGCCGGCTGTACGATCAGATGCCGGACCCGAAGTGGGTGGTCGCCATGGGCGACTGCGCCTCGTGCGGCGGCATTTTCAACAACTACGCGGTCGTCCAGGGCGTGGACGAGGTGGTGCCGGTGGACGTGTACGTGGCCGGCTGCCCGCCGCGCCCGGAGGCCCTGATCCACGGCATCCTGACCCTGCACGCCAAAGTGAAGCAGGAAAAGCTCGTCAAGTGGGCCTGAGCGCCCGTTGCCCGCAGGCATCAGCATGACAACCCTTGAACTTACCCTGGCGGCTCTTCAAGACAACTTCGGTGCGGCCATCGAACAGGTAGGCGGCGCCCCGTTCGCCATTGTGGTCCTTCGCCCCAATCAGGCAGCGAAAGCCATCCAATGCCACCGCAAAGCCGAATCGGTCGTCGGCCACGCCGTCGGTGGCGATCATCATCGACAGGCGGTTCAGCTCGGGGTTCGGGAGAAAGGCGTCGCTCACGTTGTAGAGATAGGCCGCGCCCCGCTTGATGCCGGCAATCTCGGCATTTTGGGCGCCGACGAGGGCAAAGGGACCGCTCAGAGCCACACTGACGCCGTAC
>CALFZO010000100.1 GCA_937952305.1 uncultured Anaerolineales bacterium | reverse complement strand
GTTATTGGAACGCTATCGGCTGGAGGCCGAGATCGGCCGCGGCGGCATGGGCGTGGTCTATCGCGCCCAGGATACGCTGCTGGAGCGCGCCGTCGCGGTCAAGGTCCTCAACCCCACCGGGCTGGGCACCGCCGGCCGCGCGCGCCTGCTGACCGAGGCCCAGGCCGCCGCCCAGCTCAACCATCCCAACATCGTCATGGTCTTCGACGTGGGTTTCGCGGCCGAGACCGACGGCCAGCCTTTCATCATCATGGAGCTGGTCGAGGGCGGTTCGCTCCGAGGCTGCACGCCGGCCACACTTGGCGAGACGCTGGCGCTGGCGCGCCAGGTGGCCGGAGCGCTGCAGCACGCTCACGCCCACGGCATCATCCACCGCGACCTCAAGCTCGAGAACGTGCTGCTGACGCCCGAGCGCGTTGCCAAGCTCACCGACTTTGGCCTGGCGCGCACAACGCGCGGCCCGCGCCTGACCCAGGCCGGCCAGATCTTTGGCACAGTCACTTACCTGGCCCCCGAGCTCATCCAGGGCGCCTCCGCCACCGCGCTCTCGGACCTGTACGCGTTCGGCGTGATGGTCTACGAGCTGCTCACCGGCCGGCCGCCCTTCGAGGCCGATGACTTCATCACGCTGCTGGCCCAGCACCTGCACGCGCCGGTCGTCCCGCCCAGCACCCACGCCCCGGCCGTGCCGGCCTGGCTGGATGATTTGGTGGTGGCCTTGCTCCACAAGCAGCCGGCGGCGCGGCCGGAATCGGCCGAGGCGGTGGGCCGCCTGCTGGACCAGAACGCCGAGCGCCCGACGGCGGCGCCCGCCGCGCCGGCCGCGCCGCCGACCAACCTCACGCCGCCGCTGACCCGCTTCGTCGGCCGCGCGCGCGAACTGCAACGCCTGCAGCGCCTGCTGCAGCCGGCCGCCGCCGATGGCCAGGACGGTGCGCCGCGCCTGATCACGCTGACGGGCTCAGGCGGTGTCGGCAAGACCCGGCTCGCCCAGCACGCCGCGCTCAATCTGCTCACGCACTTCCCCAACGGGATCTGGCTGGTGGAGTTGGCTCCGCTCACCGACCCGGAACGCGTGCCGCAGGCGGTGGCTGCCGCCCTGGGCGTGCGCGAGGAGCGCGACCGGCCGCTGTTCACGGCGCTCACCGACTATCTGCGCGAGAAGCAGGTGCTCCTGCTGCTGGACAACTGTGAGCACCTGATCGACGCCTGCGCCCAACTGGCCGAGCAGCTCCTGCGCGCCTGCCCGCACCTGCAGCTGCTGGCCACCAGCCGCGAGGCGCTGGGCATCGAGGGCGAGGCCGCCGTGCGCGTGCCGTCGCTGTCCCTGCCGGGGCCAGCCGGCGCGCCGCCGGACGACTCGGAGGCCGTGCAATTGTTCGTGGACCGGGCCGCCGCGGCGCTGCCGGGCTTTGCGCTCACCGCCGAGAACGCCGGCCCCATCACGCAGATCTGCCGGCGCCTGGACGGCATCGCTCTGGCGATCGAGCTGGCCGCCGCCCGGGTCAAGCTCCTCAGCGTGGACCAGATCGCGGCCCGCCTGGACGACGCCTTCCGCCTGCTCACCGGCGGCAGCCGCACGGCTTTGCCGCGCCAGCAGACGCTGCGCGCGACGATGGATTGGAGCCACCAGCTGCTGGCCGACGCCGAGCGCGTCCTGCTGCGCCGCCTGGCCGTGTTCATGGGCGGCTGGACGCTGGAGGCGGCCGAAGCGGTGGCGACCGATCCGCCGGCCGGCCCCGGTCCCGCGCCGCTGTGCAAGGACGACGTCCTCGACCTGCTCACGCAGCTCGTCAACAAGTCCCTGGTGGTGGTCGAGCGCGAGCGCGGCCCGGAGGCGCGCTATCAGCTGCTGGAGACGATCCGCCAGTACGCGCGCGAGAAGCTGCGCGAGGCCGGCGAGGCCGAGGTGCGCGCCGTGCGTGACCGGCACCTGGCCTACCACCTGGCCCTGGCCGAACAGGCCGAGCGCGAGTTCGCCAGCCCGCGCCAGATGTTCTGGCTCGGCCGCCTGGACGACGAGGCCGGCAACCTGCGCCTGGCCTTTGAGTGGGCGCTGGATCAGGACGTGACGGCGGCCCTGCGCCTGGCCAGCGCCTTGTGGATCTTCTGGACGGTGACGGCCGACTGGGGCCGCGGGCGCGCCTGGCTGACAACGGCTTTGGCCCAGGCCCAGACGGTGGCGCCGGCCATCCGCGCGCCCGCCTTGGCGCGGGCCGCGGCCGTGACGCTCGGGCAGGGTGATGTGCGCGCGGCCGAAGCCCTGCTGGCCGAAAGTGAGGCGCTGGCGCGCGCCAGCGGCGACAACGCCACGCTGGCCCTGACGCTGGTGCTGCAGGCGGACGCCATCAGCTGGGCGCGCTCCGAGTACGCGCGGGCCGAGGCCCTGGCCCAGGAGAGCCTGGCGCTGTTCCAGGCCCTGGGGCCGGATTACCGCTGGGGGCAGGCCCAGGCGCTGGAGCACCTGGCCTACGCCGCCGGCAGCCGCAACGACAATGACCTGGCCGTGGCGCGCTGCGAGGCCAGCCTGGCCCTGCGCCGAGCCATGGGTGACTCGATCGGCGTGGCCGAAGCGTTGAGCGTGCTGGCCATGTACGCGCTGGGCCGCGGCGACCGCGACCGGTCGCTGGCGCTGGTCGAAGAGAGTCTGGCGCTCAAGCGCAAGCTCGCGGACAAACGCGGCCTGGCCACGCTGCTGCAGCGGCTGGGCTTCTGGTTCCAGACCGACTACGCCCGCGCCCGCCCCTGGCTGGAAGAGGCGCTGGCGCTCTCGCGCGACCTGGGCCACCGGCTGGGCCTCACCTACGCTCTGCGCAACCTGGCCCTGATCGAACTGCTGCACGGCGACCTGGACCGGACGGCGCGGCTGCTGGAGGAGTGTCTGCCCCTGGCCCGGCAGGAGGCCAACCAGCTCAGCCTGGCTTACACGCTGGCCGACGTCGGCCGGGTGGCGTACCACCGGGGCGATCTGCCGCGCGCGGCCGAGTTGCTGCAGGAGAGCGTCGCCCTGGCCCGTGACATTGGCAACCTGGCCTGGAGTGCTTACCCGCTCAGCCGCCTCGGGTTTGTGGCCGCCGCCCAGGGCCAGACGGCGTTGGCGCAGGCCAGTTTCCATGAGAGCCTGCAACTCTATCGGCAATGGCAGCAGCCGTGGGGCATCGCCGAGTGTTTGAGCGGCCTGGCCGACCTGGCCGCCGCCGACGACCCGGAGCGCGCGGCGCGCCTGCTGGCCGTGGCCGCCGGCATCCGCCACCTGGTCAACGCGCCCACGCCGCCGGTGGAGCAGGCCGCCGAAGTCAACCGCGTCGCCGCCGTGCGGGCCAGACTGGGGGAGGCCGCCTTCACGGCTGCCTGGAATGCGGTCCGGGTCGACTCCGAGGCCGCGCTCACGGCCGCGGTGGCCGCGCTGCTGGCCTGACCACCCGCGGACCGGGCCGTCGCTTTGCGCTATACTGACTCCAGGCCCGTGTTCCTAGGCGGGCCGGGTCAGACCCCGCGTTCCAGCGTTCATCCAAGGGATCCAGAGTGATTGGCACTGTGCTGCTGGACCATTACCGCCTCGACGCCGAGCTGGGGCGCGGCGGGATGAGCCTCGTCTATCGCGGCCAGGACTTGCGCCTCGGGCGGCCGGTGGCCGTTAAGATGCTGGCCGCCGGCGCCTCCGGCCTGGGCACCGCCGGCCAGGCCCGCCTGCTCACCGAGGCCCGCGCCGTGGCGCGCCTGAACCACCCCAACATCGTCACCGTCTACGACGCCGGCATCATCCCAACGCCGGATGGCGCCGGCACCACCGCCTTCATCGTCATGGAGTACGTCGAAGGCGAATCGTTGTATGCCCGGCCGCCGCGCGCTCTGGCCGACCTGCTGACCGCGGCCGTCCAGATCTGCGCGGCCCTGGAGCACGCCCACGCCGCCGGCATCATCCACCGTGACCTCAAGCCCGAGAACGTGCTGCTCACGCCGACCGGCTCGGTCAAACTCATGGACTTCGGCCTGGCGCACACGCCCGGCGCGCCGCGCCTGACTGAAGAGGGCACGCTGCTGGGTACCTTCGCCTATCTGGCGCCGGAGCTGATCACGGGCGGCGCCCCCAGCGCCCAATCCGACCTGTACGCGCTCGGTGTGATGCTGTATGAGCTCACCACCGGCCGGCCGCCTTTCACCGGCGAGAACATGCTCCTGGTGCTCTCCCAACACGTGCACGCCACGGTGGCGCCGCCCAGCACCTACAACCCGGAACTGCCGGCCGCGCTGGAGACGCTGATCTTGCAGCTGCTCAGCAAGCAGCCCGGCGACCGGCCGCGCTCGGCTGCCGACGTTCGCGCGGCGCTGCGCGCGCTCCAGTTGGGCCAGCCTGCGCCGAGCGGCGGCCCCGCCCCGGCCACCGCGCTCCTGGACCGCATCGTGCGCGGACACCTGGTGGGCCGCGACCGCGAGCTGGCGGCCGCCCGCGTGCAGTGGCAGCGCGCCGCCGCCGGCGAGGCCGGCGTGCTCCTGGTCAGCGGCGAGCCCGGCATCGGCAAGACCCGCCTGGTGCGCGAGCTGGCGACGCTGGCGGAGGTGGCGCGCGCCACGGTGCTGTCCGGCGAGTGCTACGCCGAAGGCGGCGCGCCGTACGCGCCCATCGCCCAGCTGGTGTACGCCGCCGTCGAGACGCCCGGCTTCGCCGAGCTGGCCTTGCCCAGCCTGGTGCTGGCCGATCTGGTGACGCTGGCGCCGGGTCTGCGCGCGCGCTACCCGGAGCTGGCGCCCAACCTGGCCCTCGAGCCGGCCGCCGAGCAGCAGCGGCTGTTCGAGAGCTTCGCCGCGGTGGCCAGCGCCCTGGCGGGGCGCGCGCCGCTGCTGTTGGCCGTGGATGACCTCCACTGGGCCGACTCCGGCAGCCTGTACCTGTTGCGCCACCTGGCCCGCCGCGCGCGGACAGCGCGCTGGCCGCTGCTGCTGTGTCTGACGTATCGCGAAGTGGAATTGGATGAGGCCGGCGTGCTGGAGGACCTGCTGGCCGACCTCAACCGTGAACGGCTGGCCGTGCGCGTCAAGCTGACGCGGCTGACCCGCCCGCAGACCGAGCAGCTCCTGGCGGCGATGTTTGCCGAGGCCGTCACCTCTGATTTTCTGGACGGCATCTACCAGGAGACCGAGGGCAACCCGTTCTTCGTGGAAGAGGTCTGCAAGGCGCTGGTGGAGGACGGCAAGCTCTACCGCGAGAACGGGCGCTGGCGCCGGCCGCCCATGCCCGAGATCCGCGTGCCGCAGAGCGTGCGCGTGGCCATCCAGAGCCGGGTCACCAAGCTGCCGGTGCCGGCCCAGGAGGCCCTGCGCGTGGCGGCCGTGCTCGGCCGCGAGTTCGATTTCGCCACGCTCCTGCACGCCAGCGAGCTGGCCGAGGACGTGCTGATCGACGCCCTGGAGGCAGCCGAGCACGCCCAGTTGGTGGCCGAGACCAACGGCCGCGGCCGTGAATCGTTCGCGTTCGCGCACGCCCTCATCCCGGCCACGCTGCGCGAGAGCGTCAGCGGCCTGCGGCGCCACCGGCTGCACCGCCGGGTGGCGGCGGCGCTGGAGCGCGTCCATCCGGATGACTACGAAGCCCTGGCCCACCACTACAGCGAGGCCGGCGACGAGAACCAGGCCCGCCGCTACTACACTCAGGCGGCCGAGCGGGCGCGGCGCGTGTACGCCAACGCCGACGCGCTGCGCTGTTACTCCGAGGCGCTGGCCCTCACCACTGCCGATCCGCCCGAACGGTTCAGGCTCCTGGCGGCGCGCGCCCAGGTGTATGACCTGGTGGGCCGGCGGGCCGAGCAGCGCGCCGACGTGGACGCCTTGCTGGCCCTGGCCGAAACTCTGGGCGACGACGGCTATCGCTTTGAAGCCCAGCTGGCCGAGGCCGAATATGCCGGCGCCACCGATCCGGCCAGCGCGCTGGACCCGGCCGAGCGGGCGGCCGCCCTGGCGCGCTCCCTCGGCGACCCGCTGCGTGAAGGCCTGGCCTTGCGTAGCCTGGGCTGGGCCGCCCGCATGCGCGGCGAACTCAAGCGCAGCCAGACGGTGCTGGAGACGGCGGCGGCGCGCTTCCGCGAGGCCGGCCAGTTGGGCGAGGCCGCGGCCTGCCTGCACACCCTCTCGTTGACGTTGAGCGACCTCACCGAAGCGGCGGCGGCGCAATCCGCCATCGAGACGGCGCTGGCGCTCAGCCGGGAGGCCGGCGACAGGCGCCAGGAGGCCACCAGCCTGCGCCGCCTCGCCATCCTGGTCTTTGATCAGCGCCGGTTCGACGAGATGCTGACGCTGGGCCAATCGGCATTGGCGCTCCACCGCCAGATGGGCAATCGGGCCGAAGAGGGGCATGATCTCAACGTCATCGGCTTGGCCTTGCAGGGGCTGGGGCGGGTGGCCGAGGCGGAGGCCAACCTGCGCGAGTCGGCCAGCGTGGCCGCGTCGATCGAATCCAGCGCCGGCCTGCTCAATGCCGTCACGAACCTGGTCGACTTGAAACAACGCCAGCGCGATTACGAGGGCGCCCTGGCCCTGTTGAGCGACTATGACGCGCACCGGGCCCTGGCCGACAACGACGGCGTGCGCGTCCGCCGGCGCCGCGACCGCGCCGGCGTGCTCGCCGACCTGGGGCAGTATGCGCCGGCCCTGGAACTGCTGCAGGGCGAGCGCGCCCGGGCCGCGGCGGTCCTCAGCTCGGTCGAGCAGAGCGAGGTGCTGGCCCTGATCGGGCGCTGCCAGTTGGAAGTGGGCGACCTGGGCGCCGCGCAGGCGACTCTGGAAGCGGCCCTCGCTCAGAACACCGAGGCGCCGGCGTACGGGCGCGGCGCGGCCTTGTATGAGCTGAGCTACCTGGCGCGCCTGCGGAGCGAGGCCGCCGGCGGCGACCCCGCCGGGCTGGAGGCCGCCCAGGCTTACATCGACGAAGTCGTGGCGCTGACTCGCCAGTTGAACCCGGTCCGGGCTCTGCCCTATGCCCTGAACTACTTGGCGGAACTGGCGCTGGCGCGGGGCAACCTGGCCCAGGCGCAGGCCGCCGCCGCGGAGTGCCTGGACATCGCCGAGGCCCACCCTGACGAGTATTTCCTGCGCGAGCGCTTCCTATACACGCAGATGCGCGTCTGGCGGGCCCTGGGCCGCGCCGCCGAGGCCGACGATTGCCTGCGGCGCGGGCTGGCAATCGTAAACGCCGTCACGGCTCGGCTGCAGGACGCCGCCCGGCGGCGCAGTTGGTGCGAGAACGTCCGCGTCAACCGCGCGCTCCTGGCGGAGTGGGCGGCCCGGCCGGACCTGCAGGCCGCGTCCGTGGCTGAGGCGCCGGCTGCCTCCCCAAACCGCGCCTGATTTTCGGCTATACTCCGCCCGATCTCCACACCCCTGAGAGTCACCAGTTTTCATGACGACGCTGACACCGGAAGCCTATCTGGACGCTCTGCTCACCTTGCCCGCCCTGTCCGCGCCCAAGGTCTCGCCGGACGGCAAGTGGGTGGCCTGGACCTGGTTCCGCGCCGGCCCGGCCGCCGACCTGTACGCCGCCCCCACCGATGGCTCATCTGGGCCGATCCGCCTGACCGCCACCAGCGACAACACCTTCCTGGTCGCCTGGACCCCGGACAGCCGCGCGCTGCTGGCCGCGCAGGACCGCGACGGCGACGAGCGCTTCACGCTCTACCGCGTGGACCTGGATCAGCCGCTGACTTTGACGCCGCTGACCGAGCTGGAACCGAACTACTTCCTGCGCGGCGGCCACCTGCACGGCAACGGCCGCTGGCTGGTGTACGGCGCCAACTATGATTTCGCCGCCGGCCGTGAGATTGAGGCCACCTGGATTTATCGCCACGACCTGGAGACCGGCGAGCGCCTGGTGCTGGCCCGGCCCGTCAAGGGCGGCTGGATCGAGCCGGCGCTCAGCCCCACCGGCGAGCACGTGCTCTATCAGCGTCTGGACCGGCACCCGGCCGGCCGCCAGACCTGGGTGGTGGGCATCGACGGCCAGAACGACCGCGAGGTGCTCAACGCCGGGCCGGACGTTAAAACGGCGGCGGCCTGGTTCCCGGACGGCCGGCGCCTGCTGGTGCTGGCTGAGGCGCCCACCCATCGCCGGTTGGGCATCCTCAACCTGGTCGACGGCGGCCTGCGCTGGCTCATCGACGACCCGGCCCGCAACCTCGAAGACGCCTACGTGCCGTTCAGCAGCCAGCACATCGTGGTGGTGGAGGTCCGGGCCGCGCGGCTGCGCGCTGTGTTGTTGGACCCGGCCACCGGCGCCGAGATGGCGGTGGCGCCTTCAGCTGGGAATCTGCTGCCGCTCGCGCCGGTCGGCGGCGGCCAATGGGTCGGCCAGCGCTACGGGTCGCGCCAGCCGGCCGACCTCGTGCGCTTCTCGCCGTCTGATCTGCGCCCGGAGAGCTTCGTCAGCCTGGCGCGC
Organism: uncultured Anaerolineales bacterium; assembly: GCA_937952305.1. Lineage (GTDB taxonomy): Bacteria > Chloroflexota > Anaerolineae > Anaerolineales > UBA6663 > SpSt-583. The sequence goes on along the minus strand of CALFZO010000100.1, from coordinate 38,658 downwards.
ACCTGGGAGCGCACGCCCCTCACGCCCGATGACCTGACCCAGGCCGAGGACTTCCGCTGGCGGTCCGTGGACGGCCTGGAGATCCAGGGCTGGCTGTACCGGCCGCAAGGCCCGGCGCGCGGCGCTATCGTGTATGTGCACGGTGGACCGACGAGCCACAGCCAGGACATGCTCAACGTCCAGATCCAGTTCTACGTGCGCCAGGGCTTCGTGGTGCTGGACCCGAACTATCGCGGCAGCACCGGCTTCAGCCAGACCTTCCGCGAGGCCATCAAGGCGACGGGGTGGGGCGGCCTGGAGCAAGACGACATCCGCACCGGCATCCAGGCCCTCATTGCGGCTGGGCTGGCGGCGCCGGGCCAGGTGGCCATCACCGGCACGTCTTACGGCGGTTACTCCGCCTGGCACGCCCTGACACATTTTGCGCCGGCCGAGCTGGCCGCCGCCGCCCCCATCTGCGGCATGACCGATCTGGTCGTGGATTATCAGACGACGCGCCCGGACCTGCGGCCTTACAGCGAGGAGATGATGGGCGGCTCGCCCGAGCAGGTGCCGCAGCGCTACCAGGAGCGGTCGCCCATCCATTTCGTGAAGGCTATCCACGGCCGACTGCTGATCGTCCAGGGCTTGCAGGACCCCAACGTCACTCCGGAGAACGTGCGCGTGGTGACGGCGGCCCTGCACGCCGCCGGCGTGGAGCATGAATTGCTGGCCTTCGCCGACGAGGGCCACGGCATCTCCAAACCCCGGAACCAGCGCACTCTGTATCTGCGCCTGGCCGATTTTTTCGGCAACGCGCTGGAGGCCGCCGGCCGCCGGACATGAGCGCGTTCAGGTTCCCATCCCCCGAGCACCCTATGCCGACTTTTGCTTATCCCCCAACCCGCAGGCTCGACCACGCCGACGACTATCACGGCCAGCGCGTCCCCGACCCGTATCGCTGGCTGGAGGACGTGGACGCGCCGGAGACGCGCGCCTGGGTGGAGGCCCAGAACGCGCTGACCTTTGCCTACCTGGACGGCCTCCCGGCCCGCGCCCAGCTGCGCCAGCGCCTGACCGAGCTGTGGGACTATCCGCGCGCCCAGGCCCCGGTTCAGCGCGGCGGCCGCTATTTCCAGCTGCGCAACTCCGGCCTGCAGAACCAGGACGTCCTGTCCGTGGCCGAGCGCCACGACGACGCCGGCCGCGTGCTGCTCGACCCCAACACGCTCTCGACCGACGGCACGGTGGCGCTGACGAGCTGGTCGGTCAGCGACGACGGGTGCTGGCTGGCCTACGCCACCAGCCGCAGCGGCTCAGATTGGCTCACCTGGCGCGTGCGCGACGTGGCGAGCGGCGCCGACCTGGCCGACGTGATCGAGTGGAGCAAGTTCTCGCGCGCGGCCTGGGCGCCGGACGGCTCCGGCTTCTACTACGCCCGCTACGACGCGCCGGCCGAGGGCCAGGCCTACGAGGACGTGAACTACCACCAGAAGCTGTACTTCCACCGGCGCGGCACGGCCCAGGCGGACGACCGTTTGGTCTACGCGCGTCCGGATCACAAAGAGTGGGGCTTCGCGCCGCAGGTCAGCCACGACGGCCGTTACCTGGTGCTGAGCGTCTGGCAGGGCACCGATATCCGCAACCGCCTGTTCTACCGTGATCTCACCGTGGACAGCCCTTGGGTGGAGCTGATCGACACGCTGGAGGCCACCTACGAGTTCATCGGCAACGACGGGCCGGTCTTCTACCTGAGCACCACCCTGGACGCGCCGCGCGGCCGCCTGATCGCCGTGGACGTCACCGTGCCCGCCCGCGACCAGTGGCGCACGCTCATCCCGGAAGGCCCGGACGTGCTGGAGGCCGTGTACCTGATCCACAACCAGTTCGTCGGCCAATATGTGCACGACGCCCATCATCAACTGCGCGTCTTCGGCCTGGACGGGGCGCCGGCCGGCGCCATCGCGCTGCCCGGCCTGGGCTCGCTCTTTACCTTCGGCGATGACCCGGCCGTGACCGGCGGGCGCGACGACGACGAGCTCTTCTTCGCCTTCCAATCCTTCGCCCATCCCGTCACGGTTTACCGCTACGATTTCTGGGCTGGCGAGGGCGAGCCGATCTTCGTGCCGCCCATCCGCTTCGACTTCGCGCCCTACGAGACGCGCCAGGTCTTCGTCACCAGCCGCGACGGGACGCGCGTGCCGCTGTTCCTGACCCACAAGCGCGGCCTGGCCCTGGACGGCGCCAACCCGACCCTGCTGTACGGCTACGGCGGCTTCAACCTCTCGATCCTGCCGACCTTCGCCGTCGGCCGGCTGGCCTGGCTGGAGTTGGGCGGCGTCTTCGCCGTGGCCAACCTGCGCGGCGGCGGCGAGTACGGCGAGGCGTGGCACGCCGCCGGGACGCTGGACCGCAAGCAGAATGTCTTCGACGATCTGCAGGCCTGCGCCGAGTACCTGATCGCCGAGAAGATCACGTCCACGCCGCGCCTCGCCATCGAGGGCCGCTCCAACGGCGGCTTGCTGGTGGGCGCCTGCCTGACGCAGCGGCCGGACCTGTTCGGGGCCGCGCTCGCCCACGTCGGCGTCATGGACATGCTGCGCTTCCACAAATTCACCATCGGCTGGGCCTGGGTCAGCGACTACGGCTCGGCCGACGACCCGGCCCAGTTCCCGGCCCTGTACGCGTACTCGCCCTATCACAACCTCAGGCCCGGCACGCGCTACCCGGCCACGCTGGTCACCACCGGCGACCATGACGACCGCGTGGTCCCCGGCCACTCCTTCAAGTTCGCGGCCGCCCTGCAGGCCGCCCAGGCCGGCGACGCGCCCTGCCTGATCCGCATCCAGACGCAGGCCGGGCACGGCTTCGGCAAGCCCACGGCCGTGCTCATCCAGGAGCAGGCCGACATCTACGCCTTCCTGGCCGAGGCCCTGGGCGTCCCGGTGGCGCGCCCGGACGAACCCGCCGCCGCATGACCAGCCGCAACGGTCAGGCGCGCCCGAAACTGCGCGCCCTCGACGTCCGCCCCTACGTGCAGGCTGGCCAGCGCTTTCTGCTGCTGCGCGATAACCTGCAGATCAGCGCCCAGATGCTGCTGGTGCCGCAGGTGCTCGGCCCGGCTCTGGCCCTGTGCGATGGCACGCTGACTGTGGCCGAGCTGCCGGATGCGCTGGCGCGCGAGTATCGCCTGCGCTTTCAGGACGGCACGCTGCCGGGCCTGGTGGACGCCCTGGACGAGGCCCTGTTCCTGGACAACGAGCGTTTTCAGGCGGCGCGGCTGCGCGCCCTGGACGAGTACCGGCGCGCGCCGTTCCGGCCGCCGAGCCTGGCCGGCCAGTCTTACCCGGCCGACCCCGCTGAACTGCGCGGCCTGCTGGACGGCCTGTTGGCCGAGGCCGGCGACGTGGCCCCATTGCCGGAGGCGCGCGGCCTGCTCAGCCCGCACATCGATTACCCGCGCGGCGGGCCGGTCTACGCCCGCGCCTGGAAGCGCGCCGCTGCCGCGGCCCAGGCCGCCGACCTGGTGGTGCTGATCGGCACCGACCACTACTCCGACACGGCCGCCAGCCTCACGCTGACGCGCCAGAACTACGCCACGCCCTACGGGGTGCTGCCCACCGAGGTCGCGCTCGTGGACGCGCTGGCGGACGCCATCGGGCCGGAGGCGGCCTTCGCCGGCGAACTGCGCCATCGCGGCGAGCACGCGCTGGAACTGGTGGCGGTCTGGCTCCATCACCTGCGCGGCGGGCGGCCGGTGCCGCTGGTGCCGCTGCTCACCGGCTCGTTCGCGCGCTTCATCGAGCGCGGGGCCGCGCCGTTGAGCGACCCGGCCCTGGCCGCGCTCGTCACGACCCTGCGGCGCGCCACTGCCGGGCGCCGCGTGCTGTGGGTGGCCTCCGGCGACCTGGCCCACGTCGGCCCGGCCTTCAACGGCGAGCCCCTGGACGCGGCCGGCCAGGCGCGCCTGACCCAGGCCGACCGCGGCGTGCTGGACCGGCTGTGCGCGGGCGACGCCGACGGCTTCTACGACGTCATCCGGCGCGTGGGCGACCAGAACAACGTCTGCGGCCTGTCGCCAGCCTACCTCACGCTCAAGGCCCTGGGCGCGGCCGAGGGCGAGTGCGTGGCTTATCGGGTCTGCCCCGCCGACGACGAGGCCACGTCGGTGGTGACGGTCGGCGGCGTGGTCTTTGAGTAAAGCCAGCGACGATTGGGCACGTTGACCAACCCCGCGGCCCCGGCCATGTCTATTTTCACCGGGCCGCGAATTTGGCCGGCGCAGGGTCTTGACACGCGCCCTCGTTTTTTGCTATTCTCTCCCCAATCAAATAGCTGACCGCTCTTATCCAGAGAGGCTGAGGGACCGGCCCGATGACGCCTCGACAACCTACCCCAAGCTCGGCTCCGCCGAGCGACGGCAAGGTGCCAATTCCGGCAGACGATTTTCTGGAAGATGAGAGTGGGGAACAAGTAACGTTTACTGTACCCCTTCTCTGACCAGAAGGGGTTTTCTTTTCCCCTTCCGGCCTTTCAGCCGATGAGAGCGGCGCTTATCGGGAGAGGCCAGATGACAACCACCGACCTGCAGCCCCACGTCCGCGCCCAGGGTTCCCCGGCGCTGCCCGCGTCCGCGCGCGTCTCGGCGCGCGTCAAGCGCGGCGCCTCCACCGAGGCCGTGCACGCCGGGCGCGGCGAAGGCCCTTACCCCTACCACAGCCTGAACGTGCCGGTGGTCCAGACCGCCACCTACACCTTTGAAGACACGGCCGACCTGTGCGCGTTCCAGGACGCGCGGATGTGGGGCGGCGGCCGCGACCGCACCGAGTACGGGCGCTACGGCAACCCGACCGTGGCGGCCTGCGAGGCCAAGCTGGCGGCGCTGGACCACGGCGAGGACGCCGTGCTCTTCAGCAGCGGCATGAACGCCGTCACCACCGTGCTGCTGGCCATGCTCTCGGCCGGCACCCACGTCGTCATCGGCGACGACTGTTACCGCCGCACGCGCCAGTTCTGCAAGACCTACCTCAAGAAATTCGGCATCGAGACCACGGTGGTGCCGATGGGCGACTTCGCGGCCCTGGAGGCCGCGCTGCGGCCGAACACACGCCTGATCGTGTCTGAGTCGCCCACCAACCCGTACCTGCGCGTGGTGGACCTGGTGAAGCTGGTGGAGATCGCGCGCCGCCACGGCGTGAAGACGCTCATCGACGCGACCTTCGCCAGCCCCGTCAACCAGACGCCGCTCGACTTCGGCATCGACCTGGTGCTGCACTCGGCCACCAAGTACCTGAGCGGCCACAACGACCTGCTGGCCGGCGTGGTGGTCGGCTCGGCCGGCCTGATCGACTCGCTGCGCCAGGCGCTGGGCGTGCTGGGCGGCGTGGCCGACCCGCACACCGCCAGCCTGTTGCTGCGCGGCCTCAAGACCCTGGCGCTGCGCGTGGAGCGCCAGAACCGCAACGCCCAGGCCGTGGCCGAGTTCCTGGAGGGGCATCCGCGCGTGGCGCGCGTGTGGTATCCGGGCCTGGCCTCGCACCCGGACCAGGCCGTGGCCCGCGCGCAGATGCTGGGCTGCGGCGGCGTGGTCAGCTTCGAGATCGCCGGGACGCTGGCGGACGCCAGCCGCTTCATCGACGCCCTGGAGCTGCCGCTCATCGCGCCGTCGCTGGGCGGAGTCGAGTCGCTCATCGAGCAGCCGGCCTTGATGTCTTACTACGAGCTCTCCACCGAGGAGCGCCTGGCCGTCGGCATCCGGGACAACCTGGTGCGCTTCTCGCTCGGCGTGGAAGACACCGACGATTTGCTGGCCGACCTGGCGCAGGCCCTGGACCGGCTGGGCTGAGAGGGCGCCATGGCTGTCTCCGGTTACGACGCCTTCTTCACCGAACCCGGCGCGGCCGCCGGGCGCGTCTGCCGCGTCTGCGGCGCGGTCTGCCTGGAACAGCGCGGCCTCTTCGGGCCGACCTCTTACGGCCAGGCGCTGGCCCGCCAGGGTCAGCTCCACGACGTCTTTCGCTGCCCCTCCAGCGACGAGGGTTGGCACCGCCAGGCCCTGGACCTGATGTGGGAGCGCGACACGGCCGGGTCCGCGCACTGCCGCGAGACCCTGGACCGCGAACTGCAAGCCGTCCTGGCCCGCCGGGCGGGGTGAGCGCCGCCGAGCACCCCGGCCCGCGCGCCGGCGTCAGTCTGATCCACAGCCGATAAACGGGCCGGGCCGCGGGCGGCCCGGTTCTGTTTGTCTGCCCCGCGCCACGGCCTGCCTGAATCAGGCCCCCTCGCCTTATAATGGTGGCAGTACCCCAGCCACGCACAACGGTTGGACGGCCCGCGACGGGTCAACATGGCGGCAGGCACCGGCCTCCAGCCGACTGTGCCGGACGGGGCAAGCCGGGCGGGCGCGGCCTGATCCAACGGCGCAACAGCACTTCGCCCAACGGCACTGACAATCCGGCTTCATCCGGCTCTATCCGGCTGGTTCGACCAGGCATCTCGCCAAGGAGGCTGAGCATGAAACTGCAGCGTCGCTTATGGGTGCGTGAAGCGTTGATCCTCGGCCTGATCCTGGGCAGCGCGCTGCTGGCTGTCTGGCTGGCCTCGGCCGACCAGGCTTTGGCGCGGGAGGCGCCGGCCGGCCTGGGGGCGGCCACCCCTGAGCCGCCGCAACCGCTGAACCCGCCGCTGCAGACGCCGGCGCCGCCAGACGGTGCCGAAGCCCCGGCCGCCGCAGCCAGCGCGCCCGACCTGCACGTGCTCCCCTTCCAGCCGTCCTTCCGCATCCAGCGCGGCCAAATCCCGCCGGACGTCCTCGAGCGCAGCGCCGCCAAACCGGAGGCGCCGGCCGCGGCCCCCACGCCGGCGGTTGGCCTGCCTCCGGCCGCGGATATGGCCGCCCTGGTGTCGGCGCTGGATTGGACCCTCGTCTTCTACGATGATTTTGATACTTTTCTCTTTCCGACCACGTACTACACAGCATGGGTAGTCGCTGCCGGTCCGCTAGACGCGCAATGGAAGGATGTGCCGACAAATACTGCGCCATCCGGCTCCTACGCGGCCTGGCCGGCGGCCGGCGGCGCGGACGGAGTGTTGCCCTCTCAGGGCTACCCTAACAACGTCAACAGTTGGATGATCCAGGGGCCGTTGAACTTCACCAACAAGACCGACGTCTACGTCAGCTTCAACCTGTGGTACGAGACCGAGCCCAGCTTCGACTGGCTGTATCTGTGCGTCTCGATTGACGACATCAGCTACGACTGCAACAACTACTGGTCCGGCTCGTCGGGCGGCTGGACCAGTCAATACTTCTGGCTGACCTCGTACGCGGGCTACCCGACGGTCTACATCGCCTGGGCGTTCGTCAGCGACTCTTCGATCGGCGGCGACTTTGGTTACGCCGGCCCGTACGTGGACGACATCTACATCTGGGACTACACCCCGGCGACGCCGCCTCCGCCCGACCCCAATGGCCAGTTGATCGCCAATCCGAGCTTCGAGACCGGCAACCTGACCGGCTGGAAGGCCGCGTCCGCGGATGGCCCGGCCGGGGCGGCTTTGGCCCCGCGCCGCTCAGAGGCGGCGCCAGACGAACGCCCGGCCATGGAGAGCCAGGCCGTGCTGCCGCTGGATGTGTCAGCCCAGGCCGTGTCGGTGACCAACGTCACCTTCGTCGAGGGCGCCTATTCCGCCCTGATGGCGCGCGCCAACAACGGCTCGGATTTCCTCTTCCAGCCGATCTTCATCTCCAACACGGCCACGGCGCTGACGTTGAATTACTGGTATGGCTTGGCCACCAATGAGACCGTGGCCCGCTCGGACTTCTTCTGCGCCAGCCTGCGCCCAAACGCCGGCGACAACGTTTCCGGGACGATCCTGGTGGACCTGGGCTGTGTGGACGCCCTCACCTACACCGGCTACTGGCAGGAGGTGCTCTTTGACCTGACGCCGGCGCAACTGGCCGTGGTCAAGGGCCAGACCGTGGCCCTGGTCTTCGAGCTGTACAACACCACGCAGACCGGCCAGGCGCTGGCGGCGACGCACAACTACATCGACTATGTCTGGGCCTACGTCACCGACTCCGGCCTGAACAACGCCCTCGACCCGCACGAGCCCAATGACAGCGCGGCCCAGGCCACCAGCCTGGCCTGCAATGCCGCGCTCTCCGACCCCGTCATCGGCGACGCGGTCGGCGGCGGCGACGTGGACTGGTACACCCTGTCCGCCTGGTCTGGCCAGCTCACGCTGGACGTCAACGCCCGCACGCGCCTGCCGGCCTCGGCCCTGGATTCGGTGCTGACGCTCTACGACTCGAACTTCAACGTCGTAGCCTACAACGACGACGACGGCGTCACCTACGACTCGTTCATCACCACCACCGTCGCCGTCACCGGCACCACCTACTACGCGACCGTGGCATCCTACTCCGGCGCGGGCGGCCCCGAGTACACCTACGAACTGGAAGCGCTCTGCGGCCAGAACCAGGCCGCGCCGGCGCCCAGCAACGTGGCCCCGCCGCCGGCCGATACCTGGACCGTGATGCTCTACCTGAACGCCGAGGACCCGAGCTTCGAGACCATCCTGCAAGGCTATCTGACCGACCTGCGGAGCACGGTGGCCGGCAAGCAGACTTACCTCACCGTCACGGTGCTGTACGACGGCCCCGGCGCCACCGGCGCCACGCGCTACGTCATCCAGCCGACCGGCACGGCCTACACGGATGGCGTCAACCGCTGGGCCGTGGCCGAGCCCAACATGGGCGACCCGGCCACGCTGGCCGAGTTCGTCAGCTGGAGCATGGACCTGTACCCGGCCGAGAACTACTACCTGGCCATCGACGACCACGGCGACGGCGTCTACGGCATGAGCGTGGACGGCTCGTCCAACAACGACCAGTTGACGCCGCGCGAGATCTACTCGGCCCTCAAGGACGCCACGCGCAACGGCGAACGCAAGCTCGACCTGTTCGATTACGAGGCCTGCCTGATGGGTCTGGCCGAGAACGCCTACGACCTGCGCGAGTGGGTGGACTACGTGCTCTTCTCGCAGCAGATCAGCTGGGGCATCTCCACCTACCCGGTCTACTTCTCAGACCTGGCCGCCGCCGACACGCCGCGCGCCGTGGGCGAGAAGATCGTGGCGCGCTACTCCGCCGGCGCGGTGGCCGCGCAGTACCCGCACACCATCTCGCTGATCGACACCAGCCGGATGGAGGCGCTGCGGACGGCCACGGACAATTTCGCCAACGCCTTGCTGGCGCAGTCGCCGGGCAACGCCACGGGCCTGGCCCAGGCGCGCGGCGCCACCCAGGCTTTCGCCGCCAGCCTGCAGCAGGCCACCAACCCGGACTTCGCCGAATACCTCGACCTGTACGACCTGGCCGCCCAGGCCGCCAGCCGCGGCTTGGTATCGCCGGCGATCGCGGCCGCCGTGCAGGCCGAGGTCACTCAGGCCGTGGTCGCCGAGCGCCATGTCAGCGGCGGCCTGCGCGTCGGCAACACCACCTTCAACTGGAACCACAGCCGGGCCCACGGCCTGTCCATCTACTATCCCGTGGACCGCGGCTCGGCGGCCTTCGCCGGCTACGCGCTGGGCAGCCCGCGGCTGTACCAGATGGGCGCGGACGGCACCTGGGACGAGTTCCTGGCGGCCGCCCTGCCAGACCTGGTCACCGGCGGCAACGACCGCGGCGGCATGGGTTCAGCCCGCGCCCAAGATCGTCAGGTCGGCGGCGTGACGTTCATCAACGTCAGCGTCTATCTGCCGATTGCGCGCCGTTGACGGGCCGCGCCAAACAAAACTATAACGGCACCGCGCCGCGCCCGGCCGCGCCGTGGACGGATAATGGCGGCATCGCCCTCCGTTCGCGGCTGGTCGGGCCGCGCTGTCTTCCAGCTTGACGCCTGTGTTCGCACACCTGCAGACCCTCGCCGCCTATCTGCCGCCCAACCTGCGCCGCGCTGCGCTGGCGGCGGAGCGCCCGGCGCTGCCTGAGGGCGCGCAGAGCGCAGTCTTCCCAGCCGCCGTCCTCTTCGCGGATGTGTCCGGCTTCACGCCGCTCACCGAGCGCCTGGCCCAGAAAGGGCTGGAAGGCCCGGAAGAGCTGACGCGCCTGCTCAACGGTTACTTCACGCGCATGATCGCGCTGATCGAAGCCCAGGGCGGGGAGGTGGTGAAGTTCAGCGGCGACGCAGTCACCGCCGTCTTCCCGGCGCGCGCCGAGCCGCTCGGCGTCGCCGCGCGCCGCGCCGTCCAGGCGGCCGAGGCCATGCAGGTCGCCATGACCGAGTTCGCCAGCCTGCCCACCAGCGTGGGCCCGGTGGCGCTCGGCATGAAGATCGGGCTGGGGGCCGGGCCGTTGCTGGAGGCCTGGGTGGGCGGCGTGGACGACCGCTGGGAGTACGTCATCGCCGGCGACCCGCTGCGCCAGGTGGCCCAGGCCGAGCACCAGGCGGCGCGCGGCGAGATCGTGCTCAGCCCGGAGGCGCAGGCCGCCGTTGTGCCGGGGCCGGTGCCGCCTCAGCCGCTGGCGCCGGACGATTGGTCCGGCGTGCGCGATCCGGCCCGGGTGGCGGCCGTGCTGCGCGGCTACGTGCCCGGCATCGTGGCGGCCTGGCTGCAGGAGGGCCTGCAAGATTGGCTGGCCGTCCTGCGCGCGATGAGCGTGGTCTTCATCGGCGTCACCGGCCTGGACTACAGCCAGCCGGAGGCCGTCGCGCAACTGCACGCCTTTCTGCGCGCGGCGCAAGCCATCGCCGTCCGGCGCTACGAAGGCGCCCTCAACAAGCTGGCCGTCGACGACAAGGGCACGGTGCTGATCGGGCTGTTCGGCGCGCCGCCGTTCGCGCACGAAAACGACCCCGAGCGCGCCCTGCGCTGCGCCCTGGACCTCCAGGCGCGGGCCGCCGAGCTGGGCCTGCAGCTGGCCGTCGGCGTGACCTCCGGCCACGTCTTCGCCGGCCCGGTGGGCAGCGCGGCCCGGCGCGAGTACACGGCCATGGGCGACACCGTCAACCTGGCGGCGCGGCTGATGGCCCTGGCCGGCCCCGGCCAGGTTTTGTGCGACTTCGACACCTACCGCAGCGCCCGCCACCGCCTGGCCTTCGAGGCGCTGCCGCCCGCGCACGTAAAGGGTAAGGCCGGGCTGGTGCGCCTATACCGGCCTATGGGCGACGCGGATCGGTCTGCGGAGGACGAGGCCGAACGCGCGCTCGTCGGTCGGCGGGCCGAGCTGGCCCAATTGCAGGCCGGGCTGGAGGCCGTGCTGGCCGGGCGCCCGCGCGTCCTGTTGATCGAGGGCGAAGCCGGCATCGGCAAATCCCGGCTGGTGGAGGAAGCCCTTCATCGGATCCACGAACGCGGCATCACCAGCCTGAGCGGGGCGGGGCGCAGCATCGAACAGCAGACGCCCTTCCGCGCCTGGCGCGACATCTTCAGCACCTACTTTGGCCTGGACCACCTGGATGACCCGGCCGAACGCCAGCGGCGCGTGGACGCGCACGTCCGCGACGTGGCCCCGGATCTGAGCGAGCGCTTGCCGCTGCTCAACGACGTCCTCACCCTGGATTTCCCCGAGAACCTCCTGGTGGCCTCGCTGGATACCCAGCTGCGGCATGAGAGCCTGATCTCTTTGCTGCTGTCTCTGCTGCGCGCCTGGGCGGCCGAGCGCCCGCTGGTGCTGGTGCTGGACGACGCCCACTGGCTGGACTCGCTGTCCTGGGAGCTGGCCCTGCACGTGGCCCGCACCCTGACCGTGGCGCGCGTGCCGGTCTGGCTGATCCTGAGCCTGCGCCCGCTGGAGCAGGGCGTCTTCCGCCCGGAGCTGGCGGCGCTGGCCGAACTGCCGGAGGCCGAGCGCCTGACGCTGGGTGCGCTGGCGCCGGACGAGATTGTGGCGCTGGCGGCCGGGCGGCTGGGGGTGCCGGCCGAGGCCCTGCCGGAGGCCGTGGCCGAATTGCTGCGCACGCGCTCAGACGGCAACCCCTTCTTCGCCGAGGAGCTGATCTACTTCCTGCGCGATCACGGCCTGCTGAGCGTGGAGGCCACCGCGGCCGGGCCGGTGGGCCGGGTGGCGGGTGATCTGCGCGCCGTGGCGCAGACCCTGCCGGGCACCCTCCAGGGCTTGATCCTCTCGCGCATCGATCGCCTGCCGCCCGAGAACCAGCTGGCCCTCAAGGTGGCGGCCGTCATTGGGCGCACCTTCCTGTTCTCGCTCCTGCAGGACACGCTCACCACGCACCTGGCGCTGACCACGCCGCTCCTGCGCCGCTACCTGGACGATCTGGCCCACCTGGACCTGACGCCGCTGGAGGCGCCGGAGCCGGAGCTGACCTACGTCTTCAAGCACATCATCACGCAGGAGGTCGCTTACGAGACCCTGCTCTTCTCCCAGCGCCGCCAGCTGCACCGCGAGGTGGCGCTGTGGTACGAGCGGCGCTTCGGCTTTTCGCCCGAGGAACCGGCCGGCGCGGGCGAGGCGCTGGCGATCCTGCCGCTGCTGGTCTTCCACTGGCGCAACGCCGAGGACCACGCGCGCGAACGCGTCTACGCCGCCGAGGCCGGCCGCTGGTCGGCCGCGCAGTTCGCCAATGCCGAGGCCATCGCCTACCTCAGCCGCGCCTTCGAGCTCACGCCCGAGACCGAGTTGACCGCGCGCTACGACCTGCTGCTCCTGCGCGAGGGCGTCAACGACCTGCGCGGCGAGCGGGCGGCCCAGGCCGATGACCTGGCCCGGCTGGCCGCCATCGCCGACGGGCTGGGCGATGACCGCCGGCGGGCCGAGGTCAACCTGCGCCGCGCCAACTTTGCCGAGGTCACCAGCGATTACCCGACCGCGCTGACGGCCGTGCGCGCGGCCGTGGACCAGGCCGCTGCCACGGGCGAGGCCAACCGCGAGGCCGAGGCCTACATCGCCTGGGGCAAGGTGTTGTGGCGCCAGGGCGATTATGCCGCCGCCCACGCGCCGCTGCGCCACGGCCTGGAGCTGGCCCAGCGCCTGTTCGACCGCGCCGCCGAGGCGCGCAGCCTGTACTACCTGGCGCTGCTGCACCTCTATCAGAACGACCATGCCAGCGCCGAGCCGCCGTGCCGGCAGGCCGTCGGCCTGTATCATGACCTGGGCCATTGGCAGGGCGAGGCCGACGCGCTCAATCTGCTCGGCCTGATGGCCCAGGAATTGGGCGATGCCTCCGGCGCCCGCGACCACTACGAACGCGTGCTGCCGGTCTACCAGGCCATGGGCGACCGGCGCGGCGAGACGATGGCCCTGAGCAACCTGGGCACCGTGTACTGTGACCTGGGCGCTTTCGCGGCCGCCCGCGACTTCCACGAACGCGCGCTGGCGCTGCGCCGGATGATCGGCGATCGCTGGGGCGAGGCCGTCAGCCGCGTCAACCTGGCGCTGACCTACCACAACCTGGGCGAGAATGCGCTGGCCCGCGCCGAGGCCGAGGCCGCCCTGGAACGGCAGCGCGAGATCGGCGACCGGCGCGGCCAGGCCTACAGCCTGACGTACCTCGGGCACGCCCTGGCCGGCCTGCAGGCGTGGCCGGCCGCCGCCGCCGCGTACGACGAGGCGCGCCAGATCCGCGAGGCGCTCGGGCAGAGCGGGCTCAGCCAGGACGACCAGGCCGGCCTGGCGCGGGTGGCCCTGGCGCAAGGCGACCGCGCCGGCGCGCGCGCCCACGCCGACGCGATCCTGGCTTGGGTCGCCGAGCACGGCCCGGCCGGTATTGAGTATCCGCTCCAGGTGCTGTACACGTGCTACGCCTGCCTGACCGCCGCCGACGGCGCGCCCGTCCCCGGAGGCGGCATCAGCGAGGCGGCGCGCGCCGTGTTGAGCCGGGCGCGGACCGCCTTGCTGGAGCAGGCCGATGCCATCCGTGACCCGGCCCTGCGCCGCACCTTCCTCGAGAACGTGGCCGTCCACCGCGCCATCCAGGCCGCCTGGGCCGAGCACTTTGCGTCCGAGGCTTGACGCCGGGCCGGCCGCCGTGATATTCTGGCCGCCAATGAACGCGCACCTGACCGCCCGGCACCATCACCATCCGCGCCCACCGTCACCCGACCGGACGTCTGGTTAGTTGCGCACACCTGTTGCCAGCCCGCCCTCCGGTCCACCGGAGGGCTTTTTTGTTGGCGGCGGCTCCGGCCGCTCCAACGCTCTGCCAGAGGGCCTTGCATGACCTCGCGCTCCGATATCCGTCTGGCCCTGCCTTCCAAGGGCCGCCTCGAGCAAACCACACTGGAATTCCTGGCCGCGTCCGGCCTGCGCGTGGACAAACCCAACCCGCGCCAGTATTTCGCCCGCCTGCCGGACCTGCCCGGTCTGCGCGTCCTGTTCCAGCGCCCCGGCGACATCGTCGTCTCCGTGCGCGAGGGCAGCGTCGATTTCGGCATCGCCGGCCTGGACGCCATCGAGGAGCGGCGCGGCCAGGCCGATGAAGTCCTGGTGGTGCACGAGGCGCTCGGCTACGGCCACTGCCAACTGGCGCTGGCTGTGCCGGAAGAGTGGGCGGTGACCAACCTGGCCGGCCTGCGCGCCCACGCGGCGGCGCTGCCGCAGCCGCTGCGCGTGGCCACCAAGTACCCGGCCCTGACCCGGCGTTTTCTGGAGGGACACCAGATCGCGCCGGTGGCCCTGATCGACGCCGAGGGCACGCTGGAGGTGGCGCCCGCCATCGGTTACGCCGACCTCATCGTGGACCTGGTCTCATCCGGGCAGACCCTGCACGATAACCGCCTGCGCGCCCTGGATGATGGCCTGCTGCTGCGCTCGCAGGCCGCGCTGATCGCCAACCGGGCCGCCCTGCGCGCGCGGCCGGAAGTGCTGGCCCTGGCCCGGCAGCTGCTGGAGTACGTGGAGGCGCATCTGCGCGGCCAGGAGAACTGCCTGGTGGTCGCCAACATGCGCGGCCAGGACCCGGACGCTATCGCCCGGCAGTTGCTCGCGCACCCGGACCTGGGCGGGCTGCAAGGCCCCACCCTCGCGCCGGTCTACACGCGCAGCGGCGAGCGCTGGCACTCGGTCAGCATCGTCGTCCACAAAGACCGGTTGATCCAGTCGGTGCGCGCCCTGCGCAGCGTGGGCGGCAGCGGCGTCATCGTCTCGCCGCTCATGTACATCTTTGAAGAAGAGCCGGAACGGGCCAGGAGGCTGAATGAAGATCTGTGACCGCCGCCTGTTACAGCGCCGCGGCCTGGACGACGACCCGGCCGCGCTGGGGCAAGTGGCCGCCCTGCTGGCTGAGGTCCGCGCCGGCGGTGACGCCGCCGTGCGCGCCCTGACCGCGCGCTTCGACCGCGTGACGCTGGAGAGCTTCGCCGTCACCGACCTGGCCGCCGGCCGCGCCCGCGTGGCGCCGGAGGTGCTGGAGTCCTTGCGCCTGGCGGCCGAGCGCCTGGAGCGCTTCCACCGCCAGCAGCCGCTGGTGTCCTGGATGACGCACGACCTGGGCGGCCTGCTCGGCCAGCGCGTGACGCCACTCCGGCGCGTGGGCTGCTACGTGCCGGGCGGCACCGCGCCGCTGCCGTCCACGGTCCTGCACACTGTCCTGCTGGCGCGCGTCGCCGGCGTGCCCGAGATCGTCGTAGCCACGCCGCCCAACCCCGCCTACGCCGACACCGGCTTCGTCAACCCCGTCATCCTGGCCGCCGCCGAGATCGCGGGCGCCACCGAGGTGCTCCGGATCGGCGGCGCGCAGGCCATCGCGGCGCTGGCCTACGGCACGGAGACGGTGCGGCCGGTGGACAAGATCGTGGGTCCCGGCAACCTGTACGTGACCCTGGCCAAGAAGCTGGTCTTCGGCGTCGTCGGCCTGGATGGCCTGGCCGGCCCCACTGAGACGGTCGTCATCGCCGACGCGCACGCCGACCCGGCCTGGGTGGCCGCCGACCTGCTGGCCCAGGCCGAGCACGACGGGTTGGCCTCCGCCATCCTGCTGACGCCGAGCGAGCCGCTGGCCCGCGCCGTGCAGGCCGAAGTCGCGCAACGCCTGGAGACCCTGCCGCGCGCCGACCTCATCGTCCAGACCTTCACGCGCCACTCCGGCATCGTGCTCACGCGCGACCTGGACGAAGCCTGCGCCCTGGCCGACGAGTACGCGCCCGAGCACCTGTGCCTGGCTGTGCGCGACCCGTGGCAGTGGGCGTCCAAGGTCACGCGCGCCGGCGGCCTGTTCCTGGGCGAGCTCTCGTTTGAAGTGCTGGGTGATTATCTGGCCGGCCCCAGCCACGTCATGCCCACCGGCGGCAGCGCGCGCTACGCCTCGCCGTTGACCGTGCTCGACTTTGTGCGCCTGACGAGCCTGGTGGCCCTGGACGCGGCCACGACCCAGGCGATCGCCCCGCACGCGGCCCGGCTGGCCCAGGCCGAGCAGTTGGACGCGCACGCCCAGGCCGCCCAGGCCCGCGTGGCGGCCGCGCCCGGGAGCGAGCGCTGACATGGACATCACCGCCCTGATCCGGCCGGACATCCTGACGATGGCGCCCTACACGCCGATCCTGCCCTTCGATGTGCTGTCGCAGCGCCTGGGCCGCGCCCCGGCGGACCTGATCAAGCTGGACGCCAACGAGAACCCATACGGCCCCAGCCCGCGCGCGCTGGCGGCCCTGGCCCGGCTGGAGTACGCGCACATCTACCCCGATCCGGAGTCGACGGCGCTGCGCCGGGCCCTGGCCGCGCACACGGGCGTGCCCGCCGCGCAGCTGCTGGCCGGAGCCGGCGCCGACGAGTTGATCGACCTGGTCCTGCGGCTGTTCCTGGCGCCCGGTGAGCGCGTGCTGGATTGCCCGCCGACGTTCGGCATGTACCCGTTCGACACGGCCCTGAACGCGGGCCAGGTGGTGACGGTCCCGCGCCGCGCCGACTTCTCCGTGGACGTGGACGCCGTCAGCGCCGCGGTCGCCGTCGCCCCAGCGCCGAAAGTGATCTTCCTGGCCTCGCCCAACAACCCGGATGGCTCGGTGCTCGGCGACGACGACCTGCTCCGGCTGCTGGCGCTGCCCGTGGTCGTCGTCCTGGACGAGGCCTATATCGAATTTCACGGCGTCGAGTATTCGCGGCTGGGCTGGGTGCGGCAGCACGACAACCTGATCGTCCTGCGCACATTCAGCAAGCGGGCCGGCCTGGCTGGGCTGCGCGTGGGCTATGGCGCCTTCCCGGCCGCGCTCATGCCGCACCTGTGGAAGATCAAGCAGCCGTACAATATCAGCGTCGCCGCCAGCGCCGCCGCCGTGGCCGCGCTGGAGGACCCCGCCTACCTGGAGCGCGTGGTGGGCCTGTTGACGGCCGAGCGCGAGCGCCTGGCCGCGGCGCTGGCCGCGGTGCCTTACCTGCGGCTGTACCCGTCGCGCGCCAACTTCATCCTGGGCCGCGTGATTGGCCGCGACGCGCGGGCCCTCAAGCTGGCGCTCGAGCGCGAGGGCATTCTGGTGCGCTATTTCAGCAAGCCCGGCCTGACCGACTGCATCCGGATCAGCGTCGGCAAGCCCGAGCACACCGACGCCTTGCTGGCGGCCCTGGGGCGAATCTAGCCACCGAGACATGGAGACACAGAGCTATCTCGAGACCCAGCGTCTCAGCGTCTCTGTGACCAATGACGATGCGAACTGCGACTATCCAACGCAAGACCAATGAGACTGATATCAGTGTGACCGTGAACCTGGATGGCGCCGGCCGGCACGACATCGGCACTGGCGTCGGCTTCCTGGATCACATGCTCACGCACCTGGCCGTGCACGGCCTGTTCGACCTGACCGTCCACGCCGCCGGCGACCTGCACATCGACCCGCACCACACCATCGAGGACACCGCGCTGACCCTGGGTCAGGCTTTCGCCGCCGCGCTCGGCGACAAAGCCGGGATCGTGCGCGTCGGCCACGCCTACGTGCCGATGGACGAGGCGCTGGCTCGGGTGGCCGTGGACCTGTCCGGGCGCCCCTACGCCGTGGTGCAGGCTGAGTGGCGCACGCCCGCCATCGGCCAGTTCCCGACCTCGCTCGTGCCGCACTTCTTTGAGAGCCTGGCCGTGACGCTGAAGGCCAACCTGCACGCCCAGGTGCTGTACGGCCGGGACGACCATCACCAGGCCGAGGCGCTCTTCAAGGCCCTGGCCCGCGCCCTGGACGCGGCCACGCAGCTCGACGCGCGCCGCGCCGGGGCGGTGCCGTCCACCAAGGGGACACTGTGATCGCGCTGATCGATTACGGCATCGGCAACCTGCGCTCGGTGCAGAAGGCGCTCGAGCACGTCGGCGCCCCGGTGCAGCTGACTGAAGACCCGGCCGTGATCCTGAGCGCGGACAAAGTGGTGCTGCCCGGCGTCGGCGCTTTCGGCGACGGCATGAAGGGCTTGCGGGCGCGCGGCCTGGTGGAGGTGGTGCGCGCGGTGGCCGGGCGCGGCACGCCGCTGCTCGGCATCTGCGTGGGCATGCAGGTGCTGTTTGAAGCGGGCGAGGAACTGGGCGAGCACGCCGGCCTGGGTCTGCTGCCCGGCCGCGTGCGCCAATTCAAGGCGCCGGGCCTCAAGGTGCCGCAGACCGGCTGGAACCAGGTCACGCCCACCCGGCCCAATCCGCTCTTTCAGGCCCTGCCGCCCGGCGCTTACGCCTACTTCAACCACGGTTACTTTTGTGACGCCGCTCCCGCCGAGGTGCTGGCGACCACCGACTACGGCGGCCCGTATGCGTCGGTGGTGGGGCGCGGGCGCGTCTATGGGATCCAGTTCCATCCGGAGAAGAGCCAGCACGTGGGCTTGCGGCTGCTGAAGAATTTCGTGGAGTTAGGCTGATGACGATGCCGCCCGAGCCCGCCGCTTTCACGGTCTATCCCGCCATCGACCTGCGCGCCGGGCAGGTGGTGCGCCTGGCCCAGGGCGACCCCGGCCGCCAGACCGTGTACGGGTCTGATCCGCGCGCCGTGGCTGAGCGCTGGCTGGCCGAGGGCGCGGCCTGGCTGCATGTGGTCAACCTGGACGGCGCCTTTGGCGACGACAGCGCGCCCAACCACGCGGCCCTGCGCGCCATCCTGGCCACGGGCGCCCGCGTGCAGTTCGGCGGCGGCCTGCGCGCTGCGGCCGGCCTGCGCCGCGTCTTCGACCTCGGCGTCGCGCGTGCGGTGCTGGGGACGGCCGCCGTCGAGGACCCGGCGCTGGTGGACCAGGCCCTGGCGGACTTCGGGCCGGAGCGGGTGGCGGTGGGCATCGATGCCCGCGACGGCCAGGTGCGCGTGCGCGGCTGGGCGGAGGGGGCCGGCCTCACGGCCGTGGACCTGGGGCGGCGTCTGCGCGGGCAGGGCGTGACGACGTGCATCTTCACCGACGTGGCCCGCGATGGCGTGGGCGCCGGCGTCAACGTCGCCGCGACGACGGAGCTGGCCGCCGCCACCGGCTTGCGCGTCATCGCGTCCGGCGGGCTGGCCGGCGTGGACGATGTCCACCGGGTGCGGCGCGCCGGCCTGGCCGGCCTCATCGCCGGCCGCGCGCTATATGAGGGCCAACTGCGCCTGGCGCACGCGCTCTGGACGGCGTCCCTGGATTGGCCCGTGACGCTGACCGGCCACGGCGTCTGCCTGCGGCCGCCGCGCGCGGATGAGCTGGCCTACGTCCGCTGGCTCTGGAGTGACCCGGCCAGCATGGCCCCGGTCGGCGGCGTCCACGCGCTGACGGATGAGCAGGCCGCGCGCTGGTTCGAGCACATGGTGGCGCCTGGCCGCCCGACCGATTTCTACTGCCTGATTTTTGACGCGGGCACGGGCGAACCGGTGGGCGAGGTCAGCTGCCACCGCCTGGACTGGGAGACGATGACGGCCATGTTCAACGTGAAGGTCGCCGCCGCCCGGCGCGGCCGCGGCTATGGGCGCGCGGCCCTGCGCGTCTTCCTGGATTGGTATTTCAACCGGCTGGGCGGGCGCGTCATGGTGGACGACCTCGCGCCGGACAACACCGTGGGGCAGCAGGCGGTCTTGAACTTTGGTTTCACGCCGCAAGGCAACGCGGCGGCGGACGGGTTCTTTGTGGCCTTGACGCGGGAGCGCTTCAATCAGCTGTATCCGCAGGGAGGCGCCTGATGCTGGCCAAACGCCTCATCCCGTGCCTGGACGTCAAGGACGGGCGCGTGGTTAAGGGCGTGCACTTCGTGGGGCTGCGCGACGCCGGCGACCCCGTGGAGCAGGCGCGTCTGTACGACGCCGCCGGCGCCGACGAACTGGTCTTCCTGGACATCTCGGCCACGCCGGAGGGGCGCGCCACGGTCGCGCCGATGGTGCGGCGCGTGGCGGACGAGGTCTTCCTGCCGCTGACCGTGGGCGGCGGCATCCGCAGTGTGGACGACATGCGCGCCCTGCTCCTGGCCGGCGCGGACAAGGTCAGCCTGAACTCCGCCGCGGTGCAGACACCGGAGCTGATCACGGCCGGCGCCGAGCGCTTCGGGAGCCAGTGCCTCGTCGTCGCCATCGACGCGAAGCGCCGCGCCACCTCCGACTCGCAGACTCCACAATGGGAGGTCTACGTGGCGGGCGGGCGGACGCCGACCGGCCTGGACGCCGTGGCCTGGGCGCGGCGGGCCGTGGCCCTAGGCGCGGGCGAGATCCTGCTCACCAGCATCGACGCCGACGGCACGCAGACCGGGTATGATCTGGCCCTGACGCGCGCGATCGGGGAGGCCGTGAACGTGCCCGTCATCGCCTCGGGCGGGGCGGGGCGCCTGGAGCATTTCGCGGAGGTGCTGACCCTGGCCGGCGCCGACGCCGCGCTGGCGGCCTCGCTCTTCCACGACGGCGTGCTCACCATCGGGCAGGTGAAGCAATACCTGGCCGACCGCGGCGTGCCGGTGCGGCCGGTTGGGGCGGAGCCTTTGCTATGAGCCAACCTCCGACAGCCAGCCTCCAGGCCCTCAAGTACGATGACAGCGGTCTGCTCACGGCCGTGGTCCAGGACGCCGCCACGCGCGAGGTCCTGATGGTGGCGTGGATGAACGCCGAGGCGCTGCAGCGGACGCAGGCCAGCGGCCAGGCCTGGTTCTGGAGCCGCAGCCGGCGCGCGCTCTGGCACAAGGGCGCCACCAGCGGGAATGTCCTGCGGGTGCTGGAGATCCGCGCCGACTGCGACCAGGACACGCTGCTGCTGCTGGTGGACCCGGCCGGCCCGGCCTGCCACACCGGCGCGCGCTCCTGTTTCTTCACGACGCTCTCCAACGCGCCCGGCTCTCAGTCCCTGGCGCCTGAACCCTAACCTTTGGCCCTAACCGCCATGCGCCTCGTCATCAAGTTCGGCACCTCCACCCTTACCGCCGGCGGCTCCCAGCTTTCGCCGCGCCGCCTGGTTGAGCTCGTGCGCCAGATGGCCGGGCTGCGCGAGGCCGGCCACGACGTCGTCGTGGTCTCATCCGGCGCCATGGCCGCCGGCCGCGCCGCGCTGGACTTCCCGGACCTGCCGCGCCACATCCCCAAGAAGCAGATGCTGGCCGCGGTGGGCCAGCCGCGCCTGATGGCCCTGTACGAGCAGCTCTTCGGCCTGTACGCCGTGACCGTGGCCCAGGTGCTGTTGACGCGCGCCGACCTGGCCGACCGGCGGCGCTACCTCAACTCGCGCAACACGCTGCTGGCCTTGCTGGCGCAGGGTGTGGTGCCGATCGTCAACGAGAACGACACGGTCGCCACGGAGGAGATCCGCGTCGGCGACAACGACAACCTGTCGGCGCTGGTGGCCAACGTGGTGGACGCCGACCGGTTGGTGCTGCTCACGGACCAGGCCGGCCTGTTCACGGCCGACCCGCGCCGTGACCCGGAGGCGCGGCTGGTGGACGAGGTGCGCGCCGCCGAGATCCCGGCCGCGCTGTGGGAGGCCGCCGGCGGCTCGGGCACGGGCCTGGGCACGGGCGGCATGGTCACCAAGCTGCAGGCCGCGGACCTGGCGCGGCGTTCCGGCACCACCGTGGTCATCGCGGCCGGGGCGGCGCCGGATGTCCTGACGCGGCTGGCGCAGGGGGAGGCCCTGGGCACGCGCTTCTGGCCGGTGACGTCCGCGCTGGAAAGCCGCAAGCGCTTCATCCTGTCCGGCGGCCGGGCGGCCGGCGCCGCGCGCGTGGACGAGGGCGCCGCGCGCGCCCTGCGCCAGGGCGGCAGCTTGCTGCCGGTGGGCGTCACGGGCGTGGAGGGCAGCTTCGAGCGCGGCGACACGATCCACGTCGTCGAGGCCGATGGCCATGAGCTGGCGCGCGGGCTGGCCAACTACAGCGCCGTGGACCTGGCGCGGATCTGCCGCCGGCGCTCGGACGAGATCGAAACCATCCTGGGTTATGATTACGGCGACGAAGTGATCCATCGCAATGATCTGGTGCTGCTGTAAGAGGACGGGAGACGGAGGACGAAAGACGGCCGCTCAGCCGTCTTTCGTCTTTCATCATTCGTCCAGGTAAAGGCCATGACCGATCTGCTGGAAATGGGCCAGCGCGCCCGCGCCGCCGCCCGCCGGCTGGCGAGCGCGCCCACGGCCGCTAAGAACCGCGCCCTGGAGGCGCTGGCGCAGACACTGCTGACGCAGGCTCCGGCCGTGCTGGCCGCCAACGCCCAGGATGTTGAAGCGGCCCGCGCCCGAGGCCTGGCCGCGCACGTCGTGGACCGGCTGCTGCTGGACGAGCACCGGCTGAGAGCCATCGCCGCCGACCTGCGCCGCGTGGCCGAGCTGCCCGACCCGGTCGGCGAGGTCTTCGACGCCACGGTGCTGCCCAACGGCCTGCGCCTGCACAAGCAGCGCGTGCCGCTAGGCGTGCTGGGCGTGATCTACGAGTCGCGCCCGAACGTGACCGTGGACGTGGCCGGCCTGGCGCTCAAAGCCGGGGACGCCGCCGTGCTGCGCGGCGGGAGCGAGACTCTGCACAGCAACCGGGCGCTGGCGGCCCTGGCGCGCGCGGCCCTGGCCGAGGCCGGCCTGCCCGAAGACGCCGTGCAGTTCATCGACAGCCCGGACCGGGCGCTGGTGCTGGCGCTGCTCCAGCTGGCCGATTACGTGGACCTGATCATCCCGCGCGGCGGCGCCAGCCTGCACGCGTTCTGCCGCGAAAACAGCCGCATCCCGGTCATCACCGGCGGCACCGGCATCTGCCATCTGTACGTGGATGACACCGCCGACCTGGACCGGGCGCTGGCCGTGATCCATAACGCCAAGACCCAGAAGCCGTCGGCGTGCAACTCGCTGGACACGGTGCTGGTGCACGCGGCCGTGGCCGCCGATTTCCTGCCGCGCCTGGTGCAGCACCTGCGCCCGGCCGGCGTGGCCTTCCGCGCCCACGCCAACGCCGTCCCGCACCTGGAAGTTCATTACACGGGCGCCTACCTGAAAGTGGACCCGGCGACCGGCGAGGAGCAGCTGAAGTATGGCCGCAACGTCGGCCGGCGCCTGCCGGAGGGCGTGCAGCCGGCCGGACCGGACGACTTCGACACCGAGTGGCTGGCGCTGGTGCTTGGGCTGCAGGTGGTGGAGTCGTTGGACGAGGCCATCGCCCACATCAACGCCCACAGCCTGGCGCACTCAGACGGCATCCTGACGCGCACGGCCGCCCACGCCGAGCGCTTCGTGGCCGAAGTCGACTCGGCCGCCGTCTACGTCAACGCCAGCACGCGCTTCACGGACGGCGGGCAGTTCGGCCTGGGCGCGGAGGTGGCCGTGTCTACGCAGCGCCTGCATGCGCGCGGCCCGCTGGGCCTGCGCGAGATCACGACCTACAAGTGGGTGGCCACGGGCGATTACCACGCCCGTGGCTGACCGACCACCGGAGCCAACGTTGAACCATCGCCTCAAGCCCGTTCGTTGGAAGACCTTCCCGCGTGACTTTGTCGTCATCCAGGCCGGCTTTGCGCTGTTCGGCCTGTCGATCGCGCTGCTCATCCGCGCCCACCTGGGCACCAGCCCGTGGGCCGTGCTGGAAGTGGCGCTGGCCGGGCTCACCGGCTGGTCGGTGGGCACGCTGAGCGTCCTGGTGGGTTTTGTGGTGCTGGGCGGCGCGCTGGCCCTGCGCGAGCAAGTGGGCTGGGGGACGCTGGCCAACATCCTGTGCATCGGGCCGTGGCTGGACCTGTGCCTGGGGTTGATCCCGGACGTCACCGATGCCCTGCCGCTGCAGATCGGCCTGCTCCTGCTGGCCGTGGCCCTGATGGGCCTGGCCAGCGCCATCTACATCGGCGTGGACGCCGGCGCCGGCCCGCGCGACAGCCTGATGCTGGCCCTGCACCGCACCACGGGCCTGAGCGTGCGCGTGGCGCGCGCCCTGATCGAGGTGGCGGTGGTGATCGCGGGCTGGCTGCTGGGCGGGCCGCTGGGATTGGGCACCGTGGCCTTTGCGCTGCTGATCGGGCCGGCCGTGCAGGCGGCCTTCCGGCTGCTTAAAGTGCAGCCTCAGGCGCGGCCGGCGCGCGTCGGGACGGATTGAGCCATGACCATGTTGACGCGTCTGTTTGAGATCATCCAGGAGCGCCGGGCGCACCCGCGGCCCGGCTCGTACACGGCCCAGCTTTTCGCCGCCGGCGAGGACGAGATCGTCAAGAAAGTCGGCGAGGAGGCCGTGGAGGTCATCCTGGCCGTCAAAGGGCAGGGCGATGGCCGGGTGGTCGAGGAAGTCGCCGATTTGTTCTACCACACGCTGGTGCTGCTGGCGGCGCGCGGCCTGACGCTGGCCGAGGTGGAGGCCGAGTTGGAGCGCCGCCATACCAGCCGGCCAAAGCCAGCCGGCGCGTGACCGGCGGCCCGGCCGCCGAAGCCACCGGCGGGCCGTCTGAAGACCCACGGCTGGAGGGCGGGCGGCGGGCGCCGGCGCCGAGGGCCTCCCGCAGGCCGGTTTCTCAAGCAAATTTGAGCGAAAGCCCCGGGCGCGTTAATCGCCGGTCGGTTATCCTGCTCCCAATCCCAAGCGGCCGGGGCACGGTGACTTTGGAGCTATTGCCCAAAGCATCCGAGCGGGCATTGCACACAATGCCCGATGACAGGCCCGGGGCGTTTGTCCTATAGTTCACACAATCATGACTGCCGCGCTCAGCCTTATTATCGTCGTCCTTATTGGGGTCCTCGTGCAGGACCTTTTCCGGTTTGGGCTGGCGACGGTGATGATCAGGCGCAAGTAGAGCACACGCAGTAACACACCTAGCCGACACAGGAGCCGCCCAAGCCACCGGGCGGCTCCTTCGTTTCTGGAGGAGACCTTGGCCGACCCGAAATCCCGCAGCCATGCCATCACCACTGGCCCCAACCGCGCCCCGGCGCGCGCCATGCTCAAGGCCGTGGGCTTCACCGACGAAGACCTGCGCCGGCCGATCGTGGGCGTGGCCAACACCTGGATCGAGATCGGGCCTTGCAACTATCACCTGCGGCGCCTGGCCGCCAAGGTGAAGGAAGGCATCCGCGCCGCCGGCGGCACGCCGATGGAGTTCAACACCGTCTCCATCTCGGACGGCATCACGATGGGCGCGGAGGGCATGAAGACGTCGCTCATCAGCCGCGAGGTCATCGCCGACTCGATCGAGCTGGTGGCGCGCGGCAACCACTTTGACGCCCTGGTCTGCCTCTCCGGCTGCGACAAGACCAACCCCGGCGTGATGATGGCCCTGGCCCGGCTGGATATCCCCGGCCTGGCCCTGTACGGCGGTTCGATCGCGCCCGGCCACTCCGGCGAGAAGGCGCTCACCATCCAGGACGTGTTCGAGGCGGTGGGCGCGCACGCGGCCGGCCGGATGACGGACGAGCAGTTTGCGGCCGTGGAGAACCTGGCCTGTCCGGGCGCCGGCGCCTGCGGCGGCCAGTTCACGGCCAACACCATGTCCACGCTGATGGAGTTCATCGGCATCTCGCCGATCGGCGGCAACAGCGTGCCGGCCATGGTGGACGAGAAGGACAAGGTCGCCTTCCGCGCCGGCCAGCTGGTGATGGAACTCCTGCGCCGCGACCTGCGCCCCTCCCAGATTTTCACCCGCGCCGCCTTTGAAAACGCCATCGCCTCCGTTGCCGCCACCGGCGGCTCCACCAACGCCGTCCTGCATCTCCTGGCCCTGGCCAAGGAGACCGGCGTGGACCTGCACATCGACGACTTCGACCAGATCAGCGCGCGCACGCCGCTGATCGCCGACCTCAAGCCGGGCGGGCGCTTTGCGGCCGCGGACATGCACGCCGCCGGCGGCATCCCGCTGGTGATGAAGCGCCTGCTGGACGGCGGCTACCTGCACGGCGACTGCCCGACCGTCTCCGGGCAGACGATCGCCGAGGCCTGCGCTGCGGCACAGGAGACGCCGGGCCAGCAGGTGATCTATCCGGTCGAGCGGCCGCTCAAGGCGCACGGCGGCCTGGTGATCCTGCACGGCAACCTGGCCGAAGAGGGCTGCGTCCACAAGACGGCGGCCAACAACGTCCAGCACTTCCAGGGGCCGGCGCGCGTGTTCGAGTGTGAAGAAGACGCCATGCAGGCCGTGACCGAGGGCCGCATCCGGGCCGGCGACGTGGTGGTGATCCGCTACGAAGGACCGAAGGGCGGGCCGGGCATGCGCGAGATGCTGGGCGTGACGGCCGCCATCGCCGGAGCCGGCCTGAGCGAGAGCGTGGCCCTGCTCACCGACGGGCGCTTCTCCGGCGCGACGCGCGGCATCTCGGCCGGGCATGTGGCCCCGGAGGCCGCGCGCGGGGGCCTGATCGCGTTCGTCCAGGAAGGCGACCTGATCGAGATCGACGTCGAGCGCCGGTCCATCAACGCCGCCATCGCGCCGGACGAGCTGGCCCGCCGCCAGGCCGGCTGGCAGCCGCCGGCGCCGCGCTACAAGGCCGGCGTGATGGCCAAGTACGCCAACAGCGTGTCCTCAGCCTCGCAGGGGGCTGTGACTATCTGACGAGTGACGAAGGACGAAAGACGCCGCTTTCGTCCTTCGTCGTCCG
The DNA here is from genome assembly GCA_937952305.1 of uncultured Anaerolineales bacterium. Taxonomy (GTDB): domain Bacteria; phylum Chloroflexota; class Anaerolineae; order Anaerolineales; family UBA6663; genus SpSt-583. The sequence goes on along the minus strand of CALFZO010000100.1, from coordinate 11,777 downwards.
TCCCTCGTCCCAAGCAGGAGGAGAACATGAAACTCACGGGCGCCGAGATCGTTTGGGAAGTCTTGCAGCGGGAGGGCGTCAAGGTCGTCTTCGGATACCCGGGCGGCGCCATCCTGCCGACCTACGACGCCATGACCAAGTACCCGGGCATCCACCACGTCCTGGTGCGGCATGAGCAGGGCGCCACGCACATGGCCGACGGCTTTGCGCGGGCCAGCGGCCAGGTGGGCGTGGCCATCGCCACGTCCGGGCCGGGCGCCACCAACATGGTCACGGGCATCGCCACGGCCATGATGGATTCGTCGCCGATGGTGTGCATCACGGGCCAGGTGGGCTCCAAAGCCATCGGCTCGGACGCCTTCCAGGAGACCGACGTCACCGGCGTGACGCTGCCCGTCACCAAGCACAACTACCTGGTGACGAAGGCCCAGGACGTCGCCCGGACGCTGCGCGAGGCGTTCTACATCGCCCGCAGCGGCCGGCCCGGCCCGGTGCTGGTGGACATCACCAAAGACGCCCAGCAGCTGGCGGCCGAGTTTGACTGGGAGGCGGCCGCGCCGCGCCTGCCCGGTTACCGTCCGAACCTGCGCGCCCTGCCGTCCGAGTACCAGACCGCGCTGGACCTGATCAACTCCGCCAAGCGCCCGCTGATCCTGGCCGGGCAGGGCGTGATCAAGGCCAATGCCACGCGCCAGGTGCTGGAGCTGGCCGAGAAGGCGCAGGTCCCGATCGCGCTGACCCTGCTCGGCATCGGCGGCATCCCGGCCGCGCACCCGCTCAACCTGGGCATGATGGGCATGCACGGCGAAGCCTGGGTGAACCAGGCCATCCAGCAGGCCGACCTGCTGATCGCGTGCGGCATGCGCTTCGACGACCGCGTCACCGGCAACCTGCGCACCTACGCCGCCCAGGCCAAGAAGATCCACATCGAGGTGGACCCGTCCGAGGTGAACAAGAACGTGCGCGTGGATGCGGCCCTGATGGGCGACCTGGGCGAGGTGCTGGACGAGGTGCTGCCCAGCGTGCGCGCCGCCGACCACAGCACCTGGCTAGACCACATCACCAGCCTGAAGGGCGACGCCGCCGTGCGCGATATCCAGAGCCTGCCGGACAGCGGGCACCTGTACGCCGCCCACGTCATCAACGACATCTGGCGCCTGACCCGGGAGGGCGACCCGATCGTGGTCACCGACGTCGGCCAGCACCAGATGTGGGAGGCCCAGTATTTCCGCCACGAGGAGCCGCGCTCGCTGATCACGTCCGGCGGCTTGGGCACCATGGGTTTCGCCCTGCCGGCGGCGGTGGGGGCCAAGTTTGCGCGCCCGGACAAAGAAGTCTGGGTGATCGCCGGCGACGGCGGCTTCCAGATGACCATGGCCGAGCTGGCCACGGTGGCCCAGGAGAAGGTCAAGGTCAACATCGCCATCATCAACAACGCCTACCTGGGGATGGTGCGGCAGTGGCAGGAGTTCTTCTATGAGAAGCGCTACGCGGCCACGCCGCTGCTGGGGCCGGACTTTGTGAAGCTGGCCGACGCCTTCGGGCTGCGCGGCCTGCGCGTCACCCAGCGCTCGGAGGTCCAGGCCGCCGTGGAAGCCGCCCGCCATCACGACGGCTCCGTGGTCATCGACTTCCAGGTGGAGCAGGAGGACGCCGTCTTCCCGATGGTGCCGGCCGGCGCCGACCTGGACGCCATGATCCGGCGGCCGAAGCCGCAGCCGCAGCTGGACGTGCTGTCCGAGACCGGCGGCGACGACGAGTGGGAGATGCCCCGGTAGAGAACTGGAGACCAGAGACTGGAAAGTTGAGAATGGCGGCCGCAGCCAGTCTCCAGTCTCTGAGCTTCTGGAGGAGAAGAAACATGCCCAAGCATATACTGGTCGCTTACGTCGAAGACAAACCGGGCGTCCTCAACCGCGTGGCCTCGCTCTTCCGCCGCCGCGCCTTCAACATCGAGTCGCTCACGGTCGGGCGCACCGAGCAGGACGGCGTCTCGCGCATGACCATCGTCGTGGACGCCGACGAGCTGATGGCGCGCCGCATCGAAGCCAACCTGTACAAGCTCGTCAACGTCCTGCGCGTGGACAACGTCACCGACAAGCCGGCCGTGGCGCGCGATCTGGCCCTGATCAAGGTGTCGGCCGCCAACGGCAAACGCGCCGAGATCCTGCAGCTGGCCGACGTCTTCCGCGCCCGCGTGGTGGACATCGAGGAGAAGTCGTTGATGCTGGAGGTGACCGGGTCGGAGGACAAGATCGAGGGCATCCTCAACGTCCTGCGGCCGTTCGGCATCATCGAGATGGTGCGCACCGGCCTGGTGGCCATGGCGCGCGGCTCGGAGGCGGTCAGCGCCAACCCGCCGCAGCTGCCGGCCGAGGTCACCGAGGCCCCGCTGGTGGACAGCGGTCTGGCCCTGGCGCATTCGGTGTAGCCATGCTGGCGGCCCGTCACGTCATGCGCCAGCCCCTGCGCACCATCCAGGCCGCCGACTCGGTGGCGTTGGCCGTGCGCCAGATGCAGATCAACCAAGTGTCCAGCCTGATTGTGCCGCCGCGCTTCGACGGCGACGCCTACGGCATCATCACCAAGCACGACGTGCTGGGCAAGGTGGTGGCGCCGGCCCGCGACCCGAACCGGGTGCTGGTCCGCGAAGTCATGTCCGCGCCGCTGATCGGCGTCGATCCGGACTGCCCGCTGCGCAAGTGCGCGTCTCTGTTGATGCTCAACCGCATCCGGCGCCTGCCCGTGCTGGTGGACGGGCGTCCGGTGGGCATGCTCAGCGACTCGGACGTCTTCGACGCGCTGCTCAACTTTCACACGGAAGAGGCGCTGTCCGCCTCGCTTTAAGCCGCCGCCCGCGCGGGAGGGGCGGCGCCGTGGTCTGATTTATTCAGGAGAACTCATGGCAAAGATCAACTACGACAACTCCGCCGACCTGGCCCTGATCCGGGCCAAGAAGGTGGCCGTCATCGGCTACGGCTCCCAGGGCCACGCCCACGCGCTCTGCCTCAAGGACAGCGGCGTGGCCGTCAAGGTGGGGCTGGCGCCGGACAGCAAGAGCCGGCCCAAGGCCGAGGCGGCCGGGCTGGAAGTGGGGACGGTGGACGCCGTCTCGGCCTGGGCCGACGTCATCATGATCCTGGCGCCGGACACCAAGCAGGCCAAGATCTACGCGGCTGGCATCGCCCCGCACCTGACGGCCGGCAAGATGCTGATGTTCGGCCACGGCTTCAATATCCGCTTTGGCACCATCACGCCGCCCCCGGACGTGGACGTGACCATGGTCGCGCCCAAGGCGCCCGGCCACCGTGTGCGCGAGGTGTTTGTGGAAGGCGGCGGCACGCCGGCCCTGCTGGCGATCCACCAGGACTTCACTGGCCAGGCCAAGGCGTTGACGCTCTCGTACGCCAAGGCCCTGGGCCTGACGCGCGCCGGGGTGCTGGAGACCACTTTTGCCGAGGAGACCGAGACCGACTTGTTCGGCGAGCAGGCCGTGCTGTGCGGCGGCGTCAGCGCCCTCGTCAAAGGCGCTTTCGAGACCCTGGTGAAGAACGGCTACCAGCCGGAGGTCGCCTACTTCGAGTGCATGCACGAGCTCAAGCTGATCGTGGACTTGATGTACCGGGGCGGCCTGAACTACATGCACTACTCGGTCAGCGACACAGCCGAGCACGGCAGCTACACCGGCGGCCCGCGCCTCATCAACGAAGAGACGCTGGGCGAGATGCAGCACATGCTCGACGAGATCCGCGACGGCACCTACGCCCGCAAGTGGATCGCCGAGAATGAGGCCGGCCGGCCCTGGTTCAACGAGACGCGCAAGAAGGGCCAGGAACACCCGATCGAGCAGGTGGGCGCCGAGCTGCGCGCCATGATGCCGTTCCTGAACCCGGTGGTCGTCAAGCCGGAGGAGCAGGGTTAGGGTCCAGTCTCCAGTCTCCAGTCTCTGATCGCGTGTCTCCAATCTCCGCGCTCCGGCCCCTGAGGACCAGACAGGGTGCCGAGGCCAGATCTGCGAAAGTAGAGATTAGAGATTAGAGATTGGGATTGGCTGTCACGGACCGGTTCCGGCGCCAGGAGAGCCTATGATGGATAATCACGTCAGAATTTTCGATACCACGCTGCGCGACGGCGAACAGTCCCCGGGCGCGTCGATGACCTCGGCCGAGAAGCTGGAGGTGGCGCGCGCGCTGGCCCGGCTGGGCGTGGACATCATCGAAGCGGGCTTCCCGGCCGCCTCGCCGGACGACCTGGAGGCCGTGCGCCGCATCGCCATCGAAGTCGGCAACCCGTTCGGGGTGGAGAGCACGCCCGGCCAGGCCCGCCGCCCGGTCATCTGCGGCCTGGCGCGCGCCAACAAGAGCGACATCGACCGGGCCTGGGAGGCCGTGCGGCCGGCGGCACGCCCGCGCATCCACACCTTCCTGGCCACTTCGCCCATCCACATGAAGCACAAGCTCAAGATGGACCCGGAGCAAGTGGTGGACCGGGTGGCCGAGATGGTGGCCTACGCGCGCAGCCTGTGCGAGGACGTGGAGTTCAGCCCGGAGGATGCCGGCCGCAGTGACCCGGAGTTCCTGTATGTGGTGCTGGAGCAGGCCATCCGGGCTGGCGCCACCACGCTCAACATCCCGGACACGGTGGGCTACACCACGCCGGACGAGTACGGCGCCCTGATCGCCGGCATCCTGCGCCATGTGCCCGGCATCGAGAACGTGGTGGTCTCCACCCACTGCCATGACGACCTGGGCCTGGCCACGGCCAACACCCTGGCCGGCGTCCGCAACGGCGCGCGCCAGGTGGAAGTGACCGTCAACGGCATCGGCGAACGGGCTGGCAACACTTCGCTGGAAGAAGTGGTGATGGCCCTGCACACCCGCCGGCCGGTCTTCGGCCTGACGACCGGCATCGACACCACCCAGATCACGCGCGTCAGCAAGCTGGTGAGCAATTACACCAGCATGGTCGTCCCGCCCAACAAGGCCGTCGTCGGCGCCAACGCCTTCGCCCATGAGGCCGGCATCCACCAGGACGGGATGCTCAAGCACCACCAGACCTATGAGATCATGCGCCCGGAGACGGTCGGCGCCCAGCAGACGCGGCTGGTGCTCGGCAAGCACTCCGGCCGGCACGCGCTCAAGGTGCGCCTGCAGGAGCTGGGCTACGCGCTCAGCGACGCCGACCTGGACAAGGCCTTTGAGCGCTTCAAGGGCCTGGCCGACAAAAAGAAGATCATTACCGACGCGGACCTGGAAGCCCTGATCTCGGACGAGATCTACCAGCCGCACGAGTACTTCGCGCTGGACGGCATGCAGGTGGCTTGCGGCACGATGGGCCTGCCCACCGCCACGGTGCGCCTGTTCGGCCCGGACGGGCGCGAGCACATCTTCGCCGCTATCGGCACCGGGCCGGTGGACGCCACCTTCAAGGCCATCGACGCCGTGGTCCAGGCGCCCAACACCCTGCTGGAATACTCGGTCCACGCCGTCACCGAGGGCATCGACGCCATCGGCGAGGTCACCGTTCGCATCCAGAGCCACGCTGTGGCGCCGACCATGAACGCCCAGAACGAGACCGAGCGCGCGCGCACCTTCGGCGGCTACGGCGCCGACACCGACATCATTGTCGCCAGCGCCAAGGCCTATCTGTCCGCGCTCAACAAACTCCTGGTGACCACCGGGCAGTACGGCCCGGCCGAGACCGCGGCCACAACGACGGCGCCCCTGCGGCCCGCCAACGGCAATCATTAGTGATAACGCGCCCCCGCGCAAGGCGGCGGGCTTTGGGAGGCATCATGACCACTGCAGCACACCCTGATCCTGATCGCATGCCGGACTGGCACGACCCGTTCAGCGAGCCGCGCACCATGCCGAGCGGCTGGGACTACACCGGCCTGACCGGGGAAACCGCGCCGCCGGCCCAGCCGACCCAGCGCCCGGCCGCCGCGCGCCGCCGCCCGGCCTGGCCGAACTTCCTGCGCGCACTCCTGTTCCACGCCAACTGACCATGCCGCAGACGCTCTTCGACAAAATCTGGAGCCGGCATGTGGTGGCGCAGGAGCCGGAGGCGCCGGCCGTCCTGTACATCGATCTGCACCTGATCCACGAGGTCACCTCGCCGCAGGCCTTCACGGGGCTGCGCGCCCGCGGCCTCCGGGTCCGCCGGCCGGGCCAGACTGTGGCCACGCTGGACCACAGCATCCCGACTTTCAGCCCGGACCTGCCCATCCTGGACGACCTGGCGGCCAAGCAGATCCAGGTGATGGAGGCCAACTGCGCCGAGTTCGGCCTGCGCCTGTACGGCCTGCACAGCCCCAACCGCGGCATCGTGCACGTCATCGGCCCGGAGCTGGGCCTGACGCAGCCGGGCATGACCATCGTCTGCGGCGACAGCCACACCTCCACGCACGGCGCCTTCGGGGCGCTGGCGTTCGGCATCGGCACCAGCGAGGTGGAGATGGTGCTGGCCACGCAGTGCCTGCTGCAGCGCCAGCCCCGGACCTGCGCGGTGCAGGTGGACGGCCAGCTCGGGCCGGGCCTGTCGTCCAAGGACATCATCCTGGCGCTGATCGCCAAGATCGGGGTGGGCGGCGGCACCGGCCACGTCTTCGAGTACACCGGCCCGGCCATCCGCGCGCTGACGATGGAACAGCGTATGACGATCTGCAACATGTCCATCGAGGGCGGCGCGCGCGCCGGCCTGATCGCGCCGGACGAGACGACGTTTGAGTACCTGGCCGGCCGCGAGTTCGCGCCGTCGGGCGCGGACTGGGAGGCGGCCGTCGCCCGCTGGCGGCAGCTGCCGTCCGACCCGGGCGCCGCCTACGACAAGACCGTGACCCTGGACGCCAGCGCCCTCGAGCCCATGATCACCTACGGCACCAATCCCGGCATGGGGCTGCCGATCACGGGCCGCGTGCCGGACCCGGATGCGCTCGGCGACGCCAACCAGAAGCTGGCGTTGGATAAGGCGCTGAAGTACATGGGCCTGCGGCCGGGCCAGCCCTTGTTGGGCCAGCCCGTCGACGTGGTCTTCATCGGCTCGTGCACCAACAGCCGCCTCTCGGACCTGCGCCAGGCCGCGGCCCTGTTCAAGGGCCGCAAGGTCGCGCCCAACGTCAGAGTGCTGGTGGTGCCCGGCTCACAGGTGGTGAAGCGCCAGGCCGAGGCCGAGGGCCTGGACAAGATCTTCCTGGAGGCCGGCGCGGATTGGCGCTATGCCGGCTGTTCCATGTGCATCGCCATGAACGGCGACCAGCTCCAGCCCGGCCAGTACGCGGTCAGCACCAGCAACCGCAACTTCGAAGGCCGCCAGGGCAAGGGCGGCCGCACCTTCTTGGCCAGCCCGCTGACGGCGGCGGCGGCGGCCGTCACCGGGCGGATCACGGACGTGAGGACGCTCCTGGCGTGACTGGACGCCGCTCCTACTCCTAACCCCATGGCTCAATTCACCACCCTCACCGCCCGCTTGGCCGCCCTGCCGATCAACGACATCGACACGGACCAGATCATCCCGGCGCGCTTCCTCAAGGTCACCGATAAGGCCGGCCTGGGCGCCGCCCTCTTCGCCGATTGGCGCTACCACGCCGACGGCTCGCCCAAAACGGATTTTGTGCTCAACCAGCCGGCCGCCCAGGGCGCCCAGATCCTGCTGGCCGGCGACAACTTCGGCTGCGGGTCGTCGCGCGAGCACGCGCCCTGGGCGCTCACCGGCTACGGCTTCCGGGCCGTCGTCAGCACGTCGTTCGCCGATATCTTCCGCAGCAACGCGCTCAAGAACGGCCTGCTGCCCGTGGTCGTGGACGCGGCCACGCACGCCGAACTGCTGGACCTGGCCGAGGAGGCGCCGACCGCCGCGCTGACCGTGGACCTGGCGGCGCAGACCCTGACGCTGCCGGGCGGCCACACGGTGACGTTTCCGATCGACGGCTTTTCCAAGACCTGTCTGCTGAAGGGTGTGGACGAACTGGGCTACCTGCTGGGCTTCGCTGATCAAATTGCGGCCTACGAGGCCGCCCGACCCTGAGCCGCTTGTCACCCTTGGCCACACGTATGATCCAGATCTACGACACCACCCTGCGGGACGGCACCCAGCGTGAAGGGCTCTCGCTCTCCGGCGCCGACAAGCTGCGCGTCGCCCGCCAGCTGGATGAGCTGGGCGTGCAGTTTATCGAAGGCGGCTGGCCCGGCTCCAACCCCAAGGACGCCGAGTTCTTTGAACGGGCGCGCGATCTGGAATGGCGCCACGCCCTGATCGCGGCGTTCGGCGCCACCTGCCGCGTCGGCGGCGGCCCGGAAGACGACGCCAACATCGCGGCCTTGTTGGAGGCGCGCACGCCGGTGTGCACGGTGGTGGGCAAGACCTGGACGCTGCACGTCAGCGATGTGCTGCGGACCACGCCGGACGAGAACCTGCGCATCATCGCCGAGAGCTTGGCCTATCTCAAGGCGCAGGGCCGGCGCGTGATTTACGACGCCGAGCACTTCTTCGACGGCTACAAGGCCGACCCGGCCTATGCGCTGGAGACCCTGCGCGCGGCCGTGCGCGGCGGCGCCGAGACGGTGGTGCTGTGCGACACCAACGGCGGCACCATGCCGTGGGAGATCACGGCCATCCTGCGCACGGTGGGGGCCGCGCTGGCGCACCCGCTCGGCATCCACACTCACAACGACGGCGAGTGCGCGGTGGCCAACACGCTGGCGGCCGTGCGCGAGGGCGCCAGCCAGGTGCAGGGCACGATCAACGGCTACGGCGAGCGCTGCGGCAACGCCAACCTGTGCGCGATCATCGCCGACCTGGAGCTGAAATTGGGCGAGCGCTGCCTGCCGGACGGGCACCTGGCGCGCTTGTACGACGTCGCCCACTTCGTGGCCGAGGTCGCCAACCTGGCCCCGGACGAGCACCAGGCTTACGTCGGCAAGAGCGCGTTTGCCCACAAAGGCGGCATCCACGTGGCCGCCATGCGCCGCAACCCGCGCTCGTATCAGCACGTCGAACCGGAGCGGGTGGGCAACCAGATGCGCGTGGTGGTCAGCGAGCTCTCCGGGCGCGGCAACCTGCTCAGCAAGGCCGAGGAATACGGCCTGGAAGTGGACGGTGGCGAGGAAGTGGCCGGCGTGCTCAGCGAGATCAAGGCGTTGGAGGCCCAAGGCTTCGCCTTTGAGGCGGCCGAGGCCTCGGTGGCGCTGATGATGAAGCGCCAACAGCCCGGCTACCAGGCACCCTTCGAGATGATCGACTTCTCCGTCAACGTCGAGCACCGGCGCGGGCGCGGCATCTTCGCCGAGGCCACCGTGAAGGTGAAGGTGCCCGGCGTCCCTGACGTGCTGCATACGGTGGCCGAAGGCAACGGCCCGGTGAACGCCCTGGACAAGGCGCTGCGCAAGGCGCTGCTCCCGCACTTTCCGCCGCTGGCGCACTTTCAGCTGGCCGATTACAAGGTGCGGATCTTGGACGGCAACAACGGCACCGGCGCGACGACGCGCGTGCTGATCGACACCCAGAATGGCGCCAAGCGCTGGACGACCGTCGGCGCCAGCGCCAATATCATCGAGGCCAGCTGGCGCGCGCTGGCCGATGCCGTAGAATATGGCCTGACCCTGGCGGACTATCACCATTACCTGCAGACGGGCCGCGTGGAGTGATCAGCTCTGTGACCTTGGGGCGCCGCTCGAGCGGGAGGGCCCGGCGTCCGTCACCCCGGGGTCGGCTTGTCTGTGGAGCGGATCACCCGGCGGCTGACCGTCGCAGTCTTACGAGGCTATTTTGAAAGCAAAACTTGCCCTGTTGCCCGGCGACGGCATCGGCGTCGAAGTAGTGCGCGAAGCCGCGCGCGTCCTGGACGTCATCGCCAGCCGCTTCGGCCACACCTTTGAGTACGCCGAGCACCTGATCGGCGGCTGCGCCATCGATCAGTTCGGCACCGCGCTCACCGACGAGACGCTGGCGGACTGCCAGGGCGCCAGCGCCGTGCTGCTGGGTGCCGTCGGCGGGCCGAAGTGGGACGACCCGCAGGCCAAGGTCCGGCCAGAGCAGGGCATCCTGGCCTTGCGCAAGGGCCTGAAGGTCTTCGCCAACCTGCGCCCGGTGCGCGCGCACCCGGCCCTGGTCGGCGCCTCGCCGCTGCGCCCCGAGAAACTGGCCGGCGTGGATCTGATCGTGGTGCGCGAGCTCACCGGCGGCCTGTACTTCGGCCAGCCCAAAAAACGTGAGCTGGTCAACGGGCACGAGCGCGCCGTCGACACCCTGGAGTACTGGGATTTTGAGATCGAGCGCATCCTGGAGCTGGCCTTCCGCCTGGCGCAGGACCGCCGGCGCCGGCTGACGTCGGTGGACAAGGCCAACATCCTGGAGTCGTCGCGGCTGTGGCGGCAGCTGGCCATGCGCATGGCCGCCGAGCACGAGAACGTCAGCCTCGAGCACCTGCTGGTGGACACGGCCGCGATGCGGCTGGTGACCAACCCGGCCGGTTTCGACGTGATCGTCACCGAGAATATGTTCGGCGACATCCTGACCGACGAGGCCGCGGTCCTGGCCGGCTCGATGGGCATGCTGCCGTCGGCGTCGCTGGGCGACGGCGGCCCGGGCCTGTATGAGCCGATCCACGGCTCGGCCCCGGACATCGCCGGGCGCGGCATCGCCAACCCGGTCGGCACGCTGCTGTCCACGGCGCTGCTGCTGCGCTACTCGCTGCGGTTGGAGGCCGAGGCCGAGGCGCTCGAGCGCGCCGTGGACGCCGCCATCACAGCCGGCTGCCGCACGGCCGACCTGGGCGGGACCCTGACCACGCGCCAGATGACCGACGAAATCCTGGCGCGGCTGAAAGACCAGCCGGCTGGCCGCTGACTCCGGAGGTCGGCATGCGCGTGGCATTTCAAGGCGAGCCGGGCGCGTACTCTGAGGCGGCCGCGCTCGAGTATTTCGGCGCCGCGGTCGAGACGCAGCCCTCCGAGACCTTCGACGCGGTCTTCGCCGCGGTGACCTCCGGCGCCTGCCAGGCCGGCCTGATCCCGATTGAGAACTCGCTGGCCGGCAGCATCCACCGCAACTACGACCTGCTGCTCCAGCACCAACTCTCCATCGTCGGCGAGCACTATTTGCGCGTGCAGCACTGCCTGATCGCGCAGCCCGGCACCACCCTGGGCGACATCCGGCGCGTCATCAGCCATCCGCAGGCCCTGGCCCAGTGCGACCGCTATCTGCGCGGCCTGACCGGGGTGAAGGTGGAAGCCGCGCAGGACACCGCCGGCAGTGTCCGCCTGATCCGTGACCGCGGCGACCGCGACACGGCCGCCATCGCCTCGCGCCGAGCGGCCGCGGTCTATGGCCTGCACATCCTGGCCGAGGGGATCGAGGACGATCAGGCCAACTTCACGCGCTTCCTGGCGATCACGCCCCAGCCGGTGACGCCGGCCGGGGAAGCCAAGACTTCAATCGTGTTCACGCTCCGCAACGTGCCGGGCTCATTGTTCAAGGCCCTGAGCGTCTTCGCGCTGCGCGACCTGGACCTGACCAAGATCGAGTCGCGGCCGCTGATTGGCAAGCCCTGGGAATACCTCTTCTACGTCGATTTCCTGGGCTCGCACCACGCCGCCAACGTTGTTCGGGCGCTTGAGCATCTTGAAGAATACGCGCTCATGCTGCGAGTGCTTGGCTCCTACCCGCGCTCCCGTCCCTCCGCTTGATGGCGTCGGCGTAGAGACGGCCCCGCTGGTAATCCAGCGCCCCGCTGGTAATCCAGCGCCCCGCTGGTAATCCAGCGCCCCGCTGGTAATCCA
>CALFZO010000099.1 GCA_937952305.1 uncultured Anaerolineales bacterium | reverse complement strand
GACGGGGCGGTGGGGGTAGAGTTTGGTGGCTAAGATCGCACTCGCCATCTCATTATTATAGGCGAGAGGCGAAAGCTCCTTCGCGGCCAGGCCCAAACTGCGGTGTATTGCTAATTCCGAAACGAACTGAGGCGAACACGTTGCCCGCGCCAGTGCTGCGGGCAACGTGCTCAGCTTAGGTCTGTCAGGAAACCGCCCTAATTCTGGACGGTGACGACGATTTTGCCACGGGGATGACCCTGCTCCATGTGACGGATGGCGTCGGGGACCTGGGACAACGCGTACGTACGATCAATGACCGGCGTGATGGTGCCGGCTTCGAGCAGACCCTTTACAAAGATCAGGTCTTCCGTGGTCGGCTTGGTCTCCAGCGCCGTCAACTTGTTCACCCCGGCTTTAGACAGCCAGGGGCCCAGGAACAGCACCTGAAACAGCTGGGTCCCGGAACCGCCGGCCATCACGTAGCTGCCGCCGGGGCGCAGCGCCTTCTGGTAGGCCGCAATCGGCTGGTAGCCATTGACCGCCAGAATCAGGTCATACTGCTCGTCCCGTTGAGTGAAGTCCTCGCGTGTGTAGTCGATGACGTGATCGGCGCCCAACTGGCGCGCCAGCTCGACGTTCCGCGAGCTGACCACGGCTGTCACTTCGGCGCCCAGCGCCTTGGCGATCTGGATCGCAAAGGTGCCCACCCCGCCCGAGGCGCCGTTAATCAGCACCTTGTGCCCCGGCTGAAGCTGCTTGTGCTCGCGCAGACCGCGCAGCGCCGTGACCGCCGCCATCGGCACCGCCGCCGCTTGTTCGAAGGACAGGTTGGCCGGCTTGCGCACCAGCAGCCGTTCCGGCGCCGCGACATATTCCGCGAAGGCGCCGCCGCGCAGCTCATACAGATTCCCGAACACCTCATCGCCCACCGCAAATTGCTTGACCGTACGGCCGACGGCGGCCACCCGCCCGGCGACGTCGAAACCGAGGATCTTGTTGCGGGGCGTCAACAGCCCGACGTCCAGCCGGGCCAGGAAGGGCTCAGCCCGCAGCATCCGCCAGTCGGCGGCGTTGACCGACGCGGCCTCGACCTTGATCAGCACCTCGTCGTCTTGAGGGGCGGGGGTGGGGAATTCGGCCGGCTGCAGGACATCGGGTGATCCATAGGTGTGGCGCACAATGGCTTTCATGGTCTACTCCTATTCGTTGGTTTCTAGCGACTGAATTGAGATAATCGGCAATCCCAGATCTCTGAGCTTGGTGAGCACGCCGTGCAGGGCGGCCTGGTCAGCCAGCGGGCCTTCGAGCAAGGTCGTCCCGGCGGGCTCGTGGGTGAAGGTCAGCCCGTCAAACCACTCGGCCCAACGCGGATCGAGATGGCCTTTGATGCGAATGGCGTAGCGTCCGCGCTCGCCTGGCCCCGGCATGTCCGGGTTTGAGTCACTCATCGTCCTGCTCCTCACAACTCCTGCTTCAGGGCCAGGGCGTTGGCGGCCGCGGTGCGGGCGCGCTGCGCCGGCAGCCGGCGGATGGCCCACTCAGCCACGGCCAAGTTGATGATCCAGCCCGCGCCCAGCGCCAGGGCGCGGCTCAGTTCGGTCTGCTGGCCGACCAGCAGGCTCTCGGCCATTCCGGTGAGCACCTGGGTGCCGGCGCCCAGCCCCAGGGCGTAGGCGCGCAGCATCCAGGCGCGGTGCGCGAGCACATCCCGGCGGCGGAGGATCGCCTCAAAGCCCAGGCAGAGCGCCACGACCATGCCGGACCCGAACACGAGCCGGAAGGCGTAGACCAGGCCGCCTGAGTTGGGGGACGGCAGATAGAACAGCGTCATCCACAGCCCGGACAGGGCCACCAGCAGCCCGGCGACCGTCAGCGCCCGCCCGGCCGCGCGGTGCCAGCCAAACCAGCGCCGCCGGTAGCCGGTCACGAATTGGAACGCGCCTGCCAGCGCGTACCCAGCGGCGCTCACGATGTGGACGATCACCGGCAGGGGGGAGGCAAAGAAGCGGTCGTCGTTTGGCGTGAGGGGTGTGCCGGTGGCCAGCGCCTGCAGGCGGAGAGCGCCGAAAATCAGGGAAATGGCGCTTAGCAGCAGCAGGCCGGCGAGCCCCAGCCAGGAGACCGACTTTATTGGGGAGGTGTTTTTTGTGATCATGGGCGGCTCCTCGGATCGTCTGGCCTTGAGCGGTGGGCAATTCCCAGCGCAGGCTCAAGATAGCGGTCCGGGTGGGGAGGCGTCGTCCCCAGGAGTGGTGATTTCGGTGGGGCCGGGTGGTGAGGGCGAGCCAAGCGCCGGCCGGCGCTGGCTCGCCCTCAGCGGTGTCCGCGCACTTACTTGGCGCTGGCCTCGCGGAGCTGCGGGCTGGCCGCGGCCGGCGCCGGCTGGGCAGCGGGCTCGCGGCGATCGGCCCAGACCGCCGCGCCCAACCCGATCACCGCCAGCCCCATGGGCAGGGCCGCCAGCCGGTCGAGCGGGTGGGAGAGCAGCGAGGTCATGACGGCGGCCAGGGGGCCGGAGACGGCCAGCAGGCCGGCCGCCCAACGCGGCAGGACGCGGGCGCGGAAGGTCGCAATGCCAAACAGCACGCCGCCGAGCAAATACAGCAGCCCGACCACGGTGTAGACTGTTGAGAGGACGCCAATGTTCATTTCGCCCGGAACTCCGTTGACGATCCCCAGAAAACTCTCTACGAACTGCGGCGCCGTCGTCGCCAGCACGGGCAAGAGGAAGGTTTCGGCGAAGACAAAGGCCGTCTGAAGTGCCCAAGAAAGACTCAAGGCCAGAAAGCCCGCGAGCCCCAGCCAGCCCGACTCCTCCACCTGCCGGGCGTAGAGGCCCGCAAAACCGGCCAGGAAGAGCACGCTCATGGCCAGTTTGAAGGGCATGATGATGGCCCAGGCGGCCGTAGTGACTGACGGCAGGAAATCCGGTGGATGGATCGGCTGAATGCCGGCGAAAATGACCCCGGCCGCCACAGCGGACAGGCCGGCCCAGCGGATGACATTCGAGGTGGTTGGCTTCATGGCTGTTCTCCTAGAGGTGGGGCCGCCGAACTGCGGCTACACGCTCAAACTACCCGACGGGCTGGTGAGGCGTCATCACCAACGTGGTGATTGAGGTGGTGATTGAGCAGCAGTGAGGGGAAACAAAAACCCCGGCAGGTGGGTGCCTGCCGGGGTCGCGGGTCAATGGCGCTGGCGCTATAGCAGCTTCAGCTCGTCGGCGCGGATGACCGCCGCCTGGCGGTTCTTGACGCCAAGCTTGCTGTAGATGTTCTTGGTGTGCGTGTGGAACGTGTTCGGCGACACCATCAGCTGGCGCGCGATCTCGGGGCCGTTGAGCTCGGTGCGGAGCAGCCGCAGCACTTCCAGCTCACGTTCGCTTAAGGGCTCGATAAGCGCCGGCCCGGCCGCGGGCCGGCGGCTCTCGGCTGGCGCCGCCTCCGCGCCCAAGGCCGCCAACAGGCGGGTCACATGGGTCGGCGCGATTCCACGTTTGGAGGCGGCCTGAAGCAAGGCGGCCAGCAGCGGGCCCTCATCCACAAAAAGCCGTACATAGCCTTCGGGCGCGGCCTGGGCCAACGCCCGCTCTAAAGCCGCCAGCGCTTGGGGCGTTTGCCCTCGGGTCGCGTGGGCCACGGTCTGGAGCACCAGACTTTCGTTGACGCTGGCGTTCCGGCCGCCGACCTCCGCCGCTGCCCGCAGGCGCTCCAGCAAGCCCAGCGCCTCCCGCAGGGCGGCGTCGTCCTGGCCGGGCTGGGATTGGGCGATGAGCAGCCGCGCCAGGGTCAGGTGCTCAAACTCGCGCAGGTAGGTCGGCGCATCTGCCGCCGTCAGGCCGTGCTCGCGCGCCCAGGCCTGGGCCTCGGCCAGGCGGCCTTGCCTGACCCAAATCCGGGCCCGCAACGCCGCGATCGGACGCACATTGGGGTAGAAGCCAGACAAATACAAGCGCTCCGCCTCGGCCAACTGGTCGAGCGCGCCGCTCAGATCGCCGTGCGCCTCGTGGAGGCGCGCCTGGGCCACATGCCAGCGATAGCGATTCTCCGAGAGCGAAGCGCGCTCGCCGAGGGCCTGGCTTTGCTGCAGACACTGTGCGGCGGCTGCCAGGTCGTTTTGCTCGCAGCGCAGCTCGCTTTGGGCGACGAGCAAATCGCCTGTGGCCATCGGCGCGGGGCGGCCCTGGGCGGCCGCGAGCTGGAGCCCCTGCTCCAAGACCTGGGCGGCCTCGCGCAGCCGCCCGAGCGCGCGGTGCATGTCCGCCAGCACCACCATCCCGCTGAAGGCCACGGCCAGGTTGCCGGCCAGGCGCATGCTCGTCACGGCCGCGGCAAATGTGCGCTGCGCTGCCTGCACGTCGCCGCTGGCCCACAGCGAGAGCCCCAGAAACCCGGCTGCGCCGGCATGGCCGAGATGGTCGCCTGCCTCGACGCGATCAAGCGCCTGCCGGGCAGCGGCGATGGTGCCGGTGAGATCGCCCCGCGCCTGCGCCAGTGCGGCCCGATAGATGGAGATCTGAGCCGGCAGCTTGCGCAGTTCCGCGAGGTCGGCGACCAGAAGCTCGCCCTCGACCGGCTGAGCGGGTGCGGCGGCCTCCTTGCCCAGGTCGAGGCAGCGTTCTGCGTCCCGCAGCCGAGCTTCAACGGCCGGCAGGTCGCCGCCCGTCAGCAGCGCTCCGGCGAAGTAAATGCTCAGGACGGGCCGGCGGCGGACCTGGTCATCGGGCAGCACCTTGAGCCAGCCGCGCAGCACCCCATCTTGCCGGTCCCGGGCCACGGCCGGCCAGGCCAACTCAATCAGTTTGGCAGCTTGTTCGTAGTCTTCCGCCGCCAGCGCGTGCCGCACCGCTTCAAGGGGGAGGTCGTGGCGGGCATACCACGCGCTGGCGCGGCGATGCAACTCGGGCACGTGGCCGGGCTGCTCAGCGCGGAGCCGGGCGCGCAGCACTTCGGCGAAGAGGTGGTGATAGCGGTGCCACTGACGCTGATCATCCAGCGAGATGACGAACAGGTTGGCGCGCTCCAGGGCCTGCAGCCTCGCGCTGCCATCGGTCTGTCCGGTGACGGCCTCGCACAGCGGACCGGTGAACTGCTCGAGGATTGACGTCTCCAGCAGGAAGTTCCGGACGTGATCGGGCTGGTGCTGCAGCACCTCCTCCACCAGGTAGTCGATGATATAGCGGTGGCTGCCGGTGAAGGCGCGCACAAAGCCGGCGATGTCTTCCCGCCCCTGCATAGAAAGCGCCGCCATTTGTAGTCCGGCGATCCAGCCTTCGGTGCGGGTTTCCAGGGCGGCGATGGCCTCCGCCGAGAGGCTCAGGCCCATCGCCTGGCTGAGGAATTCAGCCGCTTC
The DNA here is from genome assembly GCA_937952305.1 of uncultured Anaerolineales bacterium. Classification (GTDB taxonomy): domain Bacteria; phylum Chloroflexota; class Anaerolineae; order Anaerolineales; family UBA6663; genus SpSt-583. The sequence goes on along the minus strand of CALFZO010000099.1, from coordinate 178 downwards.
CGCGGCGGTAAACCGCAGATCGGCGGCGCGCAGTTCGGTCAGCTGGCCGCGGGCCCGGTAGCGCGCCAGCGGCAGTTGGGGGTCTTCTCGGCTGGTGAGGACCACGTGGCGCTGCGGGGGCAAGTGCTCGAGCAGATACGTGAGGGCGCGGTGGATGGCCGGGGCCTGGATCACGTGG
>CALFZO010000098.1 GCA_937952305.1 uncultured Anaerolineales bacterium | reverse complement strand
GTGCCGTCGCCGGCGATGTCGTTGGTCTTGGTGGCCGCTTCCTTGAGCAGCTGGGCGCCCATATTCTCATACGGGTCTTCCAGCTCAATTTCCTTGGCCACGGTCACGCCGTCGTGGGTGACGGTCGGCGCGCCGAATTTCTTGTCCAGCGCCACGTTGCGGCCCTTGGGGCCCAGGGTGGTGGCCACGGCGTTGGCCAGGACGTCGATGCCGCGCTGCAGACGGCGGCGGGCATCTTCCGAAAAGACGAGTTGCTTAGCGCCCATGGGAGAAGACTCCTTTAGAGGTTAGACGGGATTTGGTGCGGTGCTCATCCGGCGTAAGGCCGGTCGATTATTTCTTGGTCTTCTTGGGCTCGTCGCCGCCTTCGACGATGGCCAGCAGATCGCTCTCCTTGAGGATCAGGAGCTTCTTGCCGTCCACCTTGAACTCGGTGCCCGCGTACTTGGCATACAGCACCACGTCGCCGACCTTGACGTCCAAGGCGATGCGGTCGCCGTCGTCATCCCGGGCGCCCGGCCCGGCCGCGACGACCAAGCCGCGCTGCGGCTTCTCTTTGGCGGTCTCCGGCAGGACGATGCCGCCCGCCGTGATCTCTTCCTGCTCGATGGGTTCGACGACGACGCGGTCACCCAGCGGTTTCAGGTTGATGGCCATGCTTGTGCCTCCTAACAGATTGATGCAGGATTTTTGGTTACACACAGAAGAGTTAGCACTCAATTCTTGAGAGTGCTAACCCGTGCTTGGTATGTTACTGAAAACGCCTGGGCGTGTCAAGGCCCATCTGGCAATTGTGGCTGGGGAGTGCTAAGAGGCCGCAAGAACGGGCTGATTCTCGAGGAAATCGCGGCGTTGACGGCAGCCTGGGGCTGGACAACAAGCCGGAGATTTTTTGTCTGATTTGGGCGGGTCAACCCGCTGCCAACCGGGCCTGATGAAGAGTCCGCAACTCAGCCAGGATGGCTTCCTGCCGGTCGCGGACGTAGTGCAGGATCGCCAGCGTCTGCACGTCCTGGGCGAACACCACGCCCACCCGGCTCTGCGCGCCATCCGAACGCACGAAGCGGATGGTGCCTGAGAGCGAGAGCGCGTCCGTGCCCAGGCCGGGCAGTTCCAGCCGCAGCCGTACCACGCCGCGCGGCCGCAGCAGGGCCGCCTGAACCGAGGGCAGGTGCAGGCCCACGCCGCTGATCGAGACGTCGGCCAGCTGGCCGGCGAAGACGTGGTCGCCATACTCCAGGCTGACGGGCGCCGCCGGCTGCGGTGCCACGCGCACGGTCATCCGGTCGCCGACGCGGCTGCTGGCATAGCGGAACTGGCCGAGGACGGCGGTGCCGGCGCGCAGATCGACGGCCAGGACACGCGCGCTCACGGCCTCCTCCAGCATCTGGCTGAGCAGGATGGTGGTGGGCTCCAGCGTCAGGCAGACGATCTCGAAGCCGGGCACACGCAGCGTGGCCACTTCCTCGTCCAGCGCCTGGACGGTGGCGGCGTAGACGATCGGGGCGCCCTGGTGCAGGTTGAGCAGGTCGAGCGGGCGGCCGGCGCGTTGCAGGCGCTGCAGCCCGGAGAAGATGGAGGCGCTGATGGTCATGGGGGCCTTGGGCCGGCTGCGCGGGGGCGAACCAGGCCGCCTCCATCTTACCTCAGGTGACGAGGCGCGTTAAGCCGGCGGATTCAGCGGACGGTGATCGTGACGGTCTCGCTCTCCACGAAGTTGCCGGCGGCGTCATAGGCGCGCACAGCCAGCGTGTGCTCCCCGCGCCCGCTGATCTTCCAGCGCGTGGAATAGGGCGCCACGCTGGCCTGCTCAAACTCCACGCCGTCCACCAGGAACACCACCCGCACCAACGACAGGTTGTCTTGCACCTCGGGCTGGATCACCACCGACTCGTCCGCGGCGGTGAAGACCTGGCCGGGCGCCGGCACCAGCAGGCGCGCCGTCGGCGGCTGGTTGTCAATGGTCACCGGCACCGCCGAGGTCTCGAACTGGAACGGCCCGCCGTCCGGGTCGTTCTTCACCACCACCAGTTGCAGCGAGTACAGGCCGTCCAACCCGGTGGTGTCCCAGGTTTGCAGCCAGGCGTTCTCGGTCTGCTCGGAGCGGTCGTTGCCGATCTGGGTGTAGGCCGTGGGATACAGGCCTGGGCCGGCCTGCAGCCGGAAGAAGGCGAAGTTGTCGGCTTTGGCTGTGCCCGTAATCTCGACCACGCCGCGCAGGTAGGTGAAGGGCGCCGGCGCCAGGATGGCGACATTGCCGGCCGGCAGACAGGCCGCGCCGATCGGGTCGTATTCCGACGGCGGCTGCGGGATCTGGGCGGCCTGGGCCCAGTCCGCGGCCTCGGGCGGCAGCACCTGGAACACGCGCTCCTCGGCCAGCTCCGGCGGCGTGCAGGCGGTGGCGCGTTTGCCGGTCTCGCGGTTGACGATGACGGGCTGCCAGATCGTATCCGGCGCGATCGGCTCGTTGCCGCGCAGGAAGACCTCCTCGCGCGTCGTCGGGCAGTCCGCCGTAGGCAGCAGGCCGGACGGCTCGCACACCACCAGGCGCACCACGCCGGCCGGCGCCTGCCAGGCGGCCACCGGCAGCGATTGCGTGGCGTAGGTCATCAGCGCGTGCCAGATGGGCGCGGCGCCGGTGAGGCCGCTGACGTTCTGCATCGGCGTGTTGTCGGCGTTGCCCACCCACACGCCCAGCGCCAGCGCCGGCACGTAGCCCACGGTCCAGTTATCGCGGAAGTCGTCGGTGGTGCCGGTCTTGGCGGCGGCCCGCCAGCCCGCGATCGCCAGCGGGTTGTCGCGCCCGAAGGCGGCCGCGCGCGCCTCGTTGTCCGCGAGCACGTCATTCATGAGGTAGGCCAGCTCGGGGCTGAGGACGGGCTGGCTGGCCGGCGTGTGCTCGTAGAGCGCGGCGCCGTTGCGGTCTTCGATGCGCAGCACCACCACCGGGTCCAGCTGGCGGAAGCCCGGCCGCTGCTGCTCGGGCGGGACGGCCGCCCCGGCCATCACGCCCTGGTTGGCGAAGACGCTGTAAGCGTAGGTCAGGTCCAGCAGCGTCACCTCGCCGCCGCCCAGCGTCAACGCCAGGCCGTAGCTGCCGGTCTCCAGCGTGTTCACGCCCAGGCGATGCGCCAGCCGGATGACGTTGTCCACGCCGACCTTGTTGAGCGTGTCCACGGCCGGGATGTTGTAGCTGCGCTGCAGGGCCACGCGCAGGCTGACCGGGCCGTGAAACTTGCGATCGTAGTTCTCGGGCACGTACGGCTCGCCGCCGGCGGTGGGGAAGGCCGTCCGCACGTCCAGCGTCAGCGTGGCCGGCGAGTAGCCCTGCCGGAAGGCCTCCAGGTAGGTGAAGGGCTTGAAGGCCGAGCCGGGCTGGCGCCGGCCGTCCACGGCGATGTTGAAGTTGCCGCTCAAGGCGGTGTTCCAGTAGTCCACTGAACCGACCAGCGCCAGCACCTGGCCGGTGCGCGGATCCAGGGCCACCAAGGCGGCATTGCTGACGGATTGGTCGGCCGCGGCCCGGCCGCTGGCCGGCAGGAAGGCCGCCGCCGCGCACTCGCCCCCGCCCTCGGCCGGGGCGCTGTAGTCGGGCGCGGCCCCGCTCAGCCGCGCCACCTGGGTGCGGGCCACACACTCGGCCTGCGCTTGCAGGTCCAGGTCCAGCGTCGTGATGATCTTGAGTCCGCCGCGGTTGACGTAGTCCTGGCCGTCCAGGCCGAGTTGATCCAACAGGGCCTCGGCCTGCTGGCGCGCCAGCACGCTGAAGTGAGGCGCGCGCACGTCGAAGCGCTTCACCGGCGGCTGGATGACGAGCGGCGCCGCCCGCGCCGCGGCGGCCTGGTCCGGTGAAATCAGGCCGTCGCGGACCATCGCCTCCAGCACCAGGCCCTGGCGTTCCCGCGCCTCGGCGGGCGCGTCCACGGGGTTGAGGCCCGGGCTCTGCGGGATGGCGGCCAGCAGCGCGGCCTCGGCCAGGGTGAGCTGCGCGGCGTGTTTGTCAAAGTAGACCAGCGCCGCCGCGTCGATGCCGTAGGCCAGGTTGCCGTAGAAGTTGGTGTTGAGATACCACTCCAGGATCTGCTCTTTGGAGAAACGGCGCGTGATTTCGGCCGCCAGCAGGATTTCGCGGGCCTTGCGGTCGTAGGAGCGCAGGGCGCGCTCCTCCAACGGGATGAGCGTGTTCTTGACGAGCTGCTGGGTGATGGAGCTGCCGCCCTGGATGGGTTGGCCCTGCAGGTTGGAGACCAGGGCCCGGGCGATGCCGAACAGGTCATAGCCGGGGTTGGTGAAGAAGGTCCGGTCTTCCAGGGCGACCGTGGCGCTGATGATCTCCGGCGGCAGGGCGTTGTAGTACACATACTGCCGGTCGCCGCCGCGCGGGTCAATCACTTCCAGCAGCAGGTGCTGGCCGGTGCGATCATACAGGCGCGTGGTCTGGAAGAACTCCGGGTTAGCGGGGCTGAAGGCGGCCTGCAGATCCGCGGCCGTGGGCAGGTCTTGCGTGAAGTAGGCGTAGACGGCGCTGACAGCGGCGGCGGCGGCGAGCGCGGCCAGCGCGGCGACCGCGACCAGGGCGGCCGCCAGGCTGGCCAGGGCCCGCAGGACCCGGCGGGCCCCGTATTGCGCGCTCAGCTGGCGGCGCTGGCGCCGGCGGATCAGGTCGGTGGCGCTGGGCATACCCAGGAACTTAGCCCAGGCCGCCCGGCTTGTCAATTCAGCGCCGTGCCGGGGGGCGTGTCTTCGTCCAGGAGTTTGAGGAAGGCCGTCACCACGCGCGGGTCGAAGTGGGAGCCGGACAGCAGCCGCAGGTGATCCAGGACTCTGTCATTTGGCCAGCTCTCGCGGTAGGGACGGTCGGTGCGCAGCGCATCCCAGACGTCCACCACCGCGAAGATGCGCGCGGCTAAGGGGATGGCCTCGTCTTGCAGGCCGCGCGGATAGCCGGTGCCGTCCCACTTCTCGTGGTGGCAGTAGGGGATGTCGATGGCCGCATACAGGAACGGGATAGCCGAGATGATCTCGTAGGCGTAGGTGGGATGCTTGCGCATCACGGTCTGCTCGTCCGGCGTGAGCGCGCCGGGCTTGCGCAGGATCTCGTCGGGGATGCCGACCTTGCCGATATCGTGCAGCAGGGCGCCGCGGCGCAGGTTGACGATATCGGCCTCGGCCATGCCCATAGCATGCGCCAGCCGCACCGACATCTCGGTGACGCGCCGAGTGTGGCCTTCGGTCTCTTTGTCGCGCAGCTCCAGCGTGACCGCGAAGCCTTCCAGGGTGGCGTCATAGGCCTCGGTCAGGCGCGCGTGCGATTCCTGCAGCTCCTGGAACAGGCGCACCTTGGCCATGGTCAGGGCCACCGGGCCGGCGGCCCGCTCGGCGATGGCGATCTCGTGCGGCGTGAAGCGGTGCACGTCATGGTAGGCGATCAGGGCCGCGCCGACCTTCCGGCCGCCGGCGCTCAACGGCAGTCCCAGGATCGAGCGGACCGGGTAGCGCTCGGTGCCGGTGCCGTTCATGTAGGGCGAGTTGCCGACGTCGTCCACGGCCAGCGCCCGTTCGGCGTAAATCACGGTTTCGGCGAGCAGTTGCTCGCCGGCGCGCAGCGGCGTGGCCGTGTAGGTTGTGCGCAGCGGGCCGGCCGCCGCCGCCGGGGTCGCCGTGCGCCGCGCTTCATCCCACAGCGTGATGTAGCAGGCATCGGCCTCGCCCAGGTCGCGCAGCTGATCGGCCAACAGCTGCAGCGTCGATTGGTAGTCCAGGGCGCTGGCTGCCAGGCGGGTCAGGTCGTTGAGCTGCGTGCTGACGCGCAGTTCGCTCTCCACGCGCCGGTTCTCGGTGATGTCCATGAACATCGCCCGCGTGCCGATGACGGCGCCGCTCAAGTCGATCTCGGGCGAGGTGCGCAGCAGGGTCTGCACCACGCGGCCGTCTTTGGCCCTCAGCCGGCGCTCCTCCGGGTCCAGCCGGCCCTCCGGCGCCGCCGGATAGAGGCCGTCCCGCAGCCGCAGCTGCGAGGTGGGGGTGTAGAACTTGGCCAGCGGCTGGCCGAGCACCTCCTCGCGGCTGTAGCCCAGGGTGCGCAGGAAGAGCTGGTTGCAATCGACGATGTGCGGCAGGCCGTGGCGGTTCTCGGTGATCACGTACATCGCCGGCGCTTCCTCGAACAGGTCGCGGTAGCGCTCCTCGGCGCGGCGCAGGGAGGCTTCCGTGCGGCGGCGCTCGGTGATATCGCGCGCCAGCACAAAGACCAGCCGTTGCGCGCCCTGCTCGATGACGCTGGCTGTCACCTGCACGTCGATCAGGGCGCCGTCTTTGCGCCGCCAGCGCCGCTCGCTGCGCGACGACCCTTCCGAGTCGATGATCTCCTGGAAGTAGGCGGTGACGTTGATGTTCTCGGGCGCCAGGATGTCGTAGATCGTGAGCTGCCGGGCTTCGGCCTCGCTGTAGGCGAGCAGCGACTGCAAGGCGCGGTTGGTCTCGAGGATGCGCTTGCTGTCGGCGTCGTACAGGCAGACGGCATCCAGCGTCTGCTGCACAAAAGCGCGATAGCGGGCGTCAGCCGGCAGGGGCACAGGACCGGCGGGCTCGGCCACGCCACTGGGTTCGGCCCCGAGGTTGGGCGTCGAGGACGTCATTTCAGCTGCGACCCCTTGCGAGCTGCGCTGCCGGATAGCGCCAGGCTCACTCCGCCAGGTCCATGGAGTTCGATTCTACGCCCGCTTGCCTAAATCCGGCAACTGTCGCCGGTTTTGCTGGGTTTGAGCCACGGCGACCTTTTCCAGCACCAGCCAATGCGAGAGGCCGAGCCTGTTGAGCGGCGTGCGTTCGGCGGCCTGCAGCCCGGCCCGGATCAGCCGGCCGAGCGGCCCGAGGCGCGCCACGAGGTTGTCGTAGCCGCCGAAGATGCGCGTGTGCGCGACCACGCGCAGCGGCAGGCCGGCCGCCAGCCGGCGCAGGCCGCGGCCGGTATAGGCGCGCACATGCGGCGCCAGGCGGTTGCGCAGCGGGTCCGGCAGGTAGTTGACGAGCGGGATATTGCCGAAGTGATAGCGCCCGCGCCAGTAGATGCCGTGGGTCTCCACCGGATACCAACGGTTCGGGCAGAAGATCAAGGCCCGCCCGCCGGGCCGCAGCACGCGCGCCATCTCGGCCAGCGCGGCCCGGTCGTCTTGAACGTGCTCGATGACCTCGTTGGACAGGATCAGGTCGAAGCTGGCGTCCGGATACGGCAGCGCTTCGCCCGCCGCGCAGACCACCTGCCCCACGCGGCGGTTGGCCTCGGCCGCGCGCTCGCGTTCGTACTCCAGGCCGAAGACGGCCGGCGTGGCCAGGGCCTCGCGCAGCCGGGCCATGTAGACGCCCAGACCGCAGCCGTTGTCCAGCACGCGCGGCGCAGCCGTGGCCGGCGCGGCCGCCAGGATCATGGCCAGCCGGCGGGCCTGGCCGGCGCGCCACACATAAGACGGTTCGCCGCGCAAGGCGGCTTTGTCAGAAGGCAAGAACATGGGCGGCATTATACCGGGCCGCCGCCGGCGAGAGCGGGTAAGCGGGTCTCATTTTGGCCTTAACTGCCCCCCGGTATAATCGGCGCCATGCCGTCTCGCCGTCCTCCGTCACGCCGGCTTTGGCCGTGGGTGCTCGCCAGTTTCGTCGGCGCCAGCCTGATCGCGGGCCTGCTGGCCTGGTGGTGGTATCGCACCGACGAGCGCGTCTACGTGCGCGTGGAAGAAGCGCGCGCCCGCCTGTACGCGGCGCTCAATCCGCAGCCGGCGGTCCTGCCCACGGTGGCGGCCCCCCAAGTCTTTCCCACCGTCACAGCCGGCGCTCAGCCCGCGGCCGACGCGCTCGACAGCGCGCCGCCCACCGCTACGGCCCCGGTCGCCACGGCGCCGGCGGAGTCGGGCGGGACGCCGTCCGCGTCCCCGGCCGCCCCCACGCCGACCGCGCCGCCGACGCCCACCCCGGCGCCTTTGCCGGCCCAGGTGGCGCTCGCCGGTTTTCGCCACGAGTACCAGAAGTTCAACAACTGCGGGCCGGCCTCACTGGCGATCAACCTGAGCTACTGGGACTGGGCCGGCGACCAGGACGACACGGCCGCATTCTTAAAGCCCAACCTGGATGACAAGAACGTCTCGCCGATCGAGATCTACGAATACCTGAGGCGCAACGGCTTCGACGCCTACATCCGCGCCAACGGCGACGTAGAGACGCTCAAGCGCTTCCTGGCCGCCGGCTATCCGGTGCTGGTGGAGAAGGGCTTCTGGTGCGAGCCGGGCGAACAGCGCTGCAACGACTGGTTCGGCCACTACTCGGTCTTCACCGGCTACGACGACTCCCGGCAGCTCTTCATTCTGCAGGACACCTTTCGCGGGCCGAACCTGAAGCTGACCTACGCCGACGTCCTGCAGAACTGGCGCGCTTTCAATTTCCTCTACATCGTCGTCTATCCGGACACGCCGGAGCACGCCGCCCAGGTGGAGGGCCTGCTCGGACCGGCGCTGGATCTGCGCCAGAACTATCTGGACGCGCTCGAGCGGGCGCGGCAGGAGACGGCGACGTTGACCGGCGAAGACGCCGCCTTCGCTTGGTACAACATCGGCACCAACCTGCATTACCTGCAGGATTACGCCGGGGCCGCCAACGCCTTTGATCAGGCGCGGCAGATCGGCCTGCCCTATCGTATGCTCTGGTATCAGTTCGGGCCCTACCGCGCCTACTATTACATGGGCCGGTATCAAGACGTGATCGACCTGGCCAGCTTCGCCATCAAGAGCACGCCCAAGCCCGGCCTGGAAGAGGCTTTCTACTGGCGCGGCCTGGCTTATGAAGCGCTGGGCCAGACCGACCTGGCCGTGGCCGATTACCGCACGGCGCTGGTGCAGAACCCCACCGACGCGCAGGCCGCGGAAGCCTTGGGCCGCCTGGGGTTAACGCCCTGAGCGGCCGGCCGCTCAGGGCTGCAGCGCCCCGTCCCAATACCCGGTCAGCAACGTCGCGCTCTGCGCCAGGGCCGCGCCCCGATAGCGCGCCAGCTCTGCGCGCGGGACGCGGGCAAAGACGCGCGCCGCCATCGCTTCCGGCGAGTTGAGCAGGCGCGCGAAGGCCTCCGAGTCCACCCCCATCCGTTCGGCAAAGACCTCGATGGTGTGCGCCCGGCCGCCGGCCTGCAGCTGCGGGGCCACCCGGTCGCGCCAGCGCGCCAGGTCGGCGTCAGCCACGAACGGCAGCCAGCTGTCCGGGCGGGCCGCCGCCAGCGCCGCGCCGGTGCCGGCCGGCAGCTGCGGCAGATCGGCGGCGTCCCAGTGGGCGCGCAGAGCGTTGTGCAGATAGAGGCGCTCCGGGAAGGACGCCCAGGTCTGCGCCGGCCCGAAGACCGGCTCGAAGATGGTCTGCACCCAGAGCACGTCGAACTCCAGGTGGACCAGGTAGCCGGCCAGGAAGGCCGCTTGCGCCGCCGGCCGCGCGGCCGGGAGCGCCAACTCCGGGTGCCGGCGCAGCAGCATGCTGCGCGCGGGCGGCGCCGCGCCGAGCGGCACGCTGAAGAAGTGGGTGGCCTCGCGCGGCTGGCCGGACAGCGTCTGCACGTCCGGCGCGATGTTGCCGAACAAGAAGGCCGGCCACTCGGCCTCCAGCGCGCGGCGCAGGGCGGGCGGCAGCAGCGGCAGCAGGTCGTGGGCGGCGAGCAGATGATTGAACGGGGTCGGCATAGCCCTTTCCGAGTTAGAGCGCCGCTAACGCGGCCGGTCTGGGGTGGGCAAAGAGCGCCTTGAGTAAGAGTATAATCGGAGCGAGGTCAAGATGCAGAATTTGCTGCGGCGCCTGTTACTGGTCGCGCTTTTCGCCGTCCTGTTTCTGGCGGCGGCCCTCAGCGCTTCGGCCCAGTCCGCGGGCGGCCGGGCGCTGGTGTTGACCTGGGAGGGGCCGCTGACGCCGCCGTTGCGCACGTATCTGGAGCGCGGCCTGGCGCAAGCGCGCGACGAGAACGCCGCCCTCATCATCCTGCGCCTCAACACGCCCGGCGGCCAGATCGACCTGATGGAGACCATCGTCGGCCTGCTGCGCAACAGCGCGACGCCGGTGATCGTCTACGTGGCCCCGCGCGGGGCGCTGGCCGGCAGCGCCGGGACGCTGATCACGTTAGCCGGCCACGCCGCCGCCATGGCGCCGGAGACCGCCATCGGCGCCGCCAGCCCGGTCGGCGGGCAGGGCGAGGACCTGAGCACCACCCTGGAAGCGAAACAAAAAGAAGCGACGATGGCCCTGGCGCGCGCGCTGGCGGACCGGCGCGGCCCGCAGGCCGTGGCCCTGGCCGAGGCCACCATCGACCAGGCGCGCGCCGTCACCGCCGACGAGGCCCTGGCCGTCGGCCTGATCGACCTCATCGCCAATGACATCCCGGACCTGCTGACGCAGCTTGACGAGCGCGTGGTGGACGTGAACGGCCAGCCGCGCACGTTGACCACCCGCGGCCTGGTGGCGGTCGAGTTTGGTCTGACGCCGGTGGAGGTGATCCTCAACCTGCTGACCAACCCGAACCTGGTCTACCTGCTGCTCTCGCTGGGCGGTCTGCTGGTCTACGTGGAGCTGCAGTCGCCGGGCGGCTGGGTGGCCGGTTTCCTGGGCGCGGTCTGCCTGGCGCTGGCCTTCTACGGCCTGGGCTTCCTGCCGGTCAACTGGTTCGGCATCGTCTTCGTCCTGATCGCGTTTGTGCTCTTTGGCCTGGACCTGTACGCCACCGCGCATGGCGCGCTGACCGTTGCCGGCGCGGTGTCGCTGATCATCGGGGCGCTGGTGCTGTTCAACTCGCCCGGTTCGCTGCCCTTCTTCCGTGTGAACGTGCCGCTCGTGATCGGCACGGCCGTGGGGCTGGGGGCCGCTATCCTGGCGCTGCTGACGTTCGCGCTGCGCACCATCCGGCGCCCGGCCCTGCAAGGCGCGCACACGCTCATCGGCCTGGCCGGTGAGATGCGCAGCGGTGAGGCCGCTCAGGTGGGCGGCGAGCTGTGGACGGTGGAGCCGGCCGAGCGCGGCGAAACGCTCCGGCCCGGCGACGAAGTCGAGGTGGCGGAAGTGCGCGGGCTGCGTCTGCGGGTCCGCAAGAAAAAATAGTGGGCGCCCGGGCCGCCGGCCCGGACGTCCGGGGAAAACTGCATGTCCTCCTCCAGCCGTTATCGCCTGACCATGCGCAAAGGGCCGCTGCCGGGCAAGGTCTATGATCTGGCCAAGTCGTTGCTGACGATCGGGCGCGAGGTCAAGAACGACATCGTCATCAATGACGCCGAGGTGTCGCGCCAGCATCTGCGCTTCACCGAGCAGGCCGGCGGTTATTCGGTGGAGGACTTGGCCAGCACCAATGGCTCGTTCATCAACGGCCAGCGGCTGAGCGGGCCGACGGCGCTGCGGCCCGGCGACGTCATCGGCCTGGGCGGCACGGTGGAATTGGAGTACCTGGTCCAGCGCGACCCGGAGGCCACCGTGCTGGCCGGGCAGTCCGGCGGCCCGGTCATGCCCGAGCCGGCGCCGGCCGACCAGCCGGCCGCCATCCCAGCCTTCACCCCTCCGCCGCCATCGGCACCGCCGTCCTTCAGTGCGCCGCCCCCGCCCGCGCCCGTGTCTTTCAGCGCGCCGGCCGCTCCCGCCCCCAGCGGCGGGTTCCAGATGCAGCCGTGGATGTGGGCCGTCGGTATTGGCTGCGGGTTAGTGGTGGTCTGCGCGTGCGTGGTAGGTGTGGCCCTGGTGATCCTGGGCCCGACTTTCGGCCAGATCTTCAACTGAGCGGCGCTGGCGCCCGGACAAGCGTCAACAAAAATGGCCCGGTGGTTGTCAGACCGCCGGGCCATTTTTCATCCGCCGCGCTGATACTCGTCCACCGGAATAGAATGGATCGAGGCGCCTGAGCGCGGCTTGGGCCGGATAACCCCCGGCCCTTCGCTTTCATGGGGACGGGCCACTAACTGTGGCCGGCCTCCCAGGCCTCCATCGGCGCGAGCTGCTGGCCGGAGAAATCCCAGAACCAGTACGCCAGCGCTTTAAAGCGCCCCCATTTTCCGAAGACGGCCTCCACCTCTTTGGCGCCCACCGGCTGGCCGGCGTAGAACGCCTGCGACACGGCGCTGACCGCCTCCGAGTCCACGCCGATGAAGTCATAGCGCCCCAGCAGGCCCAACAGCGTCGCCGCCGCGTACGGCCCGAGGCCGGGCAGGTCCAGCAGCGCGCGGCGCAGGTCGTCGGTCGGCCGGGCCGGGTCCTTGAAGCTCTCCAGGTCCACGCGCCCGCCGGCGACGGCGCGCGCCAGTTGGAGCAGATACGGCGCTCGATAGCCAAGCCCCAGCCGGCGCAGCGCGCTCTCGCGGGTGCGGGCCAGGCGCTCGGCGGTGGGGAAGGCGCGGGCCAAAGGTGCCGGGCTGCGCTTAAGCGCGACACGCGGCGTCTCGCCCGGTTCCCCATAGGCGGCCACCAACGCGGCCGCCAGGCGCCGCGTGCCCGCCCACTGGATGTTGGTGGTCAGCATCACTTTGACGACGTCTTCAAACAGCGTCGGCGAGCGCAGCAGCCGGCCGTGCCCGTTCGGGCGGCAGTGCGCCAGGCGCGGCTCGGCGTCGGCCAGGGCGTAGAAGTCGCTGAAATCCGCGCCCAGGTTGAACATCCACGTCACCTGGGCGGACAGCTCGGCCTGCTCGCGGCGCGTCAGCCGGCCCGGCGCCTGGGCGCGCACGCCGGCCCCGTCGCCGGTGGTGGTGACCGCCAGCACCCGGCCGCTGCTCAAGCGGGTGAGGGTGGTGAGGGTGCCGGCCGCCTCATCCCAAGTGTTGGGCGCGAGCTGATACCAACCGTGCGAGCGCACGACGGCTTCAAAGTGAAAGGGCGGGCGGGCCGCCAGCGTCAGGGTCGGCATTGGCTCAAGCCCGCAGCCGGGCGTGATCGATGATCTCGGCCGCCAAATCGTAACGATTGAACTGCGGCATCAGGTAGGCGCCGCGCGCCGCCGGCAGGCCGGCCAGTTCATCCAGCGTCTCGCCGGCGATGCGTACGCCTTCGTGGGGGGCGGCCTCGCCGGCCGCCTCCAGGCGCCGCAGCATGGCTTCGGTGATGACGATGCCGGGCACTTCGTTGTTCAGAAAAGTCGCGTGCCGGACGCCGTACAGCGGCAGCACGCCCACGATCAGCGGCAGCGTCAGCGGCCCGTGCTGGTCCTCATAGCGCGCCAGGAAGGCGCGCACCGGGGCCAGGTCATACACGGGCTGGGTCAGCGCGAAGTCCGCGCCGGCCGCGATCTTCTTGCGCAGCGCCTTGATCTCCTTGTCCGGGTCAGGCGGGCACAGGTTGACGGCGCAGCCGACGAAGAACGCGGTCGGTGAGCCGATCTTGGTGCCGGCGTGGTCGACGCCCTCATTGAAGCCCTGCTTGATCAGCTTGATCAGGCCGGACGGCACCAGGTCATACTGGTCGTTGGCGGTCGGGTAATCGCCGATGGCGGTGGGGTCGCCCATGGTCGCGAACAGGTTGCGCAGCCCGAGGGCGTGCGCGGCCAGCAGGTCGGCCTGCACGCGCAGCAGGTTGCGCCCGCGCGTGGGGAAATGCAGCACCGTCTCCAGTTTGACCTCGGTCTGGATCAGGTGCGCCACCGCCCAGGCGCTCATGCGCATGCGCGCCATGGGCGTGTCGGCCACGTCGATGGCGTCGGCGCCGGCCTCGGCCAGCAGCCGCGCGCCCGCCACCAGCTTGTGGGTGTCCACGCCCTTGGGCGGGTCCATCTCCACCGTGATCACGAAGCGGCCGGCGGCCAGCTTCTGCGCCAGCTGCGTGGAACCGGCCGGCGCTTCTTCTTCCTCTTCGCGCTCCGGTGTCCCAACAGGCGAGCGCAAGCCCGCCCCCGTCGCCGGGCGCGGAGCGTCCAATGACGCCCGCATGGCGGCGATGTGGGCGGGCGTGGTGCCGCAGCAGCCGCCGATGACGCTGACGCCCAGCTCGGCGAAGGCCACGGCATACTCGCCGAAGTAGCTCGGCGCGGCCGGGTACATGATCCGGCCCTCCACCTGTTCCGGCCAGCCGGCGTTGGGTTTGACGGCCAGCCGCGCCTCCGGCACCGCCTGGCGCATCTGCGCCGCGATGCGCTGGATCTGGGCCGGGCCGCCGGAGCAGTTCACGCCCAGCACGTCGGCGCCCAGCTCGGCCAGGCGCGCGGCCACCTTGGCCGGCGGGTCGCCCAGCAGCGTGCGGTCGTCGCGCGTGAACGTCAGCGTGGCGATGATGGGGATGGCCTCGCCATCCCGGACCGGCCCGCAGGCGCGGGCGGCGCGGATGGCCTCGGCGACTTCGTGCAGGTCGGTCATCGTCTCGATCAGCAGCACGTCCACGCCGGCCGCCACCAGCGCCGCGATCTGTTCGTGAAAGGCGGCATAGGCCTGGTCGGGCTTGACGCGCCCAAACGGCGCCAGCCGCACCCCCAGCGGGCCGACGTCGCCGGCGATGAGCACGGGTTTGAAGGCCGCGTCCACCACGCGGCGCGCCAGGGTCACGGCGGCGGTGTTGACGTCGGCCACGCGGCCGGCTAGGCCGTGCGGGCCGAGCTTGTAGCGGTTGGCGCCGAACGTGTTGGTGACGATCATCTGCGCGCCAGCGTCGATGTAGGCGCGGTGGATCTCGGCCACCAGGCCGGGCTGGCTCAGGTTGAGCTCGTCGAAAGATCCGCTGAAGGCGGCGCCGCGCGCGTGCAGCATGGTGCCCATCGCGCCATCGGCCAGCAGCGGCCCACGGGTGAGTTGATCAAGAAAGCGAGAACTGGCCATGATGTTGCTCCTCTGGGCGGCCCGGCCGGGCCGGGAAAGCAAGAGACGCGGGCCGGCCGCGCCCGCGTCTCCTGGCTCGGTCACCCGGTTATTTTGACAGTTGCGTCAGCGCCGCTTCCAGCACCGGGTCGTCGGCGCCGGGCGCGTAGGTGTCCCAATCCCGATCCACGTCCACGTCCGGCCGCAGGCCCGTGACGGAGAAATCGACGCCATCCGGCAGCCGGAAGGAGGCCGTGGCCAGCGTCAGCTGTGAGCCGTCCGGCAGCGCGACCTCGTCGAAGCCTTCCGTTTCGCCGGGGGTGGGCAGCCCGATCAGCGTGGCGCGCCCGGCGGACTGCAGGCTGCCGGCGAAGACCTCGGCCGTCCCGCGCGTGTCCGGGCCGATCAGGATGATCAGCGGCAGTGTCTGCGAGCCGCCGACATCCACGCCCTCCACGCTCAGCGGCTCGACCGTGGCGCGCGTGTAGAACTCGCCCATCGCTCCGTCAGCGAAGAGCGTCAGCATTTCCAAGAGCGGCCAGCCGGCGCTGGAGCCGGCGGTGCGCAGGTCCAGGATCAGACCCGTCAACGGCTGGGCCTGGCTCTGGGTGTCTAGGTCCTGAGCGATGACCTGCGCCAGATCGGCGCTGGCCACCACCGGGACGCGGTAGTAGACCAGGCCGGTGTCGCCGAGCGGGCCGCCGCGCGGCCGGTCGGTGGCCGCGATCGTGCCGCGCTGGATGGTGACGTCGCGGCGCGCCTCGCCCGGTGTCTGCACGCTGACCGTCACCGTCGTGCCGGCTTCGCCGCGGATGCGGCTGGAGATGGTGGCGCGCTCCTCCGCGCGCACCGGTTCGCCGTCGATGGCGTAAATGGCGTCATGGGCCTGCAGCCCGGCTGTCTCGGCCGGCGAACCGTCCACCACCTCGAGCACCACCACGCGCGGCTCGGGCGTCTCGCGGAAGCCGTAGAAAACGCCGATGCCCTGATACGTGCTGGTGTCCGCGGTCTCGGCCGCGATGCGCTCGGCGCGGGTCTGGAAGGCGGCGTTGCCGTCCGGCAGCACGCCCACCAGCGCGCGCATGGCCTCGGCGAAATCGGCCTCACTCAGGCCGGCCGCGAGGCGCGTCTGCGCCTCCAGCACGGCCGGCGTCCAATCCACGCCGTCCAGATCGGCGCGGATGTAGCGCTCGCGCACGGCCAGGTCGAGGGCGGCCAGCACTTCCAATTGGCGGGCGGCCGCCTCCGAAGTCGGCCCGCTGGCCGGCGCCGCGCCGTCCAACGGGTTGAACGTCGTCACTGTGGCGCAGGCCAGCCCCGCGCAGAACGTCGCCAGACTGACGACCAGAGGCCACCACCGCCGTCGCATAGGCACCTTCCCTGGATGAGCCGGCGGGCGCCGGCTTATTCGGCCAGCGGCTCCTTGTAGATCTTCAGCCGCCCTATCTCCGCGCCGCTGGCCTTGCATTCCAGCATCTCAATCCGAAACTCGCGCCCGCCGCTCATCCACTTCATGGCTTCCTGGATGATGCCCACCGCCGTGTGGCAGACCGGCTTGTCAGACTGGCGGCCCCAGCACATCGAGCAGCGCTCCAGGGTGTAGATGAAGTGGTCCGGCTGTTCCTGGGTGTTGCTGACCTGGTCCGTGGTCGCGTTGAAGACCTTGGCGATGGCCGGGACCGCAATCTTGACCTTGGTGGCCAGCGGCAGGACCTTAAAGGCCAGGTCGCCGGCGCCGGCCAGGGCGCCGAAGTTGCGCAGGCCGTTGGCGAACAGCGCCCGGCCGGCGCGCTGCATCAGGCCGCGGCCGCCGCGCGGGCCGTACATCTCCTCCACCGCCCGGTGCAGCGCGGCGATGTCCTCGAAGTCGAACTCCTTGCTGAGGTTGTCCGGCGGGTAGTTGTCGATGAAATGGTCGAGCTTGGCCAGGTGCAGGATGGCGTTCAGGCCATTCTTGCCCATCACCTCTTCCAGCGCGGTCAGGTAGATGCGGCCCATCTTGTTGGGGTAGAAGAAGCCGCTGCGGGGACGCTCGACTGTGCTCATAAGGTCTCCTTGAAGAGGGGCGGCTGGCGCGGGCGCTCAGGCCTCCCAGGGCGCGGCGCCGCCGGCGGCCGCCAGCGAGCGCCGAATCGGTTCGGCTAGTTCCGGGTAGACCTCGGCCAGGGCCGTCAGCAGTCCAAAACAGCCCGCGATCATCATGTCGCCAAAGGGCGTGGCCAGGTACGGCCGGTGCCGCGAGGCGCGCAGCAGACTGCGTCGCGGCCCGGTGACAGCCAGGAAGTACGGCGGCGGCAGCGGCTCGGGCGTGTACACCAGCGCGCCGTGCCCCTGGTCGTCAAACACGTCGCGGTGCTGCAAGGTGGAGTCCGCCAGCGCGGCCAGCAGATTGTCCAGCTTGGCGCAGGTCACCTCGCCGGTGTGGTGCTCGAACAAGCCGGCCAGGCGGCCGCCCTGCAGCCGGAAGGCCAGGCAGTGGAAGTTGCCGATGTTGGCCACCAGGGCGCCGCTCGCCACGCGCTCGGCCACCACCGGGTCCAGCGTGGCGCCAAGCACGGCCGCCGGCGCCGTGTCCATCACCGCCAGCGGCACGGTCACGCCCTGCGCGCGGGCCGAGGCGGCCACGGCGGCCAAGCGCGTCATGCTGGCCGGTACCGCTTCGGCGCGGTGGGCGAAGGCCGTCAGCGGCCGGGGCTGGCCGGCCGCGCCGCGCACCAGCGCGTCCAGGTAATCGAAACGGAACTGCCGGTCCGAATAGCCGGGCGGCGCGTCGCCGTGGTCGAAGACGGCCACCGCCAGGGCGTCGATTTCCAGCGGCAGGCCGAACGCGGCGAAGGCCTGGGCGATCAGCGCCCAATCGAAGTCCTTCAGCTCCAGCCGCTCGACGTCGCCGTCCAGCGTGCGCGCCTCGTCCTCGCTCACCACCCGCACGCCCAGCTCGCGCTGCACGTAATCCAGATCGTCGTTGAAGGTGCGGGCCGCCGCCGGCGTCGCGTACACGGCGTGGCCGGCCCGGACGTGGTCGCGCGCCGCCCACTGGCTCGGCCCTCCGCCCATCAGCGTGCCGGTCAGCAGCACCGGCGCGCGCCGTTCGGTGGCGGCCTTCAGCCGGCGATGGACCATCAGGGTGGGCGACGGCACGACGAGCTTGTAGCCGTTCTCCAGGTCCAGGGCCGAGTCGTACAGGAAGATATCCTGGGTGCCTGTTCCGACGTCAACGGTCAGGATGCGCATGGCAGTCTCAGACGGAATTATAACGTCAATGAGGCTGCCGCATACCGGGCGCCGTCCGCCTCGCAAGCCGAGCGGACGGGCCGGAGGCCAAGCCGCGGCGCCGCGACCTCAGCGCCGCGCCAGGGGCAGGAAGACGTTGGTCCAGAACAGGGCCGTGTAGCTGCCGCCGCCGGCCGGCGTGGTGATGGTGTGGCCGGCCGAACCGCCGTCGGACCAGCCGCGGAACGCATACTGCCAGCCGCCCAGCGTCTGCGGCGAGGGCGCGCTGACCGGCACCTCCACACCCACCACCCGCGTGACGGTGACCGGGGCTGTGTACGGCAGGCCGTCCACCACGAACTGCGCGCCAGCCGGGTCCGGCTGGAAGGTCAGGTCGGCGTGCTGCGGCAGCACGTCCTGATGGAATTCGGCCGTCTGGCCCTCGGGGTCGGTCACGCGCAGATGAACGCGGTACCACACGTCCGGGTCGGATTCGTTGAACGTGGTGGTGAAGGTGTAGACGCCGGCCGGCGGGCTGGGCAGGAACGGGTGCGTGTGGTTGTCGTGATGGAAGACGACGCTCCAGGCGAAGCTGGCGGCATCCGGGCTGGCGTCCGCCGCCGCAAATTGCCACGCGTCCCTGACATAGTAATGGTCGCGGCCGGGCGCAGTCAGGTTGGCCAGCTGGAGCGTGGCCGTGGGCGGGTCGTTGCCGGGGAAGACGGTCAGCGTGATGGGCGTGGACGTCAGCGGCGGGGCGCCGTTGTCGGCCACCGTCAGCGTGACCACCGTGGTGCCGGCCAGGCTGTACGTGTGCGTGGTCGTCAGTGCCGTGGTTGTGGTGGTGAGGCCGTCGCCGAAGTCCCAGGCGTACGTCAGAGGCAGGGTGCCATCCGGGTCGCCGGAGCCGGCGGCGGAAAAAGTGTAGACCGTGTCCAGCGGGCCGCCAGTGGGGTCAACGCCGGCCTGGGCGTACGGCGTCTGGTTGCCGCCGGGCGCGTAGCGGATGCGGCGCAGCTCGTTGACGCGGCCCTGGTCGGTGACGAAGCTCAGGTAATGCAGATTGCCGTCCAGGCCGGGCTGCAGGCCGATGATGCCCCAGCCCTCGGTGCCGAAGTCCGGGTCCACGGCGACCCAGGTGCTGCTGGCGCCGTTGTAGGCCAGCCGGCGCACGAAGCCGCGCACCACGTCGGCGAAGAAGTAGTTGTTGAGGTATTCGGCGGGATAGGTGGTGCCCGTGATGGTGCCGGTGTAGAACGCGCCGCCGATCACGGCCGAGTCCTCGTTGGCGTACAGCACGGCGTGCGGGTAGGCGTAGATCGGGTCGGTCAGGCCGGGCGGCGTGGCCGAGCAGTTGTTGAGCACGCCGCTGGGGCAGAAGCCCTCGCGCGTCGGCCAGCCGTAGTTGCCGCCGCCGCTGGCGATCTCGTCGATCTCCTCCCACGCCCCGCCGCCCACGTCGCCGACGTACAGCGTGCTGGTGCCCGGCTTCACCGAGAAGCGGAACGGGTTGCGCAGGCCGTACGCGTACACTTCGCGGCACGGGCCGTTCCCGTAGGTCTGCGCGGCGGTGCCGCAGAAGCGCGCGCCGACCGCGCCGTCGAACGGGTTGCCGGCCGTGGTGTAGCCGCCGGCCGGGCCGGGTGTCGGCAGCAGGCGCAGAATCTTGCCGTTAAGGTTGTCGTTGGTCGCGGCCAGGCTGGAGACGCCGCCGTCGCCGGTGCTGACGTAGAGATAGCCGTCCTGGCCGAAGTGCAGGTCGCCGGCGTTGTGGTAGCCGACGTTGGTGATGATGCCGTCGATCAGCACGCGCTCGCTGGCCGGGTCGATGACGTCGCCGGTCAGCGTGAAGCGCGAGACGCGGTTGCGCGGGCCGACGGTGCCGGTGGGGTCGGGATGATAGTTGTAGCCGCAGGCGCTGCCGCTGAGGGCCGGCCGGGTGTAGTAGAGGTAGAGGTAGCCGTTGTTGGCGAAGTCGGGGTCCAGGGCGAGGCCGAGCAGGCCGCGCTCGCTGTCGCCGCACGTGGTCAAGGACAGCGCCCGCGTCGCCAGGAGCTGGCCGTCTTTGAAGACGCGCACGCTGGCCAGGTTCTGGTCGTCGCTGGCCGCGCTGCCGCGCTCCAGGATAAAGAGGCGTCCGTCCGGCGCGAACGTGAAGGCGCGCGGCGCCAGCAGCCCGCCCACCACCAGCTCGTCCACGAACCCAGACGGCAGGGTCATCGGCGCCGCCGCCGGCGCGGACCGGATCGGCCCGCCCAGCAGCAGGGCGCCCAGGAGGATTCCGAGCAAGACGGTCAGCGTGCGGAGACGGCGCATGAGCGTCCTCCAGACTGGGTGGCGCCGGCCGTCAGCGGGCCGGCTGAGAGTGAGCGTCGATGATAGCGCCGGGCGGGCCGCGTCCTATGCCCCATTGGTCCGGGACGCTGGCGCGCCGTCAGCGCGCTATCGCCGGATGGCGGGCAGGAAAAGCCAGAACGGTCCGGTGACCGGGATGCCGCCGCTGGTGGCGGTCCCCGTGGGTGGGGCGGTGGCGGTGCGGGTCGGCGTCACCGTCTGGGACGGTGTCGGATTGGCGCTGGCGGTGACAGTCGGCGTAGCGGTCGCGGTCGGCGACGTGGTCGTGGTCGCGGTGGCCGTGGCCGTGTGGGTCGCGGTCGGCGTCGCCGTGGCGGTCGCTGTCGGTGTCGAAGTCGCGGTCGCCGTGGCTGTTGCGGTCAGGGTGGGCGTGAAGGTCGCGGTCGCGGTTGGTGTGGCCGTGGCCGTCGGCGTGGCGCCGCCGCACTCGAGCAGGAAGCGCGGATCGGCTGGCGGATACGGGCAGGTGGCGGTCGGCGATGGCGTGGGCGTGCTCGTCGGCGGGGCCACCGACGCCAGCCGGCCGTAGTAGAGCGTGGTGCTGGTGTAGCCGCCATTCAGCAGAAAGAACAGGAACTCAATCGTCTCTGGGCGGTTGGTGGAGTGGGCCGACCATTTGACTGAGACGCTGGAGTCGAACGAGTTGCCAGCCGGCGCCACGGCGAACAGCTCCGGGTCAGCCCAGCTGCCGTCCGGGTTCTGCTGCCACGTGCACACGTCTTCCATGCGGTTGCACACACCGGCGTTGTTGGGGTGCCCGTGGCCGATCAGGTAAAGGTCGCCGGCGCTATTGCGGGCCAGGGCCGGCGCATGGCTGAAGTCCGGCTGGGCCTGGTCCACCCAGGCGCCGCTGCTGTCCGTGGCGTAGTGGATGCGGCCGTACGAGCCGGTGCCGTCCCAATGTTCGATGTAGGTCAGGTGGCGCCGGCCGGCCTCGTCGATGAGCAGGCTTGGCCCCTGATCGATGTTGACGCCGGCGTTGCGGCTGGTCCAGACCGGGCCAGTGCCCGCCGTCTGCACGCTGCCCCAGGTGTTCGCGGCAGTCCGCTGGCGCGCCAGGATGCGCGCGGGCGGGGCCGCGCTCTCGGAGACCCAGGCCACGGTGACGGAGTTGTCCAGCGGTGAGACGGCCAGGGCCGGATGGTTGGCGGCGCCGCCGGTGTCCACCTGGGCGGGGCCTTCCACCAGGCTGAGCGTGTTGGTGGCGGCCATGTACGTGTAGCGTCGGTAGGTGATGTGCTCGCCGCTGGACCAGTGCGCCACGTGCAGGACGCCGGCCGCGTCGAACATGGCCGAGATCCCGCTGGTGCCGATGTAGTCGCCGCTGAAGGTCGGCAGGCCGGTGGCCAGCGTCAGGCTGGGCAGGAAGGTGCGGCTGACCGTGTCGAAGGGATAGTCAATGAGCGCGCCCGCCCGGTTGAAGACCAGGGCGTGGATGAGCGCGCCGCCGGCATAGGCCGCGTCCACCGAAACGATCTCGGCCGCAGCTGTAGTCTCGGTCACCTGAAAGTCCGCGCCGCTGTCCGGCAGCCCGGCGGCCGTCGTCCAGAAGACCTTAAGCTTGTTGGAATACTGGCCCTGGGCCGCCACCGCGTACAGATGGTCATCGTCCGCGCGCACCAGCTGATGCGGGATGGTGTCGGTGAGGCCGACGCCCAAGCCAAAATACGCCGGAGCAGCCGTCACTTCGGCCACCCCCGGCGTCTGCGCCAGGGCCAAAAGCAGGGCCAGACCCGGCCACACGGCCAGGCTCAGCCCACGGACGATTTTTCGCATGACTGGGAAGGCGCGGGCGGATCGCGATCCTGCGCCTCGGGCGCTATTCTAGGGGCCGAGCCGCGCCGGTTCAATCACCCAGAGGGGCCAGACCACCAATCGGACAATAAACCGAGGGCCTGGTGCGCGGTCAGGTCCAGTTGCAGAGGGGTGACGGAGATGAAGCGATTGGCGATGGCCCAGAAGTCGGTGCCTTCGATGTCGGCCCCGGTGGGCGCCTCGCCGCCGATCCAGTAATACGGCTTGCCGCGCGGGTCGTGGCGAACCACCAGGGCGTCGCGATAGACGCGCTGGCCCTGGCGCGTCACGCGCCAACCTTGCGCCGGGCCGACCGGGGCGTTGACATTGAGCAGGAGGCCGCCGGGCAGGCCGCGTTCGCCGATGGTGCGCGCCACACGCGCGGCGGCCTGGGCGGCCGTGGCGTAGTCCGCCAGGCTGTGGGCCTCGTCCACGGACACGGCCACGCCCGGCACACCCGCGATCACGGCCTCCATGGCGGCCGTGACGGTGCCGGAGTAGGTCAGGTCCTGGCCGATGTTGGCGTGCGGGTTGATGCCCGAGACCACCAGGTCGATCTTGTCTTTGACGAAGCCCAGCAGGGCCAGCGCCACGCTGTCGGACGGCGCGCCCGAACAGGCCCAGGCCGGCGTGCCGTCCGACAACTCGGCCGGCTCCAGGCGCAGCGGCTTGTGCATGGTCTTGCGGTGGCCGGCGGCCGAGTAGTTGCGCGCCGGCGCCACCACCGTGAGCGCGCCCAGCGGCGCCAGGGCTTGCTTGAGGGCCAGCAAGCCGGGCGCGGCGATGCCGTCGTCGTTGGTGATCAGGATATGCATAGAGGGCGGGTTGCGCTCACTGGCCCAGGAAGCTCTGCACCATCGGCGCGATGGCGTCCCGGTCCGGGATGCTCACGCGCCCGCCGGTGGGCGTGGTCCACGGGATGACCTCGGTGCCCGTGATCGCGTAGGTGCTGATGGCGCTCCGATCGATCTGCGGGCCGATGCAGGCCAGCGCCGCGATTTCGTCAGCCGTCAGGTCGGTGCGGATGGCGCCGCTCAGCGCCTGGATCAACGCCGGGATCTGCGGGATCACGTCCGGCCGGATCAGGCGGTCACGGACGGCCAGCAGCACGTCCTGCTGGCGCTGGATGCGCCGGTAGTCGTCGTCCTGGTGGCGGGTGCGCGCGTACTTCAGCGCCGTCGCGCCGTCCAGGTGTTGCGGGCCGGCGGCCAGTTCAAAGATCTCGGTGCCGCCGTCCTCGGTCGGGAAAAGCGGGTCGTAGATGGCCTTGGGCACATCCAGATCGATGCCGCCCAGCGCGTCCACCAGCGCCACGAACGCGCCAAAGTTGACCATGACGTAGCGATGGACGCGAATGCCGAAGTTCAGCTCCATGGTCGCTTTCAACTCGGCCGGGCCGCCGCCTTCCACGCCGTACACTTCGCCGTACAGGAAGGCCGTATTGATCCGGTCCTGATAGATGCCGGCGTTCTCGAGGTAAGGCAGCGGCACGTACAGATCCCGCGGGATCGAGAACAGGGCCGCGGTCTTGGACGTGAAGCGTACGTTGATCAGGCTGAGGGCGTCGGTGCGGGTCGGTTTGCCGTAATCGCCGGCGCGCTCGTCCACGCCCAGCAGCGCGATCGTCATCTGCTCCGGCCCGCCGCAGGCGGCGTTGGCGTGGGTGGGCAGCGGCGTCACGCCCGGCGGCGGAGGCGTGGCCGTGGAGAACACGCCCGGCTGGCCGGGCTCGGTGGGCAGCGCGGCGCTGGGCTGCGTGGCCGAGGCCGCCACCGGCTCCGGCGGCGCGATCAGGGCGCGCAGCCAGCCCGGCCGTACCAGGCTCAGGCCGGCGAAGACGCCGGCCAAGATAACGGCGCCGATGAGGGCGCCCACCACCAGGCTGATGGCAGATCTGTTCATACGCGGTCTATCCGGTCCTTGGTAAAGATTATAACCCGGACGTTATCGCGCTATGGAAAGTTCCAGAGTCGGGCGGCGTGTTATGGGCGAACCGAAGGCCGTCACCAGGCAAACAAAAAGCCCGGTGCGGGGGGGGGACACCGGGCTTTATTGGGTCAGGCCTGCGAGGTTATCGCTCACCTGACACGCGCCAATTTTTTGCGTTTCCACTCGGAGGGGGGCGCGATACTTGTTTTATAGGGGCGGCAACTAAGCCCGGAGTGAACGCGGGATGAACGCCGCATGAGAGCGGCTCAGCGCCGCCGCTTGAAGGTCTGCTCCCATTCGGCCACTTCTTCGGCGCTCAGGCCCGTCTCCTTCTGGGCCGGGCCGCTCGGCACCGCGCGGAGCACGCGCCCAAAGTCAGCCGCTGGCTGCACCGTGGCGCCGGTCTGGCGTACGAGCTGGGCCAGGCGCGCGTCGGACGTCACCACCGTCAGCCCGCGCGGGTTGCGCTCGCCGCGCACCAGGTCGACGATGACGTCGTCGGCCGTGCGCGGCGGTTTGGCGAAACGCACGGCCAGCGTGCGGTTGGAGAGGTTCTGCGGCGCCGCCGCGCTGCCGCGGTCGAACACCACCGTCCCGCTCTTCTTGACGCGGGCCAGATAGCGGCGCAGGAGCTCCACGAGCTGGCGCTCGTCGTCGGGGTCGTCCAGGTGCAGGCCCGGCAACTGGCCGATCAGGTTGTGTCCGTCGATCACAAACGGCATGTTAAAATTGTAGCATCGCCGCGGCTGTTCGGCGGCGCCAGGTGGTGCTCACTTCATGAATGCGCGACGTCTGATCCTGTATCTGCTGCTCAATGCCGTGGTCTCGGCCAGCGTCACCGTGGCGGTGCTGTGGGCCTGGGATCGCTATGTGCGCGCGCCGGCCGGGCCGGTGGCCTCCGCCCCCACGCCGACGGTGACCGGGGAGCCGCCTACGCCCACGGCCGGGCCGCTGGCGGTGACGCCCTTCCCCACCCCGCTGCCGCCCACGCCCATCGTCCACGTCGTGCAAAGCGGCGAGACGCTGGGCGCTATCGCCGAGCGCTACGGCGTCCCGCTGGATGATCTCCTGCGCGCTAACAACCTGAGCGATCCGAACGTCCTGGACGTCGGCCAGAACCTCGTCATCCCGATCGGCGGTTTCAACCCCACGCCCACCGCGCCCGGCCCGAGCGCCACGCCGCCCCCCACGGTGCCGCCGCTGCCCACGGCCACACCCAACCCCAACGCGCCGGCGCCGCGCCTGGCCATCCGCGAGGTCCAATCGGCCGGCGTGCTCGCCGGCGAGGCCGTCGTCATCGCCAACGCCGGCGGCCCGGTGGACCTCGTCGGCTGGACGCTGCGCGACGAGGCCGGCCGGCAGTACGCCTTCCCGGCCCTGACGTTATTTGAAGGCGGCATCGTCACCGTGCATACCGGCGCGGGCCAGGACACAGTCATCGACCTGTACTGGGGCCAGGCCGAGCCCGTCTGGCGGACCGGCGCGCTGGCGCTGCTGGTGGACCCGGCCGGCAACCTGAGCGCGCGGTTCACGGTGCCTTGAGGCAGCCATGGACTTCAACCGCATCGTCGACCAACTCATCCGCGACGCGCAGGCCGAGGGCAAGTTCGACAACCTCCCCGGCCGCGGCCGGCCCCTCAAATTGGATGAGACCGATGAAAACGCCGAGACATGGGCGGCCAACCATCTCCTCAAGAACGGCGGCCATCGCCCGGCCTGGCTGGAGGAGGACCTCGCCCTGCAGGAGGCGCTGACGCGCGCCCGCACGTCGCTGCAGCGCACCGGGACCTGGCGGCTGGCCACGCTGCGAGCGGCCCAGGCTGCCCCCGGCGATCCGGACGCGCAGCGCCAGGGTGCTTGGGCGGAGTCGGAGTGGACGCTGGCCCAGGCGCGCTTCCGGGAGAGCCTGGCCCAATACAACCTGCGCCAGCGCTCCCTCAACCTCAAGGTGCCGCTGGAGCGCTTCCAAAGGCCGGTCATCGAGGCTGAGACCGAGATCGCGCGCCTCAGCCACAGCTGACCGCGCCGGCCGGCCCTTAAAATAAAACCGCCCCGTCAGGCGGGGCGGTGGAGGTCGTTCAGCTGGCTGGGTCGTCTTTCTTCGGCTCTTCGGCCGCTTTCTTCTCATCCTTCTTGTCGCCGCTCAACCCCTCGCGGAATTGGCGGATGGCGTTGCCCATTTCGCCTCCGATCTTGGCGACGCGGCCGACGCCAAAGACCAGAATGACGATAACGAGGATGATGATCCATTCCATACCAGCAGGTAAGCCCGGCATTGTCGTTTGTTCCTCACTGAACTTGAAATCATTATAGCATAGCCATTGTGGGCTCCGGCGCGTCTTGCGCCCGCAGGGCCGCTCTGTTACACTCGTCAGATCATGCCCGCGCAGGCTCTGTATCGCAAATGGCGCCCGCAATTATGGGACGAAGTCGTCGGACAAGAGCACGTCGTCCAGACCCTGCGCCACGCCATCCAGACGGACCGCCTCGCGCACGCTTACCTCTTTGCCGGGCCGCGCGGCTGCGGCAAAACCACCAGCGCCCGGCTGGTCGCCAAAGCCGTCAACTGCCTGGATGCCTCTCCGGCCCGCCGGCCGTGCAATACCTGCGCCCACTGTGTCGCCGTTAACGAAGGCCGTTTCCTGGACCTGATCGAGATCGACGGCGCCTCCAACAACAGCGTCGAGAACATCCGCGACCTGCGGGATAAGATCAACTTCTCGCCCGGCCAGGGCCGCTACAAGATCTACATCATCGACGAAGTGCACATGCTGTCGATGGGTGCCTTCAATGCCCTGCTGAAGACGTTGGAGGAGCCCCCGCCGCACGCGCTCTTTATCCTGGCGACCACGGAGAGCTACAAGATCCCGCCGACGGTGGTCTCGCGCTGCCAGCGCTTCGAGTTCCGGCGCATCCCGGTCGCCGACATCGTCGCCCGGCTGCAGACGTTGTGCGCGCAAGAGGGCCTGAACGTGGAGCCCGCCGCGTTGGAATTGGTGGCGCGCCAGGCCACGGGCGCCCTCCGCGATGCCATCAGCCTGCTCGATCAACTGGTCTCGGCCGAGGACCAGATCGGCCTGGCGCAGGCCCAGGCCCTGCTGGGGACGGCGGTCGGCCAGACGGTTCAAGACCTGGCGGCCGCGCTGGCCGCCGGCGACGTCGCTGCCGGCCTGAACCTCATCAGCACGACGCTGGACGCCGGTGCTGACCCGCGTCAATTAGCGCGCCAGTTGGTCGATTATCTGCGGGCGCTGCTGCTGGTGCGGCTGGGCAACGCCGCTCTGGTGGACGCCACCGCCGAGAACCGGGCCGTGATGGCCCGCCAGGCTGAGGCGTGGACGCCGGCCGGCTTGTTGCGCGCCATCCGGGCCTTCAATACGGCCGCCAACGACGTCAAGGGCGGCTGGCAGCCGCAGCTCCCCCTGGAGCTGGCCTTAGTGGAATGTACGACTCCGCTGCCCGCGCTGGCGGCGGGTGCCGCTGAACCGGTCGCCGCCGCGGCGCCCCTGTCCGCGCCAGCTTCCCGTGCGCCGGAACCAGCCTCGCGCCCCACCCAGCGCCCGGCCGCTGCCGCTGTCCCGTCGGCTTCGTCATCGGCCGGCGGCGATTTGCGCGCCTTGTGGCAGCGCGCGTTGGACCTCCTGCTCGAGCGCCGCAAAATCCAGCGGCTCACCAAGTCCGAGCTGGAGCAGTGCCTCATCGACGGCTGGGACGGCGCTACCCTGGTCGTCACGGCCAACAAAGCCTTTCTGGAACGGCTCAAAGCCCGCCCGGAATTCGTCGGCACGCTGGGTGAGACCCTGTCGGAAATGCTGGGCGCGCCGCACAGCGTCCGCTTTCAGTTAGCGGAGACGGCGGCTCCGCGTCCAGCTGGGCGCGGCGATGTTCCGGCCGAGGGCATTGTCGCCACCGCCCTGCGGGATCTGGGCGGCGAAATCGTGGAATAGCCGCGCGGCCGGCCCGCCCGCCCACCGCGGCGTGGGTTGGGGGTCGGCCCGCGAGGATAAGTGAGCATGGCTAAACTTAAGGGACACCGCCCGCCGCCCGGTATGAATGCCGGGCTGATGGAGCGTATTGCCAAGTTGCAGGACGAGATGAAGCAGGCCCAGGAACAGCTGGCCGAGGAGCGTCTGACCGTGTTCGCCGGCGGCCAAGCTGTCAAGGTCGTGATCGATGGGCGCCAGCGCGTGCACGCCATCGAGATCGCCGACGAGGCGCTGAGCGATCGCGCCATGCTGCAAGACATGCTCGTCGTCGTTCTCAACAACGCCCTCGAACAATCGCAGACTCTGGCGGCACAGCGCCTGCAGAGCCTCAACCCCGGCCTGGGGCTGCCCGGGCTCTAGCCGCCAATGCCTGGGTTGGCTGTCCCCGGCGCCGTTCAGCGCCTGATCGACGAGTTTGCGCGCCTGCCGGGTATCGGCCCGAAGTCGGCTTCGCGGCTGACGTTCTTCTTGCTGCGCGGCGACGGTCAGCAGCCGCGCGACCTGGCTGAGGCGCTGGTAGAACTGCGGGCGCGGACGCGCTTCTGCTCAGTGTGCTTCAACATCACCGAGGCGGACCCGTGCCGCGTGTGCTTGGACCCGGCCCGCGATGCCGGTCTGTTGTGCGTGGTCGAGGAGCCGCTGGACGCGCTAGCGATTGAGCGTACGGGTTACAAAGGCCAGTATCACGTCCTGCACGGCGCGATTTCGCCGGTGGAAGGCGTGGGTCCGGAGGCCTTGCGCATCCGGGAACTGGTGGAGCGCGTGCAGGCGCCGGTCGTGCGTGAGGTGATCTTGGCCACGAACATCAGCCTGGAGGGCGAAGCCACGGCCATGTACATCCAGAAACAGATGGCCTCCACCCCCGTCAAAGTAACGCGCCTGGCGCGTGGATTGCCGGTCGGCGGCGACCTGGAGTACGCCGACGAAACCACCCTGACGCGGGCGCTGGAAGGTCGTCGCGAAATGTAATTTTTAAGATAAAGGGTTCTTGACAAACCCTTTGAACTGCGTATAATTCTCCTTCGCCAGACAGAAACACGGTCTTGCCACCGCAAGTCGCTGGCGGACCCTAACAACTGAACGTCAATTCCCCGGAAGTTAAAAAACTTCAAGAACGCAAGGCCGATGCAGATGGATCGCATCGGTGTTTGTGTCTGAAGAGCTTGACAGGGCGCGTTGAGCGCGGATTGGTTGCGCGTCGGCGTGGCTTGTGAGGCGGGGGTGACGGCACCTTAACAATTGAAAAGTGACAAGAAGCTAGCAAAGCTTGGTAACAACCCTGTGATTCCCTTTTCAGGCTTCGGCCTGAATCTTTATCACGGAGAGTTTGATCCTGGCTCAGGATGAACGCTGGCGGCGTGCTTAAGACATGCAAGTCGAACGGAGAGTTTGTAGCAATACGAGCTCTTAGTGGCGAATGGGTGAGTAACACGTAGGTGACCTACCCTGAAGTGTGGGATAACAGTCCGAAAGGATTGCTAATACCGCATGTGGTCCTGGAGGTTAGAGGCTCCAGGTCTAAAGCAGTAATGCGCTTCAGGAGGGGCCTGCGGTCCATCAGCTAGTTGGTAGGGTAATGGCCTACCAAGGCAACGACGGATAGGGGACCTGAGAGGGTGGCCCCCCACACTGGCACTGACACACGGGCCAGACTCCTACGGGAGGCAGCAGTCGGGAATATTGGTCAATGGGCGAAAGCCTGAACCAGCAACGCCGCGTGCACGATGAAGGCCTTCGGGTCGTAAAGTGCTTTTCGGGAGGATGAGGAAGGACAGTACTCCCGGAATAAGTCACGGCTAACTACGTGCCAGCAGCCGCGGTAAAACGTAGGTGACAAGCGTTATCCGGATTTACTGGGCGTAAAGCGCGTGCAGGCGGCTTGGCAAGTCGGGCATGAAATCTCCTGGCTTAACTGGGAGACGCTGTCCGATACTGCTAGGCTTGAGGGCAGTAGAGGGTGGTGGAATTCCGCATGTAGTGGTGAAATGCGTAGATATGCGGAGGAACACCAGTGGCGAAGGCGGCCACCTGGACTGCACCTGACGCTGAAGCGCGAAAGCTAGGGGAGCGAACGGGATTAGAAACCCCGGTAGTCCTAGCTGTAAACGATGTCGACTAGGTGTCGGCGCCTAAAAACCGTCGGTGCCGTAGCTAACGCATTAAGTTGACCGCCTGGGGACTACGGCCGCAAGGCTAAAACTCAAAGGAATTGACGGGGACCCGCACAAGCAGCGGAGCGTGTGGTTTAATTCGAGGCTACGCGAAGAACCTTACCAGGGCTTGACATGCAGGTAGTAGTGAAGCGAAAGCGGAACGACCCTTCGGGGAGCCTGCACAGGTGATGCATGGCTGTCGTCAGCTCGTGCCGTGAGGTGTTTGGTTAAGTCCACTAACGAGCGCAACCCTTAGCGCCAGTTACAAGTGTCTGGCGCGACTGCCGGTCTTAAGCCGGAGGAAGGTGGGGATGACGTCAAGTCAGCATGTCCCTTATGCCCTGGGCTACACACACGCTACAATGGCCAGTACAATAGGGTGCGAAGCCGTGAGGCGGAGCCAATCCTCAAAGCTGGTCTCAGTTCGGATTGCAGGCTGCAACCCGCCTGCATGAAGTCGGAGTTGCTAGTAACCGCAGGTCAGCTATACTGCGGTGAATACGTTCCCGGGTCTTGTACACACCGCCCGTCACGTCATGGGAGCTGGCAACACCTGAAGCCGGTGAGCTAACCGCAAGGAGGCAGCCGTCGAAGGTGGGGCTGGTGACTGGGACGAAGTCGTAACAAGGTAGGTGTACCGGAAGGTGCGCCTGGATCACCTCCTTTCTACAGAGACGCGAAGCTCGCTCTTCGGAGTGAGCTTCCAGCCGGGCTAAGCTCAGTTTCTTGTCACTTTTCAGTTGTTGAGGCGCCGTTGTGCGCCTGCGGTAAATGACGGCGAGACGCCGCAGGCGTTTCGCCCAGCGAGCGCATTGATCGCTCGACCGGGCCTTTAGCTCAGCTGGTTAGAGCATCCCTCTGATAAGGGGAAGGTCTGTGGTTCAAGTCCACAAAGGCCCACCTTTACAACAGACGGGGATGTAGCTCAGTTGGGAGAGCGCCGCCTTTGCAAGGCGGATGTCAGGGGTTCGAGCCCCCTCATCTCCACACGAGCGAGGAGCGCTAGAGCTTTTGATGATAGTGCCGGTGTAAGCCAACTGGTCTTTGCGGCAAATCCGCCTGGTTGTTCAGCAGCCCGGTTATTTGCCGGGCTGTCCTGTCTCCGGCGCCTGATCTTTACAAGTGAGTTGGCCTTCGACCTGCGGATAGAACGCGGTTCTGTCTGGATGTCGGTGGTCAACGCCGAGGGGTGGCGCGCAGCGCCGCCTTGGGCAACAGTGCTTAGCACTGGGGCTGGCACTTTTACAACCGAATAGCTGTGGAAATTCAATTTCTCCGCATCACGTGGACTAAGCTACTAAGAGTGCACGGTGGATGCCTTGGCGCCAAATGCCGATGAAGGACGTGGTACACTGCGATAAGCCTCGGTCAGCTGTGTGCAAGCGCTATCAGCCGGGGATTTCCGAATGGGGAAACCCACGCCAGTGATCCTGGCGTATCTGCGCATGAACTCATAGTGCGCAGAAGGGAACGTGGGGAACTGAAACATCTAAGTACCCACAGGAAAAGAGATTATTCCGCTAGTAGTGGCGAGCGAACGCGGATCAGCCCAAACCAGACCGGCTTGCCGGGCTGGGGTTGTAGGACCAGCGCACGAGAGTGCAGGTGGCTAGCAGAATGGTAGTGAGAAG
The DNA here is from genome assembly GCA_937952305.1 of uncultured Anaerolineales bacterium. Classification (GTDB taxonomy): domain Bacteria; phylum Chloroflexota; class Anaerolineae; order Anaerolineales; family UBA6663; genus SpSt-583. The sequence goes on along the minus strand of CALFZO010000098.1, from coordinate 1,607 downwards.
CCAACCATAGAGGGTGCTAGTCCCGTAAGCGAAAGCGACCTGCTTCTCGCTGGGATCCTGAGTACTGCCGGACACGCTAACTCGGCAGGAAGCTGGGGAGTCCACTCCCCAAGGCTAAATACGTTTGGCGACCGATAGTGAACAAGTACCGTGAGGGAAAGGTGAAAAGCACCCCTGCTAGGGGAGTGAAATAGAACCTGAAACCGTGCACTTACAAACAGTCGGAGGGCTAATGGTGAGTTGATGCACCCTAGAAATAGGGAGGCTCCTCGCTAGGCCTGACGGCGTGCCTTTTGGAGAATGAGTCTGCGAGTTCATACATGTGGCTAGCCTAAGGGAGTTACACCCGGAGGCGCAGCGAAAGCGAGTCTGAATAGGGCGTCCAGTCGCTTGTATGAGGCACGAAACCCGGTGATCTACCCATGGCCAGGGTGAAGCGGGCTTAACCGCCCGTGGAGGCCCGAACCTACTGTTGTTGCAAAAACAGGGGATGAGCTGTGGGTAGGGGTGATATGCCAACCGAACTGGGAGATAGCTTGTTCTCCCCGAAATAGCTTTAGGGCTAGCGTCACGCGTTCAGTAACGGAGGTAGAGCACTGGATTGGCTAGGGGCCTTGTCGGTTACCAAACCAAACCAAACTCCGAATGCCGTTACTCTAGAGCGTGGCAGTCGGACTACGGGTGATGAGATTCGTGGTCGAGAGGGAAAGAGCCCAGACCATCAGCTAAGGTCCCCAAATTCGAGCTCAGTGGAAAACGATGTGGGATTGTTTAGACAGCCAGGAGGTTGGCTTAGAAGCAGCCACCCTTTAAAGAGTGCGTAATAGCTCACTGGTCAAACGATCCTGCGCGGACAATTCATCGGGGCTAAGCTCGATACCGAAGCTGTGGATCCGTCGCAAGACGGGTAGTAGGGGAGCGTTCCGCCAGCTGGGAAGGTCGACCGTAAGGACGGCTGGAGCGGGCGGAAGTGAGAATGCAGACATGAGTAGCGCAAAACACGTGAGAACCGTGTTCGCCGTAAGTCTAAGGTTTCCGACGCAAGGTCAGTCCGCGTCGGGTTAGTCGGGCCTTAGCCGAGGCCGCAAGGCGTAGGTGATGGACATCCGGTCAACATTCCGGAACCGCCTGGACAGAGCGAAGGAGTGACGCAGAGAGGTAAACCAGCCTTCCCACTGGACATGGAAGGTGCGAAACGCGTAGGCGTTGAGGCCGGTAGGCAAATCCGCCGGCTGAGCTGAGGCGTGATAGCGAGCCCCCGAGGCATAAGTGGTCAAGCCTAACTGCCAAGAAAAACTTCGTAGCGTTGAAGGCCAGGCGCCCGTACCGCAAACCGACACTGGTAGACGGGTAGAATATACCAAGGCGACCGGAAGAACCCTCGTTAAGGAATTAGGCAAAATAACCTCGTAACTTCGGGAAAAGAGGTGTCTCCTAGCGTGAATTCAATCCGAAGGAGCGCTGGGGGATCGCAGGGAAACGGCTCTAGTGACTGGTTAACTAAACCACAGGTCTCTGCTAAGCCGCAAGGCGAAGTATAGGGGCTGACACCTGCCCAGTGCCGGAAGGTTAAGGGGAGAGGTTAGCGCAAGCGAAGCTTTGAACCG
>CALFZO010000097.1 GCA_937952305.1 uncultured Anaerolineales bacterium | reverse complement strand
GCCCCAGCCGCACCCGCACCACGTCATCGGGGCCGCGGGCGGCCCGCGCATAGGTGAGCGTCAGATAGGCCAGGAGCGTGGTCTTGCCGCTGCCGGGGTCGCCCACGATCACGAGCCGGCGGTGGCGCTCCAGGGCGCGCGGGACAGCCAGGGCGCCGGAGTCGTGTTCCAGGATCTCACCAGGAGCCGCGGATTTTCCCGGTGTCTGGCGTTGATCGCGCGCCCCACCCACGTCGCGGACAGTGAGCGAGACATACACCTTCTCCAGATTGACGCTGACGGGCTGGTTGCCGGCGCGGATGCCCTGCAGGCGCAGGGTCTTGTTGGAGTCGATCAGGTGGGTCAGGTAGCGCTCCAACGCTTCCACCAATGGCAGGGGTGCTGGGCCGGGGGCCATCACACCATAGAGGTTGTAGATGATTTGGATGATCTTGTCGCGGCCGACCACGTCGCCGCCTACAGTGGAGTCGCCCTGGGCAGAAACAGAGGCCGAGGTGGCAGGGGCCGGCTGCTCCCTGGCCAGGGGCGAGCCGCAGTTGTTGCAGAAGCGAGAGCCTTCAGGGACAGTATTGTGGCAGTTAAGACACTGCATGGCCCACCTCATCATGCCGATGTCAGCCAGCGGCGCTTCCCGGTCAACCGACACGGAGCTTCGATTGGCCAGGACTCTATTCCTGGAAAGACCGCTGGTCGCTCAATATTACTGCTCAACCGGGGGCAAAGCCAACGGTTGGCCCTCCCGGTGTATTCGCCGTGGGTGGTCGATTTCCGGCACCCTGAGGCGGCGCGCCCCTCGGGCCTCGACTGGGCTCGGCCTGCCTCGGGGCGTGCCGCTGTCGAAGGGGCCGGCCAAAAATCCCGGATACACCCGAGGCAACCTCAGGCGCGGCCGTCCACCAGCCGGCTGAGCTTGTGCAGCGTGGCCGTGTCGGCGAAGACCGTGATCTCGTCGGCGGCTTTCAGGGCGCGGTCGTTGTCCGGGTGCAGGTCCACCTCCCGGCCGCGTTTGAGCAAGACGATGCTCAGGTCCAGGTCGTGCTCCACCTGCTTCACCGTGCGGCCCACCAGCGGCGCGTGCGGCTGGAGCGTGAAGCGGCTCATGTTGAGCACACGGCCCTGGAGCGTCACCGACTGGATCACGTCCAGGTTGGCGGCCGCGGCCGCGAAGGTCGGCGCCGCCAGGGCGGAGGCGCTGAAGGCGGAGGTGATGCCGAAGGCGCTCACCACTTCGCGCGCGAACTCGTCGTCGAACAGCCGGACGATGGTGCGCGTCTGCGGGTTGACGGCGCGGGCGTGGATGGCGATCTGCAGGTTCATGATGTCGTCGCTGGTGGCCAGGACGACGGTGTGGGCGCGCTCCAGCCCGGCCTGGCGCAGGACCTCGTGCTTGAGGGCGTCGCCGCGGATGATGGGCACATCCCAGTTCAGCACTTGTGAAGCCAGATCGGCTTCCGGGTTCATCTCGACGCACACGAACGGCTCACCCAATTCGTGCAGGGCGCGCGCCACCCGGAAACCGAGGTGGCCGAGCCCGACCACCACGATGTGGTTGGAGAACGTTTCGGCGACGGCCACTTGCCAGGCCTCCCCGCGCGCCTGCCGGTTGAACAGCAGCACGCCGATGTCGGTGAGCCCCTGGCCCAGGATGCCCAGGCCCAGGAGCGGCAGCACGAAGTAGAAGACCTGCAGATACCAGACCGATGGGAAATCGAAGATGGTCTGCAGGAAGATCATGGTCAGCGCGGCGTAGAAGCTTTCCACCAGCGTATCCGGCTGGGGCACGCCGGCGCGCTGCGCCAGCAGGAAGTAGGCGCCGCCGCCGGCCACCACGGTCAGCGCGAAAGCCAGCAGCGAGCCGCGGAACTGCCGCAGCAGGATGCCGGCGTCACGCAGGTTGGCTAGGGGGCCGCGCAGCCAGCGCGGCCAGATGCGGCGCGGGGTCATGGGGGCATTCTAGCAGACCGCGGCCTCAGGCCACAGTCAGCGGCGGCCAGGGCTTCTCGGCGATCACGACGGTCACCAGGCTGCGCGGTCCGCCGCCGCCCTCCGCCGGCAGCGTCACCTGCTCGAGGCGCGCCGCGAAGCCGGCCTGGGCGTAGCGTTCCAGGAAGGGCGCGAACCAGGCGGTGGAGGCCTGCCCGGTGACGCGGAAGAGCCAGGCGGCGGCGCGGTCCAGCCAGCCCGGCCCCGCCAGCTGCGCGACCGGCACCGCCACCAGGACGCCGCCTGGCTGCAGCACGCGCCGAAACTCGGCCAGCGCGGCCGGATCCACCAGGAACTCGGTGGGGAAGGTGGCCAGCAGGCTGCTGAACGCGCCATCGGCGAAGGGCAGGGCCTGGACGCGCCCGCGCGCGAGGGGCAGCGCTAGCCCGTGGGCGCGCAGTTTGCGCCGGGCCTGGCGCCCCATGGCGCGGCTGAGGTCGAGCCCGGTCGGCTGAAAGCCCAGCGCGGCCAGGTCCAGGAGCATGTCGCCGGTGCCATGGGCGATCTCCAGCACCCGGCGTCCGCGCAGGCGGCGGAGGCCGGCCCGCTGCCAGGCGCGCCACTGGCCCAGCGACACGGTCCGGCTGACCCAGTCATAGGCCCAGGCGAATTCGTTGTAGAGCAGGTCAAAAAACAGACGCAATAGTCTTCTCAGTATTCCTGCCATTGCGCAAGGATAGCACGCTCGCCGAGCAATGGCTGGCCAGCGCGGGGATCGCGCATAAGGCGGCAGCATGACCACAGAATTGGCCACAGTGAGCGCGCCGGCGCTGATGCGGCCTCCGACATGGGAGGAAGCCCTGACGCCTTTCCTGGACCTGCAGAACAGTCTACAGACACGCCGGGCCTACGGTGCGGCTGTCGCCGATGCTATGGTGGCCATGGGCATTGAGCACCCGGCCGAGATTACGGCGCCCATGCTGGCGGCCCACCGGGCGGCCCTAGTGGCGCGCCTGGACGCCAAAGGGGAGCGGCGCCTGGCGCCGTCGAGTGTGTCACTGAAGCTGGCCGCGCTGCGCAGCTACCTGAAGTTCTGCCGGCTGACCGGCATCCTGCAGCTGACAGCCGAGGTCATCGCCTACACGCTCGAGAGCCCGAGCGCCAAGGTTCTGAAGCCATACGAGATCCTGACGCCGACCGAACAGCGGCGCGTCCTGGACAGCCTGGCCAGCCGGTCCCGGGACCGCGCCCTGGTGGCCCTGGCCTTGGGGGCAGGCCTCCGCGCCGCCGAGCTGACGGCCGTCCGCCTCGGCGATCTGTTCACAGATGACGACGGCGGCCAATGGGTCATGGTCAAGCAAGGCAAAGGACGGAAGGACCGGGCAGTCCCCTTGGCCGGCGACGTCGCCGAGCTGCTGCGCGCCTACCTGGCCAGCGCCAAGCTGCGCCGCGGGGACTATCTCTTTTCGAGCCGGCAAGGAGAGTCGGGCCGGCTGACAACGGCGCGCATCTGGCAGATCGTCACCAGCGCTGTGCGGGCCGCCGGCATTACCAAGCGGCTGAGCCCGCACAGCCTGCGCCACACGTTCGCGCTCGGCCGGCTCAAGGCCGGCGCCTCGCCCGTCATCGTCCAGAAGATGCTGGGCCATGCGAGCCTGACCACGACTCAGAAGTATCTGGACCACCTGGACATGGCCGACTTGCGCCAATGGGCGGCGCCACTTCCGGCTGATGTCAGCTTGCGATAACTAGTCTTTCCTAGAACTGCGCAGGCTCGGCGGTTGAATTCACCCGCGCTGGTGCTAGAATGAGCCTGATAAAAGAACCGGACCGCGCTGCCGCTAACAGCCGGTCCGATGACCAGCGCCGGTGGGCGGCGCCGATGAAGAGAGTATAGCACGCCTCGAGGCCGCCCAGCAGCATGGGCGGCCTTTCGTTTGGAGCGTGCGCGATGGATGCAGAAGCAACGATCGACAACTACGGAACTACGCAGAGTCCCGGCCTCAATGAAGTCTTGGAAATCGACCAGGACAATCTCTACCTTATCACCGCGCCTTTTGTCGGTATGTTGCTAGTAAATGGCGCAGCCTGCCGCCTTATCCGCCGACTGCGCGGCCTGCTGGTAGTGCAGCTAATGGGCGAAGAGATCGGCTACATCGAATCGCAGGCACACACCAGCCAGAGGACGCGCGTGAAGCTGTTCGCAAAACAGACCGTCACGGCGCGCCGGGTCATGCGGGAGGTTGAAAAGCACATTCGGCAGAGCCTGGCTGGCGTACATATGCCCCAAAGAGACCAGCCGAAATGCTCGCTGAATCGACTTGAAACACTAATACTCAAGATCCACAACGATCTATTGGATGATTACACCAATCCACCACGCGAAGAAATAGCAGCCCGCCTAGGCCTGAATCCAAGAGGACAACCCTACACGCGCGAGACTGTCAGTAGAGCAATTAGCGCGATACGGAGGAAAGGAGTGCAAATCTAGCGTGATCATCACGTTACATCACCAATCGTCACTCCTGACATGACAAGATGGGCGCAGCAACAGAAGCTGCGCCCTTTTTGTTGGTAGGGAGTGACTATGGCGAGGCTCACGATTGATTTGCCGATCAAGGAACGAAACGCTTTGCTGCGCCTGGCCCGGCGCGAAATGCGGAATCCGCGCGCCCAAGCTGCGCTGATTTTGCGGCGCGAGCTCGAGCGCGCCGGCCTGCTCCCGGCCGACCAGGCGCCCATGTCCGCGGACATGCCGGCCGAGCGCGAACCGCAGGCGGTGCCGGCGTGAGCACACCTCGCCCGCGACCGGCGGCGCTGGTGGATCTGCTGCTGCGCTGGCCATGCCCGGAGTGCGGCCAGACTGGGCTGTGCGTCTGTGTCGCGCTGTCGAGCAACGAGAAGGCCGCCCTTGGCGGGGGCGGCCCGGCGGCGAGCTGCGCGGGCGGCGCGGCTCACTGTCAGGATAGCATATCCGCGGCCGCCACGAAACCGGATCAATTGGTCCGGCGGGGGGCCGGCCATGCGACGCGCGAGTAGAAGCCGGCCGCGCCTCGCGCTCGTCCACGTGAACCAGCTGCTGAGCCTACCCGACTCGGCGTTCGTGTCGGCTGCGCGCAAAATAGTTTCGTTCGAGACGACCGCCGCGCGCCGGGCCGTGGTCCAGCGCCTGGACCTGATCGAGCAGCGCGCCTGCCGGCGCCGGCCGCGAGGGCGCGCGTGAATACGACTTTTGTCCACTGGGTTTTGGCGCGCCTTGTCGCAAGCCGGACGGTTACAGCGGGTCAGCTGGCGACCTTGTCTGGTGCGGGCGCGGAACTGGCCCGGCGCGTGCGGGCCGCCAACGGCGAGGGCCCGGATGCGGCCTTTCTGGCCGCCCTGTCGGAAGTTGTCGCCGATGAGGCCGAGCGCGAGGCTTGGTTGACGGGCGTCTCTGCGCAAGATCCCGACGCCGACCCACCAGCTGACAACCCCCAACATGCAAGTCAGCCGAGCCAGGCGCCTGGAGGCAGCCTGCCGGCCGTAGTGGCCAGCGGCCGGCAGCTGCGTGATGTCGCCAGCGACGTGATCGCGGCCCTGGTCGGTATCAATGATCCGCCAACCCTCTTTGTCCGCGATGGTCGGTTGGCGCGCATCACGGTCAACGAAGCCGGCAAGGCCAGAATTGAGCAATTGAAGGAGTCGGCTCTGCGTGGCATCATGACGCGCGCTGCGGACTTTGCAACTGTAGACCCGAAAGGCAACGTCAAGAATGTCTCGCCACCTCTTGATGTCGTTCGGGATCTGCTTGAGCTCGAAGGCCTGCCCTTCCCGGGTCTCGCCGGCCTGATTGAAGCGCCGGCACTCCGCCCTGACGGTAGCGTGATCACCGAGCCCGGCTATGACCCGGCAACCGGCCTTTACCATCGGCCGGCCGCCGGCCTGATTGTGCCCCTCGTTCCTACCAATCCGACGCGCGCGGAGATGGACGCGGCGCTTCAACTTCTGCGCGAGCCTTTTGTTGACTTCCCCTATGTGGCCGAGGCCGACCGGACCAACGCCCTCGCGCTGGCCATGACCCCTATATTGCGTCCGGCAATCCCTGGCCCGGTTCCTTTGGCGCTGGTCTCGGCCACCCAACAGGGGACGGGCAAAGGTCTGCATGCGGAGGTTACCTCGCATATCGCCAGTGGCCGGGCGGCGACTATGGCGCCGCTGGCTAAGGATGAAGAGCTGCAGAAGCAGCTGTATGCCAATCTTCTGGCGGGTGAGGCGTTGATCACCTTCGACAACGTGGATGGCCGGATTTACTCACCGGTGCTGGCGCGGTTTTTGACTGCTACCGAGATCGGCGGCCGCATCCTCGGCGAGTCGTCGGCGCCCAGCCTTCCCCAACGGGCGACGTGGATAGCCACCGGCAACGCAATTCAATTGGGCGGCGACCTGGCTCGGCGCTGCTATCCCATCAACCTTGACGCCAAGATGAGCAACCCTTGGGAGAGAGTCGGTTTCCGTCACCCTGACTTGCTGGAGTGGGTGGGGACCCATCGCGGCCAGCTGATCGGCGCAATTCTGACCCTGGCGCGCGGCTGGTGGGCCGCCGGAAGGCCGGCGGCGAAGTCACCCGTCATCGGCAGTTTCGAGCCCTGGTGCCGGGTTCTTGGCGGCATCCTGGAGCACGCCGACGCGCGAGATTTTCTCGGCAACCTGCGCACCATGTATGAAACTGCCGACGAAGAGGGCCGGCAGTGGGAATCGTTCATCTTGGCAGCCGCTGGGAAGACCGCCGGTCCTGTAACTATCGCCGAGCTGTGCAAGGCGATTGAGCAAGACGCGACCCTGCTGGAAGTGGTGCCAGACATTGGCGAGGAGCCGACCGACTCCAAAGGCGCGATCCGGCCCAAGTTCAAGCAGATGCTCGGCATTGTCATGCGTAAACGCATCGGCCGGCGCCATGGGCGGAATCAGGCGCGGATTGAACGGGAAGACTCCCAAGCGAGGGTGGCGCGGTGGCTGTTCAAGGTCGGGTAATGGCCTGCGGACCTGCGGAGGTTGCGGACTTTTTTACCAAACGTTCGCGCGACACACACGCGCGCGCGCGCGCGCGCGCGGAGAGAAATGTCCGCAAAGTCCGCAAAGTCCGCAGAAACAGGCGCTATGTTTGACGTAAAAGCTATCAAAAGCGCCTCGAACCTGCTTGACCTTGCCCGGCAGGGCTCAGCCTTGCGGCGCGTGGCCGGTACTGCTGGGGGCGAATGGCACGGCCCCTGTCCAAAGTGCGGCGGCACTGATCGTTTTCGTGTACAGCCTGACGGCGGCCCGGACCGGCGCGGCTGGGCCGCCTGCCGGAAGTGCTGGCCCAAGGGTGGCGACGTGATCGGGTACGTCATGTGGCGTGACAGTTGCGACTTCTGGTCGGCCTGCACGGCCCTGGGCGGGCTTACACGGAGCGCATTGCGCGCTGTGCGGCCGCGGACCCCGGTGCGGCCCGTTGCGCCGCCAGCAGCCCCGCCAGGCGACGTCTGGCAGGCAGCTGCACGTGAGTTTGTGGACGGCTGTGCGGCGGCTCTGTGGGCGACGGTCGGCCCTCTGGCCGATGGCGCGGCCCGTGCGCGGGCCTGGCTGGCCAGCCGCGGGCTACTAGATGACACCTTGCGCGCGTGGAAGATCGGATACAACCCGCGCGAGAGCTGGGCCGGCCGTACAGCCTGGGGATTGCCGGAAGAGCTGAACGACAAAGGCCAGCCCAAAAAGGCGTTCAAGATCCCGCGCGGCGTCGTCATCCCATGCGATATCTCTGGTCGGCTGTGGTACGTCAAGGTCCGGCGCGTGCCCGGTGAGCCCTTTACCTGCGGAAACTGGCCTGGAAACTGCCAACACATCCTGACCGAGCCCGGCGTCTGTTCGGCCTGCGGGTTTGACAACGCCAAGTATCTGCAGATCAAAGGCGGCCGGCCGGCCATGTTCCTGGCCGACACTTTCAAGGGCCAGCGGGCGGCTGTGCTGACTGAGGGTGAGTTTGACGCGCTACTGTTGTGGCAAGCCGCTGGTGACCTGGCCGGAGTGGCCACCCTGGGGAGCGCCAGCAAGGATCTTGACTTGCGGGCCTGGGCTGGTTATCTGCTGCCGATCAGCCCATTGATTCTAGCCTATGACGATGACACAGCCGGCAGTGAAGGCGCCGCGAAGCTGGCCGGCCTGACGGCCCGCGCGAAATCGGCCAGCGTGCCAGCGCTGCGGCCTGGCGACAAGGACCTAACCGACTTTCACATGGCCGGCGGCGATCTGCGGGCCTGGCTGTTGGCCGAGCTCAAACGGCATAGCCCGCTGCCATCCGAACCAATTGTCTCGGAGCCAGGAAAGTCTCAGCAGCGAGTGACCGTCCGCTGGCCAGCAGATAGCCAAGTCGGCGTTGTCGGCGACGAATGGCGCCGGTTGCCTGATGGACGGCTTGAGGCCAGCTACACGCCTGACCAACTGGCCCTGGTGCTGGTGATTGCCGGCTATGACGTCACGGCCGCCGACGTGCAAGCCACCGTGGCCGGCCTGATTGAGGAAAGCCAGGTTATATAAAACCGTGAGTAGCGAATTACCATTCCCCGCCTTCGGGCTCGTGTGTCTTATTGCTGGCCTGGTCGTCGGGTTTGTGCTCGGAGGCGTGGCAATAATCCTGTTCGATATTATCTTTGTGCGGCTTGGGTGGGATCTGACATTGCATCCGAACGGAAAGGTCATTTGGTATCACGCGCGGGAGCAGGCCGCCAACCTCTGGACTGGCGAGCATATCGCCGATGACATCCTCGATGAATTGCGCAAGGATGGATGACCATGCGTTTCTATGATCTCAACAAACTCGAGAAGCTGATCGAGTTGATCCGGAAGCGCCAAGCGCAGCGGTCAGAAGATCCCGAGCTGGAGCAGGCTCTGGAAGCTGCTGCTGATGCGGCTAAGCGCGAGCGGGGCATCCTTGAAGCCCGATCCGCGCGCAAGGAAGAGTTCTTTCGGAATTACTGGGTCCGCGGCGACCTCGGCCGGTAGGCGGGGGAGACACGAAGGTGTAGCACATGGGCCGCGAGCGACGCAACAAAAATGGGCTCTACTACTACCGCAAGGTGCGGCGCGGCCGGCGCGTCTTCTCTGAGTACATCCCGGCCCAGGCCGTCAAGTTGGTCGAGCAACTGGCCATGGCCGAGCGCGCCAGGCGGACGGCGGCGCTCCGCCAGCGCCAGGACTTCGAAGCCGCCGACGCGGCCGCCGAGCGCGCCATCGCCCTGGGGCGGGCCATGTCCGCGGACATACTGACCGGCGCAGGTTATCACCAACACAAAGGACAATGGAGAAGGAAAAGTGAGCGCGCTTGAAAAGGCCGACGTCGAACGATCTCAGCGCATCGGCGACTTGGCGCGCAAGATCGATGCGGGCGATGCGTCATCGGCTGAGCGCGCGGCCTTTGCGCGTGAGCTCTCTGAGATCCCGGACCTCTGGCGCATCTTCGCCGACCTGGACTTGGCTGCCGAGATCTCGCTGGTCGAGGGCCTGGACGCTGCTGACACAGCCCGGACGGGCTTGCGCGTAGGCCGCCAGGCCATACAACGAGATCTTGGCCATGATACGGCGCCAGCCATCGAGCGCCTACTGATCGAGCAGATTGGCCTGACGTGGCTGCGGTTGCAGATCGTGCAGCTGCGCCATGCGCGTATTGTGGGCTTTGCACTCAAGCTGAAGTCGCCCATTCCACAGGTCGAGTATTGGGAGCGGGCCCTGACGACGGCCCAAGGACGTTATTTACGGGCCTTGGCTGCTCTGGCTCGGGTGCGGCGGCTGCTTGGCTCCAAGGCCGTGCAGGTAAACATCGGTCAGACCGTAAACGCAACTCAAGCCCTGGTCACCAAGAAGCGCCGCGGGCGCAAGCCGCACCCGTAACTTGAGGAGAGTACCAGCAATGAACACAACCAACAAACAGCCGCCCGCCCCTGCTGCGGCGCCCAAGGATCTGGACGTGAAGCTCGGCCTTCCCGCTGGCGCCCTGGACGTCCTGCTGGGCATGCGAATCGGGAAACCGATCACCGCCAATCACGCCAAGGCCTTGATCACGGCTGGCCTTGCCGAGGCTGTCGAGGGCGGGCTCATCATGACAGACGCCGGCAGTCGCGCGGCCCGGGCGTATATCACTGGCGATATCAAGGGCCTTTGGTTCGCGCTCGGCAAGGCCGCAGAAGATGCCAAGGGCACCGGCGTAGGCCCCGAGCAAAAGCGCACGGCCCTGGCGGCCGCGATCGGCGAAGACACGATGGCCGAGATCTTTGCCCAGGCCGACGCGGGGGCCATACGCAAACAAGCCGACTCCGGCGCCGTGTGTCTGAAGGCAGAGCACCCCCGCGCCTGGTTGTACGACTTTCTTGCCGGCCGGGCTGGAAACTGACCGAAACAAACGGTGCTTCCTGGCCTATACTAATACAAGATTTCGCCATTCGCGGCGCGCACCTGGTTACTGACCAGGCAGCGCGCCTTTTGTTTTAAGGACGTTTACCATGTCCGACCTCGAGAAGACCGGCGTCAGGCTCGTAGTTGAGAATGAGGACGCTTTCACTCGCGCACTGGACGAAGCCAATAAGTCGGTCAAGGACTTCGAGCGCTCGGCGGGCCAGTCGAGCGGCGGCATCAACGCCTTTAGTGAGCTCGTCATCGGCGGCCTGCGCCGGATCGGCGAAGCAGCCATAACCGCCTTTGGGCAAGCAGTCGGCGCCGTGGCCGGGTTTGTCAGCGACGGCATTACCGCGGCCTCCGATCTGTCCGAGAGCACCAACAAGGTGGGCGTTGTCTTCGGCGATTCTGCCGATGCAGTGCGTGTCTTCGCCCGCACCGCAGCGACTCAACTCGGCCAGAGCGAGCAGCAGGCCTTAGAGGCCGCGGGAACATACGGAAACCTTCTCACGTCCATTGGCGTTATGCCAGGCGCTGCGGCCGACATGTCCACATCGTTGGTCACACTGGCATCCGACTTGGCTAGCTTCAACAATGCGTCTCCGGAGGAGACGCTGCTGGCCTTGCGTAGTGCGTTGACCGGCGAATTCGAGCCCATGAAACGCTTTGGCGCGGCGCTCTCCGCCGATGCCGTTGCGGCCAAAGCTATGGAGATGGGCTTGGCGGATTCCAAGAAGGCGCTGACGCCGGCGATGAAGGCTCAGGCGGCCTATGCGCTGATCCTTGAACAGACCACCAACGCCCAAGGAGATTTTGCGCGCACATCCGACGGCATGGCCAACCAACAGCGCACTGCGGCCGCGCAGTGGAAGGACCTCCAGGCCGCTGTTGGCGCCGGCTTCCTGCCTGTTGCGCAACTGGCGTTTGGGATTTTCACATCGCAGCTGGCGCCAGCGTTGATGAGCTTCGCCCAAAACGTTCTGCCCGGGCTCGTGGCCGGGGTAACCGAATTCGGAACGCAGGCGCAGGTCTGGCTGACGGGCGTCGCCATCCCCGCCCTGACCAACCTTTGGACGCAGGCCCAGCCTGCGCTGCAGTCTCTCGGCAGCTTCATCACCGGGACGCTTCTGCCTGCTATTGCTGGCGCAGTGTCTTGGATTGTTGCTAACTGGCCCGGCATTCAAGCCGCCATCGCAGCCGCCTGGGCCGGCATTCAGCCTGTAGTCCAGGGAATGGCTGATGTCTGGATGACCAACGTCCTGCCGATCTTCCAGACGGTAGTCAACTGGGTCGCTACCAACTGGCCACTCATTCAGACCACCATCGCCGGAGTAATGACTATCGTTTCCCAGGTCGTGCAAGAGGTCCTCGCCAAGATCCGCACCTGGTGGGATGAGCACGGCGCCAGCGTGACGACTATCGTCGAAACGTTCTTCTCCGGGATTAGGTCCACTGTTGATACTGTGCTGGGCGTCGTGAAGGGCATCATCGAGGACGTTCTTCCGGCTATCAAGGCTTTTTGGGACACCTGGGGAGCCGACATCCAGGCGATCGTGGACGGCCTATTTTCGGTCGTCGGCGACATCTTCGACGGCTTCGCCAAGGCCTTCCAGGGCGACTGGCGCGGATTTGGCGAGGAGTTGCGTTCGGCCTGGGACACGATCTGGGATGGCATCAAGGAAATTGTCAATCGGGCTGCCGAGTGGTTTACCAACCAGGATTGGGGGAAGATCGGAAGAAACATTATCGAGGGAATCGGAAACGGCATCACCGCCGCGACTGGCTTCATCGTGGACGCAGCTCAAAAGGCTGCGGAGGCCGCACTGGACGCGCTCAAGGGCTTCCTGGGCATCAGTTCGCCGGCGAAGCGGCCACGCAAAGAGGTTGGTCAACCCATAGGCGAAGGCATCGAAATGGGCATCCTGGACAAAGCACGGAGTGTTTCCGCCGCCGGCGGCGCTCTGGCCAGGGCCGCCATCACTCCGCCCCTGCCCGGGAGGTATATCACCAGCAACGCTACCTACAACAATCAGCGCTATTCGACTTACCAACTCAATCTCGCAACGCGCGAGACAACAGCCAGCGTTCAGCAGAATTTCTATCTATTGGAAGCCATGAGCGCCGGAAGCGCTTGACCTCCCCCTCTTCATCGTTCACGAAAGGAAATCGCATGCTTCCCAACGACACACTCACCCAACGCGCGCTGAATCGCATCCGGTCCGAAGAGGCCGGCCGTGAGCGCCAGGAGCAAGCTGCAGCCGCGGCCCGCGATGCAGCCCTGCAGCGCGAACGCGAACAGCGCCGGCAAGCGACCGAGGCCGAGATCGTCAACCGTCTGGCGGCCCTGCGGCCGCAGTACGAACGCCGGGCCGAGCTCGTGGCCAGTCTGGCGGCCGCGCTCGGCGAGCTGCACCAGGTCGAGATCGGCATCCAGGAAGGGTTGCGCCGTCTGGATCCGCTGATTGATGCGGCCTCCGTTTCCGAATGGGAAAACCCCGACCTCTACCGGTCCGCCCGCCTGCGCGCAGGCCTGCAGGCTGAGCATGAGCGTTTGGGCATGCCGGAGCCTCGGAACGTCGGTGAGGCTCTGGCCTGCACCGTCGGCCGCGCTCTGGCGTTGCGCGCGCTGGCGCCGGGCCGCGTCGAGCTCGCTGGCCGTATGTTGTCGATGAACTTCTCGCGCGGCGCTTAGCCAGACTACTTGGCGGCGG
>CALFZO010000096.1 GCA_937952305.1 uncultured Anaerolineales bacterium | reverse complement strand
CGCCGTCGCCGGTGCCGCCCACCGCCACGGCCACGCTGGCGCCTGAAACCGGCAGCGACTCGCTCTTCCCGCCGGTCACCGACGCCGATTGGCAGCGCGGCCCGCGCGATGCCCGGCTGACGATCATCGAGTATGGCGACTATCAGTGACCGTACTGCTCCACAGTCGCACCCGTGTTGGTGCGCCTCGCCGAGACCTACCCGGACTACGTCCGGCTCGTCTACCGTCACTTTCCGCTGGACTTCCACGACAAGGCCCAGATCGCGGCCGAAGCGGCCGAGGCCGCCGGCGCGCAGGGCCGGTTCTGGGAAATGCATGAGCTCTTGTACGGCCAACACGAAGCCTGGAGCGCCCTGAGCGTGGCCGATTTCCGCGCCCAACTGGACGTCTACGCCGCCGAGCTGGAGTTGGATACCGTCCGCTTCGCGGCCGACCTGGACGCCGGCACCTTCCGGCAGACGGTGCTCGACGCGTACACCGCCGCCACCAACATCCGCCTGCCCGACGGCACGGTCACCAGCCTGCCGGGCACGCCTTTCTTTGTCGTCAACGACCAGCCGTATCAGGGCCCCACGGCTTTCTGGGCCTTTGAAGCGCTGCTCAAGCTCGACCTGCTGCAAGACCGGCAGTTCCGGCAGCCGGAAGAGGTCATCGACCCGCTCAAGGACTACACCGCCACGCTGCGCACCGCCAAAGGCGACATCGTCATCGCGCTGCTGGCCGACGCCGCCCCGGTGACCGTTAACAACTTCGTCTTCCTGGCGCAGCAGGGCTGGTACGACGGCGTCAGCTTCCACCGCGTCGTGCCCGGCTTCGTCGCCCAGTCCGGCGACCCTACCGGCACCGGCTACGGCGGCCCCGGCTACTACATCCCCAACGAGATCGTGCCCGAACTCAAGTACGACGCGGCCGGCTGGCTGGGCATGGCCAA
This sequence comes from uncultured Anaerolineales bacterium, assembly GCA_937952305.1. GTDB lineage: Bacteria > Chloroflexota > Anaerolineae > Anaerolineales > UBA6663 > SpSt-583. The sequence goes on along the minus strand of CALFZO010000096.1, from coordinate 102,725 downwards.
CTCCGGGGTGGACACCAACGGCAGCCAGTTCTTCATCACGCTGGCGGCCACGCCCGATCTGGACGGCAGCTACACCATCTTCGGCAAGGTCGTCGAGGGTATGGACGTCGTCAACGCCCTGACGCCGCGCGACCCGCAGCAGAACCCCGACGCGCCCGAGGGGGACAAGATCATCTCCGTGACCATCGAGGAGCAATAGCCCGCCATGCCCACTGTCTCGCGCTTCCCACGCCTGCCCCACGGGTTGGCCGCCGCTGGTCTGGCGGGTCTGATCCTGCTGGCCGCCTGCGCCCCGGCTGCCACGCCGGCGGCCAGCGGTTCAACCGGCGCTGCGTCCGGCGCCGCTGAGCTCCAGCAATGGACGGCCGAGCCGGAGATGCAGATCGACCCGGCCAAGCAGTACACGGCCACGCTCGACACCGTCAGAGGCAAGATCGTCGTCGAACTGTGGCCGCAGATCGCGCCGCGCACCGTCAACAGCTTCGTGTTCCTGGCGCGCCAGGGCTACTTTGACGGCGTCACCTTCCACCGCGTCCTCGCCAACTTCGTGGCCCAGGGCGGCGACCCCACCGGCACCGGCCGGGGCGGGCCGGGCTACTTCATCCCCAATGAGGTCGTGGACACGGTGAAGTTCGATCAGGCCGGCCTGGTGGCTATGGCCAACGCCGGCCCGGACACCAACGGCAGCCAGTTCTTCATCACGTTCGCGGCGCTCCCCAGCCTGGACGGCGGCTACACCATCTTCGGCCAGGTCACCAGCGGGCTGGAGGTGGCCCTGGCCCTGACGCTGCGCGATCCGCAGCAGGACCCCAACGCCCCGCCCGGCGACGCCATCAACACGATCACGATCGAGGAAAAATAAGAGCGGGCCTGAGGTCAGGCCCGCCCCGCCGATCCGCCCGCCCTTCCAATGGAAGGGCGGGCTTTTTTCTGCGCGAACGCCGACGCTTATTCAGCCTCCGGCCGGCTGTTGGCGGGCACGGCCGGCTTAGCCGGGGCTTTGTTAGCCCGGACCGCCTCCCACACCGCCGGCAGGACGGAGACGACGATGATGGCCAGGATGACCAGCGAGAAGTTCTCTTTCACGATGGGCAGGTTGCCGAAGAAGTAACCGCCCCAGATGAACAACGCCGTCCACACCAGGCCGCCGACCACGTTATAGGTGAAGAAGTAACCGTAGTTCATGCGCCCTACCCCGGCCACAAACGGCGCGAAGGTGCGGATAATGGGGATGAACCGCGCCAGGAAGATCGTCTTGCCGCCGTGCTTTTCGTAGAAGGCGTGCGTGCGATCCAGGTACTCCCGCTTCAGAAAGCGCGAGTTGGTGCTGAACACGCGCGGGCCGATGAAGTGCCCGATCCAGTAATTCACCGTATCGCCGGCCACCGCCGCCACGGCCAGCAGAATGAACAGCAGCCACGGATTCAAGGAGCCGAGCGCGGCCAGCGAGCCGGCCGCGAACAACAGCGAATCGCCGGGCAGAAACGGCATGATGACCACGCCCGTCTCGACAAAGATCACCAGGAACAGCAGAGCGTAGCTCCACAACCCCATCGCCTGGATGATCTGATCCAGGTGCGTGTCCATGTGCAGAATGAAATCGATAAACCACGCGATCAAACCGGTGAGGACTTCCATGGAAAGCTTCCAACTCCTTGAAAACGCGCGCGACCAACCGAAGCGTCAGGCGGTCGTCACGGCATTTCAAACGGCAGCCAGGCGAGTTGCGTGGCCGGCCAAAGCGAAGTAAAACTGTGCCAGGCGGCACCTACTTGACATTATAGTAGTAAAGCCAGCCCAGCTTGATAGGAGGTAAGTCTGCCCGAAAGAGCATCTTATCGTCAATTCACTTGACAGCCCTTAACCGCTATGCTACAGTACCGCGCGTCCTGGGCCTGGCCATGATCACGTTGCCGCGCCTGTTGCGCGGGCAGAACGGCAGCCGAGCACAGGCCTGAGACGCCCAAGTTGATGGGTCCTATCCCTTCCTCGCCCAGGAGGATGCAGCCTTGTCCAAGTCTCGAACTGAACTGATGGTAGATCGCCTGCGCGATATGCAGGTCAGCAGCCCGGACATTGAAGCGTCGGCCGTCGTCAGCGTGGACGGCCTGCCGATTGCCACGGCTCTGCCCCGCGAGGTCGAGGAGGACCGCGTCTCGGCCATGTCGGCGGCGATGTTGTCCCTGGGCGAGCGCATCGCCTCGGAGCTGGGCCGCGGGGGCCTGAGCGAAGTTCAGATCAAGGGCGAACGGGGCTACGTGATCCTGCAATCGCTGGGGACCGAAGCGGTGCTCACGGTTCTGGCCCGCGAGAGCGCCAAGCTGGGCTTGGTGCTGCTCGACATGCGCCGCGCCGCCGAAGACCTCGCCAAGCTGGTCTAGGTCCGGCCGCGGACAAAGGGCGGCCGCTGCCCGGCCGGCCCGGTGACTCAGTTCTCTTCTCGGAGTGCGAGCGTGGAACCTATTGCCAAGAGTGGGTTTTACTACCCGAATAAGGTCGCGCGCATCTACCTCCAGGCGATGGAGGAGGTGATGGGCAAGAATGGTCTCAACGCCATTCTCAACATGGCCCACCTCAAGCACCTGATCGACAACTACCCCCCTGACAACCTCGAGCGCGAGTTCGATTTCGCCGATTACTCGTCTTTGAACGGCGCGCTGGAAGAGATGTACGGCGCGCGCGGCGGACGCGGTTTGGCGCAGCGCGCCGGGCGCGCGTCTTTCGCCCAGGGCCTGCGCAATTTCGGCGCCCTGGCCGGCGCCGGCGACCTGGCCTTCAAAGTGCTGCCGCTCGGGGCCAAGCTCAAGCTGGGCATCCCGGCCATGGCCAAGGTCTTCTCGTCGGTCAGCGATCAGAAGAGCACGGTGGAAGAGAGCGACGGCGAGTACATCTACAAGATGCGCCCCTGTCCGGTCTGCTTCGGGCGCAAGAGCGACAAGCCCATGTGCTTCGCCGGCGTCGGGCTGCTGCAGGAAGGCCTCAAGTGGGTCTCCGGCGGGCACGAGTTCAAGGTCTATGAGACCAAGTGCATCGCCGCCGGCGACGAAGCCTGCGTCCTGGTCATCCCCAAGGAGCCCATCAGCTGAGGCGCGGCCGATGACCGACCGGCAGACCCTGCTGATCGTCGAAGACGACCAGAATCTGGCCAGAATGCTGGCCGAGTTCTTTGATGCCCAGGGCTTCACCGTCCGCCTGGCTGAGTGGGGCCTGGACGCCGTGTACGCGTGCTGGGAACAGCCGCCCACCCTGGCCCTGCTAGACATCCACCTGCCCGATATCAGCGGCTACGAGATCGCCCGCCGCCTGCACGCTCACCGCCGCACCCGGGACATCCCGCTGATTTTCCTCACCGGCCGCCGGCGCCGGGAGGACCGCCTGCAGGGCCTGGAGCTGGGCGCCGTCGATTACATCGCCAAGCCGTTCGATCTGCAAGAGCTGCACCTGCGCGTCCGCAACGCGCTGCGCCGCCGCCAGAACCCCTGGCACCTGCTCTTCAACCCGATCACGCAGATGCCCGAGGGCGCGCTGGTGGACGAGCACCTAGACGTGCTCCTGGAGCGCCAGCAATGGGCGGCGGTGGTGGTGGGCCTGCGCAACCTGGAGCCGTTCCGCGAAGCGTATGGCTTCGTGGCCGCCGACGACGTGCTCAAGGCCATCAGCCTGAAGCTGCGCGCCGCCCTGGACACGCTTGGGTCACCCGTGGAGATGCTCGGCCAGATCGGCCCGGCCGAATTCCTGGTGGTCACGCGCGCCAGCCAAGCCTCCGAAGCGCGGGAGGCCATTCAGGCCCACTTGGGAGGCTCGCTCGGTTACTTTTATCCTTTGGAAGACTGTCCGGAGCCGCTGGACCCCGCCCGGCACCTGGCGCTGCACATCCAGGTGTGCGCGGCCCCGGCCGGGCCGTTGGCCGATGCCGCGGCGCTGAAGGACTCACTGCTCGCTGCCGCCCGCCCGTAGGCGGCCTCGGGTGGCGCCGTCGGCTGGGGCTTGACCGGGGCGATGGTCGACCCCGGCTTTTTTTCGCCCAGTCCCCGCATGAACGTCACCGTCGTCCTGCCCACCTACAACGAGGCCGATAACCTGGAGGCCATCACCGGCGCGCTGCTGGCGCTGCCGCTGGGCCTGCGCGTCTTGGTCGTCGACGACGCCTCACCGGACGGCACCGGCGCGCTGGCCGACCAGTTGGCGGCCCGCCTACCCGGCCGCCTGGACGTCATCCATCGCAGCGGCAAGCTCGGCCTGGGCACGGCCTACCTGCAGGGCTTCCGCCAGGCCCTGGCCGCCGGCGCCGAAGTGGTCGTGCAGATGGACGCCGACTTCTCCCACTCGCCCAGCTACCTGCCCGGCTTTGTCGAGCGCTTGCGCGACTACGACGTGGTGGTCGGGTCGCGGTACGTGGCCGAAGGCCGCCTGGACGAGCATTGGGAGCGCGGCCGCGTCTGGCTCTCGGCCTGGGCCAACCTGTACGCGCGCCGGCTGCTGGGCATCCGCGTCCAGGATGCCACGGCCGGCTTCAAGGCCTGGCGCGCCGCCACGTTGGCCGGCCTCGGCCTGGACCGGATCCGCTCCAACGGCTACGTCTTCCAGGTGGAGATGGCCTACGTCACCGAGCGTCTCGGCTACCGGGTGCTGGAGAGCCCGATCTACTTCGAGGATCGGCGCATTGGGCGCTCCAAGATGGACATGCCCATCAAGCTGGAGGCCGCCTGGCGCGTGTGGGAGGTGGGACTCCGACACCGGCGGCTGAGCCCCAAGGACCGGCGGGCTTAGCCCGTCGCCGCTCCCCACGCCCACTTATGCGCCAACGCTATCTCCCCGATCTGGCCATCGCCGCCCTGTTGCTGGCGTTGCCGCTGAGCCTGTTCTGGTCCGTCACCGTCGGCGACCGGACGCTGATCCCCACCGACAACTTGACGGCCTTTGAGCCCTACCGCAGCGCGGCCGCGCAGTTCGGGCTGAGCGGCCCGCCCCACAACCAGCTCCTGTCCGACCTCGTCCTGGAAAACTATCTCTGGAAGAAGTTCATCCTGGAATCGCTGCGGGCGCGCGAGCTGCCGCTGTGGAACCCGTATCTGTTCACGGGGGTGCCGTTCCTGGCCGCCGGCCAGCATTCCGCCCTGTACCCGTTTTCGCTTATCTACTACGTGCTGCCGCTGGCGCGCGCCTACGGCGTCTTCACGGTCAGCCAGCTCTGCCTGGCCGGGCTGTTCATGTACGGGTTCCTGCGCGTGCTCGGCCTGCGGCGCCTGGGTGCGGCGTTCGGGGCCGTGCTCTACCAGCTGTGCGGCTTCATGGTGGTCAGCGTCGTCTTCCAGATGATCATCGCCGCCGCCGCCTGGCTGCCCTTCATCCTGACGATGCTGGAACTGATCGTGCGCCAGCAGCCGGCCCTGGGCGGCCGGCCGGCCACGGCACCCTGGCTCGCCCTGGGCGCGCTGGCGCTCGGCTTGCAAGTCCTGGCCGGCCACGTCGAGATCACGTATTACACGCTGATGGTGTCCGGGGCCTATGCGGCCTGGCGGCTCGGCGGCCTCTTTCTGAGCCGGCGCCGCGAGCACGGCCCTGCCCGGGCGCTCGGGATCGTGCTGCGACGCGGTGCCGCCATGCTCACGCTGGTAGCGCTCGGGCTGGCGTTAGCGGGCGTGCAGTTTGTGCCGCTCTACGAGTTGGCCAACCAGAGCTTCCGCACCGGCCGCGCCACCTACGCCGAGATCGTCAGCTGGGCCTACCCGCTGCGGCATGGGCTGGTCTTCCTGGTGCCGAACTTCTACGGCAACCCCAGCCACCATGCCTACTTCGACTTGTTCACCGGGCTGTGGACGCCGGCGACGGTCAACGCGGCCGGCGCGGCCGCCACCACCATCGACTGGGGGCTGAAGAACTACGTCGAGGGCGGCACGTATCTGGGCCTGCTGCCGCTGCTGCTCCTGCCGCTGACGGCGGCGGCGGGGTGGCGCGCCTGGCGGCGCCGCGGTGGCGCGCCGGAACCCGGCCAGCCGGCCAGCTTCCTGGCCACGGCCCCGTTCTTCGCCCTGCTCGCCTTCTGCGCGCTGGCGTTCGCCTTCGGCACGCCGCTCTACGCCCTGATCTTCTGGCTGCCCGGCATCAACCAGCTGCATTCGGCGTTCCGCTGGGTCTGGCCGCTGGCGTTAGCGGTGGCGGTGCTGGCGGCCTACGGCCTGAACTGGCTGCAAGCCGAAGTCGAAATCCGCCGCCCGCTCACGTCGTCGCCGGCCTCGTTCGGCCGGCGGCTGCTGACCGTCTTCTGCCTCGGAGCGCCGCCGGATCTCGTGGCCGGACTGGCCGGACTGGCGGTCTGGAGCGGCGCCGCAGTCTTGGCCGGGCTGGGGCTGGCGCGCTGGCAGTACGCGGCCGTGGCGGGGTGGATGGACCGCGCCGTGCGCGAGCTGGCCCTGGCGGACCAGGCTTTCGCGGACGGACGCATGTTCTTCTCGTACACGGCAGCCTGGGTGGCGCTCTTCGCGCTCATGCTCATGGCCGCCGGCTTGGTGCTGCGCCTGAGCCGCGGCCCGCAGCCGTGGCGGCTGGGCGGCCGGCCGGCCTGGGAGTTCCTGGCCGTGGGCGTGCTGGCCGCGGACCTGTGGGTAGCCGGGTCTGGCTTCAACCCCGCCGCCGACCCGCGCCTGCTGGAGTATATGCCCCCGTCCGCGCAGTTCCTCCAGCAGGACACCGGGCTGTGGCGCTTCACCAGCTACGACCCGCGCGGCGAAAAACCCTACAACGCCAACACCGGCTGGTTCTATAACTTCCAAGACGTGCGCGGCTACGACTCGCTCTTTACGCGCCAGTACGCGGACTACATGAGCCTGATCGAGCCGCAGTCCGAGCTGCTCTACAACCGCATCGCGCCGGTCAGCAGCCCCGCGGCGCTGGATTCGCCGCTGCTGGATCTGCTCAACGTCAAGTACGTCGTCAGCCGCGAGCCGATCCCCAACCCCAAGTATGCGCTTGTCTACGACGGCGAGGTGCAGATCTATCGCAACGCGACCGTGATGCCGCGCGCCTTCACTTTGCCGCAGACGGCCACGCTGGCCGTGGATGACTTCGCCCAGGCCGTCCTGCAGTTCGATCCACGCCACTTCGTCATGGTCGCGCCCGCGGACGCCCTCGGCATTGAGTTCGCGCTGCCGGCCGAACCGGCGCCGGCCGCGGTGACGAGCTACGGCCAGAACGAGGTCTTCGTCGATGTTACGCTGGCCGAGCCGGGCTGGCTGATGCTCACCGATGCCTACGACCCGGACTGGAAGGCCTTTCAGCGGCCGCGCGGCGCGGGCGAGGACGCCGAGGCCGAACTGACGGTGGTGCGCGCCAACGGCCACTTCCGCGCGGTGGCGCTGCCGGCCGGGGCATGGACGGTGCGCTTCCGCTACACGCCCGTGAGCGTCCGGCTGGGCGGCATTCTCAGCCTGGTCAGCGGCGTCACGCTGCTCTTCCTGGTGGGCGTGTGGGTCTGGCGCTATTTCTACCAGGAGAGCAAGGTCGATTCCACCGCGCGGCGGATCGCCAAGAACTCGCTGGCGCCGATGGCGCTCAACCTGATGAACCGGCTGATCGACATGGTCTTCGCCGCGTTCATGCTGCGCGTGCTCGGCCCGGACGACGCCGGCAAGTATTACTTCGCCATCGTCGTCTTCGGCTGGTTTGAGATCGTCACCAACTACGGCCTGAACACTTTTCTGACCCGCGAGGTGGCGCGCGACCGCGCCCACGCCGGCCGCTACCTGGTGAACACGACCATCCTGCGCCTGCTGCTCGGCCTGGTGGGCATCCCGGGCCTGGCGCTGCTGCTGGGCCTGCGCCAGGCGCTGCCCGGCTTGCCCGGCGCGGCCGCGGCCGGCATCGTCCCGCTTGCCAGCGACACCCTCTGGGCGATTACGCTGCTGGTGCTGGCGCAGGCGCCGGCCACGATTTCCACCGGGCTGAGCGCGCTGTTCTATGCCTTTGAGAAAGCCGAGTTCCCGGCCGCCGTCGCCACCATCACCACGCTGGTCAAGGTCAGCCTGGGCAGCATCACGCTGATCCTGGGCTGGGGCATCGTCGGGCTGGCCGGCACGAGCATGGCCGTCAACGTCGTCACGCTGGTGATCCTGGGCTGGCTGGCGTGGCGCCTGATCCTGCGTGAGGCGCCGGCGCCCGCGCGCGCGGCGGCCGTGGACTTCGGACTGCAGCGGCACGCGCTGCGCGAGTCGTTTGTGCTGATGCTCAACAACCTGCTGGCGACGCTCTTCTTCAAGGTGGACGTGACGCTCTTGGAGCCGCTGCGCGGCCCGCGCGAGGTCGGCTGGTACAGCGCTGGCTACAAGTTCATAGACGCTTACAACGTGGTGCCGTCGCTGTTCACGCTGGCGCTGTTCCCGCTGATGGCGCGCCAGGCCCACCACGCCGATCGCCGCGCCGACCTGCGCTTCACGTATGGCTTCGCCGTCAAGCTGCTGGTGGCCATCGCCCTGCCGCTGGCCGTGGCCACCAGTTTCCTGGCCGAGCTGCTCATCGGCCTGCTGGGCGGCGCCGAATTTCTGCCCTACGGCGCCACGGCCCTGATCCTGCTGGCCTGGTCCATGCCGTTTGGCTGGATCAACTCGGTCACCAACTACGTGTTGATCTCGCTGGAGCAGCAGCGTGGGTTGACGCGCGCCTTCGCGGCGGCCGTGGTCTTCAACATCGTCGTCAACGTGATCTTTATCCCGCAATACGGCTTCGCGGCCGCGGCCGGCCTCACGATTGTGTCCGAGATCTTCGAGGGGCTGGCGTTCTACTACTACCTGCGGCGCAGCCTGGGCGGCGTGGCCTGGCTTGGGCTGCTGGGGCGCCTGTGGGCGGCGGCCGGCCTGATGGCGGCGCTAACGTGGGCGCTGTGGAGCGTGCAGCCAGTCGTCGCCTTGGCAGCGGGCCTGGCAGCTTATGGCGCGGCCCTGGCCGTCTTGCAGGCTTTCAACGCCGAAGAGCGGGCCACGCTGGTGAGCATCCTGCCGAGTGGTTTGCGCCAACGCCTGATGCCTGGCCAATCCGGAGATTTCCGGGGGGATTAAGCCCGGGTGACACTTGTCAGGGTTCGTCCATGACTTTTGTCCATGACCCTGGCCAGGAAGTATGCTAAGAAGTAGCTGGACGTTCGCACTTTGACAATCCGGCGTCGAGACAAGGGCACACTCCACGAAAATGGAGGTCGCAAAACTAGAGGGCCTAACGCGACCCGTAGGGACGGGGGAGCGGACCGCTATGGCGGCCAGTTGCCATCGACGCCAGAAGTTTACTGTGCCAGCCACATTTAGAATGCCCCGCTAACCCCACACGGCGCCCGACTAAAAAAGGGCGCCGACTGGCAGGAGCAGCTTCTCGCGGCGACAAACGCGACGGACCGGCAATGGCACAGTAAACCCTTACGGGCCTGGGCACCCACGAGGAGGGAATCCCGTAATGCGCCCAGGCCCGATTTTTTAATGACCACAGCCGACCATGCGGTCGGCTGTTTGATTCCACGCGGCGCGGCCGGTTACAAGATACTCTTGCCGAAGAGCGAGGCCACCAGCTCCACGGCCAGCCGGGCCGTGCGGTTGCGATCGTCCAGGATCGGGTTGACTTCCACGATATCCAGCGACGTCACCTTGCCGGAGTCGTGCAGGATCTCCATGAGCAGGTGCGCCTCGCGGTAAGACAGGCCGCCCGGCACCGGCGTGCCCACGCCCGGCGCCTCGGCCGGGTCGAGCGCGTCCATGTCCAGGCTGACGTGGACGCGCTGCAGGTGGCCGAAGTGCTCCAACGCCTGGTGGGCGGCCGCCGCCAGCCCCATCGTGTCGATATCGCGCATCGTCGCCACCAACACGCCCGATTCGCGCAGCCGTTCGCGTTCCAGCCGGTCGATATCGCGCGCGCCGAGGATGACGGTCTGGGACGGTTTGATCTTGGCGCCCACCCGGCCGACGCCCGTCAGTTCCGGCGCGCCCTGCCCCATCAGCGCCGCCAGCGCCATGCCGTGCACGTTGCCGGACGGCGTGCTCTCCGGGGTGTTAAAGTCCCCGTGCGCGTCCACCCACAGGACGCCGACATTGGGCTCGGTAGCCGTGATCGCCGCAACCGTGCCGATGCTGAGCGAGTGGTCGCCGCCCAGAAAGATCGGGACTTCACCGCTCTCCGCGCACACCAGCGCTTGCTGGTAGATGTCCCAACAGACGCCCGCGATGCTGTGCAGATGGCGCGCGCGGCTATCGTCGGGCGGCTCGTTTTCGGGCAGCGGCACGCTCAAGTTGCCGCTGTCGGTGAGCCCGTACCCCAACGCGCGCAGCTGGCCGTGCAGCCCCGCATAGCGGATGGCGCTCGGCCCCATGTCTACCCCGCGCCGTCGCTGCCCCAAGTCCATCGGAACGCCAAAGATGCGGACGAATTTCGACATCGCCATGCCGGCCTTTGCTCCTTGAACCCCGCCTATGTGCGGCCCATTCTAGCCGATGTGCCGTCTGGACGGCATCACTCTGCTTTTTACGTCTGCTCTTGTTTGGGACAAATGACACTTCTGGGTACTACCCAATCGGGTTACGATCTATTCAGTCCTGTTTTGTCGCCTATCGAAAGGAGCCTCCATGAGTACTCCCTGGTCCCATCGTTTCTCACAGCGCGCCAAGGCCGCCACAAGTTCCACAATCCGCGAACTGCTCAAGCTGACTCAACAGCCGGACGTAATCTCGTTCGCCGGCGGCCTGCCCGCCCCCGAAGTGTTTCCGGTGAAGGAGTTTCGGACGGCCTGCCAGCGCGTGTTAGACGAGAAGGGCCCGGCGGCGATGCAATACGGCGCCACTGAGGGCTATCAGCCGCTGCGCGAAATGATCGCGCGCCACACCAGCCGCTACGGCATCGCGGCCAAACCCGAGAACGTCCTGATCACGTCCGGGTCGCAACAGGCCCTGGACCTGATCGGCAAGCTGCTCGTCAACCCCGGCGACCGCATCCTGGTGGAAGCCCCCACGTACCTGGGCGCGCTGCAAGCCTTCAACGTCTACAACGCCGAGTACATCGCCGTCCCCACCGACGAGGACGGCCTGGAGACCGACCGGCTGGAAGCGGCCCTGCGCTCCGGTCCCAAGTTCATGTACGCGCTGCCCAACTTCCAGAACCCGTCCGGCGTCACGCTGGCCCTGGAACGCCGCTCGCGGCTGGTGGCCCTGGCGGACAAGTACGGCATCCCCATCGTCGAGGACGACCCCTACGGGCAGCTGCGCTACGAGGGCAAACACCTGTCGCCGCTGTTGGTGATGGACCGCGAGACCCGCGGCATGAAGCGCGACAACGGCTACAACCTCGGCAACGTGATCTACCTGAGCACGTTCTCCAAGACGCTGGCGCCCGGTCTGCGGCTGGGCTGGGTCGTCGCCCCGGCCGAGGTCATCTCCAAACTGGTCCAACTCAAGCAGGGCGCGGACCTGCACACCAGCACGTTCACGCAGATCGTGGCGTACGAAGTGGCCCACGGCGGCTTCCTGGATCAGCACATCCGCCACATCCGCCAGGTCTACCGTGAGCGCCGCGACGTGATGCTGGACGCCCTGGAGCGGAACTTCCCGCCCGAGGTCACCTGGACACACCCAGAAGGCGGCCTGTTCCTGTGGGCGCGCCTGCCGCATGGCGTGAACAGCCACGAACTGCTGGCCGCCGCCCTGCAGCAGAAAGTGGCCTTCGTCCCCGGCGATTCGTTCTTCGCGCCCGGCACGATCGACGAGGCCGAGAGCCGGCGCTACCTGCGCCTGAACTTCTCCAACGCCAAGCCCGAGCAGATCCGCGAGGGCATCCGGCGCCTGGCGCTGGCCATCCGCGCGCAGATCGGCCACCGCGAGCTGGTGCCGGCCTGATCCGGCGCTGTTGTCCACTGAGCCGCTTCCAATCGGCCACCCGCAGGGGGTGGCCGATTTGTTTATGGTGTGACGCAGTTCATAGTCGCCGCCGGCGAAAGCGCTTACTGTAAGTTCAGAACTCGTCAATCCATGAGTGGGAGGTGGAGCATGATCCTGGCAATGCTGCTGGCGCACCTGGTGGGGGACTACGTGCTGCAGTGGGACCGGCTGGCCTACTGGAAGAGCCGCGCCTTGAGCGGCGTCCTGGTGCACGCCGCCATCGTCACCGCCGTCACGGCGCTGTTTGCGCTGCCGTTCGACCCCGGCTTCTGGCCGTGGGTGGTGTTCATCGGCGGCCTGCACTGCGCCGTGGACGCCCTGCCGTTGTGGCTGCTGCGCGCCTTCCAGCTCAAGCGCGCCGGCCTGTTTGAGCTGACGCGTTTCCTGATCGACCAGGCCGCGCACCTGGTCATCATCGGCCTGGCCCTGACGCTCTCCGGCTACCTGCGCTGGGAGACGCTGGCCGCCGATGTGACCGCGGCCCTGGCCGGCGACCGGACGCTGGCGCTGCTGCTGGGTTACACCTTCGCGGCCATGCCGGCTTGGATCCTGGTGGAGTTCCTGGTGTACGGGCTGCTCAACGGCTCCGCCCCGGACTTCGCCACCGCCAAGCAGTACAAGTACGTGGGCACGCTCGAACGCTGGCTGATCACCACCTGCGTGCTGGTGGGCCAGTTCGCGCTGGTGCCGCTGGTGGCGCTGCCGCGGCTGCTCGTGGAGACGCCCCAGGTCGCCCAGACCTCGCGCGCCCTGGTCTACGTGGCCGAGCTGCTGGCGAGCGTGACGCTGGCGGTGGGCGTGGGGCTGGCCTTGCGCCTGCTCTAGCGCATGATTAGCGGCGCTGGGCCGGCCGGGGAGAACGGCGCCGGCCCAGCGTCTTCCGGGGAGATGGGGAGATGACAGCGGAGCTTCACGCGGTTGCATGGCCGATGGCGGCGGCGTACAATCGCTCACACGGTGACCTGATGACCCGCCTGAGCTTGCTCAAACAAGTGCCGCTCTTCGCCGACCTGACCGACGGCGAGCTGGCGGCCCTGGCCAAAGACTTTGCCCGCCTGCACTTCCAGCAGGGCGAGCCGATCTTCTACCAGGGCGACCCCGGCCACACGCTCTACCTGGTGGAGACCGGCCAGGTGCGCATCTACGTGCAAAGCGAGGACGGCCAGGAGCTGTCGGTGACGGTCTGCGGGCCCGGTGACATGTTCGGCGAGATGGCCGTGATCGACGGGCTGCCGCGCTCGGCCAGCGCCATCGCCATGGAGGCCACGGCCGTGCTCAGCTTGAGCCGCGAGCGCTTCCGCGAACAGCTGCGCCGCTCGCCGCAGTTCGCGCTGAATTTCATGAAAGCGCTGAGCGTGCGCATCCGCACCAGCACGCGCACGATGGACACCCTGACCACGCTGAACGTGCCGGCCCGGCTGGCGCGCAAGCTGCTGGAACTGGCCCAAAAACACGGCGCGCCGGAGCCGGGCGGCGTGCGCATCGGGCTGACGCTCAACCAAAGCGACCTGGCCAGCCTGCTGGGCACGACGCGCGAAAGCATCAACAAGGCGCTCGGCCAGTTCAAGAAGCAAGGCCTGATCAGCCAGGCGGACGGCCAGATCCTGGTGGTGGACCCGGAGGCGTTGCGCCGATTGAGCCAAAAGCGCAGCAGTTGAGGGCGCCTTCGGCGCCCTCAACTCAGCAAAAAACCGGGCCGGGCGCAGTGCGCCCGGCCCGGTTGCGTTCAGCGGAGCCGGCGGCTACCAGCCCAGCTGCCAGGCCCGGTAGGTGAGTTGGGCGAACTCGGCCACGTCCGCGTCGCCGGGGAGCAGTTCGGCCAGGCGCCCGGCCTGCGCGCTCACCTGCCCCAGGTTGCTCTCGCGCGCCCACGGGCTGCGGCGCAGGATCTCGGCGTACTGGACCACCGTCGCCGCCAGCTGAAAGCGCGGGGAGGCGTCCTCGAAGCGGGCGGCCAGGTCCCAGGTGTTGAAGTTGCCGTTGATCTCGCTCACGGCATAGCTCTGCGGGTCCTTCCAGCGCAGCTGCACGGTGCCGATGCGGCCTTGCGCGCCGGGGCGGAGCTGGACCGCGTACAGCGCAGTGACGGTGTGGCCGGCGCCGATCTCGCCGGCGTCCACGGCGTCGTTGCGGAAGTTCTGGTCCGCCACGGCCCGGTTCTCGTAGCCGATCAGCCGGTAGTAGGCGACCGTGTCCGCGTTGAAGTCCACCTGGACCTTGGCGTCCAGGGCGATCACCTGCAGCGTCGAGACGATGTCGTCGATGAACAGTTTGCGGGCTTCATCCAGGTCGTCGATGTAGACGTAGTGGCCGTTGCCGCGGTCGGCCAGCTGTTCCAGCAGGACGTCGTTGAAGTTGCCCAAACCCACGCCGACTGAGGTCAGCGTCATTCCGTATTCCTTAGAGTACCAGCCGATCGATTCCAGGATGGCGTCCGGGCCGGTGGCGCCGACGTTGGCGACGCCGTCCGAGAGCAGGAAGACGCGGTTGACGGCGTCGCGCCGGTACATGCGCTCGGCCAGCTGGTAGCCCAACTGCAGGCCGGCCTCGGCGTTGGTGGAAGCCTGCGGGTACAGGCCGTAGATGGCGTTCAGGATGGTGTCCCGGTTCGCGGCGCTCACCGGCTCCAGCACGACCCAGGCGGTTTCGCTGTAGGCGACCACGGCCACCGTGTCGGTCGGGCGCAGCCGGTCCACCAGCATCTGCAGGGATTGCTTGACCAGCTCCAGGCGGCCTCCCTGCGACATCGAACCGGACGAGTCGATGACAAAGGTCAGGTTGGCGGGCTGGCGCTGCGCCTCGGGCACAGCGTAGCCCTGGATGCCGAAGCGCAGCAGGTATGTGCCATCCGAGTGGTACGGCGACGGCGCGCCGTCCGCGTACAGGCCGAAGGCGACGTCGGGCGGCAGCGGGTAATCCTGTTGGAAGTAGTTGACGAACTCCTCGACGCGGATGGCGTCGGCGGGCGGCAGCGTGCCGTCCTGAACGTACTGGCGCGCCAGGCTGTAGGCGGCCGTGTCCACGTCCAGGGCGAAGGTCGAGAGATGGTCTTCGACGGTGTCAACGTACGGGTTGACGCCGTAGTCCTGGAAGAACATGTCCGCGGGCGCAGTCGGCGCCGGGGTGGGATAGGCGTACGGGGCGCCGCTGGCCGCGCCCACCATGGGCGCTTGCGTCGGCAGCGGCGCAAGGGTGGCGCCGCCCTGGTAAGACTCGGCCGACTGATCTCGGGCCGTGCCGGCCGGCTGGGTGGCGGCCGGGCGCGGGGCCTCGCCGATGGTGGTCGGTGTAGCCGCCGCCGCGCAGCCAGCGAGCAGCGTGGCGATGATCACGGCGTTGACGAGCAGAATGCGGGTGTTCATGGTGTCCTCCTCCGAGTGCGATCCAACCAACCTGCCATCACCTTACGCGATCCGGCGTTGACAACCTTGATGCGGCGTTGACAGAGCGTTGACAGCGGCCCCGGCCTGCGCTCACGATGCCTGGCCGTTTTCTGGGCGGCGCGTAACGTTACGGCCGTTTGCCCCCGGAACGGCGCCAGAGCGCGCGCAGCCCCAGGCCCACCAGCACGAACGGCCCGACCACGACCAGGACCCAAATCAGCACGTCGGCCACGAACGTGAAGATGGCGGCCGTCACGGCGAAGGCTTGGCCGAAGGTGCGGGCCGGGTTCCAGCCGTTGCCGGGCCAGTCCGGCAGCTTCAGCGCCGGCGCGGCCGACCGCAGGCTGAGCGTGATCTGCGTGAAGGTCGACCAGTCCTCCGGGTAGATGGGCTTGGGCTGGCTGGACACGGTCTCCTCGATCAGCGTGCCCAGGTCCAGCAGGGCCTGGCGCAGCGCGTCGAAGTTGGGCGCCGGCACCGCCAGGGACAGCGTGGCCTGCTGGCGTCCCTCCACCTGCCAGGCCCGCGACTCCACCAGGTAGCCGCCATAGTCCGAAGCCAGAGTCACGGCGCGTTCGGCGGCGGCGTCCACGTCCCAGACCTCCAACGTCAGCGCGGACGAGTAGACGATGCGGAGATCGGCCGGCGGCGCGGCAAGCCCGGAGCGCGGGTAAGTGCCGATCAATTGGGGCGTGCTCCCCGGCGCACAGCCGGCCAGGCCGAGCGCGCCCAGAACCAGGACGATGAGCCAGGAACGCAGTTGAGTGTTCATCGCAGACCTCCTTGAAACGCGGACCGGACGCCGGGCGGTGACGGCCGACTGGACCGGCGCGCGGCCGGTCCAGTCGGTCACAACCAGGGGAGCCGGCCTCAGGCGCGGCCGCGTCGGAGCGCGCGCCGGCCGAAGATCACGAGCGCCAGCCCGATCAGGATCACGATCACCACCGGCCCCAGCAGCACGCCCAGCCAGATCGCGCCATCGGCGGCGACCTGGGCCAGCTTCACCAGCACATCCGTAGCACGCTCGAATGTCTTGGACGGGTCCCAGACCGTCGGCTCCGGCTCCACGGCGGCCACGTCCGGGGTGAGCGTCAGCGCGATGGTCGAGAAGGCGGCGCGGCCCTCGTAGTACTGCATCTGGCCCTTGACCTGCTCGATCTGGGCCTCCAGTTCGGAGAGCTGCTGGTTGACGCGCAGCGATTCCTCGACTGTCTTGGCCTGAGCCAGAAACTCGCGCACGCGCGCGGCCGTGGCCTCCAGGTTGGTCAGGCGCGAGCGCAGGTCCACGTACTCGGCGCTGACGTCCTGGCCGCTGGCCGATTCGTGCAGGACCTTGACGCCCAGGCCGCGCAGTTGGTTGAGCGCGGCCTCAAACTGGGCCGAGGGCACGGCGAGCTGCAGCGCCGCGCGCTTGTACTCGCCTTCGTCCCAGGTCTGCGAACTGACGACGTAGCCGCCGTAGTCGGCGGCCATCTGCGTGACGCGCGGCAGGGCCTGGTCCACGTCGCTGACCAGCACGTTCATTTCGGCGTTTTTGATGACCAGGCGCAGGCTGGCCGTGCCGGGGGCAAAATCGCCGCCGGCCGGCAGCGCCGTGGCCGCGGGCGCAGCCGTCGCCTGCGGGGCTGGCAAGCCGGCGCCGCCCTCGGACGTGGGCGCGTACGGCGTCGCCGCCGGCGAACAGGCCGCCAGGCCCAGGCTGAAGAGCGCGCTGACGATGATGAGAAGCCGCGTTTTCATGGGGTTCTCCTCCCCGAGGCCGCCCGCGGCCGCCCAGCCGGGCGCGCGGACGAAACCCCAACAGCCGTGTGACGGCGCCAGCCGTCAACTCGGCTACAAGCCTGCCCCCAGGTTAGAGGCCTTTAGCTTGCGCGGCTTGATACGGTTTTGATAAAGCGCTGACAGACGAGCGTTACAGGGTGCGCGCCAGGTGCGCGGCGGTGAGGTAGAGGCAGTGCCGGGCGTGCGCGTCCAGGGTCGGGTATTTGAGCGCGCCCAGACAGGCCAGGTAGAGGGCCAGGTCGTACTCGCGCGGCTGGGCCGGGTTCGCCAGGCAGCGCGCGGCCAGCGCAGGCAGCGCGGCGAGCAGCCCACCCAGGCCCGATGGCGCGCCAGCCGGCTGAGACCGGGCCAGCGTCCACAAGTCCAGATAGGCCGACGCAGCGGCCACCTGCGGCGCGACCACGTGCGCGATGATCTCGGCCTGCAGATGCGCGAAGTCGAACAGCGGGTGGCCGTCGCGCGTGCGCTCGAAATCGATCAGCCAGACGAAGCCGCCCGGCCCCACCAGCACGTTTTCCAGGTTGAGATCGCCGTGGATCGTGGACTGGCTGCCGGCGACGGCCTCGGCCAGCACGGCCGGCAGGCGGGCCAGCGGGTCCGGCAGGCCGCCCAGATCCAGGCCGGCCACAAAAGCCTGCAACAGCGTCGCGCGCGTCCCGGTGACGCGGGCCAGGGTGTTGTCCGGGGGCCGGAGGCCGAGCCAGCGCGCCCGCAGCGGCGGCTCGCCGGGCCGGGCGCGTCCCGTCAGCGAGAGCGACTGCCCGTCTGGGCGCGCCTCCACCTCCGGAAAGCGCCCCACCCGCACGACGGCGTCAACGCCGACGGCCAGGCTGGACGGCGCCGTCTCGGCCGTGAGCTTCGCGACCGCCGGCTGGCTGCCGGCCAGCGGCTCCAGCACCAGGTGGGCCGGCAGCAAGCGGTCGTACTCCTGCGCCAGCCGGAACGTGTGGGCGCGGCGCTGCAGCCACCAGTTGGGGCCAAAGGTCTCGAACAGCCGGGCCAGCAAGGCCGGGTCCGGCTGCTTCAGCAGCGCCTCGCGCAGGCTCATCGGGCGCTGGCCCGGCTCGGCGATGAAGGTGTAGCGCAGCGCGGCCATGGGCGCGCGCGGATCCACCAGCGCCTCCTGGACGCGCGCCGTCATCGGCGGGAGCGTGTCTTTGACGTAGGCCGTGTAGTTGTCGTGCTCGCGCTCGATCGCGCGCCGCTGGCCAAGCTTGACGATGGTGGGCGCGTCGGCGCGGCCATCGGCGCGGACCGGCAGCGCCAGCAAGGTGCGCGCGCCGGAGTAGCCCGAGCGGAATTCGCTCTCGACGACCACGCGCGCATAACGCCGGAAGAGCGCCTGCAGCAGCGTGCGCTCGTGGGCCGAAAAAGCCAGGCCCGGCGGCGCGTCCAGGGCCAGCGCGGTATTGGGCCGCGGCCGCTCCGGGCGCGGGCGCAGCCGGACCGTGAAGGCGGCCACGCTGGCGCCGCCGCCCACCATCAGCCCGAGCACGCCGAACCACATCGCCTGCCCGATGCTCAGACCCAGGAACGAGAGCACGTCCACGGTCAGCGCCTTGGAGTACACCTGCGTCTCGCGCGTGGTGGCGCCCACCCAGCGCAGGCGCAGGTCCACGGTCAGGCGGTGCTGGCCGGCGCTGCGCGGCGTCAGCGTCCAGCGCCAGACCACGGGCTCGCCCAGCGGCAGCGGCACCCCCTGCTCGGCGGCGGGCGCGATCTGGAAGCCGACGCCGTCCAGGCGGGCCACGCCGTAAAGCGTGTAGCCGCCGATCTGGCTGATGGTGATGGCCTGGGTGATGACGGTGTTATCGGGGAATTCCACCGTGGCCGTGTAACCGCCCGCCGACGGGATCAAGGCCAGGCGCACGCCCTCCGAGTCGCCCAGACGCATGCGCGTGGGCCACTCCAGCTCCACCAGGCGCGCTTCGGCGCTGTCGGTGGGGGCCGGGGCGGTGGCTGGGCTGGTTGGGTTGACAGCCGCCGTCGGTGTTGGCGGCGGGCCTTGCGTGTCGGCGGCGCCGGCGGCGTTAGTGCCGGAGGGAGCCGTCGTCGCGATCGGTACCCCGGTCGGCGCGGGCGCGACGGTCGCCGCCGGCCGGGTCTGCGTCTGCCCCTCGGAGCTGGCCGGCTGGGTAGGGCCGACGCCGGGCGACGGCTCCGCGGGCGTGGCCGCTGGCGCGCAGGCCGCCAGCAGCAGCGCCAGCAGGCCGAGCAGGGCAAACGCGGGTAGCCAGGATCGGCGCCTCATGGCGGCGGCACAAACAGCGTCGGCGCCGGGCGGACACGCTCGCGCGCGCGCTCCACGGGTGTGGCGACGTACAGGAACGCGCAAGCCGCCAGCGCCACCAGCGCCAGGCCAACGAATAAGAGCAGCCAACGTCTCCAGCGGGCCATTTGCGAATAGTATAATCCAGCCGGATCGGCGCCGTTGCGCCGCCGGCCACCGTCTGTTTATCCGAGCGAACGCCGATGTTGGTGCCCGCCCCCTACCCCAGCGACTACCGCGCCCGCGAAGTGCGGGCCGTGCTCGCCGCCACGCAGGCCGGCGATTGCGCGGCCGTGCTCGGCCTGAGCGGCGCCGGCAAGAGCAACGTCTTGCGCTGCCTGGCCGAGGCGCACGCCTCGGACGCGCACCCGTTCGTGCTGGTGGACGCCAATCGGCTGGCGGCGCCGACGCCGGCGGCCCTGTTCAGCCTGATGCGGCGGGCGTTGGGCGAGGCGGAGACCGCCGGCGAGGCCGACCCGTTCACGGCGCTCGATGTCCTGATAGAAAGACGTCTGCGCGGGCCGGACGGTTCGCGCCCCGGCGCGCTGACCCTGATGATCGACCGCTTCGACGCCCTGGCGCGGGCCGCCGACACGCCGCTCTTCGGCCAGCTGCGCGCGCTGCGCGACGCCCACAAATACCAGTTGACCTATGTCATCGCCGCCCGCCGCCCGCTGGAGGCCGCCAACGAGCTGGCCGAGCTGTTCTTCGCCAACACCGTCTGGCTGGGGCCGCTCAGCGAAGCCGATGCGCGCTGGACCGTGGACCGCTACACCGCCCGCCGCGGCCTGGCCTGGAGCGCGTCCACAGTCCGCACTCTGATTGAGCTGACGCGCGGCTACCCGGCCTTCCTGCGCGCCGCCTGCGAGGCGCATGCCGCCGGCGCGGCTCTGACCGTGGCGGCGCTGGCCGCGCATCCGGCCGTGCGGGCGCGCCTGGACGAGTTCTGGGCCGACCAACCGAGCGACGACGAGCTGCGCGCCTGTGGTTTGGCGGGCTCACCCCTGCTGGCCGCCGAACCGGCGCGCGCCACACTCGCGCCCGCTTTCGACACCAGCCGGCTGACAGCCAAGGAAGCCCGGCTGCTGGAGCACTTTCTGGCCCACGCCGGCGAGGTCTGCGCCAAGGATGACCTGATTCGCGCGGTCTGGCCGGAGGACAAAGTTTTTGAACAGGGGGTGCGGGACGACAGCCTGGCCCAGCTGGTGCGGCGCCTGCGCGAGAAGATCGAGCCGGACGCCTCCAGCCCGCGCCACGTGCAGACGGTGCCGGGGCGCGGCTACCGTTTCGTGACCGGGTGACGGTCACACGTCGTCGTCGTCGTCGTCGTCTTCGTCCCCGGTAGGCGGCGCGGGCGTGTACGGCTGGCCGTCCGGCATGATGGTGCGCGTCGTGAGGACGGCATCACCCAGCTGCGCCCGGTGGAGTTTGGCGCCGGTCAGGTTGGCCCCGGACAGGTTCGTGGAGACCAGCGCCGCGCTGCGCAGGTTGGCGCCGCTCAGGTCGGCCTCGGCCAGGTTGGCCTCAAACAGCTCCGTCCCGAAGAAATTGACGTTGGCCAGGTGCGCGCGGCGGAAATCCGAGCGGGTGAAATCGCAGCGCGACAGGTTAGCGCCGGTCAGGTCCGCGCCCAGGAACAGGCATTCGGTGACGCGGGCCTCGAAGAATTGGGCGTCCACTAACACGGCGTTGATAAAGTCGACGCGCTGCAGGCTGGTGTCGTTGAAGTTGGCGGCGCGCAGGTTAGCGCCGCGCAGGCTCACGCCGGCCAGCGTCGTCCCTGAGAAATCGCGCCCGGGCAGTTGCAGCGGCGCGGGCTGGCGCAACAGCTCGGCGATCTGCGCGTAGGTCAACGGCATGCAGCTCCCCCTCCAAAAGCGGCGACAAGCATAGCGGCCATGGGTGGGGATAGTGTAGTCAGGGGCCGGCGAAAGTCAATCGGCCCGCGCTGGAGGGCGCATTGGCCTGGGTGCTAGATTCCGGCACCCCGCTTCCTAATCAGGGCAGCCCCAACAGTGTTGGGGCGGGATGCCGGCACGTCTGGGCCACCCACGTCCACCTCGCCCCGGCGAAGGCCGGGGCCCAGAAGTTGCCGCCGATCCGCTCGTTTCTGCTGCGAGAGGCCGGCTGGTTTCGCTGCTGGAGGCCGACCGGAGTTCACCCCGGCGACGGCCGGGGCCGGCACGATGTTGCCTGGGGGAGGCTCTGGCGGCTTTCCGGTTGACATCATTCCGGCGCCGGCCAGAACCCAAATGCACGCCAATGAACGACAGCCAGGGCGCGCCCTGGCTGTCGTTGCGAGTCAAGCGTAGATCAACCGCGACCTACACGGCGGCCGGCACGCTTTCGGCCTGGGCGGGCACGGGCACGCTGGCCGGGCGGTCCTTGGGCGCGATCTTGAGCAGATGCCGGCTGCCTGCCGGCCAGTGAGCCAGCAGCGCCTTGCCCACCGCGCTGCGCGTCAGGGCCACGTGGCGCTCCACACGCCGGCGCACGTCCGCCAGGTCAGCGGCGGTCAGTTCAAACACATCCACCAGCTCGCGGTTGATGCGCTTGAGCGCCCAGCCATCGTCCAGCACGTAGGCTACGCCGCCGGTCATCCCGGCGCCAAAGTTGTAGCCAATGGCGCCGAGCACCACGACCGTGCCGCCAGTCATGTACTCACAGCCGTGGTCGCCCACGCCCTCCACCACCGCCTCCGCGCCGCTGTTGCGCACTGCGAAGCGCTCGCCGGCCCGGCCAGCGATGAAGACCTCGCCGCTGGTGGCGCCGTAGAGACAGGTGTTGCCGGCCAGCACGAAGCCCCAGGTGTCGCGGTCGTCGCCGGCGGCGGCGTCCACGGGCGGCGGCGGCATCTGCGGCTGGCGCAGTTCGGCCGCCGACGGCGGGTAAATCACCAGCCGGCCGCCGCTCAGGGCCTTGCCGACGTAGTCATTGGCCTCACCGCACAGCGTCAGGTGCATCTGCGGGACGGCGAAGGCGCCGAACGACTGGCCGGCCGTGCCGCGCAGGCGCACATCCACCGGCGCCCGGCCCGGCTGGCGCACCAATTCGCCGGCCAGGCGCGCGCCGAACGTGCGGTCGCTGTTGGCGACGACGTAGAAGAGCTGGCCCTGCAGGCCGGCGCCGGTCGACAGGCGCTGATAATCCTGCACCAGCTGATCGTTGAGGGGTGAAGCCGTGGGGACGCGGTTAGCCTCGCCCTGGTAGGCGCGCGGGCCGGCCGGCGGCGCCGCCAACAGCGCGCCCACGTCCAGGTCCTCGAACGAGCTGACGCCAGGCCGCCGGGTGAGGCGTTCCACCTGGCCCACGATCTCGGCGACAGTCGCAGCGCCCAGCTGTGCCAGCAGCTCGCGCACTTCCTCGGCCACGTACAGGAAGAAGGCCACCAGCTGATCCGGCGTGGCGTCGAACTTGGCGCGCAGCTCCGGGCGTTGGGTGGCGATCCCCACCGGACAGGTGTTCAGGTGGCAGGCACGCGCCATCAGGCAGCCCTCGGCCACCACGGCCGCCGTCCCAAACGAGACCTCGTCGGCGCCCAGCAACAGGGCCGTGACGACGTCGCGCCCGGTGCGCAGGCCGCCGTCGGCGCGCAGGCGCACGCGCCCGCGCAGGCCGCTGGCGCTGAGCGCGCGCTGCGCCTCCACCAGGCCGAACTCCCACGGGATGCCCGCGTACTTGATGCTGGACAGCGGCGAGGCGCCGGTGCCGCCGGAGTTGCCGCTGATCAGGATGACGTCGGCGCCGGCCTTGGCTACGCCGGCGGCGATGGTGCCGACCCCGGCCTGGGCCACCAGCTTGACCGAGATCTTGGCGCGCGGGTTGATCTGGCGCAGGTCGTAGATGAGTTGGGCCAGGTCCTCGATGCTGTAGATATCGTGGTGCGGCGGCGGCGAGATGAGCGGGAAGCCGGGCGTGGCGTGGCGCACGGCCGCGATCTCGGCCGTCACCTTGTGGCCGGGCAGCTGGCCGCCCTCGCCCGGCTTGGAGCCCTGGGCCATCTTGATCTGCAGCTCGTCGGCGGCCACCAGGTAGTGGGCGGTGACGCCGAAACGGGCCGAAGCCACCTGCTTGATCCGGTCGTCGGCGTCCGTGTTGTACTGGGCCGGGTCCTTGCCGCCCTCGCCGGAATTGCTGAGCGCGCCCAGCCGGTTCATGGCCACGGCCATGGTGGCGTGCGCCTCGCGCGACAGCGCGCCGAAAGACATGGCCGCTGTCGAAAAACGCCGGACGATGGCCGCGGCCGGTTCGACCTCGGCCAGCGGCCGCGCCTGGGCCGGGACGAGGTCGAGCAGATCGCGCGGGTCCACGGGCGCGCGGTCGTGCTGCAGCTGGCTGTAGCGCCGGTAAGCGGCGTAGCCGGTCTCCCAATGGCCGTTCAGGGCGCCCGGCGTCCGGACCGCCTCATGCAGGGCGTGGATGATCGCCGGGCTGAAGGCATGCCGCTCGCCGGCGCGCTTGAACTTATAGAAGCCGGGACTGTCCAGGGTCGGCTTCTCGGCCGCGAAGGCGGCCTGGTGCCAGCGCTGGACGATGCCGGCCAGGCCGTCCAGGCCGAGGCCGCCCAGGTGGCCAGGCGTGCCCTCGAAGTACTCGGCCACCACATCCGCGTGCAGGCCGACCACTTCGAAAATCTGGGCGCCGCAGTAGGCGTCCACGGTGCTGACGCCCATCTTGGACATGATCTTGAGCAGGCCGTGCTCGGCGGCGTGGAAGTAGCGGTAGGCCACCTCCTCCGGCGGGTTCGCGCCGCGATCCAACTCGACGGCCGTGGCCAGCGCCAGGTAGGGATGGATGGCGGCCGCGCCGTAGCCGATCAGGCACGCGAAGTGGTGGACGTCGCGCGGCTCGCCGCTGTCCACGACGAAGTCCACGCGCGTCCGCAGGTCGCGGCGCAGCAGGTGGTTGTGGATGGCGCCCAGCGCCAGGAGCGCCGGGACAAAGGTGTGCTCGGCGTTCACGCCGCGGTCGCTCAAGACGATGACTTCGGCGCCGCCCCGCACCGCGGCCTCCGCCTCCGCGCACAGGCGCTCCAGCGCCGAGCGCAGCCCGGCGGCTTCGGCGGCTTCGGCCGGGAACAGGGTCGAGAGCACAGCCGAGTGCAGGTGTGGGTCAGCCGTCAGTTGGGCCAGACCGGCCGCCGTCAGGAAGGGCGTGTCCAGCTCGAGCAGCTCAGCCTGCACGGGCGTCTCGGCCAGAAAGTTGCGCCGCGCGCCCAGCCGCACCTTGAGCGACATGACCAGCTGCTCGCGCAGCGGATCGATCGGCGGGTTGGTGACCTCGGCGAAGCGTTGGCGGAAATAGCCATACAGCGGGCGCGGCTTGTCCGAGAGCACGGCGCTGGGCGTGTCGTCGCCCATCGAGCCGATGGCCTCGGCCCGCAGCTCGATCATCGGCCGCAGCACCAGCACCAGCTCTTCGGACGTGTAGCCGAAGGCGGCCTGGAGTTGGATCAAGGATGACGGACGGTGGACAACGGCGGCAGCGTCGCCCCTCGTCTGGCGGCCTTCGTCCAAACGCCGCACGCCGCGCCGCACCCAGGCGCCGTAGGGTCTGCGCACCGCCAGCTCGCCCTTCACCTGGCCGTCGCGCATTACCACGCCGCGGGCCGTATCCACCACCAGCATCTGGCCCGGACCCAGCTTGCCCTTGTGCTGGACGCGCGCCTCGTCGATGGACACAATGCCGGCCTCGGAGCCGGCCACCACCAGGCCGTCCTCGGTGATGATGTAGCGGCTTGGCCGCAGGCCGTTGCGATCCAGGGCGGCGCCGGCCAGCGTGCCGTCGGTGAAGACCAGGGCGGCTGGCCCGTCCCAGGGTTCAGTCAGGCAGGTGTGGTACTCGTAGAAATCGCGCACCGCTTCGGGCAGGTCTGGCAGGCGTTCCCAGGCCGGCGGCACCAGCATCGTCACGGCGTGGTGCAGGTCGCGGCCGCCCAGGGTGAGCAGTTCGGCCACATTGTCGAGCATGGCCGAGTCGCTGCCGTCCAGGTCGATCACCGGCCGGAAGGCATCGGCCGGCGCAAAGTCGGCGGCCAAAAGCGGCTCGCGCGCCTGCATCCAGTTGACGTTGCCCTGGAGGGTGTTGATCTCGCCGTTGTGGCAGAGCACCCGGAACGGCTGGGCGCGCTGCCAGGTGGGCAAGGTGTTGGTGCTGTAGCGCTGGTGGAAGACGGCCAGGGCGACGGTGTAATCCGGGTCGCGCAGGTCGGCGTAGAAGCCGGCTAGTTGGGGCGCGTTGAACAGGCCTTTGTAGACGATCGTGCGCGCCGACATAGACGGCACGTAGGCGCCGTGCGGGAGGCGGGCCAGGCGCTCAAAGCGCTTGCGGGCCAGGTACAGGTCGTGTTCGAATTGAAGCCGGGAGCGCGGTGTGCCGGGGACGATCAGGGCATGGAAGAGGCTGGGCTGGGTGGCGCGGGCGCGGGCGCCGATGACGGTGGGCCGCACCGGGACCGCGCGCCAACATAGTACGCGCAGAGCCTGGGCCTGACAGGCCGCCTCCAGGAGGCTCTGACACTGCGCCTCAGTGCCGGGCTGGAAGAAGAAGACGCCCACGCCCAGTTGTTCGGCGTCCACGCTCTGCCCGGTCAGGTGTTCGGCCTCGCGCGCGAAGAGCGTGCGCGGCAGCGGCGTCAGCAGGCCGGCCCCGTCGCCGGTAGTGGCGTCGTCGGCGATGGCCCCGCGATGCTCCAGGCGGATCAGGGCCTCCAGCGCCTGGCGCAGGATGGTGTGGCTGGCGCGGCCGAACTGGTCGGCCACAAAACCGATGCCGCAATTGCCACGGTCCACGCGCAGCGGATCAAAGCGGTGAAGGGGCGGCGCGTTGTCCATCGTGGGACCTCCCGGGCGGGGCGTGATTTGGCTGCCAAAGAACAGTTCAGAGGCCGTGCACGGCTTGCGGAACAGTCTAGTGAAGGTTACGCGCGCTGTCGTCCCCGGACGGGGCCATTTTGCGCCGGGTACCCGTCCGGGTAGTCGAGAGTGCCCAACTTGGGGAAGGTATTTTTGGGGGAAATCAGAAAAGCGGCGGCGCGACAAACGAAACCGGGCGGCCCAGCGTGGCCGCCCGGTCTGTTTGATGTTGTCGTTCAGTGGGCGCTCTAGTCGGTGGCGCCGGCCGGCAGCCGCGCGGGCAACCCGGCCTGGCGGCCGCGCCGGGCGTCTTCGGCCACTTCGGGCGTGGGCTCCCAATCCTTGGGATAGCCCTCGGCGCCCATCTCGGACAGGTCCAGGCCCTTGAGCTCAACCTCGGCCGAGACCCGCAGCAGGCCGACAGCGGCCAGGACCCGGAAGAACAAGTAGGACAGGCCCAAGACGGTGACGCCGATGGCGGCCGCTTCGGCGGCCTGCGCCAGGATCTGGGTCGTGCCGCCGGCGATCAGGCCGGTGACCGGCGAGCTCATGCCGTTCCAGCCGGCCGAGTTCGGGTTGCCGTTGGCGAAGATGCCGACGGCCAGCACGCCCCAGATGCCGTTGACGAAGTGCACGGGCACGGCGCCAACCGGGTCGTCGATCCGGGCCTTCTCCAGCCAAACTGTGGCCAGGCAGACCAGGACGCCGGCGACGACGCCGATAATGCTCGCGCCGATCGGGTCGACGAACGCGCACGGCGCGGTGATGGCCACCAGGCCGGCCAGGATGCCGTTGACGGACATGGCCGGGTCCGGCTTCTTGACCGGGCTGATGAACCACATATACAGCATCGCCGCGCAGCCGCCGAAGGCGCCGGCCAGGAGCGTGTTGACGGCGGCGTTGGCGGCCAGTGCGCCGAAGCCGCCCACGAAGCCGAGCGACGACCCGGGGTTGAAGCCGAACCAGCCGAAGAACAGGATGATCGTGCCCAGGATGCCCATCGGCAGGTTGTGGCCGGGGATGGCGTTGGCCGAGCCGTCCTTGTTGAACCGGCCGATGCGCGGGCCGATGACGATGGCGCCGGCCAGAGCCAGGGCGCCGCCGATCATGTGCACCACGCCGGAGCCGGCGAAATCTACGGCGCCGTTGCCCAACCCCGCGATCCGGCCCAGGTTCTGCAGCCAGCCGCCGCCCCACACCCAGCCGCCCACCAGCGGATAGATGATCATGCTCACCCACAGACCCATCAGCACGAAACCCGAGAACTTCAGGCGCTCGGCCATCGAGCCGGTGGGGATCGTGGCGGCCGTGTCCATGAAGACCATTTGGAACAGGAAGAAGGCCAGCACACCGGTGCTGCCACCCACCCCGATCAGGAAGAACCCGCTGCCGCCCAGCAGGCTGATCTGCTCGCCGATCTTGATGAGCGGCGTCGCCAGCAGGCCCGTCCAATCACCCAGGGTGACCGGCGAGTGCGCCCAGGCGCCGGCCACAGCGCCGGCCGTCGTCACTTCCGGCCAGGCGAAGTTGACGCCGCCGAACTGGAAGGCGAAGCCGCAGATGAAGTAACCCACGGCGCCGATACAGAACACCATCATGTTCATCATCATGGTGTGGGCGACGTTTTTGTTGCGCGTAAAGCCGGTCTCCACCAGCGCAAAACCGGCCTGCATGAAGAACACCAGAAAGCCGGCCAACAGCATCCACAGGATATTGACGGCCGTGGTCACCTCCGCCACCGGATCAGGCTCCTGGGCGAAGGCCGGGCGCGCGACGGCCAGGGCCATCCCCGCCAGGACGAGCACCGGCCCCAGGCGTTTTAGAAGGGCTTTCAACATCTCACAACTCCTTGAATAATCGACTGCGCATTAAATGTGGAGACGCCCTGCACCATGTTCGCACACAGCGCAGGGCGTCTCGGCCCACATCCCACTTCGGGAGGCACTATCTGATTGCCCCATCCCAAAGGGCTGACGATAGAATATCAGCCCGGCTGGCCGCCAACAATACCTGATCTGGCCATCTTAGCGGAAGCAGGCCCGGGCCACTTTTGGGTCAGGCCTGCCAGAGCGCTCAGTACCAGCCGAACTGACCCTTGACGGCGACCAGCGCCGAGGCCAGCACCATCGTCAGGAGAGTCGGCGGCACCGCCACCCACAGCCAGCGCTTCCAGCCGATGGGGCCGTGATGGCGCTCCAGATAGGTGTACGCGACGACATTGGCCGAAGCGCCGATCGGCGTGAGGTTGCCGCCCAGGTTCACGCCCAACGCCAGCGACCAGACCATCAGCGCCAGGGCCGGCATCTCCGGGTGCGCGGCCAGATCCTTGAGCACGTAACTCATCGCCAACGCCAAGGGCACGTTATCCAGGATGCCGCTCAAGATGCCCGGTCCCCAGTGCAGGGCCAGCACCAGGCCGGAGTGGTTGTCGCTGCTGACGACGGCCAGCGTCTGGGCCAGCGCCTCGAAAACGCGCACCTTCTCCAGACCGCCGATCAACACAAACAACCCGGCGAAGAAGAGCAGGCTCTCGCTGTCCTCGCGCAGCAGTTTGCGCGCGATGCGGCCCTGGTCCTGGCGCGGCAGGGCCAGCATGACCAGCACCGCCGGCACCAGGGCCGAGACCGCCGCCGTGATCGGCAGGTGCGTGACTTCGCTCAGCCAGTGATGCGTCACCAGCAGCAGGACGGCCGCGCCAAACCCCAGCAGGCCCAGGCGCGTCAGCTGCTCGTGCAGCGGGTCATGATGCAGGCTTTCGATCTCGGCCACCGTCTCGTCGGTGAGGGCGGCGTGCGCGTCGCGCAGCGCCTGGCGGTTGCGCCAGTAGAAGACCCCCAGCAGCACCAGGGCGGCCAGGGCCGAGACCGGCCCGGTATTGGCGGCGAAGTCAGCGAAGCTGAAACCGAGCGTGGTGCCCAGGATCACGTTCGGCGGGTCGCCGACCAGCGTGGCCGAGCCGCCGGTGTTGGCGGCGCAGACTTCGGCGATGATCAACGTGACCGGGTCGAGCTTGAGCAGCCGACAGAGCTGCAGGGTGAGCACCGACAGGAACAGCATGACCGTGATGCTGTCCATGAACATGGCCAGGACGGCGGCCAGCACCAACAGGGCCACAAACAGCGCCGTCGGGTGGTAGTTGACGCGCCGCACGGCCGTCATCGCCAGCCAGCGGAAGAAGCCGGCCTCATTCAAAACAGCCACCAGCGCGAACATGCCGGCCAGCAGGCCGAGCGTCTCCCAGCTGATGTAGGCCAGCGCCTCCAGGGGGCTGAGCACCCCGGCGATCACCAGCACCGCCCCGCCCGCCAGGGCCACCCAATGGCGCGGAAAGCGCTCGCTGGCAATGGCGACGTAAGCGACCGTGAAGACGATCAGGGCGATGAACATGGCGGCTTTCCTTTGGTAACGCACGACGCCCCACGGTCTGCCGGAACAGACCGTGGGGCGTCTTGGCCCACTTCCCATCAGGGAGGCGTTATCGAGTTAGCTCGCCGGCGCTGCCCAAGCCGCCCGCGATCTGGGCCCAGCATAGGGCGCGCGCCACCCGCTCACAAGACCCGAACAGGCCATCTTGCCGCAGACGGAGGGGCCGCTTTTTTTGGCAGTCCGCACAACCCGAGCGGTCTCAAGGGCTGGCCTCCGGCTCGGCGCCGGCCGGCCGAGCTGGCGGCAGGCCGGACTGCAGCGCCGCCGCCACCGCGCCCGCGCGATTGCTGACGCGCAGCTTCTGCAGGATATGATCGACGTGCTTCTTGACGGTGTTGGGCGTGATCAGCAGGACTTCGCCGATCTGGCGGTTGGTGTAGCCCTGCACCATCAGGCCAAGCACCTCGCGCTCACGCTCGGTCAGGTCGGCCAGCCGCGACGACGACTTGAAGTCCAGCGCCGGCGTGACGCCGGCCCGCACGGCCTCACCCACCAGCCGCGCGAAGGCGCGCCGGTCGAAGAGCGCTTTCTCGATGAAGGCATAGACGCCGTGCTCCTCATAGGCGCGGTCCACTTCCTCCGGCTCGTCCATGCCGCTGACCACCAGCGTGGGCAAGTTGCGCTGGCGCGCCGCCTGCAGCAGCCGGTAACCATCGCGGTTCTCCTGGCGCGCCTCGGAGCTGGCCAGGTTGAGATCGATGATGGCCACCGCAAACGTGCCGCGCTGCAGCTCGCCGCGCGCCTCCGCGTAGCTGCTGGCGAACTGCAGATCGTATTCGGGCGCCGCCAGCAATTCCTGGTACAGGTCCCGCCACTGCGCGTTATCCTCGACCACCAACACATGTATCGGATCCATCGGTACCCTACCCTTGCTCGGCTGCGCGGCCGGCGGACGGTAGCGCGTCCGTTTCGGCCAAGGGCAGCCGGATAATGAAAGTGCATCCCGGCGAGGCCGGGCTGCCGGCCAGCGCCGACTCAGCCAGCGCGATGCTGCCGCCGAAACGCTGGATCCAGGACTTGACCCACCACAAGCCGAAGCCCAGCTTGCGGCCGGAGTTCTTCGTGGAGAACGTAGCGTCAAAGATGCGCTCACGCTGCTCCGGCGGCACGCCGGGGCCGGTGTCCGCCAGCGTCAGTTCCACCCAGCGACGCCGGGCGTCGAGCACGTCGGCCACCACCCGGCCGCGCAGCCGGATCTCGCCCGGGTTCTCGCCGAGCGCGTCGACGGCGTTATCCATCAGGTTGACGAGCACCCAGCGCAGTTGTTCCTCGCCGGCCTGCACCGGCGGCAGCGCCGAGAGCCCGGCGGCCGTCACGCGGACGTGGTCCGGCCGGGTGAGGCGCGCCAAGGCGGTCTGATAACAGCGCTTGACGCTGACCGGCCCCATCTGGAACGGCCGCAGAAAAGCAAAGGTCTCGCGCGCCGCGGTCATGGCCGCGCGCGCACTGGCTTCGATATCGGCCAGCTTCTTGGCGACGGCCGGGTCGCCGGCCAGATCCGGGCGCTTCTCGGCGATGCCCTGGGCCAGCTGCGGGATCACGCCGACCAGGTTGTTCACCCGGTGCAGCAGGTTGGCGGCCACATCACCCAGCACGGCGAAGGTCTCGGCCACGGCCTGACGCTCCTGCGCCTGTTTGAGCTGGGCCAACGCCTCGGCCTGCTGAAAAGCGACCGCGGCGTGGTTGGCCAGGGCGGCCAGCAGGCGCGTCTCCCAATCGCTGAAGGCGCGCGGCATGGTCGTGTAGACGCCGAAAGCGCCCAGCGGCGTGCCGTCGCGCCCGGCCAGCGGCGCCACCATTCCGCTGACCCAGCCCATGCGCTGGGTGAGCTTGGGCCGCTGGACGCGCGCGTCTTCGGCCAGGTTGGCGCTGTAGACGGGCCGGCCGGCGCGCAGCGCCTCGCCCAGCAGGCTGCCCACCACCGGCACCCGGTAATCGCCGGGCTCGGCGATGTTGGCGGCGCGCAGCTGGAACCAGCCGGGTTCGCCGGCGTCCAGCTCCCAGACGACGCTGTTGGGCACGTTGAGCAGCTCGCACGTGCGCTGGATGAGCAGCTCCAGCAGCGCGTTGGACGAGCGGCTGAGCAGCTGGCCGGTCAGCGCCTCCATCGTCGCCAACAGCCGCGCCTCTTGCAGGGCGATGCTGGCCTGCGTGGCCAGCGCCTCCAGGACGCGCTGGTGGTCGGCGTCAAAGGCGGCCAGGCGCGGGCTCTCGACGTTGAGCACGCCTTCCACTCCCTCGCCCGGCCCCGGCAGCGGCACGGCCAGCTCGGAGCGCATTTCGTGCTCCGGGTGGAGAGTCCGGTAGATGGCGTTCCACGGCGCGGCGCGCAGATCTTCAATCCGCAGGGATTGGCGCCGGGCGGCGACCCAGCCCATGATGCTGCCGCCCTCGTCCACCGAAAACCCCGTCTCGGGCTCGAACGACTCGCGCGGCTGGGAGGCCGCCAGCCGCAGCAGCCCGCTGCGCCGGTCGAGCAGGCGCAGCGACCCGTACTCGGCCCCGCTCAGGGCCAGCGCGCTGTTGAGGATCTCGCCCAGCGTCTCGTCCAGGCTGGGCCGGGAACTGATGACGCGATCCGCCCGGCGCAAGCGCTCGAGCTCGTCGACCTTGCGCTGCAAGGCGCGGTTGATGCCCTCGAACTGGCGGGTGTTGTAGATCGCCACCGCCGAAAGCTGCACGAACGTATCCAGCAGACGCAGCTCGTCGTCGCTGAAGCGCCGGTCGGCGCGCAGGTCAATGTACAGGGCGCCCACCGGGTGATCCTGCACCAGCAGCGGATAGCAAGCGGCGGTGCGGATGCCGGCCTGATATTTGAGCGGGTGGAACGGCAGGCCGCTCTCGTAGGACAGCACCCGGCTGCGCTGGCGCAGCGCCGTGGCGCCGACGCCGTCCGGCCGCGGCACGTCGCCGACCAGCGGCGCCGCCTCGCCGGCGGCCACCCGCGAGGCCGGGTCGAAGGCGCCGGCAGCCGCGTCGTAGGTGTAGATGACGGCGGCCGCCCCCGGCGCAATCAGCTTGACGGCCGTCTCGGCGATCAGCTGCAGCGCCTCCCCCAGCGACGTATCCGGGCCGAGGCGGTTGATGCGCGCCCCGGCATCGCGCAGCAGGTCCAGCGCGGCCGGCCAATCCACGGGCAGGTTCGGCGGGGAGTGGAACTCCGGCGTGGTCATACGGCCCTATTCTCCAATCACCCGCGGGTTAACACAAGCCCCCGGCCACGCCGCTCGCGTTTGCACACGGGCATGGCCGAGGGCTGCTGCAGGCGAAAGGGACGCCGGACGGGCTTTAGGCGTCGTAGTACAGGTAGAACTCGTACGGGTGCGGGCGCAGGCGGATCGGGTCGATCTCCTTGGTCCGCTTCATGCTGACCCAGGTCTCAATCACGTCGGGCGTGAAGACGCCGCCCTTCAGCAGGAAGGCATGGTCAGCTTCCAGCGCGGCGATCGACTCGCTCAGCGAGCCGGGCACCTGCTTGATCTTGGTCGTGCCGTGCGCCTCGAAAATGTCGAAGTCGGCGGGCTCGCCGGGGTCGATCTTGTTCTCGATGCCGTCCAGGCCGGCCAGCAGCATGGCCGAGAAGGCCAGGTACGGGTTGGTGGACGGGTCCGGGCACCGGAACTCCAGGCGCTTGGACTTGGGATTGTTGGAGTACATCGGGATGCGGACCGCGGCCGAGCGATTCCGGCGGGAGTAGGCGATGTTGACCGGTGCCTCGAAGCCAGGCACCAGGCGGTGGTAGGAGTTCACCGTGGGCGCCACGATCGCCAGCAGCGCCGGGGCGTGCCTGAGCAGGCCGCCGATGTAGTACTTGGCCATCTGCGACAGCAGCGCGTAGCCGTCCTTGTCATAGAACAGGTTGGCGCCGCCCTTCCAGATGGACTGGTGGACGTGCATGCCCGAACCATTGTCGCCCCAGATCGGCTTGGGCATGAAGGTGGCCGTCTTGCCGTGCTTCAGGGCGACGTTCTTGACGATGTACTTGTACATCAGCAAGTTGTCGGCCATGGTCAGCAGATCGCTGAAGCGCATGTCGATCTCGCACTGGCCGGCGGTGGCCACCTCGTGATGGTGCACTTCCACCGGGATGCCGGCGGCTTCCATCGTCAGCACCATCTCCGAGCGCAGGTCCTGGAGGGTGTCGGCGGGCGAAACCGGGAAGTAGCCCTCTTTCCAGCGCGGGCGATGGCCCAGATTGGGCACCTGCGCCGGCTCGTTGGTGCCGGAGTTCCAGATGCCTTCGCCCGAGTCGATCTTGTAGTGGGCGGCGTACTCGTCCTGGGCGAAGCTGACGTGGTCGAAGACGAAGAACTCGGCCTCCGGGCCCCAGTAGGAGACATCGCCAAGCCCGCTGGCCTTGAGGTGCGCCACTGCTTTCTGAGCGATGTAGCGCGGGTCGCGCGAGTAGGCCTCGCCGGTGAGCGGATCGCGCACGTTGCACACCAGGCTGAGCGTCGGGACCGCCGTGAACGGGTCCATCACGGCCGTGACCGGATCCGGGAAGAGCAGCATGTCGCTCTCATGGATGGCCTGGAAGCCGCGGATGGACGAGCCGTCGAAGCCGATACCTTCGGCGAACAGATCCTCATCCAGCTCCTGGATGCCGGCGCTGAAGTGCTGCCAGGTGCCGGGCAAGTCCACGAACTTGAAGTCGACGAATTTAGCGCCATTCGCTTTGGCGAATTCGAGGACCTCCTTGGGCGTGGTGGGTTTTGCTGCCATACGAGACTGCCTCCTTGGAAGAAGTGCTTGTGAGAACACAGAAAAAGCCCCCGCCCGACGGAAAACTGTCGGTGGGGGCTTCGTGGCCCAAAAGCATTATCTGGTTGTGACTACGGGCGAAAGTCTAGCACGGCAACAGGCCCGTTGTCAATCAATCGCAACTCCTAAACTTTGGCCGGTGCAATTGAGCATTCTTCACAAGACGCCAGCCGCCGCTTAAGACCGGCCGCTGGCTGCGCGTCCGCGGCTTCAACACCAAGGGTGCAGGGCCGGCCGCGGCGGCCTGGCCGGCACAAGCGGCATGTTACAATGCGGTTATGACCGACTCAGTCTATATAGGCGTGGACGTGGGCGGCACCAGCCTGCGCGCCGCCCGCTTTATCGGCCAGAGTTCCATCCCTGACGCAAAACTGAAGATCCCGACCCAGGCCGGCGGCGACGCCGAAGGCGTGCTCGACCGGCTGGAGCAGGCGATCCGCGAGGTGTCCCCTGACCTGGCCGGCGTGGCCGCGATCGGTCTGGGCATCCCCGGCCCGGTGGACCCGTTCACGGGCGAGGTGATCAACATCACCAACATCCCGGGCTGGAAGAACCTGCCGCTGCAGCGCATCATGCAGACCCGGCTGGGCCGGCCCGTGTTCCTGGGCAACGACGCCAACCTGGCCGCGCTCGGCGAGTGGAAGTTCGGCGCCGGCCGCGGCCACCGGGACGTGCTCTACCTGACGGTCAGCACCGGCATCGGCGGCGGCGTTGTGATCGGCAACCGCCTGCTCCTGGGCGCGCGCGGGCTGGCCGCCGAAGTCGGCCATCTCAACCTGGACCCCGAGGGTCCGCTGTGCGGGTGCGGACAGCGCGGCTGCCTAGAAGCGGTGGCCGCCGGACCCGCTATCGCGCGCCGCGCCGCCGCCCAACTGGCCGCCGGCGCGGGCGCCGACTCACGGCTGCGCCAACTGGCCGGCGCGGACCCGACCTCGCTCACCACGGCCCAGATCGGCCTGGCGGCCCGCGAGGGCGACGCCTTCGCGCAATCTCTGCTGGCCGAAGCCGGGCAGCACATTGGCCGGGCGCTGGCCAGCTTCCTCCATCTGCTCAACCCGTCCATCGTCATCCTGGGCGGCGGCGTTTCCCTGGTGGGCGACCTGCTGCTGGAGCCGGTGCGCGCGGCGCTGCGCCGCCATGCCATGGACCCGCTCTACTGGCGCGATTGCCCGGTGGTGCCGGCCGCCCTGGGCGACGACGCGGGCCTGGTGGGGGCCGGCGCCCTGGCGATGGAAGAATCGCGCACGCTTGTCGTGCCCGACCGGTAACGGCCGCCCCTGCTGGCGATAACTTTGGCATTGAAACAGGCGCAAGCCGACGGTCGGGGCGTGCCCCGGTTCCCGAGCTTTTCCGCGCCCTGGCACCCCGGTTCATACAAGTCGAGAAATGCTATGGTCACCAAACTCAACGTCCCCGGCCCCATGGCCCAAGCCATCCTGGAGCGCGACGCCAAGTTCATCTCACCCTCCTATCCGCGCGATTACCCCTTCGTCATGGATCACGGGCGCGGCACCGAAGTGTGGGATGTGGACGGCAACCGCTACCTGGATTTCGCCGCCGGCATCGCCGTCTGTTCCACCGGCCATAGCCACCCGGACGTGGTGCAGGCCATCCAGCAGCAGGCCGAGAAGTTCATCCACATCTCGTCCGACTTCTACCACGAGAAGTGGGCGGCGCTGGGCGAGAAACTGGACGAGATCGCGCCGTTCAAAGAGGACGCGCTGTGTTTCATGACCAACTCCGGCACCGAGTCGGTCGAGGCCGCGCTTAAACTGGCGCGCTTCTATACCAAGCGGCCGCGCTTCATCGGTTTCCACGGCGGCTTCCACGGCCGGACGCTCGGCGCGCTGGCCTTCACGGCCTCCAAGGCCGTCCAGCGGCGCGGCTTCCCGCCGGCGCTGCCCGGCGTCACCCACGTGCCCTTCCCCAACGTCTACCGGCCGCGCCTGCAGTTCGACGCCTCGCGCAGCGACTATGGCGACGCCGTCATCAACTACCTCGAGGACGTGATCTTCGCGTACGAGGTGCCGGCCGACGAGGTGGCCGCCTTCCTGATCGAGCCGATCCAGGGCGAGGGCGGCTACATCATCCCGCCGGACTCGTTCTTCCCGCGCCTGCGCCAGCTGTGCGACAAGTACGGCATCCTGCTGATCGCGGACGAGGTCCAGAGCGGGATGGGGCGCACCGGCAAGTGGTGGGCCATCCAGCATTGGGGCGTGGAGCCGGATATCGTCTGCATCGCCAAGGGCATCGCCTCCGGCATGCCGCTGGGCGCCATGATCGCGCGCCAGTCCATCATGACCTGGCCGGCCGGGGCGCACGGCAACACTTACGGCGGCAACCCGCTCTCGTGCGCGGCCGCGCTGGAGACCATCCGCCTGATCGAGTCCGGCTACATGGAGAACGCCGGCGAGGTCGGCCGCTACGCGCTGGATATCCTGGAAGAGATGAAGGCCCGCCATCCCAGCCTGGGCGATGTGCGCGGCGCCGGCCTGATGATCGGCGTGGAGTTCGTCAAGGACAAGGGCACGAAGGAGCGCGCGCCCGATATCCGCAACCACGTCGTCCACGCCGGCTTTGAGCACGGCCTGCTGCTGCTGGGCTGCGGACGCAACACCATCCGCATCACGCCGCCGCTGTGCGTCAGCACGGCCGAGATCGACGCCGGCCTGGAGATCTTCGAGCACGCGGTCACGCAGGCGGAACAGGCCGCCGGCCTGTTGTAACGCCCCCGCCGCCGTTCCGGCGCGCTTCGGCGGCGGCCCGCCCGGCGCGTTCGACGCGATCCCGGGCTCGCTGCCCGGCCCGGTCAAGCGCGCGCTGTTCGCCGAGGCTTACCGCGGGCTGCGGGCGGCCAGCGAGTGGTGGCGCAGGTGGGCGATCCTGTCGCTGGACCTGCTCGGCGAGCGGGCCTGGGCCTTCGCCAACCGGCGCGGCACGCGCGCCGGCTGCATCATCGGACGAAAAGACTAAGCGATGACCAACCACCCTTCCCTGGCCGGCATCTTCCCGCCCGTCGCGACCCCGTTCACGGACAGCGGCGCCGTCGACCTGGACGGCCTGCAGTTCAACCTGCAGCGCCTGAACCAGGAACCGCTGGCCGGCTATGTGCTGGGCGGCTCTAACGGCGAGTTCTCGTCGTTGACCATTGCAGAGCGGCTGGAGGTGGTGCGTGCCGCCCGGGCCGTCACCGCGCCCGGCCGCCTGCTGATCGCGGGCACCGGCCTGGAGACCACGCGCGGCACCAGCGACCTGACCGAGCGCATGGCCGCCCTCGGCGCCGATGTCGCCATCGTGGTCACGCCCGGCTATTTCCGGGCCAAGATGACGCCGGCCGCGCTGGAGGCCCACTACCGCGCCGTGGCGGACGCGGCGCCGATCCCGATCCTGCTCTACAGTGTGCCCGCCAACACCGGTGTGGACCTGCCGGCGGCCAGCGTGGCTCGGCTGGCCGGCCATCCCAACATCCTGGGTCTCAAGGACAGCGGCGGCGATATCACCAAGATCGGGCAGATGGTCTACGAGTGCGGGCCGGACTTCCAGGTGCTGGCTGGCTCGGCCGGCTTCCTGCTGGCGACGCTGGCGGTGGGCGGTGTGGGCGGCGTGATGGCGCTGGCCAATATCGCGGCCAGGCCGTTGTTCGAGTTGTACACGCGCTTCCAGGCCGGGGACCTGGCCGGGGCGCGGGCCGGGCAACAGCCGCTGATCGACGCCAACAGCGCTGTGACGGCGCGCTTCGGCGTGGCCGGCCTGAAGGCGGCCATGGACCTGCTCGGTTACCGCGGCGGCCGGCCGCGCCTGCCGCTGCTGCCGCTGGGCGATGACGAACGAGCGGCGCTGCGCGCCAGCCTGGAACGCGCCGGCCTGCTGCCCGCCGCCTGAATAGCGAGCCTCACAACTGCCCGCCGCTTCCCCATTCCGCCAACAGCGCCTGATAGGCCGGGTCGGCGTACCGGTCCAGCCGCAGCGCGCCCGCGTAGCCGGGCAGCGGGCCGCCGGTGATGTGCGCGGCCAGCAACTCGCCGGCCGCCGGCGCCGCCATCAACCCATAGCCGGACAAGGCCCCGATCAGGTAGGCGCCGGGCACGGGCAGCGGCCCGATGAGCGGCCGATTCTCGGGCGTCTTGGTGTAGTAGCCGCCATCCACCACCGGCTTCGGCGCGCGGCCGTAGTAGGCGCGCAGACCCGGCACCATCGTCGCCAGCCCGCGCAGGACCAGCTCTGGGAAGAACTCGTCCGGCTCGGGCGGCAGCACCGGCTCGACCGGGTGCCGATGATAGTCCCAGAGCATCAGGCGGATCGGGCTGCCCGCCGGCCCATCCGGCCGGACGTGGACGCCGGCCGGGAACGGCCGCAACAGCCAGGCCGACTCCGCGTCCTCGGCCAGCGCCGCGCGCTCGTCCTCCGTCCAGTCCACGCGTTGCGGGTCATCCCAGATCAAGAGCGGGGCTTCGCGCGGGATCACGCCCAGCGTGTCCGCGAAGTTGAGCTTGAGGTGGCGCTCCGAGAACACGGGCAGGTCGACGCCCACCAGCCGCGCCACTTCGGTCAGGAAGGGCCCGGCCGCGTCGACGAAGCAGCGCGTCGCCAGCCGCTCCCCGGTGCTTAACCGCACGCCGCTCACGCCGGCCGCGTCGGTGTCGACGCCCACCACCCGCGCCGCCACCAGCTGCGCGCCGTGCGCGCGCGCCTGCTCCAACAGCCACATCCCCAACTGCTGGGCGCTGAACCAACCCGCCCGCCGCGCGTGCAAGACGGCGGCCGTGGCGGCGTTCAGATACGGAAAATGCCGCCGGATCAGGCTGCGGTCGAGGATCAGGTCGGCGCCGCTCGGGCCGCCTTCAAAGCCGTCCGGCTCGGAGGGTTGATAGCTCTGGCTGGAGGCGCCGGCCTCGTAGACGCGCAATTCGCCGGCGCCCAGGGCCGCGATCGCGCGGGCAGCCATCAGCCGGGCCGTCAGGCCGGCCGCGTCGGCGGTGGCATAAACGTAGCCGCGCCGGTTGAGATGGAACCGGTTACCGGTGGCGCGCGCCCAGGTCTCCAGCAGCGTGACGCTGCGGTTCATGAACTGCACCATCGCCGCGCCCGGGCCGGGCCACCAGTTGCGGTAGGCCTCGGTGGATTTGTCGCTGGTCAAAGACAGGGGCGGCCGTTCGTCCACCAGCACCACTGGCCGGGCGTGGACGACGGCCAGGTGATAGGCGGTCGCCACTCCGGCAATGCCGGCCCCGCAGATGACTATCGGTTGCGTCATCGTGTTCACCTCACCCTCCGTGACCGGCCCGCGCGACGATCTCGGCGGCCACCCGCTGGCCGCTCTCGACCGCGCCCTCCATGTAGCCCTGCACCACGGCGGCATGTTCGCCAGCGAAGTAAAGGCGTCCGGCCGGCGTGAAGAGGGTCTCCCAGTGGCGCGTCACCTCGCCGGGCGCCAGCGCCATGTAGGCGCCGCCCGAGAAAGGCTCGCGCGGCCACGCGATCGTGGCGGTCTGTTCGGCTAAAGGCGCCGACTCCGGAAAATGCCGCTCCAGAGCGGCCCGCACCGCTGCCACGCGCGCGTCGTCGTCTAGCCGGGTCAACACCGCGCCAGGTTCGCCGCCGGAATACACCGTCAGCAGGCCGCGGCCGCCGGCCTGTTCGCTCGTGGGCTCCCAGGTGCACGCCAGCGGCCCATCGCCGATCAGATGGCCGTTCCAGGCGCGCTCCCGCCACCAGCGCCGCCGATACTGGATCACGACCTTGATGACCAAGCCGTACGAGATGCCGGTGAGCAGAGCGGCCTGCGCGGACGGCAGCGGCGGCTCGAACGTGATGGCGCGCGCCGCCGGCAGCGGGATCGCCAGGATCGCATAGTCGGCCGCCAAAGACTCGGGGCGGCCCGCGGACAGGCAGGTCACGGTTACGCCGGCCTCACCCGCCGCCACGCGCGTCACCGGCGCGCTCAGACGGACCTCTGGCAGGGCCGCCGCC
Source organism: uncultured Anaerolineales bacterium (assembly GCA_937952305.1). Taxonomy (GTDB): domain Bacteria; phylum Chloroflexota; class Anaerolineae; order Anaerolineales; family UBA6663; genus SpSt-583. The sequence goes on along the minus strand of CALFZO010000096.1, from coordinate 62,377 downwards.
AGCGCGCGCGGCAAGAGATCGTTGCCGCCACGGATCCGGCCAGAGCCGCGTTCGGCCGCCGGGTCGCGATAGTACAGCGCCGCGTTGCGGGCCAAATCCAGGAGCGAAAAGCGATCGGCCTCCACCGTGTACTCAGCGCGCAGGTGCGCGGCGAAGTGCCGTTTGGCGATGTCTGGCGCGTCGAGCGCTTGCAGCCATTCGGCCGCCGAACGCCGGTCCAGGCCGACGGCGTCCGGCGCCTGGTCTGGGCGGGCCGGGTCCGGCACCTGCGCCCCGAGGCGCGCCAGCTCCGCCCAGAGGCGGTCCACGGCGGCCTCCAGATCATAGCCCCAGACTGCGGTCTCCCGGACGCGGGCGCTGTGGCCCTGGAAAATCGCCCACTCCTCCGGCGCCACCCAGCCGGCCGCCACCGGCTCCACCGTCAGGCCGAACTCGCGCGCCAGCTCACGCATCCGGTGGTGATCGTCGTCGATGAACTCGCCGCCGGCCTCGGCGTACTGGCCGTCCTGGAAAGGCTCGCGGAAGGTCAGCACGCGGCCCCCCACCCGTGCGCGCGCCTCCAGCACGGTGACGCGCAGGCCGGCGCGGTGCAAGTCCCGCGCGGCGGCCAGGCCAGCCAGCCCGGCGCCGATGACGATGACTGACGGCGGCAGTGTTCGAGACACAAGTTTCTCCTGAAACGGCGTGGCGCGCCGGAGTATACCCCACCGGCCGCGCGGGCCTAGCTCTTCGGCTAGGGCCGCGCCTCCGCGAGCGGGGAGTAGCCGCGCCGATCGGCCCGCGCTATCTTTCGCCTACGGCGGCCGGTCACCTGATCGCACGCCGCAGGAGGCAAACGATGAGTGAATTGCTCGCCCAGTTCTCGCAGGCGCTGGTGGAGACCGTGGCCGCCGCCGGCCAGAGCGTGGTCCGCGTGGAGGGCCGCGACCGTCTGCCCGGCAGCGGCGTGGTGTGGTCGGCCGACGGCCTGATCGTCACGGCCGCGCACGTGCTAGAGCGCGACACGGTGCGCGTCGGCCTGCCGGATGGACAGAGCGTGGCCGCCCGCGTAGTCGGGCGCGACGCGGGCGTGGATGTTGCCGTGGTTCAGGCGGAGGCCGGCGGCCTGAAACCGGCCGAATGGGCCGCGCCGGCCACGCTGGAGGTGGGCGCGCTGGTGTTGGCGCTGGGCCGGCCGGGCGAGCGCGGGTTGGCGACGCTGGGCGTGATCAGCGCTCTGGAGGAAGGCTGGCGCACACCGGCGGGTGGTTTCATCGATCGCTACCTGCAGACCGACGTGGTGATGTTCCCGGGCTTCTCCGGCGGGCCGCTGGTGGACGCCGAAGCGCGGGTCGCCGGACTGACCAGCTCAACGCTGGCGCGCGGGCTGAGCGTGGCCGTCACGGTGGACACTGTGCGTCAGACGGTGGCGGCGCTGGTGAAGCACGGCCGCGTGCGCCGCGGCTATCTGGGCATCGGTGCGCAGCCGGTGCGCCTGCCGGAGGCGCTGCGCCCGGCCACCGGGCAGGCGGGCGGGCTGCTGTTGATGAACGTTGAGCCGGGCGGCCCGGCCGAGCGCGGCGGTCTGCTCCAGGGCGACACGCTCGTGACGCTCGACGGCCGGCCAGTGCCGAGTCTGGAGAGCCTGTTGGCGGCCCTGGGCGAAGACCGCGTGGGTCGGCGTGTGCCGGCGCAGATCGTGCGCGCCGGACAGCTGCAGGCGCTGGAGGTGTGGGTGGGCGAGCGGCCGGCCTGAGCGCTCACCCGGAGGGCAATGTCATGAACCTGCTGCAACAACTCAGCCGGGAGATGTCGGACGCGGTGGCGCGGACCCGGCGCAGCCTGGTGCAGATCAGCAACGGCCGGCAGGGCGAGGGCGCCGGCATTCTCTGGAGCGCCGACGGCCTGATCATCACCAACGCCCACGTCGTGCGGCGCCAGCACCTGCGCGTCACCTTGCCGGACGGCCGCACACTGCCGGCCCGCGTCCTGGCCCACGACCCGGAGCGCGATGTCGCCGCGCTGCGCGTGGACGCGGACGGCCTGCCGGCCATGCCCCTGGGCGACTCGGACAGCCTGCAGCCGGGCGAGTGGGCCTTTGCCGTCGGGCATCCGTTTGGCGTCACCGGCGCGGCCACGGCCGGCGTCGTCATCGGCCGCGGCACAGCCCTGCCCGAACAGGCGCGCGGACGCGATTGGGTGGCCGTGGCGCTGCGGCTGCGCCCAGGCAACTCCGGCGGGCCGCTCGTGGATGCGCGCGGACGCCTGATCGGCGTCAATACGATCATGACCGGCCCGGAGGCCGGCGGGGCCGTGCCGGTCAACGTCGTACGCGCCTTTCTGCGCGAACGGCTCGGGCTCTAAACGCCTCACCCGCTTGACCCAATCACAACACCCGTCGCTGAGGCAGCGGCGGGTGTTGTTGTGTTTGAGCCCGGCGTCGGTTGACAAACCGTTAGGTTGACAGTTATCCGGCTGGGGCTATAATCATTTTGTCTCTGATTCGCCAACCAATTCATAACTAACGCGAGACAAACGGGGCAGGTGCGTTATCCCCAGGACAAAGCCGCGTGCGCCAGCGCCAACCAAGCGCAGCTGCCAGAACTCACGGCAGTCGTTTTGGCTTTGCCCGCTTGTGCCTCTCCCGTTGCCGGACCCAGCCGTCGGCAGGGCCTGGTCCTGATTCGCGTCCGTCGTCACTGGGTCGTTCGTTCGCCCGCAGAGTGACGTCGACCAGGAGGTGATCCGCCTTATCTCTCTTGCCGGGCTGGCACCCCACCCCGTTGGGACGGCTCCGACCCCCGCGCCGGTGCTGTCGTCCCGTGAACAGGATAGCACGGCCCACGTCCTTGATTTTTGGCGCTTCTCTCTCACCGCAATCTGAGGATAAGGAGATCCGAAGCAATGTCGCAGCATCATCCACTGCGCAAGCCGCTGGCGTCCCTGGCGCGCCTGGTCTTTGTCGCGCTGCTGGCGCTGGGCCTGTCGGTCCCCGCCGGCGTCCGGGCCCAGGACGGCCCAGTTACACCCGCGGTCGAAAAGAGCTCGAACGGTGTTTACATCGTCTGGCTGGCTGACCAGCCCGTCATCACCTACAGCGGCGGCGTGGCCGGTTATCGCGCCACCGCCGTGGCGGACGGCCAGCGCCTGAACGCCAACCGCACGGACGTGCGGCGCTATGCCAGCTACCTCACCAACCGCCAGAACGCCGTGATCGCGGCGGTCGGCGGCCAGCGGCTGTACAACTATCGCTACACCTACAACGGTGTCGCCGCCAAGCTCACCGCCGCCCAGGCGGCCCAACTGGCCGCCACCCCCGGCGTGCTGGCCGTCATCCCGGATGAAATCCGGTACATGGACACGGTCACGACGCCGACCTTTGTGGGTCTGACGCAGTCCGGCGCCTTGTGGGCGCAGTTGGGCGGGCCGAGCAACGCCGGCGAGCACATTGTCGTCGGCATCATCGACTCCGGCATCTGGCCTGAGAACCCGAGCTTCGCGGACGACGGCAGCTACAGCGCGCCCGGCCCGCGCTGGTCCGGCACCTGCCAGACCGGTGAAGATTGGCCGGACGGTCTGTGCAACAACAAACTGATCGGCGCCCGCTACTACAACGCGGGTCAGGGCGGCGACGCCGGCATCGATGCCAACCGCCCGTGGGAGTACAACTCGGCGCGTGATTACAACAGCCACGGCTCGCACACGAGCAGCACGGCGGCCGGCAATTACGGCGTGGAAGCCGTCACCCTCGGCACCGATCTGGGCCAGATCAGCGGCATGGCGCCGCGCGCCCATGTCGCCATGTACAAGGCGCTGTGGTCCACAGTGGACGGCGCCACGGCCAGCGGCTCCACGGTGGACCTGGTGGCCGCCATCGAAGACGCCACCTCCGACGGCGTGGACGTCATCAACTACTCCATCAGCGGCAGCCGCACGGCCTTCAACGACCCGGTCGAGATCGCGTTCCTGAACGCGGCGGCGGCCGGCGTGTTCGTGGCGGCCTCGGCCGGCAACAACGGCCCCGGCGCCAGCACCGTCGCCCACAACACGCCGTGGGTCACCACCGTGGCCGCCGGCACGCATGACCGCGCCTACACCAGCTCGGTCACGCTCGGCAACGGCTCCACCTACGCCGGCATCTCCAACGGCAACGGCACGGCCTCCCTGCCGCTCATCTCGTCCACGGCTGCCGGCCTGCCCGGCGCGAATGCCGAGCAAGTACGGCTGTGCTACTCGACGGTTGATACCGGCGGCGTCGCCGTGCTCGACCCGGCCAAGGTGGCCGGTAAGATCGTGCTCTGTGACCGCGGCGTGACGGCGCGCGTCAACAAGAGCCTGGCGGTCCAGGAAGCCGGCGGCCTGGGCGTGGTCCTGGCCAACACCTCGCCCAACTCCCTCAACGCCGACATCCACTACCTGCCCACCATCCACATCGACGAAATCGCCGGCGCGGCCGTCAAGGCCTACATCGCCTCGGCCGGCGCGGGCGCCACGGCCCAAATCGCGCCCGGCACGCAAGTGACCGTCGAGGCGCCGGCCGTGGCCTCCTTCTCGTCGCGCGGGCCGAGCCTGGCCGGCGGCGGCGACCTGCTCAAACCCGACATCATGGCTCCGGGCGTCGACGTCCTGGCGGCCACCTCGCCCTCCATCGCCGGGCGCGACTTCGACTTCCTGAGCGGCACGTCCATGTCCAGCCCGCACGTGGCCGGCTTCGCGGCGCTGCTCAAGCATCGGCACCCGGATTGGACGCCGGCTATGATCAAGTCGGCGTTGATGACCACGGCCGGCCAGACGACCAACGCCGGCAACCCGATCCCGGGCAACCCCTTCGGCTACGGCGCGGGCCAAGCGCAACCGACCTCGGCCGCCGACCCCGGCCTGGTCTACGCGGCCCGCGCGCGTGACTGGATGGGCTTCATGTGCGGCCAAGGCCTGAGCAGCGATCCGCACTGCCCGGCCATCGCCGTCGACATCAGCAACCTCAACTACCCGTCCATCGCCATCGGCGATATGGCCGGCATCCAGACCGTCCAGCGCACGGTGACCAACGTCAGCGGCGCCAAGTCCACCTACACGGTGGCGGTGAGCGCGCCGCCCGGCGTCGACGTCGTGGTCTCGCCCAGCACCCTCACCCTGGGGCCGGGCCAGTCCAAGACCTACACCGTGACGTTCACGCGCACGAGCGCGGCCCTGAACGCCTACACCTTCGGCTCGCTGACCTGGAACGACGGCAAGCACAGCGTCCGCAGCGTCATCGCCATCCGGCCGGTGGCCCTGGCGGCCCCGCTGGAGGTCTCAGGCAGCTACAACGTGACCTTCGGCTACAACGGCAGCTTTACGGCCACGCCGCGCGGCCTGGTCCCGGCTGTCACCTTCGCCGACACCATCAACACCGGCGAGGCGTTCACCTATGACGTGGTCGTCCCGGCCGGCACCACCTACGCGCGCTTCGCGCTGTTCAACAGCGAGACCACGGCCCCGGACCTGGACCTGTTGGTTTACCGGGGCGCCACGCTGGTGGGCCAGAGCGCCGGCGGCACGTCGGACGAAGCCGTCAGCTTCGTCAACCCGACCGCGGCCACGTACACGGTCCTGGTGGACGGTTTCGACACCGGCGGCGGCCCGGCGCCCTTCACCCTGTTCGCCTGGGTGCTGGGCTCGGCGGACGCTGGCAACATGACGGTCAGCGCTCCGGCCACGGCCGTGCTCGGCCAATCCGGCACGGTCAGCCTCAGCTTCAGCGGCCTCACCTCCGGCGTCAAGTACCTCGGAAGTGTGGTCTATGGCGGGTCCACGGGCATGCCGAACCCGACCATCGTGCGCGTCGATCCGTAACGCACCACAACCGCAGTCAACGCCGGGCAGCCTGACGCCAGGCTGCCCGGCCCTGGCGCGCACCAAGGGAGGGCTGGCCCCAATGGGCCGGCCCTCTTCTTTTGCCACCGCGCCGGTGAGCCGGCCCGCCTCGGTCCTACCCGCATCGGGTGAGGCCCGCCTTGACCTGGCGGCCGGGACAATTGTTACTTGGCCGCCGGCTGCAGCCGGCTTACTATGACGGGCATGATTGAACTCCTGATCAACAATCCCCTCTTGTTGCTTTTCCTCGTCGTCGCCGTCGGCTATCCCCTCGGCCGAGTCAAAATCGCCGGCAGCAGCCTCGGTTTGGCCGCCGTGCTGTTCGTGGGGTTGGCCTTCGGCGCGCTGCACGTGGACCTCAAATTGCCGGAACTGGTCTACCAACTCGGGCTGGTGCTCTTCGTCTACACCATCGGCCTGAGCAGCGGTCCCGGCTTCTTCGCGTCTTTCCGGCGCAAGGGTCTGCGCGACAACGCCCTGACGCTGGGCGTGCTCGTGCTGGCGGCCGGCCTGGCACTGCTGGTGAGCCGTTGGCTCGGGCTGGATGCCACGTTGGCCGCCGGGATGTTCGCTGGCGCGCTGACCAACACGCCGGCCCTGGCGGGCGTGCTCGAGAACGTCAAGAACGCCGGCCAGGCCGCGCTGCTGGATGAGCCAGTGGTGGCCTATTCCCTGGCCTATCCGATGGGCGTGGTCGGCATGTTGCTGGCTATCGGCGTGCTGCAGCGGCTCTGGAAGGTGGACTACGCGGCCGAGGCCAAGCATCTGCAGCTGCCCGGCGCCATCGACTCCAAGCTGCAGACGCGCACGGTGCGCGTGACCCACGCAGAGGTGAGCGCGCAGCCGCTGGCGGCCCTGGTGCGCGAGCACAACTGGCGCATCATCGGCACGCGCGTCCGGCGCGCGAACGCCACCTCGATCGTCACCGGCCAGACCCAGCTGGCGCTGGACGACCTGGTGACGATCGTGGGCGCGCCGGACGAGGTCGCGCGAGTGACGGCGGCGCTGGGTGAGACCGCCCATGAACATCTCGAGTGGGACCGCACCGAACTCGACTACCGGCGCATCTTTGTGTCAGACGCTCAGATTGCGGGCCGGCATCTGCGTGATCTCAGCCTGCCGCAGCAGTTCGGCGCCCTGGTGACGCGCGTGCGGCGCGGCGACCTGGACCTGCTGCCCGACGCCGACACGGTGCTGGAGCTCGGCGACCGGGTGCGGGTGCTGACGCGCCGCGAACAGATTGAGGCCGTCACCAAGTTCTTCGGCGATTCCTATCGGGCGGTGAGCGAGGTGGATATCCTGACGTTCAGCCTGGGGCTGGCGCTCGGCTTGTTGCTGGGGCTGGCGCCCATCCCGCTGCCCGGCGGCGTCACGCTCAAGCTGGGCCTGGCCGGCGGCCCGCTGATTGCGGCGCTGATCCTGGGCACGCTGGCGCGCACGGGGCCGCTGGTGTGGAGCGTGCCGTACAGCGCCAACCTGACACTGCGCCAGATCGGGCTGGTCCTGTTCCTGGCCGGCGTCGGGACGCGGTCGGGCTTTGCGTTCGTCACGACGCTGACCCAGGGCAACGGGCTGACGATCTTCCTGGGCGGCGCCGTACTGACGGCGGTTAGCGCCGTCACGCTGCTGTGGGTGGGCTACCGCTGGCTGCACATCCCGATGGGATTGCTCACCGGCATCCTGGCTGGGTTCCAGACGCAGCCGGCCGTGCTGGGCTACGCCACCGAACAGGCGCGCAACGATCTGCCGAACATCGGCTATGCCACGGTCTACCCGCTGGCCACCATCGCCAAAATCGTCCTGGCCCAGGTGATCCTGGTCTGGCTGCGCTGAAGAGGCCGGCCCCGCCCAGAACAAAAAGGACGCCGCGCGGCGTCCTTTTTGAGTCACCCAATCTGCCCCTCAATCATGGCGCAGCCGGCGGGGCAGGCGGCCGGCGCGGCGCGGCCGGCCGCGCTCCGGGTACAGGCCCGGCAGCCAGAACCCGCGGCCGGACAACCACCCCAGCGCCACGGCCAGCGCCGCAAACGGCAGGCCGAGCACGAGCCAAAGCCACCCGCCCGGCTCGGGCGCTTCATCCACAATCGCCGACTCCGGGTCGAAGAGCGGTGTCGGCGTGACGGGCACAGGCGTAGCTGCCGGCGCCGTCACCTGGATTACCACTGTCTGAACCACCGTCTGCACAATCACGATCGGCGTAGCCGTGGCGGCCGGCGTGATGGTTGCGGCCGGCGCGGTGGCGCTGGCCAGGTTCGTGGCCGTGGTGGTCGCCGTGCGGGTCCGCCCCACAGGCGCGGGCGTTGACGTGGCCGGCACGGATGTGGCCGCCGGTCCGCCCCCTTCCCCGCCGCCCTGGGTCGGTTGCGCCTGAGCGGTGAGGAATTGATCCGTGGCCGAGAGCGGCGGGCGCGGCGACGGCTGCTGGGCCGCCGCGCGGCCGTTCGGCCAGGCCAGGGCCAGCGCGGCCGCCGCCCAAAGCCCCAACGCGAAAACGAGGCTGACCAGCGTGCGTCGCATGGGTTACTCTCCACTCTCCGGCCGCGGCGGAAGATCCAACTGGAACGGGCCGGGCGCGAACGCACCCGCCGCGGCCCCGCCCTCTTCCGCCAGCGGCCCGAAGCCGGTCTGCGCAAAGATGTTGTTGCCCTCAGCGCTTTCCGCGACGGCGCCGGTGGCCACGCCGGGGTTCCAACTGTCCACATACAGGTAGAGCGCGTTCGTGCCGCTGGCGAAAGCGCCCGGCCAGCGGGTGTTGTCGGCGAAGTAGCTGGCCGGTGTGGAGGTGAGCGTGACACTGGCGCCCGGCCCCAGCGGCGCGCTCACCAACCAGGCCAGGCCGTAACAGGGCGAGAGGCTGCAGCGCTGGTCCCAGGGCTGGTTGGCGGCGGAGGGCGGCGCGCTCGGGTTGATGTAGAAGTCCACCCAGAAGGCCGAGGCCGGCGCGGTACCTTGATTGGTGATCACGATCGTGATCTGGACTGGCTGGCCGGCGGCCGGGTTCGCCGGGCTGAGGCTGAAGCTGCCCACCAGGTCCGGCCGCGGCTGGAAGGCGCGCATGGCGGTCGGCAGGAAAACCGAGTGCGTCGTCGCGGCCACCGTGACGGTTACAGTCGCACTCGCCTGGCCGCCGTTCCCGTCGGAGACGGTGTAGCTGAACGTGTCGGCGCCCGTGTAGCCGGCGGCCGGCGTGTAGAGCAGATGCGCGCCGCCTGGCTCGACCGTGACGGTGCCGTGGCTGGCCGGCCCGGCCGCCGTGATCGTCAGGGTCTCGCCGACATCGGGCGCAGCCGAGTCGTTGGCCAGGACCGCCAGGATCGCGTCCACGGCGCCGGCCGACACGGACGCGCTGTCCGCCGCCACGGTCGGCGGATCGTTGACCGCCGTGACCGTGATCGTGAAGGTCTGCGCCGCCGAGGTGTCCTGGCCGCTGTTGGCCGTGCCGCCGTCGTCGTGCAAGGCGATCGTGACCGTGGCCACGCCGGAAGCGTTCGAGGCCGGTGTAAAGGTGAGCAGGCCGCTGGCCGCCTGCACGGCCGGCTGGGTCGCGAACAAGGCCGGCGCCGTGTTCGTCAGCCCGAAGGCCAGCGTCTGGGCGGCCTCATTGGCTGGGCCGGCCGAAAGGCCGCTTGGCCAATTGAAAAAGCTGACGGCGCCGGCGTCCTCGGTCACGGTAATGTTGACGCCTTTCGTGAAAGTCGGCGGGTCATTGACGGCCAGGACCGTGATCGAGACGCTGGTCGTGGCCGTCAGGCCGGAGGCGGTATCGGTGAGCGTGTAGGTCAGGGAGTCGGCGCCGAAGAAATCGGCGTCCGGCGTGTAACGAATCGGCGCGCTGGCCTGCGCAGCGCCGTTGGCCGGGTCGCTGAACGCCAGCACGCTAAGCGTGCCCTGGTCAGGGCTGACGTCGTTGCCCAGGACCGGCAGTTCGGCGAAAGTGTCCTCGGAGAGCGTGAAGCTGTCGGCGGCCGCCAGCGGCGCATCCGGCATGGGGGTGATGTGGATCGTCAGCGCTTGCGGGGCGGAGGTGTCCTGGCCGCCGCGCGCCGTGCCGCCGTTGTCTTGGAGCTGGACCGTGACCGTGACCGTGCCGGCCGCGTTCGGCGCGGGCGTGAACGTCAGCGTTCCGATCTGGCTCAGGCTGGGCTGGAGGCTGAACAACGCCGGCGCGGTGTTGGTCACCGCGAACGTCAGCGTCTGGCCGGCCTCATCGGCGGGACCGGCCGAGATCGCACCGGCCACGCCCACCTGCGTGAAGGCGCCTGAGTCCTCGGTGACCGTGATGGCCGTGGACGCCAGCGTGAAGGCCGGCCCGTCGTTGACGGCGTTCACGGTGAGCGTGAGGGTGCGCGTCAGCGACAGCGCGACGCCGCCGTCGGCGACGCCGCCATCGTCCGTGGCGGATACGAAGAGCCGAGCCTGGCCGCTGGCGTCCGCGGCCGGCTGATACGTGAGCGTGCCGGCCGCGTTGACGGCCGGCAGCGCGCTAAACAAGGCAGCGTTGGTCGTCGTCACGGCGAAAGTCAGCGTCTGGCTGGTTTCGCCCGGCCCCGGGTTAATGGGCAGCGCCCAGCCGGCCACGGTCTGGGCGCCGGCGTCCTCGTTCATGGCCTGATCGCCGCCGTTGGTGAAATCGGGGCGGTCATTGACGGGCGTGATGGCCACGGTGAAGGTCAGCGGCGCGGAGGTGTCCAGGCCGCTGTTGGCCGTGCCGCCATTGTCGTGCAGGCGCGCGAAGACCGTGACCGGGCCGAAGGCGTCGGCGGCCGGCGTGAACGTCAACTGCCCGGCCGTGTCCAGCGCCGGCAGCGCCGCGAAAGCGCTGTCGTTCGTGGTCGTGATCTGGAACGTCAGCGTCTGCCCGGCCTCGTCCGCCGGCCCGGCGCTCAGCCCGGTGGCGAAACCAGCCTGCAGGTACGCGCCCGAGTCCTCCGTCACCGTCACCGCCGTCGCCGCCAGCCCAAACGACGGCGCGTCGTTCACGGCTGTCACGGTGACGGTGACCACGGCCGTATCCGGCACTGCGCCATCCGAAAGCGTGTAGGTGAAGACGGTGGTGCCGTTGTAATCGGCGGTGGGCGTGAAGGCCACGGAGGCGGTCGTGAAGGCAGTGACGCCGGCGCCGGTGGCGCCAACGGCCATCACGTTGAGCGTGTCCTGATCGGGATCGCTGTCGTTGCCGCGCGGGTCGAAACTCAGCGCGCCATCCTCCAGGATCGTGCGGGCATCGTCGCCGGCCAGCGGCGGATCATTGACGGGCGTGATGGCTACGGTGAAGGTCAGCGGCGCGGAGGTGTCCAGGCCGCTGTTGGCCGTGCCGCCATTGTCGTGCAGGCGCGCGAAGACCGTGACCGGGCCGAAGGCGTCGGCGGCCGGCGTGAACGTCAACTGCCCGGCCGTGTCCAGCGCCGGCAGCGCCGCGAAAGCGCTGTCGTTCGTGGTCGTGATCTGGAACGTCAGCGTCTGCCCGGCCTCGTCCGCCGGCCCGGCGCTCAGCCCGGTGGCGAAACCAGCCTGCAGGTACGCGCCCGAGTCCTCCGTCACCGTCACCGCCGTCGCCGCCAGCCCAAACGACGGCGCGTCGTTCACGGGCTGGACCGTGATCGTCAGCGTCTGCGTGATCGAGCGGTCTACGCCGCCGTCGGCCACGCCGCCGTCATCGCCGGCGAAGACGGACACCGTGGCCGAGCCGCTGGCGTCGGCGGCCGGCGTGAACGTCAACTGCCCGGCCGCGCTCACGGCGGGACCGGCGCTGAAGAGCGCGGCGTTGGTCGTGGTGACGACGAAGGTCACGGCCTGGCCGCTCTCATTGGCCGGGCCGGCCGAGATCCCGGTGGCCCAGCCGGCCACCGTCTGCGCGCCGGCGTCCTCAGCCACGGTCTGGTCGGCGCCCTTGGTAAACGAAGGCGGGTCGTTCACGGCCGTGACCGTCACGGTGACGGTGGCGGTGGCGATGCCGCTCTGATACGGATCGGTGACCGTGTAAGTAAAGACATCGGTGCCGAAGAAATCGGCCGTGGGCGTGTAGACGAGCGTGGCCGCGCCGGCCGTGGCCGTGCCGTACGCGGGCGGCGTCAGGCTGACCACTGCCAGGGTGTCGCCCGGGTCAGGGTCGCTGTCGTTGGCCAGCATGTTCACAGTGACGGCGCCGGCGTCCTCTAACAGACCGCCGGTGTCGTCGCCGGCCAGCGGCGCGTTGTTGAAGACGTCGAAGCCGGCGCTGGTGGCCGTGATCACGCCGACGCCCTGGACCGTGGCGCTGGCGACGACGGTGTAGCCGAGGCCGGGCTTGTCCACGGACAGGTCGCCAAAGCTGGCCGCGCCGGCCACCGCGCCGGGCGCCAGGGTCCCGCTCAGCGCCGCGCCGCCGGGGTTGCCGCCCAGGCTGAGCGCCACCGTGCCGGTGTAGCCGGTCACAACATTGCCGCCCGCATCCCGGGCCTCGACGACCACGGCCGGCGCCATGACCGCGCCGGCTTTCACGCGCGCCGGCTGAGTATCGAAGACTAACTCGGCCACCAGGCCGCGCAGCGGCGCGCAGACCGGAGCCGCGGCCGAGCACCACGGGCTGAAGGTCACGCCGTCGCTCACGGACAGGCCGGCGCCGCCCGGGTTGATGGCGTGGGCCGGGCCGGAGGCGTCGCCCCACCAGTTTTCGGCGGCATCCACGGCCGGGCCGCTGGTGGTGAGGCCGGCGGCCGCGCCGGTGAGGTTGCTGCGGTAAACGGTGACGCCGTCCCCGCCGGTGACCGCCAGGCTGACTGTGACGCCCTGCAAATCCAGGTGGTTGAGCGCCACTGAGCCGCCCGAGACCGTGACGGCGGCGCCAGAGGCCGGCGCGATGACGGCGCGCGCGCCTGCGGCCGGACCCTGCACCGTCACGGACTGACTGATCGTGACGGTCTCGGTGAAAGCTCCGGCGGCCAGCGTCACGGTGGCGCTGTCGGCGGCCAGGAGCAGACCGTCGGCCACGCGCGAATTCGCGCCGACCGCAATCGCGGGCGCAGTGACACCACCAGAGGCGCCGCCCAGCTCGGCCCCGTTGGAGAGTTCGAAGCTGAGCGCCGTGGGCGCGCCGGAGCTGCTGCGCAAGGTCAAGTCCTTGTCGAGCAGCACGGCTTCCGGATAAGCCCCGTCGGCGACATTCACGGCGCCGCCGACGGTGACGGCGCTGACGCTCAGCGTGATCGTCTTATACGGCAGCGTCGCCGAGCCGGTGTTGTTGGCGTCGTCGCCGGCCGCCTGGTCCACGTAGATCTGGTGCTCGGCGGCGAAGAAGCCGCGCAGGACCAGGCTGCCGCCCACATTGTTGGCGCCGTAGTCGCGGACCATGATGTAGTAAGGCGTGCCGGTGGTCACGGCCCAGGTCACTTCGGAGCGGACGCTGGATTTACCGGAATCGTCATCGCAGGCGACGCCGGGCAGATCCAAAGCGTTGAGCGCGGCGCCGGCCGGCCCGGTCCAGACCTCCAGGACCGTGTCGTAATCGGCCAGGCGCGTATCCAGCGTCACCCAGCCGTCGGCAGGGGCGGTGAAGCTGAACCAGACACTGCGGGTGTTGGTGACGGCGGGAAAAGAGGCGCAGGAGGTGGGGCCGAGGCGGGTCTCGTCGGCTTCGCGGGTGGCGCCGCCAACGCCGCTGGTGACCAGCGTCGCCGAAGTGTACGGCCCGCTGAAGAGCGCGGCGATATCAAGCGCGCCGGCGAAGTTGTCGTTAGCGGGCGCGGCGACGGCCACGCGCACAGGCCAGCCGCTCAGGGCCAATCCAATAACACAGACAGCTGTCAGGGCCAGCCGCGCGCTGAGGCGAGCAAACGATCGGAACGGTGGATCCAGTCTGGGCGCCACAGTGAGTCTCCCGCCCGGGCGCGCCTGCCACCCTATACGCCGGGGCTGTTCAGAGTATATGACAAGGACTGGGAGGCGCAACGCGCCTGGGCCGATGACTAACTAAGCCCAACCCTGCGCGTCTTAAGGGAGATGAAGTTGGTCAAGGCGCGGTGTGGGTCAGCTGCTCGGCAAGGGCCGCCGGATCGGTGACCGGCAGACGGCAGGTGAAGTTGAAACAGACGGCGGCTGTGGCGCGGCCCGCGATCGGTTCGCGGCCTTCCAGCAAAGGCAGCGCCGGCGGCTCGCCGGGGCGGCGCAGAGCGACCACCTGAAACGGCCGGTACGGGCCGAAGACGACGTCGAGCAGCGCGCGCATATCGTCGGCCCGCGGGTCACCCACCAAGGCTACTTCCTTCGGCTGAGCGAGCGCAAATGCGGCCGCGCTGAGCCATTGGCCGAAACCGGTGGGATAGCGCGCCAGCTGCGGCCCGACGGTGGCGAGGGCGCGCTCGGCGGCTTCACGATAGTGGACGGCGCCGGTGTAGGCGGCCAGCTTCAGCAGGACCGTGGCCGCTATAGCGTTGCCGGACGGCGTGGCGTTGTCCTGCGTGTCTTTGGGCCGCACCACCAGCGTCTCGTGGTCATCGCTGGTGTCGAAGAAGCCGCCGGCCGGGTCGGCGAAGGCCTGCAGGACCGTGTTCATCAGCGCCTGCGCCGCCTCGAAGTAGCGCGGCGTGAACGTGGCCTCATACAGCGCCAGCAGCCCTTCGGCCACGTAAGCGTAGTCCTCCAGGAAGCCGTTGCCGGCCGCCACGCCGGCGCGCCAGGAGCGCCGCAGCCGGCCGTCCGGCCCGCGCAGCGTGGCGAGCAGGAACTCGGCGTTGGCGACGGCGGTGCGCGCATAGTCTGCGCGGCCCAGGACGCGCGCGGCTTCGGCGAAGGCGGCCAGCGCCAGCCCGTTCCAGGCCGCCAGGACTTTGTCGTCCAGGCCGGGCCGCACACGGCGCTCGCGCTCGGCCAGGAGCGCGCGCCGCCCCGCCGCCAGCCGGGACTCCACCTCGGTCACAGTGAGCCCAAACTTTTCGGCCAGCGCCGCGGCTTCCTGCGCCGCCCACAGGATGTTGTGGCCTTCGAAGTTGCCGGGCGCCGTCACGCCATAAGCCGCTTTGAAGAGCGCGGCATCCGCGCCCAGGACCGCGTCAACTTCCGCCTCCGACCAGACGAAGAACTTGCCCTCCTCGCCCTCCGAGTCGGCGTCCGTGGTCGCGTAGAAACCGCCCGCTGGATCGGTCATCTCACGCTGGAGATAGTCCAGCGTGGCCTCGGCCACGCGCCGGAACTCCGGCTCGCGCGTGGCCTGCCAGGCGTGCAGGTAGACGCGCGCGAGCTGGGCGTTGTCGTACAGCATTTTCTCAAAGTGCGGGACCAGCCAGACGGCGTCAACCGAGTAGCGGTGAAAACCGCCGCCGAGCTGGTCGAACAACCCGCCGCGCGCCATGGCCCGCAGCGTCTTGACGGCCATCTCCAGCGGCGTCACCTCGCCGGTCAGCGTGTGATAGCGCAGGCAGAATTCGAGCGTCATCGGCTGCGGGAACTTGGGGGCGCGGCCCCAGCCGAAGTCGCGCCAATCGAAGCTGCTCCACAGGCTCTTGACCGCGGCCGCCAGGGCGTCCCGCCCCGGCAGACCGCCGGCCGCGGGCAGGCCGGCCGCCGCCTGGCGCAGGTGCGCGAGCAAGTCTTGCCCGCCGGCCAGCACCTGCTCGCGGCGGTTGCGCCAGGCATCGTGCACGCCCAGCAGCACCTGGGAGAAGGCCGGCATCCCGCCGCGCGGCGTCGGCGGGAAGTACGTGCCGCCGTAGAAGGGCACGCCGTCCGGGGTCAGCCACACGCTCATCGGCCAGCCGCCCTGCCCGGTCAGGGCGACGACGGCGTTCATATAGATCGAATCCAGGTCCGGGCGCTCCTCACGGTCCACCTTGACATTGACATACAGCTCGTTCATCAACCGGGCCGTGGCCGGGTCCTCGAATGACTCGTGGGCCATCACATGGCACCAATGGCAGGCCGCATAGCCGATGCTCAGAAAGATCGGCTTGTCCTCGGCCTTGGCGCGTGCCAAAGCCGCCTCGCCCCAGGGGTACCAGTCCACGGGGTTGTCCTGATGTTGCAGCAGATACGGCGAAGCGGCGGAAGCAAGGCGATTGGGCATGAAGGTTAGGGCCTATCGGAGGTGATGGCACAATTGTATCGTGGCCGACAAATCCGCGTACAATCAAGCTCATGGCGCCGTTCCACGTGCTGCTGATCGAAGATGACCCGGATGTGGCGCAGGGGCTGCAGGCAGCGCTGACCGGCGCCGGCTATCTCGTCACCTGGAAGACGACGGGCGCGGAGGGCAGCGCCTTCGCGCGGCAGGCCCAGCCGCACCTGATCCTGCTGGACCTGCGCCTGCCGGACGCGCTCGGCTTTGACGTCTGCCGCCAACTGCGCCAGGCCGGCCTGCGCCAGCCGATCCTGATCCTGACGGCGCAGCAGGCCGAGATGGACAAGGTGCTGGGCCTGGAGATGGGCGCGGACGACTACATCGTCAAGCCCTTCAGCCTGCGCGAGCTGCTCTCGCGGCTGCGCGCGCACCTGCGCCGCGCCTACGGCGAACTAGCGGCCGAAGCCAACGTGCTGTTTGTGGGCGACCTGCGGATCGACCTCGCCCGCAGCCAGGTCCTACGGGACCAGACCTTGCTCAACCTGACCCCCACCGAGTTCAAGCTGCTGGTGTATCTCGCCCGCCATCGCGATCTGGCGCTCAGCCGCGGCCAGATCGTGGAGGCGGTCTGGGGCTACGCCGCCGACCTGGAAAGCGAACGCGCCGTCAACGTCCACGTCCGCCGCCTGCGCGAGAAGATCGAGCCGGACCCCGGCCGGCCGCAGCTCCTGCTCACCGTCCCCGGCGTGGGCTACCGGCTCGTCTCGGACTGACCCCCCGATTACTAAAACGTAATCCGCCCGCAACCGCCGCGCCACCTCCGCCGCCTACACTCGGCCCGGTTAAGGAGGCCGGCATGAAGCGACTTTGGGTGTTCCTGGCAGTGGCGGCGGTCGTCGGCCTGGTGGCCGGCGCCGGCTATTGGGGCTTTGTCAGCAATCAGCCGCCGGCCGCGGAGGCGCCGACCGCGCCGCTGACCGTCACCGCGGCGACCTGCGACGTTCAGCAGACGGTGACGGCCCCCGGCAGCCTGGTCAACACGCGCACCGTCAAACTGGAAATGCCCGCAGCCGGGCGGCTGGCGGAAGTGCTGGTGCGCGCCGGCGAAACGGTGAGCGCGGGTCAGATCCTGGCGCGCCTGGCCGACCCGGAGAAGTATGCAGCGGCCCGCGCCGCCGCCGAGCTGGAGTTGGCCCAGGCCGAACAGGCTCTGGCCGAGATCTACGCCAACGCGCCGCTGGTGGCCGCGCAGGCCAGGCTGGCCGTCCTCGAAGCCCAGCAGGTCGTCACGGCCTCCCAGCGCAGCCTGAACAGCGTGCTCCACCCGGTCGGCGCGGCGCTGCTCGACGGAGTCGAGGATGCCCGGGTCGCGCTGGACACGGCCAAAGCCAACCAGCAACTGGGCCAG
Organism: uncultured Anaerolineales bacterium; assembly: GCA_937952305.1. Lineage (GTDB taxonomy): Bacteria > Chloroflexota > Anaerolineae > Anaerolineales > UBA6663 > SpSt-583. The sequence continues at coordinate 45,104 of CALFZO010000096.1, read as the reverse complement.
GTGAGCCCGGAGGCGTCGGCGCTCCAGGACCAGATCTTCGTCACCAGCTGGTACAAGCACCGCCTGGACGAGGCTCAGACGAAGTACGACGAGACCCCGCGGCAGGATACCCTGGAGGAACTCCAGAAGGCCCAAAGCCAATACCTGGCCGAACTCAACAAGCAACTGACGCTGCAACTGCGGATCGACACGGAGCGCGAGAACCTGGCCAACAACGTGCGCAACGCCCAGGCCGCCTACGACCAGACCCTGGCCAGCCTGCAATCGGCGCAAAGCGGCCCCAACGCCGCTTTGTTGGCGCGCTACCAGGCCGAGTCGGAGATGGCCCACGTCAAACTGGAGCAAGCCGAAGCCGAGCTGGCCGCCCGGCAGTCCGGCCCCGACCCCAACGCGGTGGCGGCGGCGCAGGCCCGCGTGGACAAAGCCGCGGCCGTCCTGACTGAGGCCGAGCACGTGGTGGAGCAGATCGAAGTCCGCGCGCCGTTCGCGGGCGTGGTCCTGGAAGTGAACGCCCGGCTCGGCGAAACCCTTCCGGCCGCCGCCGCCCTGTTCACCTTGGCCGACCCGCAGGCCGTGGAGGTGGAAGCCACCGTCATCGAGGAAGACGTGCCGTACGTGTCCACCGGCCAGGCCGCTGACATCTACTTCGACGCCTGGCCCAGCGATGTTATCACCGGCACGGTCACGGCTATTGTGCCGCAGCGCCTGGCCGGCGACCGTCCGTTGTACCACGTGTATCTGGCGCTCAGCCGTGTGCCGGCCGCCTTGTTTGCGGGCATGAGCGCCGACGCCGCCGTCGTCATCGCCGAGCGCCAGGGGGTGCTGTGCCTGCCGCGCGCGCTGGCGCAGGCCTCCGCCGATGGCACGGCCAGCGTGGAGGTCTGGACGGGCAGCGCCATCCAGAAGCGCACGCTCACCATCGGCCTGCGCGGCGACACGTACGTCGAGGTGCTCTCCGGCCTGCAGGCGGGCGAAGCCGTGGTGGCTCGATGAACGCCGGACCCGTGATCGAGACCGAGGGCCTCAGCCGCGCCTACCGCATGGGCACGACCACCGTGCACGCCCTGCGCGCCGTGACGCTGACGATCAACGCGGGCGAGTTTGTGGCCCTGATGGGCGCTTCCGGCAGCGGCAAATCCACGTTGCTGCACCTGCTGGGCTGCCTGGAGACGCCCACGGCCGGAGGCTACCGCCTGGAGGGCCGCGAAGTGGGCGGCCTCTCCCGCGACGCGCGCACGCGCCTGCGCAACCAGCGCATCGGCCTCATCTTTCAGAACTTCAACCTCCTGCCCCGCCTCACCGCGCTGGAGAACGTCGCCCTGCCGTTGTTGTACCGGCGTCAGCCCGGCGACGTCCAGCAGCAGGCGGCCCAGATGTTGGCGCGCGTGGGGCTGGCGGAGCGGGCGCGGCATCGGCCCAGCGCGCTGTCGGGCGGCGAGCGCCAGCGCGTCGCCATCGCCCGCGCGCTGGTGGCCCAGCCCGCCATCCTGCTGGCCGACGAGCCCACCGGCAACCTGGACAGCGCCACCGGCGCCGACATCCTGGCCTTGCTGGCCGAGCTCTCGCGCGAGGGCCGCACCCTCCTGATCGTGACGCACGACGCCCAGATTGCCGCGCACGCCCAGCGCTGCCTGCGCATGCGCGACGGCCAGATCGTGGCGTGAGGCTGCCATGACCGCGACCCACCTCTTCCTCACCGCCTGGCGCGGCGTGGCCGCCAACAAGCTGCGCGCCGCGCTGACTATGCTCGGCGTCATCATCGGCGTGGCGTCCGTCATCGCCATGCTGGCGCTGGGCAACGGCGCGCGCGCGGCTGTGGAAGCGCGTTTCCGCTTCCTGGGCGCCGACCAGGTGCAGATCAGCGCGCGCCTGCAGTTCGACGACGGCGAGCTCTCGGCTTTAGGCCGGATCCTGTCCTACGACGACGGCCTGCGGATGCCGGCGGCCGTGCCGCTGGTGGACAAGGTCGATATGTCGGTGGGCGGCCAGGCCAAAGTGCGCTTCGGCCGCGCCGCGCTGGATCTGTCGCTCACCGGCAGCACGGCCGGCGCGGTCGAGGACCTCGCCACGGCCGCCCAGGTTCAGCCGGTGGGCTGGCCGGAGGGGGCGCCGCTCACGCCCCAGGCGCTGCTGAGCCAGGGCCGCTTCTTCACGGCGGCCGAGGTGCTGGAGGCCGCGCCGGTGTGCGTCCTGGGCGCCGAGACCGCGCTGGACCTGTTCGGCGGCGACCAGGCCATCGGCGCGAGCGTGTGGGTGGGACGCGAGCGCTGCCTCGTGATCGGCGTGCTCACCGATCTGGAGAGCACCGACGAGGCGCAGCGCTACACCACCAACCCGGACCAGACCTTCTACCTGCCGGTCAGCACCGCTATCCGCTGGCTGTATGAGGACGAGCCATCGGTCAGCCTGACGGCCCACGTCACCGACGAGAGCCAGATGGACACGGCCAAGGCCCAGATCGCGGCCTACCTGCGCGAGCGGCATGGCCTCACACGCGGGGAGGACGGCACCTACCCAGACGACTTCAACCTGACCACGCGCAAAGACGTGCTCGGCGCGCAGCAGGAGGCCGCCCGCACCTTCGCGCTGCTGCTGACGGCCATGGCGGTCGTGTCGCTGGGCGTGGGCGGCATCGGCATCATGAACGTCATGCTGGTGAGCGTGACCGAGCGCACGCGCGAGATCGGCGTGCGCCTGGCCATCGGCGCGCGTGGGGTCGATATCGTCCTGCAGTTTCTGCTGGAGGCCACCCTCATCAGCGTCGCCGGCGGCGTCCTGGGCGTCATCGCCGGCGTGCTCAGCATCCCGCTGGCCGCCAGCCTCAACCAGGGCCTGGCCCTGCTCGCGCCGGATAGTATCCCGCTGGCGCTCGGCATCGCCGTGATCACCGGCCTCGTGTTCGGCCTGTACCCGGCCTTGCGCGCCGCGCGGCTCGACCCGATCGAGGCCTTACGCTACGAGTGATAGCGCCCGGCGCGGCCCGCCGGATCGCTCTAACACGAAAGGAAACCCCATGCTTCCGGAAGCTCCCCCGCCGCCTCAGAAATCCAGAACGCCTTTGTACCTCGGTTTGGGTCTGGTGCTCGTCCTCGCGCTCACGGGCGCGGCTTTTCTGGCCGGGCGTTTGTTGAATCAACCCGCCGCGGCCGGGCCGCAGGTCTTCAGCGGACCAGGTAACGTCACCGGGTCCGGGGAATTCATGCTCAGCGGCAGCGGCGAGGGCGGCGCCGCCTTGTCGGGCGGTCCGGTGTCAATCCAGATTCAGGTCACTCCGGCGCCTGAGCTGCCCCAGCTCCCGCCGGAAGTGACGGGCGTGTTCGTGAGCCGCGAGGACAACCGCCTGTTCATCGGCACGGGCCAGTTGACCATGAGCGTCGGCGGGCCGGGCGCCGCCCCCCAGAGCAGCTATGACGGCCCGCAGGTGGAGGTGGTGGTGACGCAGGCTACGCGCGTTTACCGCGAGACCACCCAGCCCCCTGACCTGCCGCCCGATCCGGCCCAGGCCTCCACGAGCGTCATCCAGCAGACGGTGGCGCCGGGCAGCGTGGACGAGCTCAGCAGCAACACCAGCGTGATTGTGTGGGGCCGGCGCACCGGCGACCGGGTGATTGCAGACCTGCTGCTGTACTCCCAGCCGATGATCGTGCAGGCGCCGGGACCGTAGGCTCGTCCAGGCGCCAGCCGGCCGGCGCCGTTTGACAAGCCTGGCCGGCGGCTTATCCTCTGGCTGGAGGAGGCGCGTATGCCGACACCGTTCAAATCGATCCGCTGGCGGCTGCCGCTGAGCTACATCGGCGTGGCGGCGCTCGCCGCGCTGGCCGCGGGCCTGGTTATGCTCGTCACCCTGCGCGGCTACTATCGCCAGCGCGAGCTCGATTACCTGCGGACCAACGCCCGCCAGATCAGCGCTCTGGCGCAGCAGCTCTGGCAGCCCGGCGCGCCGGAGGCGGCGCGGGTGCTGGCCGATCAGATCGCGAACTGGGCCTTCCTGCTGCAGGTGCGCGTGCAGGTGCTGGGCGCCGACGGTCAGGGGCTGGCCGATTCCGGCCCGCCCGAAGCGCAGCAAGTGGTGCTGGTGTCAGGCGGCGTGGCCGGCGGGCTGGCCGCGGGCGCCCCGGTCGGGCCGGCTCAGACCTTCAACACGCTGACCCCGGTGCCACAACCCGGCATGTTTTTCATCTCGGCCGAAGCCGGACCGCCCCCCGGCGCCGACGTCTTGGTCACGCAAGGCTGCCGGGCCGAAGCGGTGCCGGTCGCGCCGGATGAATGCCTGACCCAACCGCTCATCATTCAATACTCGCAGGGCGGCCTGGCCGGAGGCGAGGTCGGCTTCACCCAGGTGCTGACCGATCCGGCCGGACCCATTGGCGTGATGATGCCGCTCACCAGCTCGCTGTTCGGCTTTGAGCTAGACGCGCCAGCCGCGAATGCGCCGCGCTCGCCGGAGCGCGTGGAGCACCCCATCACGCTGGCGGACGGACAGCGCCTCGGCACGGTGGTGCTCTCCGACGGCCCGACCTATGGTTACGAAATCCTGGTGAGCGCGATGACGGCCTGGGCGGCCGCCAGCCTCGTCGCCGTCGCCCTGGCCGGCGCGGCCGGCGTCTGGGTGAGCCGGCGCATCACCGTGCCGCTGTCGGCGCTGACAGCGGTGACGGAGAGCATGGCCGCCGGCGACCTGGCCGCGCGTGCCAACCCCCGCCGCGCCGACGAGTTTGGCGCGCTGGCCCGGTCCTTCAACGCCATGGCCGAACAGGTGGAGGCCACCGTCCACACCCTGCGCGCCTTCGTGGCCGACGCCGCGCATGAGCTCAATACGCCGGCCACGGCCCTGCGCCTGACCCTGGAATTGGCCGGCGCCGCCCCAGAACACGAACGCCCTGAACTGCTGGCCCGCGCCCAGGCCCAGTTGGGGCGCCTAACCTCGCTGGTGGGCCAGCTGCTGGAGCTGTCGCGCGTCGAGGGCCAGGCCGGCCCCGCCGCGCCGGAACGGGTGGACCTGGCCGACCTGGTGCGCGCCGCCAGCGAACCGTACGCCTCGAGCGCCGAACAGCGCGGCGTGCATTTCGACCTGGAACTGCCGGCGGCGCCGCTCTGGGTGCGCGGCCGGGCTGATCAATTGCGGCGGGCGTTGGAGAATCTGCTGGACAACGCGGTCAAGTTCACGCCCTCCGGCGGAACCGTGACGGCGCGGGCCGCCGCCGGGGAGGGGTTCGTCCGCGTGCAGGTCGAAGACTCCGGCATCGGCATCCCGGCGCCGGACCTGCCGCTGCTTTTCCGGCGCTTTCATCGCGGGCGCAACGCCGCCGGCTACTCCGGCAATGGGCTGGGGTTGGCCATCGTCCACGCCATCGCCGCGCGGCATCAGGGCCGGCTGAGCGCCGAGACCCTGGCGCCCGGCGCCCGGCTGACTTTGGAGCTGCCGCTGGACGAGGCCGCCGCCATGCCGTGATCGCTTAGTCCGTCTTCAGCCGCAAGCCGCCGAAATACAGGCCGACGACGGCGGCCATGGCGATCAGGTGATACAGGCCGTTGTGGTCCACCGGGCTGAGGGCGTCGAAGCCGGAGGCCTGCACGCCGGAGGCGATGAACAGAAGCACGATCCCGGCCACCATCGGCCAGGAACCGCGGCCAGCGCGCAGGCCGAGGACGCTCATCACCAGCAAGAACAGCATCACCGGCGCGTAGTTGACGATGACGACCAGGAAGTTCCCAACGAAGGCGACCAAGACCAGGTAGACGGCCAGTTGCAGGCCGGCCAGGCCGAAGAGGAGCCGCTGCGCGCCCGGCGCAAAGAACTGGCGGGCCGTCGTCATGAAAACGCCGAACGTGGTCAACCCCAGCACGCCCCAATTGGTGCGCTCCAGCAGGATGCGATTCGGCGTCTGCCCGAACGGCTCGACAAAGCCGTGGTCGATGCCGCCGAGCAGGGCGCTGGCGCCCAGGCAGGCCAGCGCCAGGGCCCACACGCCGGCCGCCGACGTGAGCGCCTTGGGCCGGCCGAGCAAGAGGCCCGCGATCAGGAACACCTCACAGGCCAGGATGAAGTTGGTGACAGCCGTGACGGCGAGCGCGTTCATAGGAGCCTCCACAGGCGGATGCGGAAGGCCGGGCGCGCTGCGCCAACCTTCCTACGCTAATATTCTGACTGCCGCAGCTCGATCTCGAACAGCTTGGGCCACAGCTTGCCGGTGACCCACAGCCGGTCCTGGGCCGGATCGTAGGCGATGCCGTTGAGCACGTCCACGGGCTGGGCGCGGTCCGCGGCCGGCAGCAGGCCGGTCAGATCCAGCCAACTGATCACGCGGCCGCTGGCCGGGTCGATCCGGGCGATGCGGTCGGTCTGCCAGATGTTGGCGTACACCAGGCCGTGGATGTACTCCAATTCGTTCAGGCGCACAACCGGCGTCACGCCGTCACGGACCTCCACCCGGCCGGTCTCGCGCAGCGTCTCCGGGTCCAGGAAGAACAGCGTATCTGTGCCGTCGCTCATGATCAGGCGTGCGCCGTCGTGGGTCAGCCCCCAGCCCTCGGTCGGGTAGTCGAACGTCCGCAGCAGCGTGAAAGTCGCGCGGTCATACACGAAACCCAGGCGCGATTGCCAGGTGAGCTGGTACAGCCGATCGCCCAGCAGGGTCAGACCCTCGCCGAAATGCTCGGGCGCCAAGTCCAGCTGTTGGACGACCGTGCCGGTCTCCGGCTCCACCCGGCGCAGGCTGGAGCGGCCGTTCAGGCCGGTGCCCTCGTAGAACCAGCCCTCGGTGAAGAGCAGACCTTGCGTGAACGCGGCCGGGTCGTGGGGATAGGCGCGCACCACCGTGAACGCGCACACCGGCGCGGGGCCGTCCGGGGTGGGCCAGCCGCCGCGCGGCGGGCGCGTGCGGCAGACGTCGGCGGGGCCGCCCCACACCAGCCAGGCGCCGCCGCCGAGCAGGGCCACGGCCAGGATCAGCAGCAGGCCCGGGAACGCCCGGCGGGAGGGCTTAGCGCGGCCGGGCGGCATAGTGGGCCTGCAGGCTGCGCACCTTGAGCTCGCGCGCGCGCAGCGCCTGGATGCCGTTGACGGCGGCGGCGGCCGCGCTGAGCGTGGTCAGCAGCGTGACGTTGTGGGTGACGGCGGCGGCGCGCATGCGCTGCATGTCGGCCACGGAGCCGGCGCCGAGCGGAGTGTTGACGATCAGGTGGATCGCGCCGCGCTCGATCAGCTCGACGACGTTGGGGCGGCCCTCGCTGAAGCGCTGGAGCGTGGTCACCGGCAGGCCGACGCGCGCCAGGGCCGCGGCCGTGCCGGGGGTGGCGTAAAGCGCGAAGCCCAGCCGGTGCAGGTCGCGCCCGATCTTGAGCACCGCGCCCTTGTCGAAGTCGTTGACGGTCAGGAAGGCGGCGCCGCTGGCCGGCAGCGGCGTCCCGGCCGCCAGGTAGGCCTTGGCGAAGGCGTGCCCGAAGCGCGCGGCGTGGCCCATCACCTCGCCCGTGGAGCGCATCTCCGGCCCCAGGCGGTAATCCGCGCCTGGAAATTTCTTGAACGGCAGCACCACCTCTTTCACGAAGAAGCCGTCGACGGCGGGCGTGGCCGTGAAGCCCAGCTCGGCCAGCGTCCGGCCGGCCATGACTTCAGCCGCCAGTTTGGCGATGGGCGCCCCCGTGGCCTTGCTCACGAACGGCACGGTGCGCGAGGCGCGCGGGTTGACCTCCAGCACGTAGACGACGTCGTCCTTGATCGCGAACTGAATGTTCATCAGGCCTCTGACATTCAAGGCCAGCCCCAGGCGCTCGGTGTAGTCTTCGAGGATGCTGAGATGATACTGGCTGATCTTCCACGGCGGCAAGACGCAGGCGCTGTCGCCGGAGTGCACGCCGGCCTCTTCAATGTGCTGCAGGACGCCGGCGATGACCACGCGCTCGCCGTCGGCCAGCGCGTCCACATCCACCTCGTAGGCGTCCTCGAGGTAATGGTCGATCAGGACCGGGCCTTCGGGCGCCGCCGCCGTCGCCGCCGCCAGGAACTCGGCCAGCGAGCGGTCGTCGTAGGCGATCTCCATGGCCCGGCCGCCCAGGACGTAGGACGGCCGCACCAGCACCGGGTAGCCGATGCGCGCCGCCACGCGCCGCGCCGTCTCCAACGATTGGGCCGTGCCCCACTCCGGATGCGGGATCTCCAGTTGCTGCAGGAGCTGGCCGAAGCGCACGCGGTCCTCGGCGGTGTCGATCGAGTCCGGCGGCGTCCCCCAGATGGGCACGCCGGCCGCCGCCAGGCCGCGCGCCAGGTTGATCGAGGTCTGCCCGCCAAACTGGACGATGACGCCCTCCGGCCGCTCCTCGTCCACGATGTTGAGCACGTCTTCGAGCGTCAGCGGCTCAAAGTACAGGCGGTCGGCGGTGTCGTAATCGGTGCTGACCGTCTCCGGGTTGCAGTTGACCATGATCGTCTCAAAGCCCAGGGCCTTGAGCGCGAAGCAGGCGTGCACGCAGCAGTAGTCGAACTCGATGCCCTGGCCGATGCGGTTGGGGCCGCCGCCCAGGATGATGACCTTGCGCCGCTCGCTGGGCGCGGCCTCGTCGCCGGATTCGTAGGTCGAGTACAGGTAAGGCGTGAACGCCTCGAACTCGGCCGCGCAGGTGTCCACGCGGTAGTAGCTGGGGGTAAGGCGCTGTTGGAGGCGGAGGGTGCGGACCTGAGCCGAGGTCGTTGGAGGTTGAGGAGTTGAGTGATCAGTGATCGGTGATTGGCGAGTGGAGGGCGGGACGAGCAGCGCCGCGATCTGCGCGTCCGAGAACCCCAGCCGCTTGGCCTCCCGCAGCAGGCCCGCCGGCAGAGTCTCCAGCGAATAGCCGGCCAAGGCATGCTCCAGCGCGATCATCGCCGCCATCTGGGCCACGAACCACGGGTCATAGTGGGTCTGGGCCGCAACCGCGGCGGCGCTCACGCCCGCCCGCAGCGCGTCCAGCACGTCGAAGACGCGCAGCGCCGTGGGCGTCGGCAGGCCCGCCGCGCGTCCGCCGGCGCCCCTGACCCCTTTCCCCAGCTCCAGCCCGCGCAGAGCCTTGTTGAGCGCTTCCGGGAAGGTCCGACCGATGGCCATGACCTCGCCCACCGACTTCATCTGCGGGCCGAGCTCAACCTCCGCGCCCGGGAACTTCTCGAACGCGAAGCGCGGGATCTTGACCACGCAATAGTCGAGGGACGGCTCGAACGCGGCTGGGGTGACGCGCGTGATGTCGTTCGGGATCTCGTCCAGCGTGTAGCCCACGGCCAGCAGTGCCGCGATCTTGGCGATCGGGAAGCCGGTGGCCTTGGACGCCAGCGCCGAGCTGCGGCTGACGCGCGGGTTCATCTCGATCACCAGGGCGGCGCCGCTGGCCGGGTCCACGGCGAATTGCACGTTGGAGCCGCCCGTCTCCACGCCCACAGTCGTCATCACCGTGCGCGCCATGTCGCGCAGGCGCTGGTATTCGCGGTCGGTCAGGGTCTGGGCCGGCGCCACCGTGATGCTGTCGCCGGTGTGCACGCCCATCGCGTCCAGGTTCTCGATCGAGCAGACCACGACGAAGTTGTCCGCGCGGTCGCGCATGACCTCCAGCTCGTACTCCTTCCAGCCGAGCACGCTTTGTTCGATCAAGACTTCGTGCACCGGGCTCTCGCGCAGGCCGTGGGCGACCTTGGCCCGGAATTCCTCGGCCGTGTAGACGATGCCGGCGCCGGAACCGCCCAGGGTGAAGGACGGCCGGATCAGGGCCGGGTAACCGACCTCGGCCGCCAGCGCTTCGGCCTCAGCCAGCGAACGCGCAAGGCCGCTGCGCGGAACCGCCAACCCGGCCGCCAGCATGGCGTCGCGAAACTTCAGGCGGTCCTCCGCCAGGTCGATGGCCGCCGGCTGCGCGCCGATGAGCTGGACGCCGTACTGGGCGAGCACGCCGGCCCGCTCTAGGTCCATGGCCAGGTTGAGCGCGGTCTGCCCGCCCACGGTCGGCAGCAGCGCGTCCGGGCGCTCTTGAGCGATGATCTTCTCCAGCAATTCGACGGTCAGCGGCTCCACGTAGGTGGCGTCCGCGAACTCCGGGTCGGTCATGATGGTGGCCGGGTTGGAGTTGACCAGGACGATGCGGTAGCCCTCGCGGCGCAGCACCTTGCAGGCCTGCACACCGGAGTAGTCGAACTCGCAGGCCTGACCGATGACGATGGGGCCGGAGCCGAGGATCAAGAGGGATCTGAGGTCGGTGCGTTTGGGCATTGGGGAGTAGAGATTAGAGATTGGAGATTAGAGATTAGAGATTAGAGATTAGAGATTGGAGATTAGAGATTGGAGATTAGAGATTGGAGATTGAGTGATTAAAGGTTGGCGGTCAGCAGGTATTCCATGATCACGACATCCCGCCAGGCGCCGTCCAGCCGGCCGTGCTTCGCGTAGACGCCGACCTCGCGGAAGCCCAGGCCGCGCAGCAGCGCCCGGCTGGCCGTGTTCTCGACGAAGACGCGTGAGACCAGCTTCCAGAATCCGGCGTGTTCCGCCTCGCGCAAAAGCGCCTCCAGGGCCAGCCGGCCGGCCCCCTGCCCGCGCGCCGCCCGCGCCACGTAGACCGAGAACTCGGCGATCCCGGCGTAGCACTCGCGCGGCCGGTAGGTGGACGTGGACGCGAAGGCGATGACCACGCCGGCCGCCTCCACCACCACAATCGGGTGGACGCCGTCGAACCAGGCCGCCACCTCGGCCGCCGAGCGCGGGCGCGTCTCAAACGTGGCGCTCCGGTCGGCGATACCTTCGTTGTAGATGGCGGCCAGGGCGGCGGCCTCACCCGGGACGGCCGGCCGCGCCTTCACGCCGCGCCCTCCATCAGCGCCACGAAGTCACCGAACAGGTAGCGCGCGTCATGGGGGCCGGGCGCGGCCTCGGGATGGTACTGGACACTGAAAGCGCGCTGCGCCGGGGCGCGCAGGCCCTCCACGCAGCCGTCGTTCAGGTTGACGTGCGTCACCGCCACGCCGTCCGGCAGGCTGTCCGCCTGGACCGCGAAACCGTGGTTGTGGCTGGAGATCTCCACCCGCCCGGTGGGCTGATGCTTGACCGGCTGGTTGCCGCCGCGATGGCCGAACTTGAGCTTGTACGTGGTCGCGCCCAGCGCCAGCCCCAGAATCTGGTGACCGAGGCAGATCCCGAAGATCGGGACCCGGCCCAGCAGCTGCCGGACGCTGGCGATGGCGTAGGTGACGGCCGCCGGGTCGCCGGGCCCGTTGGACAGGAAGACGCCGTCCGGCTGGAGCGCGAGCACATCGGCCGCCGGTGTCTGCGCCGGCACCACCGTGACGCGGCAGCCGTGCGCGGCCAGCAGCCGCAGGATGTTGCGCTTGATCCCGTAATCGTAAGCGACGACGTGGAAGCGGCGGCTGGTGGCTGGGGCGGCCGGCGCCTCCAGGCCCCACCCGGGCGCCGCCTCGGCCCACGGATACGGCTCAGCGCACGTCACCGCCCGGACCAAGTCCAGGCCGTTCATGTCCGGCGCCGCGCGGGCCAGGGCGACGACGCGCTCGGGCTGCGGGTCCAGGCTGGACAGAGCCGCGTTCTGCGCACCGTAGGTGCGGATGTGCCGGACCAGGGCGCGCGTGTCGACGTCGGTGATGGCGGCCACGCCGCGCTCGGCCAGGTAGGCGTCCAGGGTCTGCCCGGCGCGCCAGTTGCTGGCGAGCGGGCTGGCGGCGCGCATCACGAAGCCGGCCACCCAGGGCCGGGCCGACTCGTCGTCGTCGCCGTTCGTGCCGTAGTTGCCGATGTGCGGCTGCGTCATCACCACAATCTGGCCGTGATAGGACGGGTCCGTCAGGACCTCCTGGTAGCCGGTCTGGCTGGTGTTGAAGACGATTTCGCCGGTCCGGTCGCTCAGGGCGCCGAAGGCGCGGCCCGGCCACAGGCTGCCATCCGCCAGAGCCAGCAGGGCCGGCCGGCCAAAGGGGAACTCGTTATTGGACATGCGCTTTCACCTGCCGTGGGGACGGTCAAATTGAACGATTATAACCAGCGCCACGGCCGGCTGTGTTCCAAAAATAGGCCGGCCTGGCCTGTGCAAAGCGTGTCACCCGGTACCCCGGTCACTTTGACGCGGCGCGCAGCGCAATGCTAATATGACGTCTGACGACATATCCAACCGAGGCTGGCAATCGTCCCGCCTGCCCAAGGAGGTGCCCGATGATGGAAATAACGGTTGCCATTGTGGGGGCCGCCGCCGGCCTGGTTTGGTTTGGCGGCCGCTATCACGGTTCGCCGAGCTGGCCGCGCTTTCTGGCGATCAGCCTGGCGAGTCTGCTGGCGCTGACCGTCTTAGGCCTTGTCTTCGAGCCGACCAGCAGCCTGGCCATGGCATTGCTGCCGGCCGGGACCGGCTTGCTGGCGATAGCGACCGTTGCTTGGATTCAGGCTGGACGCCCGTGGCCGCTGAGCCCAACCCAGACCGGCCTGCTGGGCGTGGGGCTGGTGGTCATAGGCGTAAGCGTGTGGCGCGTGTCCCAAGGCCCCATCGCCTTGCTCATGCTGGCGCTTGGCCCAGTGTGTGGCCTGGCCTGGTCGGCGCCAACGGGCCCGCGGCGCGCCCTGGCCTGGCCGGCGCTGGCCGCGGTCTGGCTGGCTGGCCCGCTGCTCTGGCTGCTGACGCCTGAAGCCAGCCTCTCCCGCGAGCCGGACGCCCCCACGCTGGCCTACTCCCTGGTGATCTATCTCGTCTGGCCGGGCCTGACGACGGCGCTGGCTGGCCGGCTGGTCTTCGCGGCGTTGACCCCCGAGGGCGGCTCAGGCTGGATCCGCCGCGGCCTGTCCCTGGCGTCGGCGGCAGCCCTGATCGCAACGATTGGCGGCCTGGTCATCTACCAGACCACCTGGGACCTGGCCACCGACGGCCTGAACGCGCTGGGATTGGTCAGCATGGCCGTGCTCCCGGCCGCAGTCGCCGCCGGCATGTTGATGGGCTGGTCCCTGCCTGGCGGGCGGCGGCTGGGCGGGCTGGCCTTCGCGGCCGTGGTGCCGCTGGCGCTCTTCCAAGTGATCTCGGATGGCCTGTTGACGACGCGGCCGTTGGACCTCACCCAAGCCCGCGCCGCGGCCATGGCGCAGGCCATCGAGCGCTTTCACGCCGAACAAGGGCACTATCCCGCCACGCTGGCTGAGCTGCCGGCCTGGTTCCACACGCGCCTGTTTGAGCCCGTGATCTGGCGGGACGAGACCTGGTGCTATGAGGGCGGCGCGGATTTCTATCGCCTGGGCTACGTCCACCGGCCGGCCTTCGGGGTGCCGGCCGAGTACATCAGCCTTAAGCTAACGGCTTCGGCCGGGGCGCCGCCGGCCGCGCGCTGGGTCTGCGACGAGCGGCTGGCGTTGCAGCAAGCTCGCGCGCCGGTCCTCCCCTGAAACGACCTCCAACCAGGGGGGCTGGATGACGCAGCCGCCCCGTGGGTCAGCGTTGTCCCGGCCTGGCTGGAGGCCGGCCCTCTTTCGCCTGGCCAGGGTGAACCCAACCTGATGATCCGCCTGGAGCTTCCCCAGAGGCTTCCCTGCGCCGCGCCGACTGCGCGCGTTCAGCCGGTATTGCGCAGGCCGGCCGCGATGCCGTTGATCGTCAGCGTGATGACCTCGCGCACGCTTTCGGCCTCTGGGCCGTCCGGATCGGACAAGGCGCGCAAGCGGGCCAGCATCTCCACCTGCAGGTAATTCAGCGGATCGACGTACGGGTTGCGCAGGTGCACCGAGCGCTGGATGATCTGGTCGGCGTCCATCAGTTCGGCGTGGCCGGTGATCGAGAGGACGGCCTGACACGTGCGGTCGAACTCCGCTTGCAGCCGGCTGAAGATCACGCCGGCCACGGCCCGGTCCGGGACCAGTTCCGCGTACAAAGCCGCGATCCCCATGTCGGCCTTGAGTAGCGACATCTCGGCATTGTCTAGCAGCGCGCGCCAGAACGGCCACTCGGCGTACATAGCCCGCAGCAGACCCAAGTCGGCGCCGCCCAGCAGGGCCTGGCCCAGCCCATACCAGGAGGGCAGGTTGAAACGGCTCTGCATCCACGAGAACACCCACGGGATGGCGCGGATGTCGGTGACGCGCAGCTGGCCGCCGCGCCGCGCCGTCGGGCGGGAGCCGATGCGCAGGCGGCTGATCTCGTCGATGGGCGTGGCGTACCGCCAGAACTCCAGGAAACCCGGCGTCTCGTACACCAGGGCGCGATACTCGCGCCGGGCGGCCGTAGACAGTTCGGTCATGGCCGCGCGCCAGGCCGGCGCCGCCTCGGCCTGGCTGCCGGCGGGGTCCCCGGCCACGGGGGCGCTGGCCAACAACACGGCGTGCGCGATCTGCTCGAGATGGCGGTGCGCCAAATCCGGGTCGGCGTAGCGCGAGGCCAGCACTTCGCCCTGCTCCGTGACGCGGAAACGGCCGTCCAGTGTGCCAGGCGGTTGGGCGCGAATGGCGCGGTTGGCGGGCCCGCCGCCGCGCGCCACCGTGCCGCCGCGGCCGTGAAAGAGCGTCAACTGCACGCCGTGCTCGCGGCACACGCGCGCCACCGCCGCCTGGGCCTGGTAGAGCGCCCAGTTGGCGGCCAGGTAGCCGCCGTCCTTGTTGCTATCAGAGTAGCCGATCATGACCATCTGCTCGCCGCCGCACTGGGCCAGATGGTCGCGATATGTGTCCAGCGTGAACAGGTCGGCCAGGATGCGCGGCGCGGCCTCCAGGTCATCCACGGTCTCAAACAACGGCACGATCGAGAGGCCGTCGGCGCAGCCGGCCCAGCGCGCCAGCAGCAGCACCGTGAGCACGTCGGCGGCGCCGCGCGTCATCGAAATGATGAACGGCCCGAGCAGCTCCGGGCCGTAGAGCGCTTTGGCGCGGGCCAACAACCGAAACAGCGCCCAGGTCTCGGCGGTCTCGGCGGTGACGCCGGGGTTGGCGGCCAGCGTCGGCGGGCGCGGCTCGCGCAGCAGATCGATCAGGATGGTGCGCCGGATGGGCTCGGCCTCCTGCTGAAAGATCAGGCTCAAGTTGAGGGCGCGCAGCAGCTCACCCACGGTCGCCGCCAGCCGGCCGGACTCCTCACGCACGTCGAGGCGGGCGGCGTGCAGGCCGAAGACCTCCAGCGGCCGGTGGACCGTCTGGCGCGTGAGGGCGGCCAGGCGCGCCGGCAGGGCTTGTTCCAGGCGGTTGAGCGGCTCGACAAAATCATTCAGGTGAGCGCGGGCGGTGTGCGGGGCCGTCTCCAACAGGCGCGCCGTCATGTCGTCGCGCGAGGCCTGCTCCAAGTCGGCGGCCAGCAGGGAGAGCACCAACCGGTAGGGCTCGGCCGCGTAACGGTTCTCGAGGTACTGCACGTGCGGCGGCAGCGGCCGCCGGCTGGCCAGCCAGGCCTCCAGCGCCGGCGGCGGCGGGACGCGCCGCGCACTCGCGCTCAAACGCCGGGCCAAATCCTGCAGCGAGCGGCGGTGATGTTCAACCGCCAGGCCGCGGTGCAGACGCAATGTCTCGGCGGTCACGGCCGCGGTGACGTTCGGGTTGCCGTCGCGGTCGCCGCCGATCCAGGAGGCCAGCGTCAGCCAGCCGGTAGGCGCGGCCAGGCCGGGATAGTGCTGGGCCAGGGCGGCGTCCAGGTCCGCGTACAGGCGCGGCACGGCCGTCCAGAAGACCTCGTCCACGTAGTACAGGCCGGTGCGGACTTCGTCGGTCACGGCCGGGCGGGCGGTGCGGGCGCGGTCAGACAGCCACAGGGCCGTGATCTCGGCGCGCAGGGCGGCCAGGTGGGCCTCGCGCTCGCGCGGCAGCAGGTCGCTGTCGTCCAGCGCGCGCAAGCTGGCCGTGAGGCGGCCGAGCTTGGACAGGATCGTGCGCCGCTTGGCCTCGGTGGGATGCGCGGTCAGCACCAGCTCGATGCGCAGGCGCTCCAGCAGGGCGGCCATCTGCGCGGCGCTCACGCCGCGCGCTTGAAGCGCGGCCACGGCTTCGGCCACGGACTCGGGCGGCGGGGCCGCGCCCAGCTCGCGCTCCCGCTGCCGCAGGGCGCGCACGCGGTTGGCTTCCTCGGCCAGGTTGACCAGGTCGAAGTACAGGGTAAAGGCGGCGGCCACCACCCGCGCGGCGTCCGGGGCCAGCGCGCGCACCTCGGCCGTCAGCGCGGCCGCCGCGGCCGGGTCGCCGCCGCGCCGGGCCTTGGCCAGCGCGCGGATGCGCTCCTCGGTGTCGAAGAGCGCCACCGCCTCCTGCTCGCAGATCACGTCGCCGAGCAGGCGCCCCAGCAGATTGATCGTGGCGGAAAGGTCCATCAGTCCTGGAGCATGTGGTAGATCAGGTCGGAGGCCGAGACCACGGCCACCGGGCGGCGCCGGCCGCCCTCGCTCTGGACGACGACGACGCGGTGGATATGCCGGTCGAGCAGCACCTGGGCCACGTCTTTGAGCGGCGTGGTCGGCGCTACTGTGGCCACCTCCCGCGTCATGTGCTCAGACACTGGCCGGCTGCTCCAATCGTCGTGCGCCAGGTGGGCGCGCACCAGGTCGGTGCGGGTGATGATGCCGTGCAGGTCCTCGCTCGCGTCGACGACGACCAGCGCGCTGATCTGGAGTTCCGTCATGCGCGCCGCCGCCGCGCGCAGCGTCGTCTCCGGCCGGCAGCCGTAGATCTCCAGACGCTTCGCTTCCAAGACCGTCCGGTTCTTCTTCATAGGGAGAGTCCTCCAACCGGGACCGCGGGCCCCGCCTCGATGACAGGTCCGTGGCCGGTGCAGATCAGGCGTGGCCGCAGCGCCAATTGGCGGCGCGCCGAGGCGCGCGCCAGCGCTTCGTCGGCGGTGTTGACGCCGCTGGAAACGCGCAGCCGGCCGCCCAGCGACCGCAGCGAGTCGCCGGCAAAGAGCACGCCGGCCTGCGGCGCGTAGAACGAGACGTGGCCGGGCGTATGGCCGGGCGTGTCCAGCGCCTGCAGGCCGCCCAGCACGGGCAGGGTCTGGCCGTCCTGCAGATACTCGTCCGGGGCGGCCGGCCGGGCTTTGGCGAACAGAAAGCGGCTCAGCAGCCGGAACGTCCAGCGCATCCAGCCGCGCAGCTCGAGGTAGCGGGTCTGGCGGCCGCGCGCCATGGCCTCCCCCTCCAGCCGGCCGGCGAACACGCGCGCGCCGGTCGCCGCGCGCAGGGCGGCGACGCTGCCCATGTGGTCGCGGTCGGCGTGGGTCACCAGGATGCGGCGCACGGCGGACGGCGTGTAGCCCAGGTGCGCCAGATAGCCCAGGATCCGGCGCTGGCTGTACGGCAGGCCGGTGTCCACCAACGTCAGACCGTCCGGGTCCACCACCACAAAGACGTTGGCGATGACGCCCGGGACACAGTATAGGTTGCGGCTGATTTGCATTGTCTTGGATTATACCCAGCCCGCCAGCCGGCGCCGACCGCCTTAAAATTTCCGTCGGCGCGCGCCTGACCCTTGCAATTCGGGCCGATTGTTGTAATCTTCCGCCTCAGCGCTGGACGTCAAACACCGCGCTTGGCTTCTTTGCCGTCTATCCGGGCCCTGCCGCCCGGACTGGGCGGCAAATCTCATTTGCCCGAAAGGACGACGGCATGTTTGACAATCTGCACTACCTCAACCCTCGGCTGCACGCGCAGGCCCATCCGGAAAAGGGCGGCATGGGCGTCTACGCTCACACCTTCGTGGAGAAGGGCGAGCTGCTGATGGTCTGGGGCGGCGTCATCATGACGCTGGAGGCTTTGCGCCGGCTGCCGCTGCAGCAGCAACAACACAGCGTGCAGGTCGAAGAGGGCCTGTACCTGGCTTCGGTGGTCACCGGCGACGCCGACTATATCAATCACTCGTGCGAGCCAAACGCGGGCCTGGCCGGCCAGATCAGCGTGGTCGCGCTGCGCGATGTCGAGCCGGGCGAGGAGATCTGCTTCGACTACGCCATGTCGGACGGCAGCCCCTACGACGAGTTCGAGTGCCAGTGCGGGTCGCCGCGCTGCCGCGGGCGCGTCACCGGCAACGACTGGATGCTGCCGGAGCTGCAGGCCCGTTACGCGGGCCACTTCTCGCCTTACCTGCAGCGCCGCATCGACCAGCTCCAGACCGCGCCCGGCGCGCCGGCGCTGGCCCGGGCCGTGCACGACTACTAGGGCCTGGTCCGGCGGTCTCCGGCGGCCGATCAGCGTCCGCCGCCGCGACAACTGAGTGACTTCCAAGCCGAGGGCGGCCGCCGTCGGCTTTTTTGATTCTGAAGGCGCTGGCCGCTACGGCAGCCACTCGGGCGTGGAGCCGTCTGGCACCAACGGCAGCAGCGTGTTCGTGGCGGCCGTCCACACCAGCACTTCCGGCGTGGCGTACGGCTTGTTCATCTCGAAGCGCTGCAGGACCAGGGCCGTGCCCCACGGGTCCCAGCGGTAACCGCCGAAAGTGTACAGGGCGTCGTCGGTCACGGCGCGCGCCTCGCTCCCGTCCGGGCGCATCAACCAGATCTGCTTGGTGGGGCCGCTGGTGGCGGCGCGCAGCCCCAGCGCCAGCCAGGCCCCGTCCGGCGACCAGGCCGGGACGCTGTAATCAGCCCAGTTCGGCTCCTGGCCCAGCAGCGGCGTGAGCGTCTGGGCGTCGAAGTCGGCCACGGCCAGCGTGACGTAGGGCCGGCCGGTCTCCAGGTTCATGTCGTTGTAAACCAGGCGCTGGCCGTCCGGCGCCCAGGCCCCGACCGTGCCCATCAGCGTCTTCACCAGCATCTCGCGGCTGGTGGTGACATCGAGCATGCGGATGCTGCTGCTGCTGCCGTCGAAGAAGGCCAGGCGCCGCCCGTCCGGCGACCAGACCGGGCCATAGCCCAGGATCTGCGAGTCCTGGTAGAGCGGCGCCGTCTGCCCGGAGAGTGGATCCACCGTCCACACGCGGGGCGGGCCGTTGGGGGAGCCCGGCGTCAGCCCGGCCGGCTCCCGGCTGTAGGCGATGCGGCCGGCCGTCGGCGCCCAGGCCGGCACCGTACACAGGTCCGCGCCGCAATTCAGGAGCTGGCGGGGATTTTCACCAGCCCGCCCCATCAGCCACAGGTCCGCGCCGTTCTGGGGGTTGACCACGCTGTAGACGATCTGCTCGCCGTCCGGGGCGACGGCGAAATCGTAGACGCGGCCTTCGGTGAAAGTGAGCTGCTCCGGCGAGCCGCCGGTGGCCGGCACCCGCCAGACCTCGCGCGGGCCGGAGACCGAGGCCATGTACACCACCCAGGGCGCACGCACGCGATACTGCCCGGTCCAGGTCTGCTTGGACTCGCGGCCGTCGCGGGCCAAGGCGCCCGGCTGCAGGCGGACGGTGTAGGTGACGCCGGGCTGCAAGGGCTGGGCGGGCGTGAACCAGAGCTGGTCGGCCTCCCAGCTGAAGGCGCCGGGCACGGGCGGGTCGATCTCGAAGCGCGTTTCCACCGTTTCGGCCCGCATCGTCTGGGCGAACTGCAGGCCGAGCGGCCCGTACGCGCCGATCTCGCCGCCGGCCGGCAGGGCCTGGGCGACGCGGGCGCCGACTCGGTCGCCGGCCAGAATGACGCCGCCGATGGCGAGGGTCAGAGCGGCCAGGACAGACCAGACCAGATAATCGAAACGATCAAAACGCATAGCCTGCATCCGGTGACAGGGGCCAGCCGGTTGGAATTAGCCTGAGCGCCTCTCGAACGCGCTAGCGCGCTTCGCCTGCGCCGCGGGGCGGCTCCGTTCGGGGTGCGCGCTCCGGCGGTCCTTTCAGGCTGGCCCTCACGGGTACATGTACGGGTGCTCGGGCTGGTCGACGATCTCGACGCTGGCGGCCGCGATCAAGGGCAGCGGCCGGCCGTCGAACTCCACCGCCTGCACCGGGCCGCGGACACGCACCCAGACATTCTCGCTGAGCTGGCCGGCGTCCGGCCAGTCCACGAGCAGGGCGACGCCGGAGGCATCCGCGGCGCAGCAAGTGACCGTGAAACGCGTCACCAGGAACTGGGTCGGCGTCAGCCCGGCGCGGCGGTAGACGAAGCCGATCACGTCGGCGGGCTGGTCGGTGAAGACGGACGTGTCCTCGGCATAGTTGAAGGCGCGCACCCAGTCCAGGATGGTGCGTTGCTCAGGCGCGATCTCGAGCGTGGTGGCCGGCCCGCCGCCACTGACGGTGAGCGGCGGCGGCGCATTCAGACCTTTGCTGTCGATGGCGCTGGCGCCCAGCGGCCGCGCCGGGACAAGCAGCCCCAGCCCGATCGGCAGCGCCACCAAGGCCACGGTCCACACCGGGAAGCGCGCCGGGCCGTGGTCATGGTCATGATCATGGTCATGGTCGTGCGCGTGGTCGCCCGCGGCCTCACCCCGGCGCCAGCGCCAGGCCGCGCCGGCGGCCAGCAACAGGGCGGCAGCCGCGCCGAAGACAATCAGCGGCTGGAAGCGCTCGTTGATGTAGAAGTAGATGTTCCCGGTCCAAAGCTTGTAGGTCAGCAGCAGGCCGAGCGCGGCCATAATCAGGACCTGGGTGAACCGATAAAGTCGAACCGCCATGGGGACCTTCGTCGTGGCCTGGCCGCCGGGCTACCAGGTGGTGTTAAGGTTGATGAAAATCCCGGCCAGCAGGCTCATCAGCAGCGGCAGCAGGATCAGATACGCCACCGTCCGGCGTTTGAAGACGCCCAGGAACATGAGCGTGCTCTTGATGTCCACCATCGGCCCGAAGACCAAGAAGGCCAGCAGCGAGCCGGTGGTGAAGGTGCCGGCGAAGGCCAGGGCGATGAAAGCGTCCACGGTGGAGCAGATCGAGAGCAGCACCGCCAGCGCCACCAGCACCAGCACCGAAACCACCGGGCCGGCGCTGACGCCGAGCAGCACGCTTTGCGGCAGGAAGGTCTGCATCAACGCCGCCAGCAGGCCGCCCATGACCAGGTAACGGCCCATCTCAAAAAACTCGTCGACCGCGATGGTGAGCACGCGCCCCAGCCGGCTTGCCAGGGGTGCGCGCGGCGCCGGCAGGGCCACGGGCAGATCATGGCTGCCGCCGGACACGCCCGGCAGGCTGGCGGCCAGCAGCAGCCGTTCCGGGTGGCGCTGGAAGGCGAAGACGGCGCCGGTGGACACGGCGATCAGCAGGCTCAGGCCGAGGCGGCCGTACAGGACGGGGCCGGGACCGAAGGCGGCCAGCGTGCTGGCGATGACGATGGGGTTGAAGACCGGGGCCGCCAGCAGGAAGGCGACGCCGGCGGAGAGCGGCAGCCCCTTGCGCACCAGCCGTCGGGTTAACGGCACCACGCCGCACTCACAGACCGGGAAGACGAGCCCCATCACGCTGCCGACCACGGCGGCGCCCAAAGGATTGCGCGGCACCAGGCGGCTGAGGTCGTTCTGGTTGAAGAACACCTCCACCAGGCCGGAGGCCAGCGTGCCCAGCATCAAAAAGGGCGCGGCCTCCACGAAGATACCCAGGAAGACGGTGGTGAAGGTGCCCAGTTGTTCGGCCAGGGCCGTCCACGACAAAGGCATGGGCGTTATCCTAGCAGAAATGCAGAGGCCCGGCCAGCGCGCGGCATATGAGAAACCGCTGAGCGCGGACGGCTGGCCGGGACGACGGCGATACAGTTAGGGTGTCATTCAGGAGGAGCCATGCCGCCCCACCGCATCCCGCCCGGGCCGGGCCAAGAATCGGTCTGGGATTACCCGCGCCCGCCGCGCCTGGAACAAGCCGCCCACCACCTTCAGGTGGTTCTAGGCGGCGTGGTCGTCGCCGAGACACGCCGCGCCTGGCGCGTGCTGGAGACCAGCCACCCGCCCACCTACTACTTTCCGCCGGATGACGTCCAGCGCCAGTATCTGCGTCCCAGCCCGCGCGGGTCGCTGTGCGAATGGAAAGGCCGCGCCGGCTACTACACGCTCCAAGTGGGTGAGCGGGTAGTGCCGGACGCGGCCTGGTTTTATGCTGAGCCGGCGCCGGCCTTCGCGGCCTTGCGCGGCCACCTCGCCTTTTACGCCCAACTGATGGACGCCTGTTACGTGGACGGCGAGCGCGTGGCGCCTCAGCCGGGCGGCTTTTACGGCGGCTGGATCACGTCGGGAGTCGTCGGCCCGTTCAAGGGCGAGCCCGGCACGGCGTTCTGGTGACGCGCCGCGCCTGAGCCGGCGCGCTGTAGGCGCTGGCTTAGAGCGCCTTGCTGTACAGCACCTCCGTGCCTTCGCTCTTCTGCATGGCGAAGCCGCGCTTCTGCAGCGTCTTGATCATGCGGACGTTGTCGTGCGTAGTCTCGGCCGTGACCCGCTTGAAGCCCCAGCGCTTGGCCACTTCCAGCCCGTAATCCGTCAGCACGCTGCCCAGGCCCTGGCCCTGCCAGGCGTCCTCCACCAGCGCCGCATACTCCACGCTCTCGCCAGTGCGGTCGGCCACCAGGCGCACCGCCCCCACGAAGCGGCGCTCACCGCCCTCCGTCGTCTCGGCCATGATCGCCATCTCGCGGTCGTAATCGGTGAACACGAAGCGCCGCGCCATGTCGTGCGTGGCTTCCTTGAAGAGGTAGCGGAAGCGGAAGCGGATGGTCTCGGTGGAGCAGCGCCCCACCAGCTCGCGCCAGAGCGGCTCGTCCTCGGGCTTGAGCGGGCGCAGCGTCACGGTCTGACCGGACGGCAACTGCGCCGGCTTCACGTATTCTTCCGGATACGGCCGGATGGCCAGGTGCGCGAAGCGCCGGCCGCCGGCCTGATAGGCGCGATCCACCACCACGCGGGCATCCAGGGCGATAACGTCGTTCGGCGTCGCCAGGAGCGGGTTAATGTCCAGCTCCGTAATCTCCGGGTGGTCGGCGATCAGGTACGAGAAACGCATGAGCACTTCGATCAGCCGGTCTAGGTCGGCGCCGGGCCGGCCGCGGTAGCCCTGCAGCAGCGGCCAGGACTTGAGCGACTCGAGCATGCGCCGCGCCAGCCGCTCGTTCAGCGGCGGCAGGCCCAGGGCGCGGTCCTTGAACAGCTCGGCCGTGATGCCGCCCATGCCCACCAGCAGGATCGAGCCAAACACGGCGTCGCGCTTGGCGCCGACGATCAGCTCGGTGCCGCGGCGCGTGTCCACCATCTTCTGCACGGTCACGCCCTGGACGTCGGCGTCCGGGCGCTTCTCACGGGCCGACGTGACGATGCGCTCAAAGGCGGCGCGCACCTCGGCCTCGGTCTGCAGGTTGAGCACCACGCCGCCGACGTCGGTCTTGTGCGTGATCTGCGGCGAGAGCACCTTGAGCACCACCGGGTAGCCCATCTCCTTGGCCAGGCGCGCGGCCGCGTCGGCGCTGCGCGCATCCTGCGGCTGGATGACCGGGATGCCGTAGGTGCTCAGCAGCGCCTTGGAAGCGGCCTCAGACAGCACCGGCTCGCCTTCCGGCGGCACGGCCGCCAGCAGATTGTTGGACTGGCGCTGATCCAGCGTGATCTCCACCGGGATATCGCGCGGGGTCTCGTACAGCACTTCCAGGTTGCGGGCATAGGAGACCAGGTGCATGAAGGCGCGCACGGCCGGGCCGGGCCGCACGTAGGTGGGGATGCCGGCGCCGGTGAGCAGCTGGCGGCCCTGCAGCACCGATTCGCCGCCCATCCACACCGCCAGGATCGGCTTGGTGGCATTGTGCGAGGCCTCGGCGATCACGCGCGCGGTGGCGGTCGGGTCGGTCATGGCCTGCGGCGTCAGGATGACCATGACGGCGTCGACGCCGGGATCGCCCAGCACCACCTTCATGGCCTGGGCGTAACGCTCCGGCGGGGCGTCGCCGAGCACGTCGACGGGGTTGTTATGCGACCAGAACGGCGGCAGCAGCACGTTGAGCTGCTCCATGGTTGCCTCGGACAGCTTGGCCAGCTCGCCCTGCTCGGCGATGAGCTTGTCGGTGGTGATGACGCCCGGGCCGCCGGCGTTGGTGACGATGGCCAGGCGCGGGCCTTGCGGGCGCTTCTGGCGGCCGAGCAGCTGGGCGCAGTCGAACATGTCGTCCAGGTCAAAGACACGCTCGATGCCGGCGCGCTGGAAGGCGGCATCGTAGACGTTGTCTTCGCCGGCCAGCGCCCCGGTGTGGGAGGCGGCCGCCTTGGCGGACTCGGCGAAGCGCCCGGACTTGTAGGCCACGATCGGCTTGGTGCGGGAAAAGGCGCGCGAGGCCGACATGAACTCGCGCGGGTCCGTGATCGACTCGATGTACAGGATCATCGACTCGGTCTCGGGATCCTCGCCGAAGTAGTCGATCAGGTCGCTGAAGGTGATGTCCAGCATGTTGCCGATCGACACGAAGTACGAGAAGCCGATGCCCTGCTGCAAGGCCCAGTCCAGCACCGACGTGCACAGCGCCCCGGACTGCGAGATGAAGGCGATGCTGCCCTCCTTGGGCATGGCGGCGTTGGCGAAGCTCAGGTTGACCTTGAGGCGCGGCGTGATCAGGCCCAGGCAGTTGGGGCCGATGATGCGCATCCCGTCGAACTTGGCCTGCTCGGCCTTCACCTGCTCTTCCAGGGCGATGCCCTCGGCCCCCACCTCGCGGAAGCCGGCCGAGATGATGACGACGCCCAGGATACCGAGCTCGCCGCACTGCCGGATCAGGCCCGGCACCGTCGGCGCGGGCGTGCAGATCACGGCCAGGTCCGGCGTCTTGGGCAGCGCCGCCAGGTCCGCGAAGGCCGGCACGCTCTGCACGGCCTCGCGCTTCGGGTTGATCGGGTAGACGGTGCCCTTGAACCCGGTGCCGATCATGTTGCGCAGGACGTTGTAGCCCACGCTGTTGGGGTTGTCGCTGGCCCCAATGACGGCCACGCGTTCGGGCTTGAAAATCTTGTCGAGGTTACGGATAGACATGACACTCTCCTGACCGCGTCGGCGCCGCGGGCCGCAGCCCAGGACGGTTGGCGGGCCACACCCGCCCGACCCGGCTTACTGTATCGCCCACCAAGCGAGGGCGGCCACCAAGGCCGCCTCGGCGAGCGTAGATAGGCCAACAAACAAAAAGGCGTCGAACCAGAACTTGAGCGGGAAGAGCCGGATCAGCGAGTCCGACCACAAAAAGATCCAACTGTCGCCCTGGAAGAAGACCTGGTGAAAGTAGGTAAAGAACTGCTGGAAGCCCAGAGCGATGAAGAGGACGGCGACAATCAGCAGCACCCAGGCCAGGCCGGCCCCCGTCAGCAGGCTCCAGCGCAGCGTGGCCGTCTGGCCGGCATAGATGAGCACACCCACCGCGCTCAGAGTCAGCACGCCTAGGATGACCCAGACGTTGAGGACGGCGGCAGTGACGTTGCGCACATCCACCATGTGACGCACTTCCCGGTCATTGTAAAAATACGTGCAGTCGCGCGCGCCGTACTGGTCGCCGTAATACCCGCACGACTCGGGCGGCGCCGACGTGCCAGCCGGCGCGCGGCCGTCGTCCGAGAACTTCCAGGCCTCCACCCGCCCCACCGCCGGGTTGCCGAGGATGTAGTCGATGGAGCGCTTGGCCCAGTCCAGGCGGTCTGCCTGGGTGAAGCCGTAGGGATCGGCCGGGAAGTCCGCCAGGCCGTATTCGATCTCCGGGAAAGTCGGCGTCATTAACAGGCGCACATTCGTGAGCGTCAACACGATTGGGATACCAATAATCAGGACGACCCGGCAGACCAGAACCAACCAGTCAGGCATAGTGCGCATGCAGCTTCCTCAATGGCGGCCGCCGGTTACCCGACGGCCAGTGTACCTTGTCCCCGATACAGGCGAGTTGCAGGCGCGGCCCTACGGCGCAAACAAGTCGCCGCCGCCGCCCAGGAAGAAGTCAATCACGATAGCGTTTGTCAGTTGTTCGATCGGCGCCCAGTCGTCGGTGAAGACGACGTCGGAGGCCGGGTCGGGCTGCAAGTTGACGACGGTCCGGTCCAGCACATTGCGCAGGAGCGGGTGCGCGTCCGCCGGCAGGCGGTCACGGTTGGCCACCAGGTTAGCCGGCCAAGTGGTCTGGGCCGTGGCGTACAGGAGGCTGTTGAACGAGTTCGGCACATCCACCGCGTGCACGGACGGGAACACAGACCGCAGCGTGCCGGCCATGGCGTCCACCAACCGCCGGTCCGTAAACGTCCGGCCGACGTTGATCACGAGCACGCCGTCGTCGGTCAGGTGGTCCCGCGTCTCCTGAAAGAACTCGCGCGTCGTCAGGTGCCAGGGGATGTAGGGTAAGCGGTAGGCGTCCACGGCGATAACTGAATACCGCCGCGGCGAGTGCGCCAGCCCCCAGCGGCCGTCCTCGACGAAGACGTTCAGGTTCGGCTCGTTCATGGCGAAGTACTGGCGCCCGGCCGCCACGATCGCGCCGTCGATCTCGAAGCCGTCGATGGGCACCGGGCCGTACACGGCCGTGTATTGTTTGGGGATGGTGCCGGCCGCCAGCCCCACCACGGCCAGGCCGGTCACAGGCGCGGGCGTGGCGTTGAAGTACGGCGCGGCCAGAAAGTAATCCCAGGTCCCAAAGGTCTCCAACTGGCTCGGATGGTAGACCGAGTGGATGCCCTGAGCCTCGTTGAGCAGCAGATAACGCGTCTCGCCGCGCTGGACCACCTGGATGAAGTTGTACTCGGATTCGACCTCGGACTCGGGGATTAGGCCCTCCACCGGGCGCAGTGACCCGGAGAGCGAGAACGCGGCCGCCACCGCCAGCACCGCCGGCAGGATCAGGGCCAGCACCGCCCGGCGCCGGTCCGCCAGGAAGAGGCCCAGCCAAGCCACCGCGAAGAGCAGGCCGGCAAAGAGCAGGAAGGTGCGCGTGGTGCCCAGCCACGGGATGAAGATCAGCACCGGGCTGAAGGTGCCGGCCAGCGAGCCGAGGGTGGAGATGGCGTAGATGCGGCCGGACACCCGCCCGGCTTCGGCCGGGTCGGTGATGGCCAGGCGGATGGCGAACGGCGACGCGCACCCCAGCAGCGTGACCGGGGCCGCGAACAGGATCAGCACGCCCAGGAAGGAGCCGCCGGCCACGGCGGCATCCAGGCTGGCCATGGCCTCCGCCGCGAAGCGCAGCACCGGCCGCGCCAGCAGCGGGACCAGGCCGGACAGGAAGGCCGCCACGCACAGCAGGCCGTAGAACGTGCGCGGGTGCGGCGAACGGTCAGCCCAGCGCCCGCCGATGAAATAGCCGACGGCCAGGTAGAGCAGGATCAGGCCGATGATATTGGCCCACACCAGGTTGCTGGTGCCGAAGATGTTGCCCAGCAGGCGCGAGGCCGAAAGCTCGACGGCCAGCGTCACCATGCCGGCGGTGAAGACCGTGATCAGAAGATACGGGCGGGAGATGGAGGTCACGGGCAGTTCCTGGTCCAGCGGGGATGACCGCGCGCATTATACCCCCCGTTAAACGCGACAACCGCGCGCGCGACGCGGTTGTCCGGGGCCGAGCCAGCAGTCGGGCTCAAGCCGGCGGCAGCCCGACCAAGACGGTCTGGCCTTCCACCTTGACCGGATAGGCCGGGATGTCGACGATGGCCGGGAAAGACAGCACCTGGCCGGTGCGCACGTCGAAGCGGGCGCCGTGGCGCGGGCACTCGATGGCGTGATCGTCCAACTCGCCCTCGGCCACCGGCCCGTCGTCGTGCGAGCAGACGTCGGCGATGGCGTACAGGCCGCCGGCGATATTGAAGACCGCGATGGCCTTGCCGTCGATCTCGACGATCTTGCGCGCGCCGTTGGGCAGCTCGGCCAGCGTGGCGACGGCGATGTAGTCGGCTGTCGCCGGGTCAACCTTATCGTAATAAACCATACCTCTCCTCGTGATCGGCGCGGCCGCAGGCGGCCGGCCCGTTGATGGAAATAGCCCGGCGGCGCCGCGGCCTCACTCGTCGTCCGAGTAGGCGGCCCCTTCCAGCCCGTACGCCCCGGCTTTGAGCACCTTGAGCGACAGCAGCGCGCACTTCAGCCGGACCGGGGTGAGCTCGATGCCGAGCAGTTCCAGGATGTCTTCCTTGGTCAGCTGCTTGACTTCTTCCAGCGCCATCCCCAGGATGCGCTCAGTCAGCAGTGACGCCGACGCCTGGGAGATGGCGCAGCCGCGCCCGCTGAACGCCACCTCTTTCACGCGCTGCTGCTCATCCAGGCGCACGTCGATGCGCAGCTGGTCGCCGCACAGCGGGTTCTCGTCCGAGTACGAGAAGTCGTGCGGGTCCAGCGTGCCCCGGTTGCGCGGGTTCTTGTAGTGATCGAGGATCAGTTCGCGGTAGAAATCGTCCATAGCAGCGGACGCCGGGCCAAAGGGCGAAGGACGAACGGGGCGGGGCTTCGTCTTCCGTCTTTCGGCCGCCGTCACTCTCCAAACAGCTTTTTCACTTGGTAGAGCCCGTCCACCAGCCGGTCCACGTCGGCCGGCGTGCTGTACAGGTAGAAGCTGGCGCGGGCCGAGGCCGGCAGGTTGAAACGGTCGTGCAGGGGCATGGCGCAGTGGTGGCCGGCGCGGACAGCCACGCCGTGCCGGTCCAACACCTGGGCGATATCGTGCGGGTGCACGCCGTCCAGCGTGAAGGCGGCCACCCCGCCCTTCTTCTCGGCCGGCGGGCCGTACACCGTGACGCCCGGCACTTCCTCCAGCCGCTCCAGCGCATAGGCCGTGAGCGCGTGCTCGTGCTGGGCGATGGCGTCCAGGCCGATCGACTCGAGATACTCCACGGCCGCGCCCAAGCCCACCGCCTCGGCAATGGCCGGCGTGCCGGCTTCGAACTTGTACGGCAGATCGGCGGTCTTGAACTCGCGCAGGTAGACGCGCTTGATCATGTCGCCGCCGCCCAGGAACGGCGGCATGGCCTCCAACAGGCTTTGCCGGCCCCACAGCACGCCGATACCGGTCGGCCCGCACATCTTGTGGCTGGAGAAGGCCAGGAAGTCCACGTCCAGCGCCTGCACGTCCACGGCGAAGTGCGGCACCGACTGCGCGCCGTCCACCAGCACCAGGGCGCCCGCGGCGTGCGCCTGGGCCGCGATGGCGCGGACCGGGTTGATGGTGCCGAGCACGTTGCTCATGTGCGTCAGCGCCACCAGCTTGGGCGCCCGCGCCAGCAGGCGTTCGAACTCGGCCAGGTCCAGCTCGCCGGCGTCGGTGACCGGGATGAACTCCAGCCGGGCGCCGGTCTCGGCGGCCAGCATCTGCCAGGGCACCAGGTTGGAGTGGTGCTCCATCTCCGTAAGCACGATCAGGTCCCCAGACCTGATCGTGCGACGGCCCCACGTCTGGGCCACCAGGTTGATAGCCTCGCTGGCGTTGCGCGTGAAGATGACTTCTTTGCGCGTGCGGGCGTTGATGAAGTGCTGCACGCGGTCGCGGGCGGCTTCATACAGGGCCGTGGCCTCCTCGGCCAGGGCGTGGATGCCGCGATGGACGTTGGCGTTGGACCGGCGGTAGTAGCGGTCCATGGCCGCGATCACGTGCTCGGGCTTCTGGGCGGTGGCGGTCGAGTCCAGGTAGACCAGCGGCACCCCCGGATGGACTTCGCGCTGCAGGATGGGGAAATCGGCCCGGCACTGGGCGATGGTGCGGTGAGGCAGTTCAGACATCGGCGGCAATCATAACACCGAGCGGCCTTTCACGCGCCCAGTCCGGCGCGGCGCGGCTGTTCGGCCGATTTGAGCGTGTTGAGCGCCAAGGTGGCGCAGCGGAGGCGGGTGGAGACCACCTCGCGGCCAAGCTGTTCGAGCAGCGTGTTCTGATCCAGCGCCGCGATCTCGGCCAGCGTCCGGCCCAGGATCAGGTCGGTGACGACCGAGGCGGCCGCCTGGCTGATGGTGCAGCCCTCGCCCTCAAAGGCCACGTCGGCCACGCGGGCGTCCCCGTCCAGCCTCAGGTAGTACGTGACCACATCCCCGCAGCCGGGGTTGCCGCCGCGCAGAACCAGGTCGGCGTGGTCCAACGTGCCGCGATGGCGCGGGTGCTCGTAGTGGTCCAGGATGAAGTCGATGGATTCTTGGCGGGTGGGCATGGCGGGATCAGTGAACAGCCGTCAGTGACCAGTGGCGCGGGGCCACTGGTCACTGTCCACCGGCAAGTGGGTCACTTCTCGATGGGCGCCCCGACCAGGTTGCCCCACTCGGTCCACGAGCCGTCGTAGTTGCGGACGTTCGGATAGCCGAGCAGATACGTCAGCACGAACCAGGTGTGCGAGGAGCGCTCGCCGATGCGGCAATAGGCGATGACGTTCTGATCCGGCGCCAGACCGTTCTCGACCTCGTAGATCTGCTTGAGCTCTTCGACCGACTTGAAGGTGCCGTCGTCGGCCACGGCGCGCGCCCACGGGATGCTGCGGGCGCCGGGGATGTGCCCGCCGCGCAGCGCGCCTTCCTGGGGATACTGCTCCATGTGGAGCAGTTCGCCGGTGTACTCCTTGGGCGAGCGCACATCCACCAGCGGGCCGCGCGCCTGCACGTGCGTCAGCACCTGGTCGCGGAAGGCCCGGATCTTGTAATCGGCCCGCTCCTGGGCCTTGTAGGCGGTCCGTGGATAGGTCGGCACTTCCTTGGAGAGCGGCCGCCCCTCGTCCACCCACTTCTTGCGGCCGCCGTTCATGATCTTGGCGTGGGTGTGGCCGAAGAGCTGGAAGACCCAGAAGGCGTAGCAGGCCCACCAGTTGTTCTTGTCGCCGTAGAAGACCACGGTGGTGTCGTTGGCGATCCCCTTGGCGGACAGCAGCGCCTCAAAGCCGGCCCGGTCCAGGTAGTCACGGCGGACGCGGTCGTTCAGGTCCTGGATCCAGTCGATCATGACCGCGCCGGGGACATGGCCTTGATCGTAGAGCAGGATGTCCTCATCGGATTCGACGATGCGGACGCCGGGATCGTGGGCGTGATCGGCCACCCAGTGCGTGTCGACCAGGAAATCAGGACGGGCGTAAGCGGTGCTCATGACATTCCACCTCAATTGGGCAAGCAGTTTCCGGGAGATGCGGGCGAGGTTGACGCGTAGGCGCGCGGGTCCGCAGACGAGCCGCCGCCTACCGCGGCCCGTCTGCGCCGCTACACAGGCAGACCTGGGAGCGCCCCGCCCCGCTCAAGCCGCCTCCGGCGCCGGGCGGCGCAGGTTGGGCGAGCCGTGCGCGCACCACAAGATCCGTTCCGGTATGAGCCAGCCATTGCTGGAATACACGTCGACGGCGAAGCGGATGGCGGCCATGCGCTGATCCGCCTGCACGACCTCACCCGCCACCCAGCCGTGCTGGATCTGGCCGCCTTGGCCGTGATGGCAGCGAACTTCCACCCGTTCTCCGGGGCTGAACTTGGATCGGCGCATTTTAATCCAACCGGCCGGCGCCTCAGCCCATCTTGGCTTCGATCGAGCGCTTCAGGCGCTCGCGCACGCCCTCGAATGGGATGCGCTGCAAGATCGGGTCGAAGAAGCCGTCCACCAGCAGGCGCTCCGCCTCGCGGCGGCTCAGGCCGCGCGCCATCAGGTAGAAGATGTGCTCCTGCTCCAGCTGGCCCACGGTGGCGCCGTGCGTGCAGCGCACGTCGTCGGCCATGATCTCCAGGCCCGGGATCGAGTCCGCGCGCGCCGCCGGGCTGAGCACCAGGTTGCGGTTGGCCTGGTAGCCGTCGGTTTTCTGGGCGCCGGGCGCGACGTAGATCATGCCCTGCCAGACCGAGCGGCTCTTGTCCTTCAGCGCGCCCTTGAACAGCAGGTCACTGGTGGTCAGCGGCGCGTTGTGGTTCTGCTGCGTGTCATGGTCCAAGTGCTGCTCGCCGTCGGTGAAGTAGTAGCCGGACATTTTGCCGGTGGCGCCCTCGCCGTCCAGGTCGATCTCGGAGAAGTTCTTGGTCAGGCGCGAACCCTGGGCCACAAAGATCCAGTCCACCTTGGAGTCACGGCCGACGCGCACGCGCTCATGGGTGAAGTTCCAGACGTGCTCGCCCAGCGACTGCAGTTCGACGAAGGTCAGGTGGGCGCGCTTGCCGACGCTCACCTCGACGGTGGCGGCATGCAGGGCGGCGCGGGCGTGCGCCGAGCCCGGCGACGCGGTCTCGTGGACCACCGTGGCCGAGGCGCCATCGTCCACCACGATCAGGACGCGGCCAAAGTGCGCGGCGCCGCTGAGCCAGGCCACCGAGTGCAACGGCAGCGCCAGCTGGGCCCCCTTGGGGACGTAGATGAACAGGCCATAATCGGCCAGCGTCTCGGCCAGGGCCGCAAACTTGCCCTCGCGGATGGGCACCACCTTGGCGAGGTGCTTCTTGACCAGGTCCGGGTACTTCTTGGCGGCGGTGAAGAAGTCCGTAAAGATGACCTTCTGCTTTTTCAGCGCGGCGTTGAGCTCGTAGCGCTCGGTCTGGCCGCCGACCGTCACCAACTGGCCGCCCTGCGCGCGGCCGGCCAGCGGCTTGAGCAGCGAAGCCGGGATGCGCGCGGCCTTATCGGCGCGCGGGGCCTGGTGCGGGAAGACGACCTCGCCCCACTTGAAGCCGCGCAGGTCGGTGCGGCGCCAGGCCTCATCGGTGAGCGCCGGCATCGGCGTGGCCTGGTACTGCTTGAGGGCCGCCAAGCGCCGGCGCGCGTACCAGTCGGGGTCGCGCTTGAACTTGGAAGCGGCCAGGACGTCCGCGCGGCTGACGGGCAAATCGGCCTGGGCCGGCTCGTCCTTCTTGCGGCCGGTGGTGATGATCGTGCGCGGATAGGGCGTGCCGTTAGCGGGCACGGGTTTGGTGGAAGTTTCGGTGATAGCCATAGGAGTTTCTACAGGCGAACGACGATTGCCGGCGGGCGCCCAGCCGGCCTCCGGCGCGCAGCCTTCATTTTCAGCCGACGCTGCCTTCCATCTGCAGCTGGATCAGGCGGTTCATCTCCAGCGCGTACTCCATCGGCAGCTCCTTGACCAGGGGCTCGATGAAGCCAGACACCACCATCGACGTCGCGGCTTCCTCGTCCAGGCCGCGGCTCATCAGATAGAAGAGCTGGTCCTCGCCGACCTTGGAGACGGACGCCTCGTGGCCGATGGTCACGTCGTCTTCGTCGATCTCGATCACCGGGTAGGTGTCGGAGCGGCTCTGGTCGTCGATGAGCAAGGCGTCACAGACGACGCTGGACTTGACGCCGTGCGCGCCCTTATAGACCTTGAGCAGACCGCGGTAGGAGGCGCGCCCGCCGCTCTTGCTGATGGACTTGGACGTGATCTTGCTGGAGGTGTTGGCGGCGCCGTGGATGATCTTGCCGCCGGTATCCTGGTGCTGGCCCGGCCCGGCGAAGGCCATCGACAGGATCTCGCCGTGCGCGCCCTCGCCCACCAGGTAGCAGGACGGGTATTTCATCGTCAGCTTGGAGCCCAGGTTGGCGTCCACCCATTCCATGGTCGCGCCGGCGTGCACCACCGCGCGCTGGGTGACCAGGTTGTAGACGTTGCTGGACCAGTTCTGGATGGTGGAGTAGCGGCAGCGCGCGCCCTGCTTGACGATGATCTCGATCACCCCGGAGTGGAACGAGTCGCGTGAATAGGTGGGGGCCGTGCAGCCTTCCACGTAATGCACCTGGGCGCCCTCGTCCACGATGATCAAGGTGCGCTCGAACTGGCCGGTGCCCTCGGCGTTCAGCCGGAAGTAAGCCTGCAGCGGCATCTCCACCTTCACGCCCTTGGGGACGTACACAAACGACCCGCCCGACCAGACCGCGCTGTTGCAGGCCGCGAACTTGTTGTCGGTGGGCGGGATGACCTTGCCGAAATGCTCGCGGAACAGGTCCGGGTGCTGGCGCAGGCCGTCGTCCGAGCTCAGGAAGATCACGCCTTGCTCTTCCAGGTGCTTCTGGACGCTGTGATAGACCATCTCGGATTCGTACTGGGCGCCGACGCCGGCCAGGAACTTGCGCTCCGCCTCGGGGATGCCGAGCTTGTCGAAGGTATTCTTGATATCGGCCGGCACGTCGTCCCAGCTGGCCTCGGTCTTATCGGACGGCCGGGTGTAGTAGGTGATCTCGTCGAAATTGAGCTGGATGTCCCCGCCCCAGGTGGGCATGGGCTTCTTGTTGAAGACGTCCAGCGCCTTCAAGCGGAAGTCCAGCATCCACTGCGGCTCGCCCTTCATGCGCGAGAGCTCGGTGACCACCTCCGCGTTCAGGCCTTGGCGCGAGCGGAAGGTGTATTGAACGTCGTCCCGGAAGCCGTATTTATATTCGCTGAGCTTGGCCAGTTCTTCGTTTTGGGTCGACATCCGGGCTACTCCGTCTTCTCGGAATACTTCTCGCGCACCCAATCGTAGCCGTGCTCTTCCAGATGCAAGGCCAGGTCGGCGCCGCCGGACTCGACGATGCGGCCGCCCATCATGATGTGCACGAACTGCGGCTTGATATAGGTCAGGATGCGCTGGTAGTGGGTGATCACCAGCACGCCCAGCTTCGGCCCGGCCAGCGTGTTGACGCCGGAGGCCACGATGCGCAGCGCGTCGATGTCCAGACCGGAGTCGGTCTCGTCCAGCACCGCGATCTCAGGCTCCAGGGTGGCCAGCTGCAGGATCTCGGCGCGTTTCTTCTCGCCGCCGGAGAAGCCGTCGTTCAGGTAGCGGCCGGCGAAATCGTGCTGCATCTGCAGCAGGTCCATCTTGCCCTTGAGCAGCTTGCGGAACTCAGGGATCGAGATGCCCTTGTCGTCCGGGTTGTTGGCGCGCCGGCGGGAATTGATAGCTGTGCGCAGGAAGTTGGCCACCGAGACACCCGGAATGGCTACCGGATACTGGAAGGCCAGGAACAAGCCCAGGCGCGCGCGCTCGTCCGGCTCCAGCTCCAGCAGGTCAACGCCCTTAAAGATCATCTGGCCGGCGGTGACGGTGTAGTTGGGGTGGCCCAGCAACGTGTAGGCCAGCGTCGACTTGCCGGTGCCGTTCGGCCCCATCAGGGCGTGGATCTCGCCCTGGCGGATCGTCAGATTCAGGCCTTTGATGATGGGCTTATCCTCAACCGAGACGTGCAGGTTGCGGATTTCAAGGACGGCGGTCATGGAATAGGTTCTCCTTGCGAAGACGCGCTTCAGCGCGGATGTTGAGCGGAGTCAATCTTCCCGTGCGCCGAGATTATAGCACCCGCCTCCCGCTAGTGTCAATAATTCATATAAATATCGTTTTTATTGACAGTATCTCCGAATCTCGCTATAATTCGGGCGGATTGTCTATGAGCACGACGCGCGAACACATCCTGCGGCACATCCGCACCAACACCCAGGCGACCATCGCCGAGCTGGCCGAAACGCTGGGCATCTCGGCGGTTTCGGTGCGCCACCATGTCTCGGCGCTCCAGGCCGACGGCCTGCTGCGCTCGGTGGAGGTGCGCCGCGGCGTCGGCCGCCCGCACCTGGCCTACTCGCTCACCGACGCCGCCCAGGAGCGCTTCCCGGCCAAGTACTTCCAATTCAGCGAGCGCCTGCTGGATGAGCTGAAGGCCTCCCTGTCCCCCAATGTCATCGAGAACATCTTTACGGGCATGGCGGAGGGCATGGTGGCCGAGTACGCCCAGCGCATGCACGGCCGCAGCCTGGAAGAGAAGATGGAGCTGCTCGTGCAGATGCTGGGGGCCGAGGGCTTCATGGCCAAGTGGAACCGCGTCGGCGAGACCATCCAGCTGACCGAGTACAATTGCCCCTACGTCCGCATCGGCCAGCGCCATCCGGAGATCTGCACCATCGACCAGGCCGTCATCCGGCAGGTGCTGGACGCCGACGTCGAAAAGACAAACTGCGTGCTCACCGGCGCGGAGCGGTGCGTGTTTGTCATCCGGCCCCAGTCCCTCATCGAGGACACCTCGGCGGCCAGCTAAGAGGAGAACGAGAGCACATGGCACAAACAAGCACGGGCAGCAAGGTGGTCTGGCAGTCCGAGGCCCAGGACCCGGAGCGGTCGGCGACCGTCAAGGAAGCGCTGCGCGAGGTCATCGACCCCGAGATCGGCCTCAACATCATCGAGCTCGGCCTGGTGCGGGACCTGGCCTTTCAGGCGGACGGCAAGACCTGGCTGAAGATGATCCTGACGACGCCCTTCTGCCCGTATGGCCCGGCCATGCTCGAGCAGACGCGCAACAAGGTCACGTCCGTCACCGAGGCGCCGACGACGATCGAGATGGGCATGGAGTTGTGGGACCCGTCGATGATGGAAGAGGGCGCGGGCGCGGATTGGGGCCTATTCTAACAACCCCACGCTACCCTCAACAGGAGAGAAACAAAGAGCAGGCGCCTGGCCTGCTCTTTTCGTTGCCTGACCACCCGGCTATTGGCAGCCGCGCGCCGTGACCGGCAGGTAGAGCGTCTGCGGGCCGGGCGGCGTGACCCCCACCGGCGCTGGCGCCGCGGCCACGCTCGGCGGCGTGCCTGCGCGCAGATACGTCCCGCGCCCCGTGCCCCACAGGAGCCGGGCCCCGGCCGTGCCGGGCAGATCGTAGGCCACCACACCCATGTGCGCCGTGCCCACCACCACTTCCAGGTCGGCGTCCGCGTCGATGTTGGCCACGGTCGGCGCCCCCAACGCCCCGTCCCAATCGTCGCCGCTGCGCGGCAGGTTCACCGTGTACAACGCGCCGCCCAGGTAACTGGCGATCACCAACTGGCCCGCGGCCTGGCTGCCCTTTTGCGTCCAGGTGGTGAAAATGACTTCGGCCTTGCCGTCGTTCTCCAGGTCCACCACCACCGGCTCAGACGCGAAACGCAGGAAGCCTTCGCCGGCCTGATTGACCTCGTACGGCCAGCAGCCGTGCTGGGTCTTGTCCAGCCAGTAGGCGTGCACCCGGCCGTCATAAGACGGGTACAGGATTTCGCGCAGGCCGTCGCCGTCCAGGTCGGCCAGCACGGCGTTGTGCACGTTGTTCTCGATGACGCTGTAGTCTTCCGAGAGCGGCCGGGCGTTCGCGGCCGGCGCGGGCAGGACGGTCCAGTTGTAGGCGCCGGCGCTCCAGCGCGTCCGGTCCATTTTCAGGATCCAGGGGATGACGTACAGGTCGCCGTAGACGTCGTCGCCGATAGCGCAATCATAGACGTCGCCGGGCACCACGATCTCGGGCACGCCGTCGCCGTTCAGGTCGCCGATGGCGGGCGCGCTGTTGGCGAAGTTCGGGCGGTGCTCCAGGCCGCAGTTGGCGTAACCGCGCAGATCCACGGCGTGGTCCACGTGCACGCCCACCTGGCTCCACACCTTGCCGGCGCCATAGATGGCGTTGGCGGCCAGCTGGTTGCCGTTGCGATCCAGGGCCGTGAGGTAGTGGGTGTCGGTGGGGCCGATGATTTCCTTATAGCCGTCGTTGTTCAGGTCGGCCACAGCCACGTTCTCGTTGTACATGCCCCAGCCGTAACCGGGCTCGCCGTCTCGCCGGGCCGGCCAGCCGGCGCGCACGTCGCCGTTGGCGTTGAAGACGTTGAGCTGGCGCGTGCTGCCGCCGCTGGCCCGGCCGACGATGACTTCCAGCTGGCCGTCGGTCTCCAGGTCGGCCACGGCCAGGGTGCGCACCTCGCCGGCGCCGAACGGGTTACGCGTCCACACCACGCCGCCGGCCGCATTGTAGACCGTCACCTGATCGCCGCTGCGCCCGACGATGATCTCGAGTGAGCCGTTCCCGGTCAGGTCGGCTACAGCCACGCCCGGCCAAACGCGGTTGCCGCTGCTGGCGCGCCATTGCAGCGTGCCATCCTGGCCATTCAAGGCCACCAGGTCGTACGAGCCCCAGATCACCTCCGGCTGGCCGTCGTTGTCCAGGTCGGCCACGGCCGGCGACGCGTACCAGCCCGTCTGGCACCAGCTGCTGAAGCAGCCGCCGCGCTGCCACTTGAGCACCGGCGCGGAGATGGCGGCCGCGGCCGGCCGCAGCGCCGCCGGGGCCGGCCAGCCGCCGGCCAGCAACGCCACGGCCAACGCCAGGGTCAGGCAACGCTTCATGGCTGCAGCGCCATCACCAGCAGGAGGATGCCGGCGACCACCAGGACCACGATCACGCCGATCATCACCAGCGTGGACGTCGCCATCTGCATGGCCTGGGTAGGGCTGGTGGCTTTGAGGACATCGCCGGTGGTCTCCGGCGGCGGGACCTCGCGCTGGAAGGGCCGCGGGTCCGGGACGACGTTGAGGGCGCGCCGCATCTCGCCGGTGTCGGGCGGCGCCGCAGGCACCCGTTTGCGCTCGGTGGCGGTGCGCATGGTCGGCAAGCCGCACTCGCGGCAGAACTTGTCGTTGGCGTCCAACCCCTGCCCGCAATTGGCGCAGGTCATTTCCGCAGACGAGTTACTCATAACGCTCGGCCTCCCTGCGTCATTGTACAACAGGCGCGCACCGGCCTTCGGCCTCCGCTGGACGGACAGCGGCGGTTTGCGGCCCGGGCCCAACGGCCGGACGGCGGGGCGGTCACCGGCACTCTCGACGCCGCCGGCGGAGACTTTGTTCCGAGTGCGGCGGCGCCTATCCCCCGCCCGCCCCCGGCCGGCCAGGTTAGTTGGGCGCGGCCGGGCCGCCGTCGCCGGGCTTGCGGCGCTTCTTCACCAGCGCCGCCCGCTGCACGGCTTTGCGCCCGAACTTCTCGCGCAGCGCGTCCACGGTGCGCGCCAGCTTGGCGGCGCGCAGCTGCTCGTCGTTGCCGAACAGGTCCAGCTGCCGGGCCGCCTCCACCAGGCCGCTGGTGCCCACGCCGATCAGGCGCACACGCCGGCCCGGCGACCAGACCTTCTGAAAGAGCGCCCAGGCGGCCTGGAAGATCTCGTTGTCCAGGTTGGTGGGCTGGGCCAGCGTGGTCTGGCGCGTGATTGTCTCGAACGGCGGCCAGCGCACCTTGAGCTTCACGGTCCGCGCCGCCAGCTCGTCGCGGCGCAGGTTGCCGGCCACCTCCTCGGTCAGCGCCAGCAGCGTGCGGCGCAGCACCTCGCCGTCGCTGACGTCGCGCGCGAACGTGGTCTCGGCCGAAATCGATTTGGCCTCGTGTTCGGTCTCCACCGGCCGCTCATCGATCCCGCGGGCGTGGCGCGCCAGCGCTTCGCCCTGCGCGCCGAAGCGCCGCGCCAGGTCGGCTTCAGGCCAGGCGGCCACGGCGCCGATGGTCTTCAGCCCCAGCTCGGCCAGTTTGGCCTGCGTCTTCGGGCCGGCGCCGAACAGGAAACTCAGCGGCAGTGGGGCCAGGAAAGCGGCCTCCTGACCGGCCGGCACCACGCGCAGGCCGTCCGGCTTGGCGACGTTGGTCGCGATCTTGGCGACAAGCTTGTTGGACGCCACCCCCAGCGTGCACGGCAGGCCGAGCTCGTCGCGCAGACGCTGCTTCAGGCGCGCGGCCACCTCGTCGGCCGGGCGCGGATCGCCGGTCAGGTCCAGAAACGCTTCGTCAATTGAGATCTGCTCGACGACGGGCGTGACTTCAGCCAGGCGGGCCATGACCTTGCGCGAATATTCGCCGTAGAGCTTGTGGCGCGGCGGCAGCAGGTTCAGGTGCGGGCACAGGCGCAGGGCCTGGGCGGTGGGCATGGCCGAGCGCACGCCGAACTTGCGCGCCGCGTAGGAGGCCGTGGAGATCACGCCGCGCTCGTCCGCGCGGCCGCCGACGGCGAAAGCTGTGCCGGCCAGGGCCGGGTCCTGCAACTCCTCCACCGAGCAGAAGAAGGCGTCCAGGTCCAGGTGAATGATGGTGCGCGGCATGGTCCCCCGGCGGCCGATCCGGCCATCCCGGCTGAAATTATCCAACTTATCCGATTTTGGCAAACGTGCTATCCTACCGCCCCAACAATCCCGACTCGGAGACAACCGACACTATGAAGAAGCTGCTCCTCGGACTGCTGGCCGGTTTGGCGATCCTGCTCGTCGTTTCGATTATAGCCCTGGGCGTCTGGCCGGTCCCGGCCGATGTGCCCCAGGTGGGCGCGGGTGGCCCGGCCGGCGACCCGACGCCGCCCACCACCCCGGACCGGCGCGGCACCGGCCAGGTCATCGAGGTCCAGTCGGGCGATTCGATCCAGGCCGCCATCGACCAGGCCCAACCCGGCGACACGATCCGCGTGCAGCCGGGCCTCTATCAGGAGGCGCTGTTGGTGCAGACTGAAAGCCTGACGCTGGAGGGCGTGGTCCAAGGCGAGCAGCGCGCCGTGATCGACGGCCGAGGCCAAGACGCCAACGGCATCCTGGGCGTGGCCGACTATTTCACCGTCACGGGCTTCAAGACCGTCAACCACACCTCCAACGGCGTGACCACCCAGGGCCTGACCGGCTCGGTCTTCCGCGACCTGATCACCGAAAACCCCGGCGATTACGGCCTCTTCCCGGTGCTGTCCACCGATGTGCTGATCGAGAACGTGGTCACCAGCGGCGCCGTGGACACCGGCATCTACGTCGGCCAGTCCACGCAGATCATCGTCCGCGACAGCGAGGCCTTCGGCAACGTCTCCGGCATCGAGATCGAAAACTCCACCGACGCGCTGGTGGAAAACAACTACGTCCACGACAACGCCGGCGGTATCCTGGTGTTCGTGCTGCCCGGCAAGAAGGCGACCGAGGGCGCGCGCAACCGCATCGTGGACAACCGCATCGAGAACAACAACGGCCCCAATTTCGCCCGGCCGGAGATGTCGGTGTCGCTGGTGCCGTCCGGCACTGGCATGCTGATCCTGGCCTCCGACACCACCGAGGTCACTGGCAACCTGTTCAAAGGCAACAAGTCCACGGCTATCGGCATCATCGCGCTGACCGATTTGGGCGAGAACGCCTTCTTCGGCCCGGACACGGAGAAGCGCGGCTGGGACGTGCCCGTGCGGCCGGACGGCAACTGGATCCACGGCAACACCTACGAGAACAACGCCTACGACCCGGACCAGGCCGTGCTCGATTTCGGCTTCCAGGGCGCCGACCTGCTCTGGTCTACGACCGGCGCGGACAACCGCTGGGACGAGCCCGGCGCCACGGCCTTCCCGTCGCCGCTGCCGTCGTCGGCCTGGCCGGGCTTCCTGCGCACCGCCTACCAGCGCGTGTTGAATTTCCTGGTGAACAACGTGTTGTAAGCCGTCGACGCCGCGAGGGGCGGCGCTCGCCGGGAAAGGAGCCGGCCATGTCTGAACCGCTCGCCCGTCAGATCTGCACGGCCTGCCGCAAGGACTCGCCGCGCGTCACCGAGGCCGAGGTCGCCGAGCTCAAGCCGCAGATCCCGGAGTGGACGCTGACGGAACGGGAGGGCGTGCCCCGGCTGGAGCGCGTCTTCAAGTTCCGCGACTTCGCCGAGGCCGTGGCCTTCACCAACCAGGTGGCGGCCCTGGCCGAAGCCGAAGGCCACCACCCCGCCCTGCTGACCGAATGGGGGCGCGTCACGGTGGCGTGGTGGACGCACAAGATCCGGGGCCTGCACCGCAATGACTTCATCCTGGCGGCCCGGACGGATGCCCTGACCAGGCCGGTTGACCCGAAATAGAGCAAGCCCACCTGGAATCCCGTCATCCCTCGCGGCGCCGGCCAGGGCCAGGCCGGATTGATACGATGTGTTAACGGAGCCGCGCGGCGGAAACGTGCTATCGTGATTCTGCCAACTCTCCCTCTAACCAGGTTGCCGCTGGGTCCAGCCAGCAGCACGTTCCGGCACAGGCTGTATGCACTTTGCAGCCAAGCTGGCCGCTCCACTGGCAGCCACCCACGGGGTGCGACTGCCGGTCATCGAGCGTGCGGCAGATGGGGCGCGAACGTTTTTCACGGCGCCAGCCGGCTATTTCCCCGCCGCTAGTCTGCGAGCAGCCCTCGATGAGCGCGGCCGCCCCAGCTTCTGGCTGCGCCTCGGCCCGGACGATCAGGATCCGGCTCAACTGGCGCTCGACTTGCTGGCCGGCGCGCGGCGTCTCAATCGCGAGGCCGGACAGGCGACGCTGGATCTGATGCGGCGTCAGCCGGGGCCGATCTCGGGCTGGCCACCGGTCTTCCACTCCCTGGCGGCCGAGCTGGGCTGCGCCCTCCCGCCAGATACCGTCATCGTCATCGAGCATCTCCATTACCTCGTCGCGGCCGGCCCAGCGTTGGCGTTGCTGGAGCGCTGCCTGCTCACCGATCTGCCAGAGCACGTCGGCTGCATTCTGACTTCCGACAGCGGCGTGCCGCTGATGACAATGCGGCCGAACCCCGCGCCCATCGGCTGTGAAGGGCTCCGGCTGGATCAGCCGGCGGCTCGCCGCTGGCTCGCGCAAGGCCCTGCCGAGCTGGCAGCCCGCCCGCTGCACAAGGCGCTGCGGCTCGCCCACGGCCGCAGCGCGATTCTGGCCGCGTTGGCGGAGGCCGGGGCGCAGTTGGGGCCGGGCTGCCTCCAGTCCATCATCGACCGCGCCGGTACCGACGACGACCTCCTGCAGCGCATCGCCCAGACCTGGCTCAGCGCTTGCGAGGCCGACGCATTGACCGCGTTGGCACTGGCCGCGCGCCTCGAGTACAGCCATCCCGATCTGGAAGTGGGCGCCGCTCCGCCCGCCGGTCCGTGGTTTCAGACGCTGGCCGACGACTGGCGGCGCGTGCGCCGGTGCTGGCTAGGCCCGCTGCGGGCCGCGCTGGGTGCGCGGGCCAGGCTGACCAACGAGGCCTTGCGCCAGGCCGCGGTGCAATTGTGCCGGCTGGGCGCCGTCGATCAGGCCGTCCAGGCCAGCCTCGAGGCCGGCGACTTCCAGCAGACCGCCCAGGTTATCAGCAGCGCTGCCGATGAACTCCTGGATCAGGGCGGCTGGTGGACTTTGGAACGCTGGCTAGGCGCGCTCCCGCCGGCGGCCCGGCGCCTGTCTCCGACTCTGGTCCATGCCGAGGCGGAGTTGGCCGCCGCGCAGGGCCAGGCTGAGGCTGGCTACCAGGCTTTTGCGCTCGCCGCGGAGTTGTTCCTGGCGCAGGGCCAGCCGGCCGGCGCCTGCTTGAGCCTGCTGGCCGAAAGCACGCTGGCCGCCTGGCACGGCCGCTCCACGCACGCGCAAACGCAGGCTATCAGCGCCGCCGTGGTCGCTGACGCGCACAACCTCCCGCAACAGCACAGCTGGGCCGTCTGGCAATTGGGCTGCCTGGCGGTGGCCGCCGGCGATCTCGACGGCGCGCTCGCGTACTTCAACCAGGCCGCGACGCTGGCCGCCGCCGCTGGTGATGATTCGGCCGCCGACGGTCTGCGCCGAGGCGAGGCCCTGGCGCGCCACTGGCGTGACCTCCAACGCCAGAGTGAGTTTCACCGTCAGGCCTTGGCCGCCACCGAGCGCGCCGAGCACAAGGCGGCCCAACGAGTCCAGGATCTGCTCACCATGCCTTCGCGCCACCTTGAGGTCGTCCTGGGCGCCTATGGCTGGTCGCGCACGCCGCTCATGCTCAAGCTGCCGGTGCCGGTTATCCAGCGGCCAGCGCCCACCGCTGAGGTGCCCGCTTATACGCGCTGGTGGCAGGCGCTGCTGGGCTGGTTGAGTCCGCGCCGCGCCCCACCTGCCTGGCCGGCCGGCGATGAGACGGCCGCCCGGCCGCGGTTCCTGCCGGTCCCACCGCTGCCAAACGCAGACTCTCCCTTCCCGTCGTCCAACACAGCCGCTTGGTCCGTCTGCCCGGAGGCAGAGCTCGGCTGGGCTGGCGGCGTCGAGGCGGAGCCGACCGAGTTGATGGCCCCAGCCGGGGCACAGCTTTCCACCGCGCCCGCCTCACAGCCGAGGGAGGCCGCCCAGCCGGAAACAACTCCGGCCTCAGGCGCGGCGGGGCCAGAGGCGCCGCCGCTGGTGGAAGCCCGCCTGCTGGGTCAGTTCCAGGTGACGATCAATGGGCGTCCGGTCGCCCACTGGCCCAAGGGCAAAGCGCTGGGGCTCTTCAAATACCTGATTCTGCACCACGACCAGCCGGCTCTGCGCGAAGTGCTGATGGACGTCTTCTGGCCGGAAGCCGGGCCTGAGTCGGCCCGCAACCGGCTCAACGTGGCCCTGCATCATCTGCGGCAAGCGCTGCGCGCCGTCACCGAGGCGCCCCTGATCGTGTTCGAGTCCGGCGCGTACAGCCTGCGCCCGGACCTGCGCCTTGAGTTGGATGCCGATGACTTTGAGCGGTGCGTCCAACAGGGACACCGCCACGAAACCGCCGGCCAGCTAGACAAGGCCATCGCGGAATACGAACGCGCGCTGAGCCTTTATCACGCTGACCTGCTGACCGAGGACCCGTATGAGAGCTGGCCGGTGCTGGCCCGGGAACGGCTGCGCGTCGCCCATCTGGATACGCTCGACCGGCTCGGTCAGATTTACTTCGCGCGCGGCGAATACGAGGCCTGCATCATCTTCGGCGACCAACTGCTGGAACGCGACCGCTGCCGCGAGGACGCGCACACCCGCCTGATGCAATGCTACAGCCGCACCGGGCGAACGACCCTGGCCCTCCGGCAGTACCAGGCTTGCGCACAAGCGCTGCGGACTGAACTGGATGTCGAGCCGGCGGCGGCTACGACAGCCTTGTACGAGGATCTCCGGCAGCCCGGCCGCCGCCAGCCTTCCCGGATTGCTGGCGGCTCGGTTTCTTCGGCCGTTAAGCGCCGGGACAGCGCCGATTAAGCGAGCGCCGGTAGGCTGAGATGGAATTGCCCGCTAAGCGGGCCCCTGGCGGGCAATTCCTTGGGGCGCCGCTGTCTGCGCCCCGCCAGCCAATTCAGGAGAACTCACATGACCACACCA
Organism: uncultured Anaerolineales bacterium; assembly: GCA_937952305.1. Classification (GTDB taxonomy): domain Bacteria; phylum Chloroflexota; class Anaerolineae; order Anaerolineales; family UBA6663; genus SpSt-583. The sequence goes on along the minus strand of CALFZO010000096.1, from coordinate 547 downwards.
ACCGAAATCGATCTGGCCCTCCTCGCCGCGCCGAATACCCTGGTCGGCACCATCACTGACATGCTGATCGAGGAGAAGGACGCGCAGGGCGCCTTCCAGCTGACCAACAACTACCTGCGCACGGACCGCGACTGGAAGATCACGCTCAAGTGGCAGCTCGAGGGGCCGCTGCTGGCGAGTACGGTGGTCCAACTGCATGGGCAGTGGCTGCCGCACGCCTATCTCGAAGGCTGGGGCAGGGCCGCCGAAGAAGTGGACAAAGACAATCCGCCCATTGATGTCTCGGCCGCGGTCGTCATCCCTGGCCAGAGCCCGATCTGGACGTATTCCACGGAGTTCCTGTTCGCGGCCCCGAACCCGGTGATGCCCGGCACTTACCGCCTGGCGGTGGCGCTCACCTTCCAGGATCCGAATGGCAACCCGGCCGCGATCGCGGGCTTCCTGGAGCACGACAAGATGCTCCAGATCTACCGCCCCGCCTGAGGCCGCGGTTAGGCCACGGGCCGCCGGGCCAAGCCCTGCCGCCCGCCGCAAAACCGACGTGGCC
>CALFZO010000095.1 GCA_937952305.1 uncultured Anaerolineales bacterium | reverse complement strand
GGCAAGCTCCAGCCCAACGACTCCAACCTGTGCTTGGAGTGCCACCAGGGCCGCGAATCCACCAGCAGCGTCAACGCCGCCCTGGGCAGCAAGGACGAGGCTACGGTCGACAAGGCCATCAGCTTCAAGAACATCCACTACTTCGCCGCCGGGGCCACCCTCTTCGGCAGCGACGCCGCCGGCCTCTATCAGTACAAGGGCAAAGAGTACGTCGGCCCGTTCACGCACGGCGATGGCGGCCTGGCCGGCCCGACCCAGTGCGTGGACTGCCATGCCACCCACGAACTCGAGGTCAAGACCGACACCTGCGAGAACTGCCACAAGAACGTGCAGTCCATCGCCGATCTGCCCAACATCCGCGTCTCCGAAGTTGACTACGACGGCGACGGCGACGTGACCGAGGGCATCGCCGGCGAGTTCACGCTCTTCCAGGAGCGCCTGTACGCGGCCATCCAGGCCAAGGCGGTGGCGAATGGCGCCGGCATCGTCTACAACCCGAATGCCAATCCCTACTGGTTCCTGGATAAGGACGGGGACGGCAAGACGGACAAGAACGAGAACGGCGGCAACATCAACTACAACGGCAACTGGTCGCCGGAGCTCCTCAAGGCCGCGTACAACTATCAGTACTCGGTCAAGGATCCGGGCGCCTTTGCCCACAACGCCAAGTACGTCATGCAGGCCCTCTACGACAGCATCGAAGCCATCGGCGGCGACACCACCGGCCTCACCCGGCCCTAAGGTCAACGCCCAGGTCTGAGAGCGGTCGAACGGCCGCAAGCCTCGTTCGCCGAAGCCGGACACCAGGGGGTGTCCGGCTCTTCTTTTCCGGCAGACCCCGCCGCCCGGGCGTGACTGAGGACGCCGCAAAACAGGATGGACGGCGCTGGGAGGCGCGGCGCCCCTTCCCTACAATGTCCTAGACTTCCGTCTGCGCCAAATCTGGTCTGAACCTCCGGCTTGGTCCCACGTACTGGTGGGCGCCGGCGTCAGCGCTTGGCGAAAACCAACGGGAGCTTGTCTGGGAGAAGCCCATGTCGATACACAAAGTCCTGCTCAGCCTGACCGCAGCGGCGGGGGCGTTGGTACTGGCGGCGTGCGCCACCCCGACTGAGCTGCCGCCGATCGAGGTGACCCGCGAAGTCACGGTCGAAGTCCCGGTGGAAGTCACCCGCGTCGTCGAGGTCACGCCCGCCGGCGGCGTGCCGTACGAGGCGCTCTGGTCAGAGTCCGGCCACAACGCCGTGACCGAGGAGCCGTTCCGCCACTGGGACGACGAAGGCGAGGTGCCGGCATCCTGCGCCAGATGTCACAGCGCGGCCGGCTTCCTGGACTTCCTCGGCGCCGATGGCTCCGCGGCGGGCCAGGTCGATGCCGCCGTGCCAGCCGCCGAGGCCCAGGGCGTCGTCTGCGCGGCCTGCCATGACCCGGCCGCCAGCAGCCTGGCCGGCGTCACTTTCCCATCCGGGGCCGCGCTCACCGTCCGCCACGATGCCGCGCGCTGCCTGGTGTGCCATCAGGGCAATGCCTCCCGCGTCCAGGTGGACGCGGCTATCGAGCAGACCGGCCTGCAGGCCGACCCAGACAAGAGCGCGCCGGAGCTCGGCTTCATCAACGTGCACTACTTTGCGGCCGCCGCGACGCTGTACGGCACCCAGGTCAAAGGCGGCTACGAGTACGCCGGCAAGGCCTACGACGCCAAGCACGACCACGTCGCCGGCTACGACACCTGCCTCGGCTGCCATGACCCGCACAGCCTCAAGGTCAAGGTCGACGAGTGCGCGGCCTGCCATGAGGGCGCCGCAGAAGAAGGCGGCCTGCAGAACATCCGCGAGCCGGAAGCCTCCTTCGCCGACTATGACGGCGACGGCGACGTGGAAGAAGGCATGTTCTTCGAGATCCAGGGCCTCCAGGAAATCCTGCTGGCCCAGCTCCAGACCTACGCGGCGGCCACCGGCGGCGCTCCGCTAGCCTACTCCGCGGCAGCGTATCCGTACTTCTTCATCGACACCAACGCGGACGGCACGGCCGACGATGACGAAAGCGTCATCGACAACCGCTACGCCACCTGGACGCCGCGCCTGCTGAAGGCGGCCTACAACTACCAGGTCTCCATCAAGGATCCGGGCGCGTTCGCCCACGGCAACAAGTACATCGTCCAGCTGCTGTACGACTCGATCGAAGACCTGGGCGGTGATGTCAGCGCCCTGGCGCGCGAGGACGCCGGCCACTTCGCCGGCAACGGCCTGCCCTTCCGTGATTGGGATGACACCGGCACTGTGCCCTTCGGCTGCGTGAAGTGCCACACCGCGGCCGGTCTGCCAGACTTCCTGCACAACGGCGGCACGGTCACGTTCAACGCCCGCGGCCAGGTCACCACCACCGGCGTCAACGCCCTGCCGCCCAGCAACGGCTTCGCCTGCTCCACCTGCCACGACGAAGCCAACTGGCCCGACCGCTACGCCGTCACCAGCGTGCCCTTCCCGTCCGGCAAGACCGTGACCTTCAGCGTCGCCGACGCCGACGGCAAGCTCCAGCCCAACGACTCCAACCTGTGCCTGGAGTGCCACCAGGGCCGCGACTCCGGCGCCTCCGTCAACGCCGCGTTGAGCGGTAAGGACGAAAACACGGTCGATAAGGCCATCAGTTTCCGCAACGTGCACTACTTCGCGGCCGGGGCCACCCTCTTCGGCTCCAGCGCCGGCGGCCTCTACCAGTACGCGGGCCAGGAGTACGTCGGCCCGTTCACGCACGGCGATGGCGGCCTGGCCGGCCCGAGCCAGTGCGTCGACTGCCACGCCACGCACGAGCTCGAGGTCAGGCTCGCCACCTGCGAGAACTGCCACAAGAACGTCCAGAGCGAAGCCGATCTGGCCAACATCCGCGTCTCCGCGACCGACTACGACGGCGACGGCGACGTGACCGAGGGCATCGCCGCCGAATTCGCCACCTTCCAGGAACGCCTGTACGCGGCCATCCAGGCCAAGGCCACGGCCAACGGCGCCGGCCTCGTCTACAGCCCGGCCGCCTACCCGTACTTTTTCCTGGACAAGGACGCCGACGGCCAGCCGGACAAGAACGACCAGGGCGCCAACGTCAACTACAACGGCAACTGGTCGCCGGAGCTCCTCAAGGCCGCCTACAACTATCAGTACTCCCAGAAGGACCCCGGCGCCTTCGCCCACAACGCCAAGTACGTCATGCAGGCCGTCTACGACAGCATCGCAGCCCTCCGCGGCGACCTGACCGGCCTCATCCGGCCGTAGCGCGGCGGCGCCTCCACCGATGCGACCGAGACGGGAGTCGGAGCCTGTGCGCCCGGCTCCCGTTTTCGTCAGCCCCGCTCACGGCCGGCCTGGTCAGGCGGCCAGGCCCGGATTGCGCCAGGGACGGATGCCGCTCGCCGCGCGCGGCGGTAGGCTGGAACCATTTCGGAAGGAACGACAATGACCGACAAATCGATCGCCATCATCGGCGCCGGCCTGGCCGGTCTGGCGGCCGGCTGCTACGCCCAGATGAACGGCTACCGTTCCGAGATCTTTGAATTGCACACGATCCCGGGCGGCCTGTGCACGGCGTGGCGACGGCACGGCTACCTCTTCGACGGCGCCCTGCGTTACCTCGTGGGCACCGCGCCGGGCCTCAACGCGCACCTGCTCTGGCAGGAGTTGGGCGTGCTGGAGGGGCGCCCAATCCACTACTACGACGAGTTCTCGCGCTACGAGGGCGCCGACGGCCGCGCCTTCTGCCTCTACACCGACGTCGACCAGCTCGAAGCCCACATGCTGGCCCTGGCCCCGGATGACGCCGGGCCAACCCGCGAGCTGGCGCGGGCGCTGCGCGCCTTCGACCGCTTTGACCTGCCCGTGGATCTGACGCCCGACGATCCGCAGGAGAACTTGCAGCTCGGGCTGATGATGCTGCCCTTCGTCGGGCCGCTCCTGCAATGGAAAGACGTGACCTTGCGCGATTTCGCCGCGCGCTTCCGTGATCCACTGCTGCGCGAGGGCCTGGCCAGCTTCTTCCAGTTCACGCCGCCCGACTTTCCGTTTCTGATGATGGCCATGACCGTGGCCCAGCTCGCCCGCCGGGTGGCCGGCTATCCCATTGGCGGGTCGCTGGATTTCGCCGAGGCGTTGGCGCGCCGGTACAAGGCGCTGGGTGGGCGCGTGCACTACTCGGCCCGCGTCGTCAAAATCCTGACCGAGGCCGGCCGCGCCACCGGCCTGCAGCTGGACGACGGCCGCGTCGTCCCGGCCGAGGTGGTCATCTCGGCCGCCGATGGCCGCACGACCCTGTTTGAACTGCTCGCTGACGACTACTTGAATGAGACCGTGCGCGGCTACTACCAGAGCCTGCCCGCCTCCGAGTCGATCGTGCAGGTCTCGCTGGGCGTCGCCCGCGACTTCTCAGCTGAGCCGCCCAGCCTGAGCTTCCCGCTGCGCCGCCCGATCTGGCTGGGCGACCGGCCATTTAAGCGGCTCGTGGTCAAGCACTACAGCTTCGACCCGACGATGGCCGACCCCGGCAAAGCCAGCCTGTCGCTCTGGTGCGAGGCCGATTACCGCTACTGGGCGACGCTGCGCCAGGACCCGGACCGCTACACAGCCGAGAAAGACAAGGTCGCCCGGGCCGTCATCGGCGCGCTGGACGAGCGCTATCCCGGCTTGGCGGCGCAGGTGGAGGCCGTCGACGTGGCCACACCGATCACGTATGAGCGCTACACGCTCAACTGGCACGGCGCCATCCACGGCTGGGCGATGGGCGCGCGCAAGCTGGCGCTGATGATGGGCACCGGCATGCGCAAGACCCTGCCCGACTTGAGCGGCTTCTACATGATCGGCCAGTGGGTGGAGCCGGGCGGCAACGCGCAGCTGGCGGCCGCCTCCGGCCGGGATGTGCTCGAGATGATCTGCCGCGCCGACGGGCGTCCGTTTGTAACGACGGCGTCCGCGCCGGCCTGACACCCTGACCCTGGCCCGCGGTCTGCGTTATGATTGGCCTGCGTCGCCCAACGCTTCTGTAGGCAGTTCGGCCGCGAGGCCCTCTACTTGAGGAGCCGCTGATCCGCCCATGACTTCCGTCCCGCCGCCCACTTTCGCCATCCTGCGCGATCATCGCTACATCGCGTTGACCACGTATCGCCGCGGCCGGCAGCCGATTATCACGCCCATGTGGTTCCTGCTGCTGGACGACCGCGTGTACCTGTGGACCACCGCCGACAGCGGTCCAGCCGAACGCTTGCGGGCGTCGACGCGCGTCCAGTTCGCGCCCAGCGACGCGCGCGGCGGCCTGCTCGGGCCGACGCTGGACGGCGTGGCGCGCTTCCTGCCAGAGCCGGAATGGCCGCACCTGGCCGACCAGATCCAGGCCAAGTACGGCTGGGCGGCCCGGCTGCGCCGCTGGCTGTGGCGCCTGCAAAGACGCCTGAACGTCTACGTCGAAATCACGGCCGCCTGAACGGCGCCGACAATCCCGGAAAGGAACCGCCGGCATGGAACTCGACGATGAGGCTTTTGTGCGGCAGGCGCTGGAAGTGGCGGTCCAGGCGGCGCGGCGCGGCAACCATGCCTTCGGGGCCGTGCTGGTGTGCGATGGCCAGGTGATCCTGACCGCCGGCAACACCGTCAACACCGACCGCGACGTGACCCGGCATGCGGAACTCAACCTGATCAGCCGGGCCGCGCAGGCCTTTCCGGCCGAGGTGCTGGCGCGCAGCACGCTGTACACCAGCACTGAACCGTGCGTGATGTGCACGGGCGCGCTGTATTGGGCTGGCGTGGCGCGCGTGGTCTACAGCTGTTCGGCAACCGCGCTGGCTCGGCTGGTGGGCGGCGACTGGGCTGTGCCGTGCCGGGACGTGCTCACCCGCTTGCACAGCGCCATGCAGGTCACGGGGCCGGTGCTGGAGGCCGAAGGCCTGGCCGTGCACACACAGTTCACGGCCAGTTGAGGGCCTTTAAAGGGCAAACTCCCCTGCGGTTCCGGCAGCAGGGGAGTTTGAGGGAAGCAAACGCCAGGAGCGGGGACCCGGCGTCTGCTGGGGGTCGACTTCAGAGGTCATCTGAAGTCTGGTAGGACTATACGCCAGGGCCAAATCCGTGTCTGTCAGGGAACTTTGACGCTTCTGGTAGGGATTTCCCGACAGCGTCTGCGCTTTGTCCCCCGCAACCGGGACCGGCGCGCTATAGTCATCGGCCAATCTTATGGAACTCTACTTCGCCGAGTCTGGACCTGCTGATGCCCCGACGATCCTCTTTGTCCATGGCGGCGGCGGCGCCGGCTGGAACTGGGCACCCCAGGTGGAGGCGCTCACCTCCCACTACCACTGCCTCGTCCCGGACCTCCCGGAACAGGGGCGCAGCCTGGCAGTTGGGCCGTTCACAATGGCCGACGCCACCGCCCGCCTTACCGACCTGATCCGGCGGCGCGCTCACGGCGGCCGCGCCCACGTGGTAGGCCTCTCCCTGGGCGCGCAACTGACCGTGAACGTGCTCAGCCAGGCGCCGGAGTTAATCAACCGCGCCATCGTCAGCAGCGCCCTGCTCCGGCCACTGCCGTTCGCGGGCCTGTACCGGCCCAACGTGCTGGCCGCCAGCTTCCGCTGGGGTGTGGCACCATTCCAGGCCAGCCGCTGGTATGCGCGCCTCAACATGCGCCACGCGGCCGGAATCCCGGAGCAGTACTTCTCGCAGTTTTGGGAGGACTACCAGCGCCTGACCGCCGACTCGTTCGCGCATGTAGTTGCCGAGAACATGGCCTTCCGCCAGCCGCCCGGCCTGGAGCGGGCCCGCCTGCCGGTGCTGGTGGTGGTGGGCCGCCAGGAGTACGCGCCTATGCACGCCTCTGCCCGCGATCTGCTGAAGGCGCTGCCGGAGGCGCGCGGGGTAATCGTGGATGTGGGGCGCAGCCTGGCCGAGAACCACAACTGGAACCTCAACGCGCCCGAGCTGTTTACCCGCATGGTGCGGGCCTGGCTGACGGCGCAGCCGCTGCCGGCCGAGTTGGCGCCGTTGACGTGATCATTGGACGATGCCCATGAATCCGTGGCAGGCTTTCTTCGATCATCACGCCGTCGTTAATCTCCAGAACGTATTCACGCGCAACACTCTGGCCGCAGTAGATTTCCTGCTGGAACGGCTGCAACTGCCGGCCGGCAGCGCCCTGCTCGACCTCGGCTGCGGCGTCGGCCGGCACTCGGTGGAGTTGGCGCGGCGCGGCGACCGCGTGACCGGCGTGGTGGTGCGCGAGCAGCCGCACCTGCCGCAGGACCTGGCGCGTCTGTGTCGGGCGGCCGGCTTCAGCGGGCAGCGCGTGTGGGGCGGGACAGCCGGGGCGTGGGGCCGCCGACCGGTGGCCCGCGACGATATCGAAGTGATGATCGTGGCTGGCCGGCCGTGACCGCCTTCACGCTTGCGGGACGGGCCCTGCTGCCCGGCCGACGTTTCGCCGAGGCCACCCTCCGGATCGACGGCGCGATCATCACGCGCGTCGAGCCGGGCCTGGACCCCGCCGCCGACGTGCGCGTCGACGGCTGGATCGTGCCGGGCTTCATCGACCTGCAGCTGAACGGCGCCTACGGCCGGGACTTCTCGACCGACGGCGCCGGCGTGGCCGCCGTGGCGGAGCGCCTGCCGGCCGCCGGCACCACGGCTTTTCTGGCAACCCTGATCACGTCGCCCTTCGATTGTTACCCGCAGCGCCTGGCCGAGATCGCGGCCGCCGCGCCGACGGCGGCGAGCGCGGCCGTGCTGGGCGTCCACCTGGAAGGCCCGTACTTCAACCCGGCCCGCAAGGGCGCGCACAACCCGGCCTTGCTCCGGCCGATCGACTGCGCCGAAGTCAGCGCGTGGGCCAGCCACCCGCTTGTCCGGCTGGTGACGCTGGCCCCGGAACTGCCGGGCGGGCTGGAGACAGTCCGGGCGTTGCGTGCGCGCGGTCTGGTCGTCAGCGCCGGCCACTCGGACGCAACCTACGCCGAGGCCCAGGCCGCTTTCGCGGCCGGCGTGGGCTGCGGCACGCACCTCTTCAACGCTATGCGCCCGCTCTTCCACCGCGAGCCCGGCCTGGCCGGCGCGCTGCTGGAGGCGCCCATCCCGTGCGGTCTGATCGCCGACGGCCTGCACGTCCACCCGGCCGCGCTGACCCTGGCCTACCGCGCCAAAGGCCCGGACCAGTTGGCCCTGATCACCGACGCGATCTCGGCCATGGGGGCGCTACCGGGGCGCATTCAACTGGGCGGCCAGACCGTGATCGTCGACGCCGTGTCCGCGCGCCTGCCGGACGGCACGCTGGCCGGCAGCCTATTGACGCTGGATCAGGCCGTGCGCAACATGATCACGTTCACGGGCTGTTCGCTGGCCGAGGCCGTCCAGATGGCGTCGGAAACGCCGGCGCGAATCCTGGGCCTGGAACGCAAGGGACGTCTGGCCGCCGGCTGCGAAGCCGACCTGGTCGTTCTGGATGACGCGCTGCAGGTGACGCACACGTGGACGCGCGGCACGCTCGCCTTCGCGGCTGGAGCGCCCACGCTTCGGGAGGGCGCATGAGCCAGCGGCACATCTATCTGGTCCGCCACGGTCAGCAGGCGACGCCCGGCGCTGCGCCCCACCCGCTCGGCAACGGGCTGACCGCCCTCGGCCGGCAGCAGGCGCGCCGCCTCGCCCGGCGCCTGGCGACGCTGCCCGTCAACGTGATCCATTTCAGCACCTTGCGCCGCGCCGCCGAGACCGCGGGCTTTATCGCGGCGCAGCTGCCGGATGTGCCGGTCCGGCCCTCGCGCGCGCTGTGGGAGATCCCGGCCGCCAACATCCTGCCGGCCTTCGCGCATTGGTACGGCACAGTCACGCCGGACCAGGTGGCGCAGGGCCGGGCACGGGCTGAGGCCGTCTTCCAGCGCCTCTTCCGGCCGGTGCGCGGCCGGGAACGCCATGAGGTGGTGGTCTGCCACGGCAACCTGATCCGCTTCTGCGTGTGCCAGGCGTTTCACATGGCGCCCGAGGTCTGGGTGAACCTGGACCCGCACAACGCCGGCCTGACCGAGATCGTGGTAGAGCGGGACGGCCGCCTGCGCCTGCTGTCGTTCAACGACGTCGGCCATCTGCCGCCGCCCTTACGGACCTTTCTCTAAACGCGCTGGATGCCCGCGCGTTGGTCTCTCAAACCAGGAGACGCCCATGAACTGGCAACTCTTCGACCCCGCGAACCCCGAGCATCTGGCCGCGCTCGTCTCCATTTGGAACGCGGCCTGCGGACCAGACCTGGCCCTCAACCAGCGCCTGGCCGAATTCAACACCCGGCCGACGGCCGGGATCGCGCGCGCCGGGCAGATCGCCTACGCGGGCGACACGCCGGCCGGCGTGGTTCTGGCCAGCGCCGTACGCAGCGACGCCGATCCGCGCCCGCTGGGCTGGATCGACGCCGTGGCGGTGACGCCGGCCCGGCAGCGGCAGGGGCTGGGCACGCAGCTTGTGGACTGGGCGGAGGGCTGGCTGGCCGGACAGGGCGCGCGGGAGCTGAGCGTGGGCGGCAGCCTGCGCCCCTTCACGCCGGGTCTGCCAACCGAATTGGGCGGGCCGGACTTCTTCACGCGCCGCCGCTATCAAGCCGAGGGCGCGGTGTGGGACGTGGCCCGCCGCCTGCGCGATTACGCCGCGCCGCGGACCTGGCCGCCCATCGAAACGCGCCCCCTCGGCCCCGCGGACGCCGACGCCCTAGATGAGTTCCTGCGCCGCGAGTTCCCGGAGCGTTGGCACTTCGAGTATGGGGAGTTCCGGCGCGAGGGCGGGCGCCTGTCTGACTACGTTGGGTTGTGGGAGGGCGGCCGCATCGAGGGCTTCTGCCACCTGACACTGGAGGACTCGGCCTGGCCGATCGAGCGCCTGTACATGCACCGCCTGCCGCAGCCGTGGGGCCAACTGGGGCCGATCGGCGTGGGGAGCGCCGTGCGCGGCCGCGGCTATGGCGGCGCGCTGCTGGATGCCGGCCTGCGCGAACTGGCCGCGCGCGGCGTCGACGGCTGCGTCATCGATTGGACCGACCTGGTGGATTTCTACGGCAAGTTCGGGTTTGCGCCGTTTCGCCAGTACACGCCGCTGACGAAGGCGCTGCCGGCCGCGACCGCTTAGGTCTGCGGCGCGCGCAGGCGCAGATGCGCGGTGAGCCAGGCGGCGGCCAGCGCGCCTAAGCCGAAGAGGCTGGCGAAAGTCGTCCGGAACGCCGACGACGGCGACGATAGGATCGGGTTGCGCGGGTGCAGCAGCAACGGCGCCACCGCCAGCGCCACGATCATCCACGCGAAGAGCGCCAGGAACAACACTCCCTGCCAGCGCGGACGCCCCAGCCACGGGCCGGCGACCACCACGATCACGCCGACGGCCAGCACCTGCAGGTTGGCGCGCGTGCGCGGCTCGTCCCAGAACATCCCGCCCCACGTCGCCCCGGCCGCGAACGCGCTCATCACCAGCCCGGCCGCGAAGAAGCCCAGACCCAGCCCGCCCACCGTCGTCATCCAATCCCGCAGCCCGAGGCGGCCGGACACGAGCAGCACCAGCCCCAGACCGCCGGCCACAGCCAGGGCCGCCATGCCGGTCCAAGTGAGGGCCACGTGCACGTACACCCAGCGGATGGCGGCGCCGAGCGTGCGCTCGGTGGGGGCCGTGAAGACGATGAGCAGCGCCAGCGCCGTGAGCACGCTTAAGCCGACGGCCAGCCAGGCGCGGGAACGCAGGACGGTGAGCAGGGTGGATCGCATGGCGCCGATTATACCGGCCGCGGCCTTGGCCGCGGCGTCAGCGCCTGGCCCAGCCGGCGGGCGGCCTCGGCCAGCGGTTCGGCATCGAACAGTGTGAAAGCCAGCCGCAGCGTCTCAGGCTGCGGGGCTTCCAGGAAGAAGCGCGCGCCGGGGAGATAACCGACCCCGGCCGCCGCCGCCGCCGCGTGCAGCGCCGAAGCATCGCGCCCCTTCGGCAGCGTCACCCACACGAAGAAGCCACCGCCCGGCCGGGTCCAGCGTGTGCCGGCCGGCAGGTATTCGGCCAGCGCCGCCAGCAGCGCGTCCCGGCGCTCACGATAGGCCAGCCTCAGCCGGGCCACGTTCGCGTCGTACTCTCCGGCCGCGCACAGCGCCGCCACCACCAGGGCCGTGAAGTGGTTGACGCCGCCGCCGCTGTCGCGCAAGCCCGAGTCAGCCAGCCGGGCCACCAGCGCCGCGTCGGCCGTGAGCCAGCCCAGGCGCAGACCCGGCGCCAGCGTTTTGGAGAACGACCCCAGCCGCGCCACGGTGCCGGGCGGCGCCAGGCTCCACAGCGACGGCGGCGCCGGTTCGTCGTAGGCCAGCGCGCGATAGACGTCATCTTCGACGATCAGCAACCCGGCTTCGGCGGCCAGGGCCGTCAGGGCGCGGCGCCGCTCGCCGCTCAGGCTGCGCCCGGTGGGGTTGTTGAAGGTCGGGATCGTGTACAGCAGGCGCGCCGGCCGGCCCGCCCGGCGCAGCGCCGCACAGCGTTCGGCCACGGCGTCGACGCGCAGGCCCTGTTCATCGGCCGGCACGGCGACCAACTCCACAGGGTGATCGCGCAGGATGCGGGCGGCCAGGTGATAGGAAGGCGCCTCCACCAGGACGATGTCGCCGGGCCGCGTGCACAGCGTGCAGAGCTGGTCCAGGCCTTCGGAGGCGCCGGCCGTGATCAAGATCTCGTCGCCGCTGAGCGGCCGGTCCTCGGTCTGGGCGAGGTAGTCCCGCAGCCAGGCGCGCAGCGGGCCAGGCCCGGCCGGGGCGCCGTAGGCGAGCGCTTCCGGACCGTAGTGCGCGAGCGCGGTTTCAGCGGCGGCGCGCAAGGCGGCCACCGGTAACAGCGCCGGGTCCGGGTGGCCCCAGGCCAGGTCGATCAGGCCGGGCCGGCTTTGAAACTGCAGCGTGGGCAGCGCGGCCGACACGGTTCAGAGCAGGGGCGCGTGCGCGGCCCGCCGGGTGAAACGGCCGGAGCCGAGCCGGCCCAACCAGCGGTCGCCGTCCACGATCAGCTCACCGCGCCGATAGACCTTGTCTGGCAGGCCGGTGAGCGTCCAGCCCTCGTAGAGGTTGTAGTCCACGCGCTGCTGCAAGTTGGCGGCCTCCACCACGCGCGTCTTGCGCGGGTCCCAGAGCACCACGTCGGCGTCGGCGCCGACAGCCAGCGTGCCCTTCCGGGGATACAGGCCGAAGAGCTTGGCCGGGTTGGTGCAGCACAGCGCCACCAGTTGGTTGAGCGATAAGTGTCCCGCGCCGACGCCGAACGTCCACAGGATCGGCATCCGATCGCCCAGGCCGGGCACGCCGTTGGGGGTCTGGGTGAAGTCGGCGCGGCCCAGTTCCTTGCCCGGCGCCTGATAGGGCTGGCCCTCGTACTGAATGGCGCGCGTGCCGTCGTACAGGAACGGGCAATGATCGGTGGAGATCACCTGGAGCGTGCCGGCGCGCACAGCCTGCCACAGCGCCGCCTGGTCCGCCGGCGAGCGGAAGGGCGGCGAGCACACCCACTTGGCGCCATCCGGCCGGCGCAGATGATCCTGCGTGAAGAAGAAGTACTGCACGCAGGTCTCGCCCATCACGTTCAGGCCGCGGGCGCGGCCGTAGGCGATCTGTTCGACGGCTGGGGCGCAGGTGACGTGGACGACGTAGAGCGGCGCGCCGGCTGCGGCCGCCAGCGCGATGGCGCGCAGGGTGGCCTCGCCCTCCAGCCAGGCCGGCCGGGTGAGGGCGTGCCACTCCGAGGTCAGGCGGCCGGCCGCCACCGCCCGGCGGCGCAGCTCGTCGATGGCATCGCCGTTCTCGGCGTGCACCATCGTCAGCATCCCGTGGTCCGCGGCTTTGAGCAGCGTCTTGAACAGGGTTGTGTCGTCTACCTGGACGATGCCCTTGTACGCCATGAGCAGCTTGAGCGACGGCAAGCCCTCGGCCGCCAACGCCGGCAGCTCATCCAGCACAGCGTTGTCCAGGCTCACGATGCCGACGTGCAGGCCGTAATCGATGACGGCCTTGCCCTGGGCGGCCGTCTGCCAGCGCTCGACGGCGGCGTGCAGGCGCTCGCCGCGCGCCGGCATGGCGAAGTCGATAGTGAAGGTGGTGCCGCCGAAGGCCGCGGCCTTGTGGCCGGTGTAGAAATCGTCCGACGGGATGGCGGCCGGTCCGGGCAGATGCAGATGCGTGTGCACGTCCAGGGCGCCGGGCAGGATGTAGAGGCCGGTCGCGTCCACGCGCTGAGCATCGTCGGCGCGCAGGCCGGAACCGATCTGGGCGATCTGCTCGCCGTCGAAAAGCAAATCCGCGGCGAAGGTCTCGGCCGCGGTCACCAGCGTGCCGTTCTGGATTAAGGTCTTCATGAGAGAGGCTCCTCGGCCGCCAGCCGCCGGCCGGCCAGAAAGCCGGCCAGGCCGTCCGCGCCGGAGGTATGGCCGACGGCCAGCAGGGCGCGCAGGGCGGCGTTGATTTCGGAATCGGAGGCCGCCACCAGGGCGGCCAGCAGGCGATGCCACGGGGCGGCGCACTCGCCGCGCGCCGCCGCGCGCAAATAGGCGGCGGAGAGCGTGGTGGTGCGCGGGGCGGCTACCTCGGCCATCGGCTCGGCCAGCGCTGCGGCCTCAGCCCCGAACAAGCCGGCCCAGGCCGCCAGCAGCGCGCCGACGATGAAGTCGTCGCCGGCCGGCGTCAGGCCGCCCCCCCGGCCGGCCAGGATCTGCACCCCGGCGAGGGCGTGATCGAGCGAACGCGAGCGCAGGCCGGAGATGAGCGCCCGGCAGCCCGCGCCGCTGGCATCGTCCGCAGGCGGGCGCGGAGAGTATAAAGTCTCCAGCAGGCTGCCGGGCTTGCCGATGGCCAAGGCCCAGGCTGTGACGCGCTGCATGGACTCCGCCTCGTCGGCCAACGCCGCGCGGACGGCGGCCCAATCCGGGCGCGGATCCCACAACGCCGCCCCGTCCACGCGGATCGTCAGCGCCCCGAGGCGGAGCGCGCCCGCCGTCACCGCCACGGGGCTGGCCGCGGTCAGGGAGGCAAAGGGCCGGCCAGCGTCGGCGAGCGCGAGACCGAATGGCGCCAGGCCGGCCTCGGCCGTGACCAGCGCCAGCACGCGGCTGGCCGCGTCCACGAGGTCACAGGCGCGTTCAAAGACGCCGAGCACACGCGGCGCGCGGGCCTCGGCCAGCCACAACTGCGCCGCCGGCGTGAGGGTGCGCGCGGTCAGAATGGACATAGGTCTCGCACGATATGCGCCGGGCGCCCTTCGTCTGCGGCCGGCGGCCTCCGCTCAAAGTCCCTGACGCTGCGAGCCAGCCTGGACCAACTCCCAGAGCCGCTTCGGGCTGAGCGGGATCTCCAGGATCTCCACGCCGGTCCCGGTCAAGGCATCTTCCACCGCCTGCGCGAACAACGGCCCCACCGGGATGGCGCCGGCCTCGCCCGCGCCCTTGACGCCCAGTGGGTTGAGCGGCGACGGCGTCTCCTGATGCCCGATGGTCATGTTGGGCACGTCGAGCGCCGTCGGCAGCAGGTAATCCATGAACGAGGCGTTGAGCAGCTGGCCGTTCTCATCGTACATTAACTGCTCGTAGAAGGCATTGCCCAGGCCCTGCGCCACCCCGCCCTGCACCTGCGCCTCCAGGATCAGCGGGTTGATCACGGTGCCGCAGTCGTGGACGACGACGTACTTCTGGACCGTCACCAGCAGCGTCTCCGGGTCCACCTCCACGATCATGGCGTGGGCGCCGCTGGCCGTGGCGCCGCGTTCCGGGCCGAAGTAGTTGGTGGCCTCCAGGCCGGGCTGGGTGCCGGGCTTGACGGCGCCGCGCAGCGGGTTGGCGCGTTGAGCCAGCTCGCCTAGTTTGAACCCGCGCTGCGGCACGCCGCGCACGCGCACTTCCCCGTTAGCCAGTTCCAGATCCTCCTCAGCGCACTCCAGCAGCTCGGCGGCCAGCCGCAGGATTTTGCCGCGCACATCCTGGGCGGCCTCGTTGATGGCGTTGCCGGCCACCACCGCGCCGCGGCTGGCGAAGGTGCCCGCGCCCCAATAGAACTGATCGGTGTCGCCGGTGACCACCTCCACCGCGCGCACGTCCACGCCGAGCTGATCGGCCACGAGCTGGGCGAAGCTGGTGAAATGGCCCTGGCCCTGCGTGCCGATGCCGGTGGCGACGCTGACCCTGCCGCTGGCCTGCACCTGGACGCGGGCGCCCTCGTACGGGCCAATGCCGGTGCCCTCCACGTAACAGACCACGCCGATCCCGACATGGCGGCCCTCGGCCCGCAGGCGGGGCTGCTCGTCGCGCACGAACTGCTCATAGCCGATCAGGGCCAGGGTCTTATCCAGGATGGGCGCGTAGTTGCCGCTGTCGTAGACCAGCGGCGCGAAGTCCTGGTAGATGAGGGCGTTGTTGTAGGGGAAGGCGTCTGGCGGGATGAAGTTGCGGCGGCGGATCTCGGCCCGGTCCAGGCCCAGCTCGCGGGCGGCGATATCCAGCAGGCGCTCCATGACGAAGACGCCGTGCTGACGGCCGGCGCCGCGGTAGGGCGTGACAATGGTCTTGTTGGTGAAGACGGCCTTGAACTCGCTGGAGTAAGCGGGCACGGCGTAGACGCCCAGCAGCGTGCACTGGCTGTTGAGCGGCACGGTCAGGCCGTAGGGGTCGTAGGCGCCGGTGTCGTGCAGGAAGACGTCGTGCACGCCCAGCACACGGCCGGCGCGCGTCAACGCGATCTCGGCCTCGTGGATCTGGCCGCGCTCATGGGTGGTGGCGACGAAGTTCTCGGCGCGGTCCTCGATCCACTTGACCGGCTGGCCGAGCTGGCGCGCCGCCCAGGGGATGAGCACCTCCTCCGGGTAGAACATCATGATCTTGGGGCCGAAGCCGCCGCCGATAAACGGCGCGACGACGCGCACCTGGTTCTCGGAGAGGCCGAGCATGGCCGCCAGCCCGTTGCGGATGACGACGGGCGCCTGCGTCGAATCCCAGACGGTGAGCTTGCCGGCACGCGCGTCCCACTGGGCCACCACGCCGCGGTTCTCCATGGCCGCGGCCGCGCCGTGGTCATACGTGAAGCGGCGCCGGATGACCAGGTCGGCCTGGCGGCGCGCAGCCTCGTAATCGCCTTTGCGCTGGACGACGTGGGCGGCCAGATTGGAGGCCAGGTCGTCGTGGACGCGCGGGGCGTCCGGCGCCAGCGCCTGTTCCAGGTCGGCGGCCACGGGTAGCGGGTCGAAATCGATAACGAGGTCACTCAAAGCGTCCTCGGCCACATAGCGGCTGACGGCGATCACCAAGACCACCGGCTCGCCGACGTGCCGGACCTTGTCTCTGGCCAGCGGCACCTGTGTGCGCTGGTGGAAGACCGCGTCCGGGACGGGCGGCGGCGGCACGAGCAGCGGACCCGGCTGCCAGTAGTCGCCAAGATCTGCGGCCGTGTAGACGGCGGCCACCCCCGGGCGCTGGCGGGCGCGCGTCGTGTCAATGCGCTTGATCCGGGCGTGGGCATACGGGCTGCGGTAGAAGGCGGCGTGCAGCATCCCGGGCAGCTGGACGTCGTCCACAAACAGCGCCTGGCCGGTGAGGAGCTTGGGGTCTTCGTTGCGCCGGACGGGTTGGCCGAAGTAGCGGGTTGTCATGTTTGCTTTCAGTCTTCAATTCCTGGTCGCTGAGCTTCGGAAGACTTCGAGCCAGGGATTAGGAGACTAGAGACTGGAGACTACAGCCACGCCACCGCCCGGCAGAAGGCCGCCTCGCCGCCCTGGAATTTCCACGGGAAGACGCCCAGCGTCAGGCGGCGGTTGTGCAGCTCCGGCAGGCCGATGTCGCCGCCCAGGTTCTCGACGTGGATGCAATCGTGCGGGAACAGGGCGTTGTGGGTGAGCTGGTAGGCCGACTCCGGGAAGAGCTCGTCGAGCTTGTCTTTGCCGAACTTGGCCTCGACTTTGGCGCGCACCTTCTGCCAGTGCTCCAGGCCGCCGCGGCCCAGGAAACGCCCGATGGGCAGGTTCATGGGGTGATCGGTGGAGATCATGTCCACGCCCCAGATGTGGATCTTCTTGGCCAGCAGCCAATCACACAGGCTGAAGTGCGGGCCGGGGTGGCGGTGGATGTACTTCTCCTCGTCCGCGTCCGCACTCAAGAACGAGTACTTGTGCCAGCCGGTGTGGATGAACAGGATGTCGCCCTCGCGCACTTCCACCCGCTGCTCGATGTCGGCCGGCGTGAACACGTCCAGCTCGTCCAACTGATCGCTCAGGTCCACGATCACGCCCGGCCCGTAGCACCACTCGATCGGGATCTGGTCGATGGTCTTGCCCTTGGTGAGGAAGTGGCGCGGCGCGTCCAGGTGCGTGCCCATGTGGTTGGAGGTCATGATGTACTGGGCGTTGACGCCGTGCTCGGCCTTGCGCTTGATGTACTTGACCTCAAAGGGCGGGTAAAACGGCCAGAAGGAACAATCGGCGTTGAGGGGCTGAGAGAGGTCGTAGATTTTCATAGCTCATACTTCTCCGCGTAGGCCAGCACCGCCTGCTCGAAGATCGCCAGCGGCGGCCGCACCAGGCCCGCGCCCACCTGCCCGACGCCGGCGTTCTTGTGCGCGATGCCGGTGTTGATGCGCGGCGCGATGCCCAGCTCCACCACCTTGCGGATGTCGATGCCGGTCGGCGTGCCGCGGAAGTCCAGCACCGGCAGCGTGAAGTGCTTGTGCTCGGCGGCCGTGATCTCGTACATCTCCAGGGTGGCGTTGAGCGCATCCTTGGGCGTGCCGCCGACGAAGGTGACGATGGCGGGCGCGCCGGCCATGGCGAAACCGCCGATGCCGGCCGTCTCGGTGATGGCGCTGTCGCCGATATCGGGGTTGGCGTCCGCCTGCGAGAAGCCGGAGAAGAACAGGCCCACCGGCACCTCGGCCGGCGCCGTGAACCACTGCCCCGGCAGGCCGCTGACGCGGATGCCGAAGTCGGTGCCGTTGCGCGCCATGGTGCTGACAATGGTGCTGCCCTCGATCCCGTAGCCGGCGTCGGTCATGGCCTTGCAGGCCGCCATCACCGGGTTGAGCGCGCCGATGGCGTTGTCGCCCAGGAACTGCAGGATCTCGGTCAGGGCCGCCGCATCCTTGACGACGCGCGCTAGGCCCGGCGCCAACTGCTTGAGGAAGAGCAGCGTGGTCGCCTTGTTGCGGTTGTGGCCTTCGTCGGCCATGTGCAGGGCCTCGGCAATCAGCGCGCGCAGGTCGAGGCCGGGGGTGCCGGCCAGGGCCGCGCCGATGGCCGGGCCGAGGACGTCGTTCATCCAGCGCAGCTTCTTGAGCACGTCGTCGCTGTAGGCGCCATAGCGCAGCACCTTGCCGTAGCCCTCGTTCAGGTTGGAGAAGGCCCGGTTGCCGTGGGTGGCGTTCTCCACCACGTAGACCTGCATCGAGGCCGAGGTCACGCCCGCCATCGGGCCGACGGCATTGTGTTCATGACAGGGCTCGAACTGGATCGCGCCGCGCTCCACCAGCGCCACCGCTTCGGTGTCAGTCTTGGCCAGGCCCTCAAACAGCAGCGCGCCGATGACGGCCCCGCGCAGCGGCCCGGACATGCGCGCCCACTCAATCGGCGGGCCGGCGTGCAAGAGCAGATTCGGGCGCATCCCGGGGATGACGTCGCGCGCGGCGGCTACCCCGGTCAGGATCGGGCGCGCCTCCATCATCCGGCTCACCGCCGTGGCGTTGGCGTTCTCAATGTCCATGACGTGTTCCTTTGCCTGAATGTAGCCCAGGACCAGGCCGGCCCAGCGCCGCGCGGCCCCGGGGAGTTGAGCACGCTTACTTCTTCTTCATCTTGGCCAGGATGGCGGCTAGTTTTTCGTTGCCGGCCGCCGGCGGCCGCCAGTCCACCTGGACCGACTGAGCGCCCTGCCCCACCAGACTGGTGTGGAAGGACTCGACGCCGACGTTGATGGCCGCCAGGGGCGCCTGCGCCAGGCCGGTCACCTCCACGGCCGGCGCGGATGTTTCGGCCGCGGCGGCGAAACGACCGGCCACATAGGCCAGCGCCTGCGCCGGGTTGTCGAAGACCACGGCCCCGGCCGCCCGGCAGCGCGCCATCTGCGCGGCCATGTCCTGCGGGTCTTCGTCGGTGCCGACCACCATGACCACGATCTCCAGGCGGCGGCCGGCCTCGCGCAAAACCTGCTCGATGGCCGGCGCCAGCTCACTGGCCGGGTCGGCGTGCGCGCCCTCCCCCAGCACAATGTCCAGCAATATCAGGCCCACCTGCGGGTCGGCGGCCTCCTGCCGCAGGCGGCGCAGGCGCAGGTCGTTGTCCATCATCGGGTGCAGGCGGCCGACCGTGAACTCGTCGCCGCCCAGGTCCAGGAGCGTGTGCGCCTGGCTGTGCACGGGGTCGGGCAGCGCCTGCGCCTTGGAAATCGGCGCGTTGGAGTAGAGCGGATAAAGCACAGACTGCAGCGTCAGCATGGCTTCGTACGCCAGCGTGCCGCCGGAGAAGAGCCCGCGGAGGTAGCGTGTGGAGATTGGAGATTGGCTAGTCAAGTCTCCAGTCTCCAATCGCTTCTCACCTGACAAACCTACAGCGATCTCGGCCGCTTCGCTCAGGCTGGCCGCAAAGCGCAGATTGCCTAACTGCCGGGCCGGCGGCGGATAGCCGATGAAGTCCACGACCACGGGCTTGCCGCAGGCGCGGGCGGCCGCCAGCAGGCGCGTGGCCACCTCGGGCGCGGGCGGCTTGGAGATCAGGACGATCACGCGCGTCTCCGGATCGCGGGCCAACAAATCCAGGGCCTGCAGTGCCGATATGGCGCCGACCTCGGCCTTGAGGTCACGCCCGCCGGTGCCCAGCGCGTGCGACACGCCTGATCCGAGCGCGTGCAGGCGGCTGGCGACGGTCTGCAGACCAGTGCCGGAGGCCGCCACCAGGCCGACCGGGCCGCGCCGCACCCGGTTGGCGAAGCCCAGGCCAACGCCATTGACGATAGCGGTGCCGCAGTCCGGGCCCATCACCAGCAGGCCCTTCGCGCGAGCCGTTTGCTTGAGCGCGACCTCGTCCTCCAGCGCGACGTTGTCGCTGTACAGGAAGACGTGCCGGCCCAGGCCGAGCGCGTCGCGCGCCACGCCGGCGGCGAAACGCCCCGGCACCGAGACCAGCACCCAGCCGGCCTCGGGCAGTTGCTTGACGGCGGCCTCCAGGCTGCGCGGCCGGAACTCGGTCTCGCCGCTCGCCCGCTTGCGCGCCAGCAACGCGTCCACCTGGCCCAGCGCCGCGCGCGCCGCCGCCTCGTCATCGGCCTTGACTACGAGCAGCAGGTCGTCGGCGCCGGCCGCCTGGGCGTCCGCGGTGAGCAAGCCGCTCTGCGCCAACAGATCGCGGTTGGCCTGGGTCGCCATCACGACGCCGGCATCGACCACGCCGGGCAGTCCGAGCAGGCCGCGCTGAAGCTGCATCAGGACGACCGAGTCGTAATAGGCGCCGCGCCGGATTTCACTGTGGATATGCGTCATACGATCTTCTCAACCTCACGTGGTGAGTGGCGCGCGAACCCGCGCCGGGAGATCAGCCGCGGCCCGCCGCCAAAAGGCTTTCCAGGACGCGCGCCCAGGCCAACAAGCTCTCGTCGGCGTGCCAGCGCCCCACAACCTGCAGCCCCAGCGGCAGACCGCTGTCCGTGCGCCCGGAGGGCAGGCTGAGGGCGGGCAGACCGGCGTGGGTCCAGGGCAGGTTCATCACCGGCCGACCAGTGCTGTCCAGTCCGACCGGCGCCGGGCCGGGCGCGGCCGGCACCACCCAGGCGTCCAGGCCATGGGCGTCCATGAGCGCCGCCAACTCTCCGCGCAGTTGGGCACGGCCGGCGCGGGCTGCAACGACGGCCTCCGGCGCGGCGCCCTGTCCGCGCTCGATCAACTCAGCGGTGCGGGGATGATAAAGCTCCGCGAAGCGCGCGTACCAGTCAGCGTGGACGTGGGCGGCCTCGGCCGCCATCAGCAGGTTGTGGCGCGCCTCGATCGCGGCGAAGTCCGGCATGGCCGGCACCGCCTTGACCACGCAGCCCGCCTCGGCCAGCCGCTGGACGACGCGGCGGAAGTGCGCCAGCATCTCCGGCTCGGCCGCCTCCAGATAAGGCCCTTCCGGAATCCCCAGCACAGGCCGGCTTGCGAGCGTCTGGGCCAAACCCCAATCGCTCATCAAGACCTGGGCCGCCAGGTCCACGCCGGCCACATCGGCCGCGAATACGCCGACGTGATCCAGGGACTCAGACAACGGGATGACGCCGGCCCGCGACACGCGCTCGTAACTGGGCTTGAAACCGACCACGCCGCAGAAGGAGGCCGGCCGCAGGATTGAGCCGATGGTCTGCGTGCCGAGCGCCAGCGGGCATAGCCCGGCTGCCACCGCCGCCGCCGAACCGCTGCTCGAACCGCCCGGCGTGTGGATGGTCCCGGCGGGACTGCGCGGGTTGCGCGTGGGGCCGGGCGCGAAGTAGGCGAACTCGGTGGACACGGTCTTGCCGAGCACCAGGGCGCCGGCGGCCTGGAGGCGTGTGACGCTCTCAGCTTGCGGCCCGGCCAGCGTTTCCGGCGGCAAACGGCTGCCGCCCGTGGTGGGCAGGCCGGCGACGTGGAAGATGTCTTTGACGCCGACCGGCACGCCGAACAGCGCTGGCCGCGCCGCCGGCTCTGGGTAGCGGGCCAGCAACGCCTCCGCCTCGCGGCGCACGCGCTTCCAACGATCCGGCTCGGGCAGGAAGGCCAGCACGCCAGGCTCACGCTCGGCGAAATGCGCCTCCAGTTGGTCCAGGTAACCGGGCAGCGGCAGATGGTCCGCCCGCAGGGCCTGGGCCAGATCAGGCAGACTTGCCGAGTGGGGCAGCATCGGTCACTCCCCGCCCGCAGCGGGCCGCATGGTCTGCGCCGCGGACCGCGCGGCCGCGACGATGTTCTGATAGCCGGTGCAGCGGCACAGGTTGCCGGACAGCGCCGCGCGGATCTCGGCCTCGCTCGGGTCCGGCGTCTCCTGCAGGAATGCTACCAGCGTCATCAGGATGCCGGGCGTGCAGTAGCCGCACTGCAGGCCGTGTTTCTCCCAGAAGGCCTGCTGCAAGGGGTGGAGCTTGTCCGGCGTGCCCAGCCCCTCCACCGTGGTGAGCGTGTGGCCGTCGGCCTGGACCGCGAACATCAGGCAGGCGCGCACGGGCTGGCCGTCGAGCAGGATCGTGCAGGCCCCGCACACACCCTGTTCGCAGCCGACGTGCGTGCCGGTCAGGTCGAGGTCATGCCGCAGAAAGTCGCTCAGCAGCAGGCGCGGCTCCACCGAGCGCGTATAAGTTCGGCCGTTGATCGTGACCGTGACGGAGTGCATCATGCGCTTAGGCTCCGGCCTCGAACGCGGATGAGAACCTAGGGTGCCTCCACCGCCCGTTCCAGCGCCGTCACCAGGGCGCGCCGGGTGAGCACCCGCGCCAGGTGCCGCTGATACTCGGGCGAGGCATGCAGGCTGCCGATGGGCTGCAGGTCGTGCTCGGCGGCCACGGCCGCGATCTCGTCGATGACGGGCGGCGTGAGCGCCCGGCCCTGCGCGGCCTCGGCCGCCTGGCGCGCCACCACCGGCCCTTCGCCGGCGTTGAGATAGACCAGCCGCACTTGCGGCCCGGCGGGCAGCACCGTGACGACGGCGGCCACCCCGAGGAGGGCGTAATCGCCGTGGCGGCGGGCGACCTCGACGAAGGCGGTGCCGGAGTCCGGCGGCAGTGGCGGCAGCGCCACCTCCGCCAGCAGCTCGTCCGGTTCCAGGGCGGTGGTGAATAACCCGAGGAAAAACTGCGCGGCGTCCAGCCAGCGCTCGCCGCGCGCCGAGAGCGCCCGCAGGCGGCCGTTCAGCGCCGTGACGATCACGGGGAGTTCGGCGGCCGGGTCGGCGTGGGCCAGGCTGCCGCCCAGCGTCCCACGGTTGCGGATCTGCGGATGGGCGATGTGCGGCACGGCCTCCCACATCAGCCGGGCGTGCCGCTTCACCAGCGGGTGGCGCTCCAACTGGCGCTGGCGCGTGAGGGCGCCCAGGCGCAGCTCACCGGCCTCGACGCGCACAAAGTCCAGTTCGGCCAGCCGGTTGAGGTCCACCAGCGCCGCCGGCTGGGCCACGCGGAAATTCATGGCCGGGATCAGGCTCTGCCCGCCGGCCAGGAACTTGGCCTCGTCGCCGAGTTGGGCCTTGAGGGCCAGCGCGGCCGCGACTGAGTCCGGGGCGTGATAGGTGAAGGGCGCCGGTTTCATGCGTCAGCCGGCTGGCCAAGAACCGCGCTCAGCGGGCGGCGGCCGGTCACGGGACCAGCCACGTCCCCGTCTCGCGCTTGACGGCGCGCCCGAGGTTCTCCGGGTTGCTGATGACGGCCGCCTCGCCGCCGCGCTCCAGGAACGAGATGCAGGCCTCGATCTTGGGGCCCATGCTGCCCTTGTGGAAGTGGCCTTCGGCCAGGTAGCGCTTGGCGTCGGCCAGGGTCAGCGTGTCCAGCCAGCGCTGGTCTGGCTTGTTGTAATTGATGGCGACCTTCTCGACCGCGGTCGAGATGACGAAGACGTCGGCGCGCAGGCTGTTGGCTAACAGGGCTGAGGCGTAGTCTTTGTCGATGACGGCCTCGCTGCCGATCAGTTCGCCGCGCTCGTCCTCGACCACGGGGATGCCGCCGCCGCCGACGGCGATGACGGTGAAGCCGCCCTTGATCAGCGCCTCGATCGAGTCGCGCTCGACGATGGCCTGGGGCTTGGGCGAGGCCACCACCCGGCGCCAGCCGCGCCCGGCGTCCTCGACCATGGCCCAGTGATCTTTTTCGATCTTGACGCGCGCGTCGGCCTCGCTCATGAATGAGCCGATCGGCTTGCTGGGCTTCTGGAAGGCCGGGTCGTTCTGGTCCACCAGCACCTGGGTGACGACGGTGACGGCCTGGTTGGGCAGGCCGCGCCGCTTGAACTCGTTGCGCAGCGCCTTCTGGAACATGTAGCCGATGGCGCCCTGCGTGTCCGCGCCGCACGAATCGAGCGGCACCTCGTGCAGTTCCTGGCGCGAAAGCTCGGACCGGCGCAGGATGAAGCCCACCTGCGGCCCGTTGCCGTGCGTCACGACCACGTTCCAACCGGCCTGGATCAGGTCGGCGATGTGGTGCATGGACTCGCAGGCGGCCTCAAATTGGTCCTGCACGCTCTTGCGCTTCTCGTCTTTAATGAGGGAGTTGCCTCCAACGGCGACGACGGCGAGTTTGGTCAAAGCCTTTCTCCTGTGGACAGCGATGGCGAGGGTTAAAGAAGCGCCGGCGAGAACGTCGAACGGCGCCAGGTGACACGGCGGCGCGCCTCCCCGGCACGCCGGTTCTGGGTAAAACAGGTGACAGGACCGCCTTGTTTATATACTAATATCAGCCCTCGGTCAACAGAAATGGCGCGTTTCTCAACGCGCGCCACGTCCACGGAGGTCCGCATGACCCTACGCAGCGAGTCCGATCTGCTCGGCCCGGTCGCCGTCCCGGCCCAGGCGCTGTACGGCGCCCAGACCCAGCGCGCGCTGGAGAACTTTCCGCTGGGCCACCAGCGCACGATCGGCAGCTATCCGGCGCTGATCCGGGCGCTGCTGCTCATCAAAAAAGCGGCCGGCCTCACCAACCGGCGCCTGGGCGCGCTGACCCCGGCCCAGGCGGAGGCGCTGTTGGCGGCTGTGGACGATCTGCTGGCGGACCCGCGGCCCGACCAGTTCCCGGTGCATGCGCTGCACGGCGGCGGCGGCGTGTCCGCGCACATGAACGTCAACGAGGTGCTGGCCAACCTGGCGGAGGAGCGCCTCGGCGGCCGGCGCGGCGAGTATCGCCACCTCCATCCCAACGACCACGTCAACCTGCACCAGTCCACCAACGACGTCTATCCCACGGCCTGCCACCTGGCCGTCATCGCCCAGTGGGCGCGGCTGGACCCGGCCCTGGCAGCGCTGCAGGCCGGCTTCGAGGCCAAGGGCCAGGAGTATCGCGGAGTGCGGCGCCTGGCGCGCACCTGCCTGCAGGATGCCGTCGACATCACTTTTCTCGATTTCTTCCGGGGCTACGTCGGCTTCCTGGCCCGCGCCCGCGAGCGCCTGAACACGGCCGTCGAGCGCCTGTACGTCGTGAACCTGGGCGGCACGATCGTAGGCCGGGCCGAAGACGTGCCGGCCGCCTACTTTCACAACGTGGTGCCGGCCCTGCGCGAGGTGACGGGCGAGGCGCGCTTCCGGCAGAGCGCCAACCTGTTCGACTCGGCCCAGAACCCCGACGAGCTGGCGGCGGTCTCGGCCGAGCTCGACCTGCTGGCGCGCGGCCTGATCAAGGTCGCGCAGGACCTGCGCCTGCTCGGCTCCGGACCGGAAGCCGGCCTGGGCGAACTGGTGCTGCCGGCCGTGCAGCCCGGCTCGTCGATCATGCCGGACAAGATCAACCCGACCATCCCGGAATTCGTCATGCAGCTGGCCTTCAAGGTGCTGGGCCACCATGCCATGTGCGCGGCCGGCCTCAACCACGGCGACCTGGACCTGAACATCTGGGAGAGCAGCATGGTCTTCGCGGTGCTCGAGTCGATGGAACTGCTGGAGAGCGCGGCGCTGGTCTTCGAGCAGAAGTGCGTGCGCGGCCTGACCGTCAATGTGGACCGCAACGCGCTCCACGCGGACACACTCATCCCGCTGCTGGTGCGCCTGGCGCGCCGGCACGGCTACTCCACGGTCACGGCCATCTGCAAGGAGGCCGGCGGCGACGCCGGCTATCTGCGTGAGCTGCTGGCCGCGCGGCTGGGCTCGTGAGGCCAGGCGAGGCAAGACCGACGATGACGGAACTGGAAGCACGCTTGCGGACATTGTGGGCCGGGCTGGAACGCTCCGACAAGCCGACTGGGCCGGCGCTGCCGCCGGTGGCCTGGAGCCCGGCCTACACGCCCTTGTTTCCGGGAGCCTGGCCGCCCGCAGCGGGGATGACATGGGTGCGCTACGCGTACGCGCACGGCCAAGATCTTCAGCTCCGCGACGGCGTGCGCGTTGCTGGGCCGTGGGCTAAGGTGATGTTTGGGGCGGAGACGACCGTGGTGGCGCTGGCCGGGCGCCTGGACGTGATCGGCACTCAGGGTGTCCGGCCGCTGCGGCCGGAGGAGCTGCGCTTGCGCCAGAGCGGCGGTGATGTCGAAGCCCACGCCCGCGCATTGAAGTCCCCGCCCGACCTGGCCAGGGCTGAGATCCGTCAACTGCGCGCCTACTATCGCGCCTGGCTGGCCGACAACGGCGTGATCGCGGACCGGCTGCGGCCCTGGCACACGGAGTTTCTGGCCTGGCTGGCGGACGCGGATTAGAGCGGCCCTCCCTCGCGGCGCACCAGGCCCTCCCGCCAGGCGAAGACCGCGGCCTGCGTCCGGTCGGCCAGGTGCAGCTTGCTCAAGATGTTGCTCACGTGGCCTTTGACCGTCTTCTCGCTGAGCACCAGGCGCTCAGCGATCTCGGCGTTCGCGCGGCCCTCGGCGATCAGGCGCAGCACTTCCTGCTCCCGTTCACTCAGTTCGTCGAAAGGATTGGGCGCCGCCCCCGGCCCGGCCGCCGTGCGCATCTCGGCCACCAGCCGCGCCGCCACGCGCGGGTTGAGCGTCGCTTCGCCGCGCGCCGCCGCCCGCACCGCCTCGGCCAATTCCGTCGGCCCGATATCCTTCAAGAGGTAGGACAGCGCGCCGGCCTTGATGGCGTTGAAGACATGGGCGTCGTCGTGGAACGACGTCAGCACCACCACCTGAGTGCGCGGACTGACGCGCCGGACGCGCCAGGTGGCCTCCACACCGTCCATGCCCGGCATCACCAGGTCCATCAGGACCACGTCGGGCACTAACTCATCGGCCAGGCGTACGGCCGCCTCGCCGGCAGCCGCCTCGCCCACCACCTGCAGATCCGGCTGCGCCTCCAGATAAGCGCGCACGCCATCGCGCACCAACTGATGGTCGTCCACGATCAAGACTGTGATCAACGTCGTCATGCTGATTCCCCGTCTTTCAGCGGCGCGGTGACGGTGAGATGCGTGCCCTGCGGGCCGCTCTCCAGGACCAGCCGCCCGCCCACCGCCTGCACGCGCTCCTGGATCGAGCGCAGCCCCAGCCCGTGGGCGGCCTGGCCCACAGCGAAGCCGCGGCCGTTGTCGGTCACCTGCAGCGCGGCCTGGTCACCGCTGACCGTGAGGTTCAGGCTGGCCGCGCTGGCGCCGCTGTGCCGCGCGACATTGGCCAGGGCCTCCTGCGCCACCCGGAAGAAGGCCTGCTCCACGGCCTCGGGCAGGCGTTGGCCCTCCGGCACCTGGCAGATCGCGGCGATCCCGGTCTGCCGGCCCCAGGCCTGAACCCACTCGCGCAGCGCCGCCGCCAGGCCCTGCTCGGCCAGCGGCGCCGGCCGCAGCGTCTGCAGCATCTGGGTCAACTCGCCCTGCGCCTGGCGGGCCACATCCAGGGCCGCCTCGACGCGCTGACGCGCCGCCTCCGGCCGGGCCTCCCACAACGCCTGGGCCGCGCCCAGATTCATGGCGACGGCGAAGACCTGCTGCTTGACGCTGTCGTGCAGGTCCCGCGCCAGGCGGTTGCGCTCCTCCAGAGTCGCCAGCTCCTGGCGTGCGCGCAGCAAGGTCTGCAGATCGCCGGCCATCTGGTTCAGGTCGCCGGCCAGCTGACCGACCTCATCGGCGGGCCGTTCGGCCAGCCGGCGCGAGAAGTCGCCGCGACCCCAGGCGGCCGTGGTGGCCGCCATCACCTTCAACCGGCGCACCAGGCCGCGCGCCGTCAACGCGCCCACCC
This sequence comes from uncultured Anaerolineales bacterium, assembly GCA_937952305.1. Classification (GTDB taxonomy): domain Bacteria; phylum Chloroflexota; class Anaerolineae; order Anaerolineales; family UBA6663; genus SpSt-583. The sequence continues at coordinate 38,392 of CALFZO010000095.1, read as the reverse complement.
CCAGCCCGATCACGCCCGCCGTCGCGCCCAAGATGACGGTGCTGGGCAGAGCCGACGCCAGGGCGATGCCGAGCAACTCCCACTGGCTGGGCGGGACCAGTTCCAGCACCACCGCGCCGACCACGCGCCCGCCCGCGGCGAGCACCGGCGCGGCCGCCAGCAGGCGTTGACCGTCCCTCACCCACAGGCGCTCGGGGCGCTCCTCTCCGGCCAGGGCCGGCGCGAGCACGGCGTTGGCCTCCGCCGACGGCGCGTCGGCGCCGTTAGCGGCCAGTACCTGCCCGGCGGCGTCCAGGATCAACAGACGCGTCCCCGCCGCCGCGACGCTGGTGAACAATCCCTCCATCGCGCCGTCCGGACCCCGGTGCGCAATCAGCACGGCCCGCGTGGTATAAGTGCGATCCAGCCAGGTTTGCAGCGCCGTCTTGTCCGGCGGCTGAGCCGTCAGCGCCGGCGCCAGGTCACGCCCGGATTGGCGCAAGGCGTCGGCGGCCAGCAGGCCAAAGGTGGAGGTGCCAGCGCTGAATTGATTGGTGACTACAACCAGGACGAGGTACAGCGCCGTCAGCGTCACCAGCGTGACCAACGTGTACGTCAGCGTGAACTTCAATTGCAGGCTGCGCACCACGCGCCAGCCGCCGACCCAGCTTCGCATGCCTCAGCCGCTCCTCCGCTCGTCGCCTATTTTAGTCCTGGCCCGGCTCCCACGTCTCCAGACGCCGCCGAGCCGCCTGCCAGAGCTGACCGCCGGCCGCGCCCACGCCGGCCAGAACTGCCAGCGCCGCGAGCGGCAGCAGCCAACCCGGCCAGGCCGGCAGCGGCAAGGCGCTCAGGGCCAGGCGCGTCGCAGCCGCCAGCGCCGTGCCGGCGCCCAGCGTGAGCACCAGCCAGCTTGTGAGCGCCACCACGGCGAGCTGCGCCAGAGTCCCCAAGAACAGACCCAACCAGGACAGCCAGACCGCGGCTGATCCGAGCTTGGGCCGCGCCACCGTCACATTGAAGTCGGCGCCGAGCGCGCCCACCAGGAGGAAGATGAGGCTGGTGCCGAACAGCCCGGCCGCGGCGGCCAGGACCAGCACGACGCACTGCCAGGCGGGCAGCCCGATGAAACTGCCGTAGAGGGCCAGCACCACGCCCCAGACCAGGGCGGCCGGGAGATAGGCGGCCCACAGTTTGGCCCACAACAGGCGGTTCAACGGCACGGCCGCCTGGCGCAGCAGCAGGAGCCGGCGGCCTTCCAACAGGAACGCCGTCAGGGCCGCGCCTTGCGCGCCGTTCAGCCCAAACAGGGCCGCGTACACGAGCAGCAGCCAGAAGGTCAGCGCCCGCAGGCCGCCGGCCGCCTGCGCATCGGTGAGCAGCGGCACCAACAGCACCGCCATCAGCACCGGCACGAGGACGAGGTTTACCAGCCGCTGCGGGTCGCGGATCAAGGTCAGCCATTCCTTGGCCACGATCTGGCGCTGCACCGGCGGGAACAGCCCGGCCAGGTCGTCCACCAGGCGCGCGAGGAATGGCCGCGGCCCGCGCCGCTGGGTCGGGACCACGCTCAACTCACTGTAGGCGCCCCGATACGTGCGGGCGAAGAGCACGCCGGCCGTGGCCACGAACACCAACGCCAGCGCAGCGGCCGCGCCGGTCACCGCCGCCAACTGGCCAGGCTTCAGCACAGCTTCGGCCAGCACCTGGACGGCGCCGCCCCAGCGGCTCAGCCGGCCCAGCAACAGCTGCTGCAGCGTGATCCCGCCCAAACTGGCGACGGCGAAACCGACCGGCAGCCAGGCGCGCAGCCGAGATGGCGGGATGAGGCGCGCCAGCCCCATCACCAGCAGCAGGCCAACCGCCGTCGCCGCGAACGCCAGCGCCAGGACCAGCCCCAGCGCCAGCAGGTAGTAGCTCCAGCCGGCGGCCTGGGCCGCGCCCAACGCCGCCAGGATCAGGCCGAGGGCCAGGGTTGGCAGCCAGACCGCCTGCGTGCACTCAAGCAGCTTAGCCAGGAACAACTGGGCTGGCGGGATCGGCGCGGCCAGCAGGAAGGCCACGTCCGGCGCGAGGTAGAGCTGATACAGCGTGTCGGCCAGCTGGATCAGGGCGAAGAACAGCAGGCCGGTCAGCGCGCCCGGCACTACGGCGATCAACGCCAGGCTGCCCAGCGGCCCGGTCAGCGCCGCGACCAGCCGAAAGTACAGCCAGCCAGCGCCGCCGACGATCAACAGCGCGAACAGCGCCGTGATGAACTGACGGCGGCGCGGCAAGGCCAGCCATTGCCGCCGCGCCAGCCACCAGCGCGGGCGCATGATCTTCCACAACATCGGCGTTTCCTAGAGGGCCTCGGCCACGGCGGCCACGGCGCTGCCGCCGGTGAGCTGCAGAAAGAGCTCCTCCAGCGTCGCTCCGGCCGCCGAATGGGCCTGGGCGCGCAGTTCGTCCATGGTGCCGACCGCGATCAGGCGGCCGTGGTGCAGGATGCCGACGCGTTCGCACAGGCGCTCGGCGATCTCGAGTGTGTGGGTGGAGAGCAGGACCGCGCCGCCGCGCTGGCAAAAATCGCGCAGCACGTCCTTCACGCGCCGCGCACTGTGCGGGTCCAGGCCGGACAGCGGCTCGTCCAGCAGCAGGGCCTGGGGCTGGTGCAGCAGCGCCGTGCACAAGACGATCTTCTGCCGCATGCCGTGCGAGTAGCTCTGGATTTCGTCTTCGGCCCTGGCCGTTAAATCCAGCAAGGATAGGAGCTGCTCGGCTCGGTCGGCGATCCGGGCCTCGTCCAACCCGTACAGGCCGCCCACAAAGCGCAGGAACTCGCGGCCGGTGAGGCGCTCGTACAGGACGGGCTCGTCCGGCATGAAGCCAGTGGCGCGTTTGGCGGCCAGCGGCGCGGTCTGGACGTCGTGCCCGGCGATCCGGGCCGTGCCGGCGGTTGGGCGCAGCAGGCCGGCCAGCAGCCGCAGGGTGGTGCTCTTGCCGGCGCCGTTTGGCCCCAGGAAGCCGAACAGCTCGCCGGGCCGCACCGCCAGGTCCAGGTCCTGGACGGCCGCCAGCGCGCCGAAGTGACGGGTGAGGCGTTCGGTCTGGATCATGCCCGGCCCATCCCCCGGCGCAGCCAGGCCAGGCCAAGGACCAAGCCTGCCCCAGCGGTCACCAGCAGGACCGGCGCCGGGAGCAGCGGGCCGAACAAGAGCAGCAACGTGCTCACGGCTGTCAGCGTTTCCATTTTTCGCGGCATAGCGTCTGCCTCCCTACGGCTTTAGGATAGACGCAATCGGCCTACGCGGGAGGCGTCCGGAGGCGCGTTTCAGACCAGGTCCACCGGCGCATTTCCTGATTGGCGGACCGGGTGCTGGGCCAGGACCGGCAGCAGTATCAATTTCGGACGAAGTGCATGAAGATTTACCTGGGCCGACCAGCGCCGCAACTTTTTTCGCGCCGGGCGCGTCTTGGAGGCGCCGGCCCAACCACCGGCTCACCACTCGCAGGAGGAGATCCATGCTGAAGAGTCGTCGTTCAGTCCGGCGGGCGCTGGGGCTTGGCGTTGCCCTGGCCGCGCTGGGGCTCATTTCCGCCTGCGCCGCGGCGCCCGCCCCGGCGCGCCAGGTCACGGTCATGGGCGCCGGGCAGGCCCTCGGCCAATCCGATCTGACGGTGGTCTTCCTCGGCTACTGGGTCAAAGACGAAGACGCCAACACCGCCCTGCTGAACTCCAAGGCCCGGCTGGCCGACCTGATCGTGCAGTTGGGGGCGCTGGGCATCGCTCAGGCCGACATCGCGCCGAGCGGGACGAGCGTGTCCACCGAGACGATCCTGGGGCCGGAAGGGTATCCCACCGACCGCCTGCTGTACGGCGTCAATCAGAACCTCAACATCACCGTACGCGAGGCCGGCCACCTCGGCTCAACGCTGAATACCGCCCGCCAGGTCTTGGGCGCCCCGTACCTCTACAGCGTCTCGGTCAACTTCGACGCCAGCCCGGGCCGGCGCAGCGAGCTATTGGCCGAGGCCCAGGCCAATGCGCTGGCCGAGGCGGAGGCCAGCGCCCAGCGCCTGGCGCAGCGCATGGGCGGGACACTGGGGGCGCCGGCTGAAGTCAAGGTCATCAACCAGCAGCTCTTCGCGGCCCAGGCCCAAATCACCCTCGAAGTAACTTACGAAATCAAGTAGACTCTGGTCACGGCCCGTTCCAACCAGTTGAGGTTTCTCATCGCCGACCGCTGACTGCGGCCGGCGATGGCTCATATTTCCGGCCCGGAGGTCGTGCGATGGCGGATAAGCTCACCAGCCTCACGGCGGCGGCCGCCCTGATCCCGGATGGCGCCAGCCTGTCCCTCGGCGGCTTCACGACCCAGCGCCATCCCATGGCGCTGGCCTACGAATTGGTCCGGCTCCGGCGGCGGAACCTCTACCTGATCGGCCACTCGCCCGGCGGCGATTGGGACGCCCTGATCGGCGCGGGCTGCGTCAAGCGCGTGGAGCTGGCTTACGAGGCCGACGAGGCCTTCAACACCGTCGGGCCGCGCTGGCGGCGCGCGGTGGAGCGCGGCCAGATCGAGTGGGAAGACTACAGCAACTTCGCCATGGTCACGCGCTTCGCGGCCGGCGCCATGGGCCTCCCGTTTCTGCCACTCCGCAGCCTGCTGGGCAGCGACGTCCTCGCCCAGGAGGCCCTGTCCCCGGAACAGCGCGCTGCCGATGCGCGCACCCCGGTCAAGAAGGCCGCCGTGGTCGAGTCGCCGTTCCACCCCGGCGAGCGCGTCGTGCTCGTCCCGGCCATCCATACCGAGTTCGCGGTCATCCACGTGCAGAAGGCCAGCCCGCAGGGCACTGTCCGCATCGAGGGCCAGACCTTCGCCGACGTCCAGCAGGCGCTGTGCGCGGACGTTGTCATCGTCACGGCCGAACAGATCGTGGATGACGCCGAGCTGCGCCGCGAGCCGGAGCGCAACCCGCTGCCCTACTTCGCCGTCCAGCACGTCTGTCACGTGCCGTGGGGCGCGCACCCCTACGCCGTCTACAACTGCTACGACTACGACCCGCGCCAGCTGAAGCGCTACCACGAGAGCGCCGAGGACGACGCGGCTTTCGCGCAGTACCTGGACGAGTTCATCTACCGGCCGGCGGACCAGGCCGGGTACCTGGCCGCGATCGGCGGCGCGGCCCGGCTGGACGAACTGCGCGCCGACCCCGCCTTTGGCTACCGGCCGGATCTCAAGCGACGGAGGCTGGACTGATGCCGCAAGCCGCCTACTCCCTGACCGAACTCATGGCCGTGGCCGCCGCGCGCGAGATCGCCGACGGCGAGGTGGTCTTCGCCGGCACAGGCCTGCCCATGCTGGCCTCGATGCTGGCCCAGCGCACGCACGCCCCCAACTGCTGCCTGATCTTCGAGGCCGGCACCGCCGCCAGCCAACTGGCCCACCTGCCGATGTCGGTGGGCGACCCGCGCGTGATGCGCGGCGCGGCCATGGCGGCCGGCCTGCACGAGGTCTTCGCCTACGTGCTGCAGGCCGGGCGCGTGGACGTCGGCTTCCTGAGCGGCGCACAGGTGGACCGCTTCGGCAACATCAACAGCACCGCCATCGGCGCCGATCCGCGCCATCCCAAGGTGCGCTTCTCCGGCAGCGGCGGCGCCTGCGACATCGCCTGCCTGGCGCGGCGCACGGTCATCATCGCCCGGCACGAGAAGCGGCGTTTTCCGGAGAACGTGGATTACATCACCAGCCCCGGCTGGCTGCGGGGCGGCGCGAGCCGGCAGGAGGCCGGCCTGCGCTGGGGCGGCCCGGCCGCAGTGGTGACCACGCGCGGCCTGATGCGCTTCCGGCCGGACACCCACGCGATGTACCTGGCCAGTTACCACCCCGGCCTCACAGCGCCGGACGTCGCCGCCGAGACCGGCTTCGCCCTGGCCATCGACGAGGCGGCCGAGACACCGGTGCCCACCGCCGAGGAGCTGCGCATCCTGCGCGAGGTGGTGGACCCGGAGCGCGTGTTCCTGCAATAACCGACGCCAGCTCGTAGACCTGGGAGATACTCATGACCTTCGCGACCTTTGAGGCTCTATCCCAACACTTGATTGAGCTGTTCCAGAAACAGGAGTTTGCGGCGGCGCTGGAGACGGTGACCCGCGAAGGCCCGCGCTTCCCGGCGGATCGTCCGCTGGCCGACTACTGGCGCATGTGCGCGGCCGCGCGCGTGGAACAGCGCCAACTGGTGTACCAGATCGCCCAGCAGGCGCTGGCCGACGGGCTGTGGTACGGCCAGACGTTGTGGCGGGCCAGCCCTTCCTTCAAACCGCTGCAGGGTGATCCCGTTTTTGAGCAACTGGTGGCGGCTTCCCGCACGGCTGAGGCAGCGGCTGCCACCGCACCGATCATGCTCACCCACCTGCCGGCCGGACACTCCGCCGCCGCGCCGCTGCTCCTGGCCCTGCACGGCAACCAGCGCACGGCCGCCGCCACCCTGCCCTTCTGGCAGGCCGCGGTCACGGCCGGTTGGGCGCTGGCCGTGCCCCAATCCACGCAGGCGATGTTCGCGGGCGCGTACGTTTGGGATGATCTGGCCCAGGCCCAGGCCGACGTCCAGGCCCGCTTCGCCGAGCTGCAGCAGCGGCTGGACTTTGACGCCGGGCGTGTGGTCCTGGCCGGCCACTCGATGGGCGGCCTGGTGGCCATCCAGATGGCGTTGACGGGCGCCCTGCCGGTGCGCGGCTTCGTCGTCAACGGCCCGGCGGTCCCGTTCCTGGAGGAGCCGCAGGCCCTGCAGGCCGCGCTCGGCCCGGCGCGCGAGCGCGGCCTGCGCGGCTGTTTCATCGTCGGCGCCAAGGACGACGCCATCAACGCGGATGAGATCCGGACTCTCGCCGGCCAGCTGCGGGCAGCCGGGCTGGCCGTGGAAGTGGAGACGGTCCCAGAGGCCACGCACGACTATACGCCGGCCTACGATGCGGCGCTGTTGCGGGGCTTGGAGTTTGTCGGGGCGGGCTGAAGGCGGGACGGGGAGGGTTTCAGGGCGAGTGGCGCGGCCGGTACTGGACGGCTTCGGCCAGGTGCGCGGTCTGGATATTTTCGGCGCCGGCCAGGTCTGCGATGGTGCGCGCCAGCTTGAGCACGCGGTGATAGGCGCGTGCCGACAGGCCAAGCTGAGCCATGGCCGCCTTGAGCAAGGTCGCGCTGGCCTCATCCGGCCCAACGACCTTCGCCAAGCGCTCACTGCCAGGGCTTCGCCGGCCACGTCCAGACCACCTTCCTCAGGAGGCTCAATCTAGCCATGCGCCGGTCACTCCCCACCCCAGTCTGGCCTGGCGCTCATCGAGCACGGCCCACTCTACGCAAGATTAGGTGCTGCATCTCGACGGGTGGCGCGCGGTCCAGCGCGTGGTCAAGCCTCATCCCATTCAGATGACCGGCTACGCTCATATCCATAGTCCCCAGCGCCGGAAGCGGGAGCGGGTCTCGCAGCGGAATGAGCGGCCTCCAGATTCGTCACCGGCCGCGCCTGACCTGCGCGGGACCAGAGTTGACCGGGTGTCTGAGGTTGCCGGGCTGCCCTGCGCGTTGTGGCGTCCTTTGTCCAGGCCTTGTGCGAGTTTTCCACACCCGAGACTGTTCCTTTCCACGTATAAAGCCATCAGCGTGGTTCATCGTAGGCCAAGGAGAAAATCATGGAAAACGCGAACCGCATGGTGGAGCAAGCGGAGGTCTATACGCCGGCGAAGTTCGGCCCGCGGGACCAATCAGTCGCACGGCTGCGCGCCAACCTGAAGGGCCGGGTCATCACGCCGCAAGAGGCCGATTACGAGGCCGTGCGGATCGGTTTGAGCCGCGAAGCGGTGCGGCGTCCGGCGCTGATTGTCCGTCCCCTGGACGCTGAAGATGTGTCGCAGGTCGTGTCGCTGGCGCGAGAGACGGGCCTGGAACTGGCGATCCGTAGCGGCGGCCACAGCTTGCTGGGCTTCAGCACCTCCGACGGCGGCATTGTGCTCGACCTGTCGCAGATGAAAGGAATCGAGGTCGACGTGGAGCAGCGCACCGCGTGGGCCGAAGCGGGTCTGACTGCGGGCGAGTATACCCACGCAGCGGCAGCGTATGGTCTGGCGACCGGCTTCGGCGACACGGCGACAGTCGGTCTGGGCGGACTGGCCACGGGCGGTGGGATCGGCTATCTCGTCCGCAAGTACGGCCTGACCATCGACAACTTGCTGGCCGCCCGGGTCGTAACCGCTGACGGCCAGATTCGCCACATTGACGCGGAGACCCACCCCGACCTGTTCTGGGCGATCCGGGGCGGCGGCGGCAACTTCGGCGTCGTCACGCATTTCAAGTTCCGCCTGCACGAAGTGGGCACTATCGTCGGCGGGATGCTCGTCCTGCCGGCGACAGCCAAGGTGATGGCTGCGTTTGCCGCCGCCGCCGAGGCGGCGCCGGACGAACTCTCGTGCATTGTCTACAACATGCCCGCGCCGCCCATGCCCTTCATCCCGGAGGCATACCACGGCCAGGTGGTCACGCTGGCGATGTTGGTCTACGCCGGTGAGGTTGAAGAAGGCCTGCGCGTAGTGGCGCCCTTCCGGACACTGGCAGAACCCATCGTTGACATGCTCGGCCCCATGCCGTATCCCGAGATCTACTGGCCCGACGATCCGAGCTTCCAACCGGTGACGGCGCTGCGTTCCAAGATCATCGATCGCGTTGATGAGCGCACAGCTCAGATCATGCTCAACCACCTCCAGGCCTCCAGCGCCGCCGTGCGCATCGCCGAGTTTCGGGTTTTGGGCGGCGCGATGGCCCGTGTCCCGGCCGAGGCCACCGCGTTCGCGCACCGTTCGAGCCGCATCATGGCGAGTTTCATTGTTCAGTATGAAGACCGCGCAGAGGCGGCTATCCACAATGCCTGGGTTCACAACGCTGCGGCGGAGCTGGATCAAGGCGAGGGCGCGGTGTACGTTAACTTCGCCGACGACGGACGGCTGCGTGAGGCGTATCCCCAGACGACCCTGGAACGCCTCGCGGCGATCAAGGCAGAATACGATCCAACCAATCTATTCCGCCGCAACTACAATATCGCGCCGAAGGCCAGGTGAGCGCCATGGATCAGGCCGGCCTGGCGCACGGCGCCCTGCGCGCCATGGGCCGGAGCGGATGAAGCGTCAGTCCCGTCAAACGGACCCGGCCATTTCTCAGGGTTCAGGCGCAGGTTGGAGAATATGGGGAGAGCTCGAACTGCCGCAGGGCCTGGAGGCCCGCGCCATGGTCAACGCCTGGCTCCCGGAAGTGCTTGCCCCGCTCCATTTGCCTTTAGACTTCCTGAACAGAATCGCGAAGTCGGCCGAGGCTGTGGTCGGACGCGCCATGCCGCCGGAAACGGCCGGACAGGCTCAGCCCACCCGTTTTTTCATCTACCTCCCGGCCAACCGCCCCTTGAACGTACAAGCCTGGGGCTTCTTTCGTCTGGAGAAGGTGGAACCAGACGCAGAGCGTGCGAATGCCCGCCGTCGCTCGATTGAGTTGTATTTGATCCCAGAGGGGCAATAATCCGCTAACGGGCCAGATCCCGCGCCAGCGAATCCAACGTCGCGGAGCGCGCCTGAGATTGCGCCAATTCGATCTGCTCAGGGGTTAACCGCGCCTCCCACTCGACGCACATCTTTTCGGCGCGATCTTTCGCCTCCCGCGAGCTGGCGGAATGCTTCAGGACAAACAGCGCTATCGCGAACGCCGAAAAGCCCCGGCTCGACCGGGCGTGGATTTCGGCCAGCGCGACCAACGCGTCGAGGGCGTTCAGATTGTACTCATGCTCCCGGGCAGCCAGGAACGCTTTGAGCGCGGACGACTCCGCTTCGGCGAAGTCAGACTGCGCCAGCGCCAGTTGGCTCAGGGAGTTCAGCGCTCGTGAAAGACTCCACGGGTCCCCGATGTCACGATAAATCGCGACGCTCTCCTCAAACAAGCGCCGCGCCTCGGCCGGGTCGCCCAGCGCCTGTGCGATCATCGCCAATTGTTCCAGACCCAGACCCATGCCCCAGCGATTCCCCGACGCCCTGGCGATTTGCAGGTTTTCGAGCAACAGGCTTTGCGCCTCGGTCAGACGCCCCAGCGCCTGCGCGGTGCGGCTGAACAACGCGCCGGTCATTAGCGTCAAGTAAGGATCCCCCATCCTCTCGCAGACCGCCATCGCCTCCTGAAAGTATTCATCGGCTTTGGGGTAATCGCCCAGATCGTGACAGGCACCGCCCAGAAAACACAGAGCGACGGCCTGGGTCCACGGATGCTCGATCGTGCGGCTTAACGTCAGGCCTTCCGAGAGATGCAGCACCGCTGCCGCAAGATCACCAGTCGCCCAACCCAACGATCCGTAAAGCACCAGAGCAAATGTCAACGCGTACGGTTCGGCGAGTGGTTTCAGCCAGGCGATACTGGCGCGGTAAAGGTCGAGCGCTTCCCGGTTCCTTCCCATCCGATCGAGGAAATAGGCCTGGTGAGCCAGCATATCGCCCAACGCGCCCTCCACCTTCGCGCGTTGGAGCGCCTCAGCCGTGGCATCAGAGAGACGCGCTCGCGCCATCTCCGCGCCACAGCGATAGAGGGCTTCCGCCTCCTGGAAGTACTGATGCAGCTCATAGAAATAAAACAGTGGTCCCGTGGCGCGCCGCAGCAGGTCAATCTCGGCGCTGGCAACCGCAAAGTCCCAGGCGACGCGGACATTGTTCATTTCGGGCCGCAGTTCGGCGAGGGTTTCCTGTTGGCGGCGACTTCTTAAGGCTGGTTCGCGCGCCGCCAGCAAGGCCAGATAGTATTCAGCGTGTCGCTTGCGCGTGACAGTTATTTCGGGTGCCGCAGCCTGTGAATGCGTCGCGGCATACTGGCGGATCAACTCGTGGAGTTCATAGCGGCCAGCCATGGCGTCGCTGCGGCGGACCAGAGACTTATCCACTAACGAGGAAAGGATCGGCAACGTCGCGGCCGCGACTTTTTCCGCCGCTTCGCGGGTGAAGCCGCCGCGAAAGGTGGACAGCCGCATCAGCACGTTCTGTTCCTCGACCGAGAGCAGGCTCCACGAGTGATCGAACACTGAACGGAGGGAGCGATGCCGGCCGGGCACATCCCGGGCGCGCGTGGTGAGAAAATCCGTGCTCTGCTCGATCTCGCGCGCGATCTCGTTGACGGGCAACAGCCCAACCCAGCCCGCGGCAAGCTCGAGTCCCAAAGGCAGGCCTTCGACGAGTTGGCAGATACCCCTGATGGAGGCCAGCTCGGCAGCGGCCGGCCGGAAATCCAGCTTCACTTGTTGGGCCCGCTGAACGAACAGGGCGACGGCACTGTTGGATTCCAGGTCTTTCGTCTCGATGGAGGGGATGGGCAACCCCTGCACCTCGAATCTCCACTCCGAGCGCAGGTTGAGTTGCTCGCGCGAAGTAGCCAGTATCTTGACCATCGGCCCGCGTTCGAGCAGTTCGTCCAGCAACTGGATGCCGTCCAACAGGTGTTCCAGATTATCCAGCACGAGCAGGATATGTTTCTCCTGGAGGTAATGGAATAACTGCCTCTTCAGTTCAGCCGTGCCGGAGAACGCAAAGCCCAGCCCATCGGCAATCGCCGGGATGATCAACTCCGCTGCGCTGGTGCCGACCAAGGAGATGAAGCAGGCACCGTGCCCGAATAGCGTGCGTCGCCGCTGGGCCACTTCCAGCGCCAACCGTGTCTTACCCACGCCTCCAGGACCTGTGAGCGTGAGAAGTCGACAGGCAGGGTTTAGAAGCTGCTGGAGTATGGCCTGCAGTTCAGGCTCGCGCCCGATGATGGATGTGAGGGGCAGCGGCGGAACGGGGTGTTGATAGGCTTGGGAAGCGGGAATAGCCTGGGCGACGGTGGGCAGGGCCAATGCCTCGAGGCGATCCACCATCGCCTCCTGGCGCGCCACTTTCCTGAACAGGTCGCCTTGCGCCGCGGGGATTTCGAGATGTTCCGCCAGCAGTTCGGCGATCTGGCGCGAGGGACGGCGTTCGTCCGATTCGATCTTGAAGATCAGAGAAGGTGAGCAGCCCACGCGTTGGGCCAGTTCCTGTTGGGTGAGGTCCAGGGCTTTCCGGCGGCGTTTGATCCAGTTGCCGAAAGAGTAGTCCGTCATCGGGTCAACTCGAGCGCGGCCCAAACCCCTTTGGCATGGAAGCAGCCATATCAAGCAAGGGATTGCCTCGCTTGTTGGCGGGAAAAGAGATCTTCGCCCTGATTATATCCGTAAAAAGGTCGTCTTTGTATTTATCTCTGTCCTTTCCTGGTGTCCTCGAGTTTTGGCTAACCACGAGCCGGACGGGGCCATGCGGAACGGCGATGAGCCTCCCTGCCCTGGATGAAGTAGTTGAGCGACGCTTTCCTCGAAGTTGCTGTGGTCAGGGGGGCAGTGTCTGAAGTAATGCTTGGGGGGAGGCCGCAACTCAAACGGCTAGCGGCGCGACAGTGGCCGTGGCCGGTTGGGCCTATGTCTGCTGGCGCGGCCGGTATTGAATGGCCTCGGCCAGATGGGCGGTCTGGATGGGCTCGGCGCCGGCCAGGTCTGCGATGGTGCGCGCCAGCTTGAGCACGCGGTGATAGGCGCGTGCCGACAGGCCAAGCTGAGCCATGGCCGCCTTGAGCAAGGTCGTCCCGGCCTCGTCCAGCCGGCAGTGGCGGCGCAGTTCGGCCGGCCGCATGTCCGCGTTGGCAGCCAGGTCGCTGCCCGCGAACCGGGCGCGCTGCCGTTCGCGCGCCGCCTCCACCCGCGCCCGGATCACCTCGGACGGCTCCCCCAGCCGCTGATCGGTCAGCTTGGCGTAGTCCACGCGCGGCACCTCGACGTGGATGTCGATGCGGTCCAGCAGCGGGCCTGAGATCCGCTTCTGGTAGCGCGTCACCGTGGACGGCGAGCACGAACAGGCGCGCGTCGGGTCGCCCCAGTGGCCGCACGGGCAGGGGTTCATGCTCGCCACGAGCATGAAGTTGGCCGGGAAGGTCAGCGCGCCCTTGGCGCGCGCAATGGTGACGATGTGGTCCTCGAGCGGCTGCCGCAGCACCTCCAGCGTCTTCTGCGCGAACTCCGGCAGTTCATCCAGGAAGAGCACGCCGCGATGCGCGAGCGAAATCTCACCCGGCCGCGGCCCGATCCCGCCCCCGACCAGACCGGCCATTGAAATCGTGTGATGCGGCGAACGAAACGGCCGCTGCTGGATCAGGGGGGTGTGCCCGGGCAATTGGTCGGCCACCGAGTACAGGCGCGTGATGTCCAGCGCCTCGTCGATGGTCAGCCGCGGCAGGATCGACGGCAGCGCCCGCGCCAGCAGGGTTTTGCCGGCGCCGGGCGGCCCGCTGAGCAGCACGTTGTGCGCGCCGGCGGCGGCCACCTCCAACGCGCGCTTGACATGCTCCTGGCCCTTGACCTCGCGGAAATCCGTCGGGACCAAGCCGGCGTCGCCGCTCAGCGCCGCGCCTGCCGTCATCGGCGGGATCGGTTGCGCGCCGGAGAGGTGGGCCACCAGTTCACCCAGGTGCCGGACCGGGATGACAGCCACATCCGGGACGAGCCCGGCCTCGCGCGCGTCGGCCTCCGGCACGTAGAGCGTGCGATAACCCTGGGCGCGCGCCAGCGCCGCCATCGGCAGGACGCCGCGCACGTGCCGGACCGCGCCATCCAGCGACAGCTCACCCACCACCAGCGCCCGCTCGAAGGCCTCCGGCAGCACCTGGCCGGCCGCGGCCAGCACCCCCAGCGCGATCGGCAGGTCGTAGGCCGGGCCTTCCTTGCGGAGCGCGGCCGGGGCCAGGTTGACGGTGAGGCGTTTCTGCGGGAACGCGAAGCCGGCGTTGCGGATGGCGGCCTGCACGCGCTCGCGGCTCTCCTGCACGGCCGTGTCCGGCAGGCCGACCACGATGAACGACGGCAGGCCGTTGGCGGTATCGACCTCAACTTCAACCACGGCGCCGTCCACGCCGACCAGGGCACACGAGTAGACTTTGGCGAGCACGCCCGTCAGTGTAGGCTGGCCGTCCGCGCGGCCACAAGCGCGCGATCGTTGCCGTCTGGCGGCGATGCGGCCCGAAAAGCTCCGGTTTGTGCGAGCAAAAAAAGCAGTGCGCGGCCATGGCCGCGCACTGCCTGAGGTCGTCGGACCGCGGCCGCGCTCAGCCGAGCAGCTCGCGCGCGATGATGTTGCGCTGGATCTGGCTGGTGCCCTCGTAGATCTGGAACACCTTGCAGTCGCGCATGAGTTTCTCCACCGGGTACTCCTTCATGAAACCGTAGCCGCCGAAGATCTGGACGGCGTCGGTGGCCGCCGTCATGGCGCTGTCGGCGGCGAAGGCCTTGGCGAAGGACGCCCACTTGGTATTGGCCTGGCCCTGATCCACAGCCCAGGCGGCCCGCCACGCCAGCAGGCGCGCGGCCTCCACATGCATGGCCATCTCCGCCAGCATGTGGCCGATGATCTGGTGCTTGCCGATGGCCACGCCGAAGGTGGTGCGCTCCTTGGCGTACTTCACGCTCTCGTCCAGGGCGCGCTGCGCCAGGCCGACCGCTTGCGCGGCCACGGCCGGGCGGCTTTTGTCGAAGACCTTCATCGCGATCATGAAACCATCGCCCTCGCGGCCGAGGCGGTGGCTCTCCGGCACGACCACGTCCTCGAGCGTGATCTCGGCTGTGTCGGAGGCGCGCTGGCCCATCTTGTCGAACTTCTTGCTCACCGAGAAGCCGGGCCGCTCGCGCTCGACGACGAACGCGCTCATGCCGCGGTGCTTCTGGCTCTTGTCGGTGTAGGCGAAGACCACGGCGAAGTTGGCGACCGAGGCGTTGGAGATGAAGGTCTTGCTGCCCTTGAGCACGTACTCGCCGCCTTTGCGCGTGGCCGTGGTCTGGAGGCCGGCCACGTCTGAGCCGGCGGCCGGCTCGGTGACACAGTAGGCGGCCAACTGCTTGCCCTCCGTCAGGCGCGTCAGCCAGGTCTGCTTCTGCTCGTCGCTGCCGGCAATGGTCAGGGGCAGCGAGGCCAGGTTATTGATGAGCAGCGCGGTGCTGATGCCGGTGCAGCCCCAGCTGAGCGCCTCACCCACCAGGCATTCCTCCAGGAGCGTGGCGCCGGCGCCGCCGTAATCCAGGGCGATGTTGACGTTGATCAGGCCGGCCTGGCGCGCCTTCTCCAGGATCGGCCACGGGAACTCGCCGGTCTGATCGTAGTGCTCGGCGTGCGGCGCGATCTCGTTGCGCGCAAAGTCCTGGGCCAGCTGCTGCAACATGCGCTGGTCTTCGGTGAGGGTGAAGTTGATGCCGTCCATCGCGTGTCCTTTCGGGGTGAGGGTTAGTTGAGGCGTTCGAAGATCCCGGCGGCACCCTGGCCGCCGCCGATACACATGGTGACCATCCCGTAGCGGCCGCCGCGCCGGCGCAGCTCGTTCAGCAATTGGACGGTGAGCTTGGCGCCCGTGGCGCCGAGCGGGTGGCCGAGGGCGATGGCGCCGCCATTGACGTTCACTTGCTCTTCGCTCAGACCGACGGCGCGGATGACGGCCACGGCCTGGGCCGCGAAAGCCTCGTTCAGCTCCACCAGGTCGAGGTCGGCCAGCCGCAGGCCCGCGCGCTCCAGGGCTTTGGGAATGGCCCGGATCGGCCCGATGCCCATCAGCGCCGGCGGGACGCCGGCCACGGCGAAGGCGGCCAGGCGCAGCCGCGGCGTCAGCCCGAGGGCCTCCGCCCGCCTGCGCTCCATCACCAACACGCCAGCGGCGCCGTCCGAAAGCGGCGACGAGTTGCCGGCCGTGACCGTGCCGCCCTCTTTGAAGGACGGCCTGAGCTTCGCCAGCGTCTCCAGCGTGGTCCCGCGGCGCAAGTGCTCGTCCGCATCCAGGGTCAGCGTGCGGCGCTCCGGCCGGCCGTCGGCGCCCAGGGCCACCTCTTCAAAGCGCACGGGCACAATCTCATCCCGAAAAACGCCGGCGGCGACGGCGGCGGCCGCGCGTGTGTGGCTGCGCAGCGCGAATTCGTCCTGCGCCGCACGCGTCACGCCGTACTGCTCGGCGACGCGCTCGGCCGTCAGCCCGACGGCCATGTAGCCTTCCCAGGCGCCGGCCGCCAGCAGGTCTGGGCTGGGCGCCATCCGAAAGCCCGACAGCGGCACGTAACTCATGCTCTCCACGCCGCCGGCCAGGATCGCGTCAGCGCCGCCGGCCACGATCCGTTCGGCCGCCTGGGCGATGGCCTGCAGGCCGGAGGCACAGAACCGGTTGACGGTCATGGCCGGGACGCTCTCCGGCAGGCCGGCCTGCAGCGCGATCAGGCGCGCCATGTTCAGGCCCTGCGCGCCCTCCGGCATGGCGCAGCCCAGGATGACGTCGTCTAGGGCCTCCGGCGGCAGGCGGCCGGCTACATCCTGCAGCACGCGGCGCAGCACGGTCGCGCCCAACACCTCCGGGCGCAGCGCCCGGCTGCGCCCGCGCCGGGCCTTGCCGACGGCAGTGCGGAACCCGGTGACAATGACGGCCTCGCGCATGCGGTCGCTCCTCTTAGTTGCGCAGCGGCTGGCCGGTGGCCAGCATATGGGTGATGCGCGCCTGCGTCAGCTCGGTCTGAATCAACTGAACGAGCGCCGCCCGCTCCAGTTCCAGCACGTAGTCCACGGGCACCCAGGCCGGCTCGGACAGGTCGCCGCCGCACAGAACGAACGCCAGCGCCTCGCCGACAACGACGTCATGCGCGCTGGCCTGGCCGGCTTCGCGCAGCCCGTGCAGGCCCAGGCGCAGCAGCGCCAACCCGTCGCGGCCGACGGCGTAGACCTTTTCCGGGGGCGGCGGCCGATAGCCGCTGCGCCCCAAGTGCAGGACTTCACGCTTGGCCTCGGCGACCAACAACTCGCGGTTGAACACGATCCGGTCGCACGCGGTCAACAAGCCCAGCGCGCGCGCCTCCTGGGCGCTGCCGCTGACGCGCGCCAGCCCGACGGTCTCAAAGGCGGACTGCAGGTGCGGCAGCGGGTCGGCGTTGGGCACGCGCATCACCGGGTTGACGAGGCGGCGCAGCATTTCCACGCAGCCGCCCCAGGCCGGCACCAGGCCGAGGCTCGTCTCCACCAGCCCCATCGCCAGGTCGGCGTGCGCGACGATGCGGTCGGCGGCCAGGACCAGTTCGGCGGCGCCGCCCAGCGTCCGATCAAAAGGCGCGGCCACCACCGGTTTGGCGCACTGGCGCAGGCGCCGGAACAACGTCTGGCCGCGCCGGACCAACGCGCTCACCACCCCCACCAGCGATCGGCCCGGTCCCACCTGCCGCTGCAAGTCCAGGTTGGCACCCGCGCTGAACAGCCGGCCCTGATGGCCGATCACCAGCCCTTCCCAGTCGTCGTCCAGCCGTCCGAGCGCGTCCTCCAGCAAGTCCAGGACACCGCTGCCGAGCGTGTAGGCTTTGCCGCGAAACTCCAGGAGCAAGATGTGATCGCCCAGGTCCAGCAGGGCGGCCTCGTCGTTGCCGGCCAGCTCACGGCCGCGCGCGTGCAGGCCGGCCACGGACAGGGCGCCGGCTAACCGCGCCACCGGACGGTGAGCCTGCTGGGCCGGCACGAATTGCTCGCGGGCCTCCGCTGACCCGCGGTAGAAACTTGTGTGGCCGGCCGCCAGCAGCGCCTTGACCCAATCCGCCACCGGATAGCCGCTCGCCTCCAGGCGCGACGCGGTTTCGGCGACGCCGAGGGTGTCCCAGATCTCGAACGGGCCGAGCGCGTGGCCGAGCCCCCAGCGCACGGCGTTGTCCACGCTGGCGACGTCATCGGCGATGGCCGGCAGGCAGGCGGCGGCGTAGGACATTTCAAAGGCCAGGCTGTGCCAGGCGAATTGCGCGGCGCGGTCGGTCAACGGCTCAGCCACCAGCATCTTCAGGCGCTGGCCCAGGTCGGCCAGCCGACGCGCCGCGCGCAGCCCCTCCGAAGCCAGCACGCGCGCCGGGGCATGTTCCCAAGTGTTCAGATCCAGCGGCCAGTGCTCGCGCCCCGACGCGGTGCGCGTGGTCTTGTAGAAGCCGATCCGGGTCTTGTCCCCGAGCCAGCGGCGCGCCACGAGCGCCCCGAGGAGTTCGCCGGTTCGCCCGGCCGGCCAGGCCGCCACCGGATCCTCCGGGTGGGAGGCAGCGGCTTCGCGCAGGTGTGCGACCAAAACGTCCACGCCCAGTTGGTCCAGCCGGCGGAAGACGGCGCTGGGCGGCCGGCCGAGCACTGGGCCGGCGATGGCGTCGACCTCGGCCACGCTGTAACCGTGCTCGACGGCATAGCGCAGCTGAAAGATGCTTTGCGCAGTGCCAAGCCGGTCCGCGATGAAAGGCGGGTCATCTTTGCCCATGACCACGCCGCGGCCCAGGCTGACGGCGGCGAAGTCGCGCAGGCGCACGACGAGAGCTGGATCGGTGTCAGGCGTGGGGATGAGCTGCAGCAGCGGCACGGAGCGCGGCGGCCAGGCGAAGTGCACGCCCAGGAAACGCCGGCGGAACTCGGCCGGACGGCCTTCCACCAGCGAACGGGCCGTCAGGCGGCCGGTGTGGCTGGTGACGAGGGCGTGCGGCCCGAGGCCGGCCGCCAGGCAGTCCAGGCAGGCGCGCTTGGCGGCCAGGTCGTCGTCCAGGGCCTCGATCACCCAATCGACATCGCCGAGCTTGGCGACGTCGTCGTCCAGGTTGCCCAGGATGAGGCGGTCGCGATCAGCCGCCGAGTAGAAGGTCGCGGGGCGCGCGTCCAACTGCGCCTGCAGGCCGGCCGCCACCAGGCGATTGCGGAAGGCCGGGTGCTGGCGGGTGAGCCCTGCGGCTTGCTCCTCCGTTGTCAACGCGTCGGGCACGCGATCCAGCCACAGCACCGGCACGCCGGCGCCCGCCAGCAGCGCCGCCAGCGCGCCGCCCAAGGCGCCAGAACCGATCACGGCGGCCGTGCGGAAGTGGAAGGAAGGCATGCGTCTTGGCTCCGAAGCAAGGGGGCGCTGGCAATTGCACAGACCCTTACAGCTTACACCAAGCTCCGGCGCTCGTCACCGGCATGGTGAGCCGCCACTTTCGCCAATGCGGAACTTCTATAAAATATCATGATGATTATCATCGCCAAACACGTGGATGGATCGCGCGAGGCGGCAGCGCCCGAGCCCAGCCATTTTGAGGCACAATAGGGGGCGGAAGGGTCAAGGAGCAAGCGACGATGTCTGAGTCCGTAAGCAAGGCGGAGGCCGGCGGGACCTTCGCGTGCCCGCAGTGCCGGGCGCCGGTGCAGATGACGGATGCCATCTGCCCGGTTTGTGGTGTGGATCTGGTGTTGGCGGCCACATTGGCCGAGCGCGCCGTATTAACCGGTATCCCGGCCGCGGCCGATGGGCCGGTGGCCGCCGACGTCCTGCTGCCGCGCTTCGGCGAGTATCTGGTGAAGAACGGCTTCATCGGCGAACCGACCCTGCAGCTGGCCCTGGGGCGTCAACGCCAGGCGGCCGCCGCCGGCCAGGCGCCCACCATCGGCCAGGTGCTGCTGGCCATGGGCGCCGTCCGGCGCGAGCAGTTGGACGTGGCCAGCCTGCAGCAGGTGAAGGAGCTGCAGGCGGCCCTGCAGGCCAGCGTAGCCGATTGCCGCGACTCGCTGCGTCAGGCGCTGCGCCGCCTGGGCGAGCTGAACGACCTCAAGGCCAACTTCGTCGCCAACATCTCCCACGAGCTGCGCACCCCGGTGCAGGAGATCCGCGGCGTCCACGACCTGTTGGCCGAAGGCGCTTACGGTCCGCTGACGGACGAACAGCGCGCGGCGCTAGCTATCGGCGCCGGCGCCACCACCAGCCTGGCCCATTTGATCGAGGACCTGATCGCCTTTGCGTCGATGGCGCGCGGCGAGCTGGCCATCAACTGCGCGCCCACGCCGCTGCCGGCGCTGGTCGAGCGGGCGCTGAGTGATTCGCGCGTTAAGGCCGCGCAGCACGGCGTGCGCCTGTTGGCCGCGGTGCCGGCCGCCTTGCCGCCCGCCCACGCCGACGCCCGACACCTGACCTGGGTGTTGATGCAGCTGCTGGACAACGCCATCAAGTTCACGCCCGCCGGCGGCGAGGTATTGGTCCGGGCGGCGCCCGCTGCCGGCGGGCTGCGCCTGGCCGTTCAGGACACCGGCATCGGCATCGCGCCGGATCAGCTGGACGCCGTCTTCACGCCCTTCCATCAGATCGACAACTCGGCGACGCGCCAGTACGGCGGCACCGGCCTCGGGTTGGCCATGGTGCGCCGCATTGTCGCCGCGCACGGGTCCGCGGTGGAAATCGAGACAGCGCCGGGCGCCGGCAGCACTTTCGCGTTCACGCTGCCGGCGGCGGCCCCGGCCTGACGAACCGCCATGTGGATTCGTTTTGACCGCGCCGAGCCGCCGGCCCCATCGCTGCCCTTGGCCACGCCGGCCGGCAGCCCGGTGGCCGTGGCCGATTTCTATGGGCGCGCCAGTCTGGTGCTGTTCTTTGCCCACGCCGGCGACTGCCCAGCCTGCCTGGCCTGGCGCCGGCATCTGGCCGCCGAAAGCGAACGGTACCGTGAGCTGGGGGCCGAGGCGCTGGTGATCGTCCCGGAGGCGGCCGACGGCGACGCCGGCCGCGCGCCGAGGGTGCTGGTGGATCGCGGCAACACGCTCAGAGAACGCTACGCCGCTTTGATGACGCCGGCCGCGCCGGGCGGTGTGATGGTGTTCATCCTGAACGAGCAGGGTGCGCCGCAGGCGGCCTGGCTGGGGCCGGATGCGCCGACCGGGACAGTCGGCGAGGAATTGGCGACCCGGCTGCAACACGCCGCGTTGGCTTGTCCGGAGTGAGCGGTCCCGGAATGGCCCGTGGGGTCATGGGAGACCGAGGACTGAGTTCGGAGCAGCGGAGCGGGAGAAGTCAGGCGGCGCCGAAGGCCGGACGGCCGGCGCCGCGGATGGCGGCGCGGATCGCCGCGATCAGGGCGCCAATCCCCTCGTGCTTGCCGACGAAGGCCGCGCAGTCCGCGGCTTCGGCCTTGGCCCGGGTGAGCGGGTTATCGTACAGGCTCAACAACACCACGGCCGTGCTGGGCGCGGCCACGCGCAACGCTTCCGCCGCCGCCAGCCCGTCCATGTTGGGCATGACCAGGTCCATGACCACGACGTCGGGACTCAAGTCACGGGCCAGCCGCACGGCTTCGGCGCCGTCGCTGGCTTCCCCGACCACGTCGAAATCGGGTTCGAGCGCCAGGCTCATGCGAAGCCCGCGCCGGATCGTCGACTGATCGTCGACCAGCAAGACAGTTATACTCATCACCTGAATACTGGACCGGCCCACCAGCGCCCATTCGGCGCAGTGCCACTCCTCGCCATGGCCATGCCTGCCCGGCGTCTTGCACCCATCGCTTCGTTCATGCTGCGTGTGGGCCGCAACGGCGCACGTCCGGCCCGCATGGCAAGCCAGGAGGAAGATGGCGGCCGGGCCACCTCCCGTAAGGATGCCGATTTAAGCCTAGCAACCCAGCGCCCTGGCGGCATCCGGCCAAGGTCGCACGGCGGCTCCGCCCAAAGTCTGAGGCGGAACCCGCTGCGATTTGCTATCCTACTCAGCTTGGCGCCCGAGACTCAGGGCGGCCCGGCCTCGTCTGACCCATCCGCCTCGGCGAACAGAGTCAGCCCCAGGGCCAGAGCCAGCGCCGTCATCAGCGCGCGCAGAAGCTCCGTGCTCCATGCGCCCGCCCCCGGACGGTCCTCCAACGAGGCTTGGACCTGATCCAGCGCCCGCAAGGAGCGGCGCAGCCCGGTGCCCGATGACGTTTCCATGGCGTCATCATGACAGATGTGAATGGCGCCGGCATCCGCCGTGGCGGTGAAGCGGCCGTCGGTCTTTGGCCGGAGGCCAACTGGGTCCAGCGGCGCGGATCGGCTGGCCAACCGGCGGAGCGGCCGGAAATCCGATGCTATAATCCGATTTGCCGACAGTGTCCATGCCCATACGAATCCTGCTCGCCGATGACCACAGCGTTGTCCGCCAAGGCCTACGGATGTTCCTGAGCCTTGACCCTGAACTGAAGGTCGTGGGCGAGGCCACTCAGGGCGCCGAAGCTGTCCAACTGGCCCTCCAGCACCGGCCGGACGTCGTGCTCATGGACCTGTTGATGCCGGTGATGACCGGCCTGGAGGCCACGGCCGCCATCCGGCAGCAGCTGCCGGACGTGCACGTCATCGTGCTCACCAGTGTCCTGGAGGACACGGCCGTGACCGCGGTCTTCCAGGCGGGCGCCATCGGCTACCTGCTCAAGGACACCGAGGCCGACGAACTGCGCCGCGCCATCAAGGCGGCGGCGGCCGGCCAGGCCCAGCTCTCGCCGCAGGTGGCCGCGCGCCTGCTCATGGAGACGCGCAGCCCGGAGGCTGGCGAGCCCTTTACCGATCGTGAGAGCCAGGTGCTGCGCCTGGCCGCCCAGGGCCTGTCCGACCGCCAGATCGCCACGCAGCTGCTGGTCAGCGAGCCGGCGGTGCGCGGCCACATCAGCGACATCCTGGACAAGCTGCGGCTGGCGAACCAGACCCAGGCCGCCCTGCTGGATTTCTCCAACCGCCTGCTGGACCATTCCGAACCGGAAGCGCTGATGGCGTTCCTGGTCAACGAAACGCCGCGGCTGCTGCCCGCCGACGCCTGCGCGCTGCTGCTGACCGGCGACCCGCCCGGCCAGCTGCGTTTCCGCGCCGCCAGCGGCTGGCGCCAGGACCCGGTGGCGGCTGGCTGGCTGGTGCCCATTGCCGACGAGGCCGGCCCCGGCCGGGTGATGCGCTCACAGCAGCCCTGGCAATGCGCCGACCTGTCCGGCGAGGCCGGGCCCGCCGGCGGAGCCGGCCCGCAGGCGTACTGGCAGGCGGAGGGCTTCCGCGGTCAGGCGCTGATCCCGCTGCTGGCCGAGGGCCGCGCAATCGGGGTGCTCTCGCTGGACAGCCGCCAGCCGCGCCAATTGGGCGAGGAGGAGCTGCGCTTCCTGCGCCTGCTCGCCAACCAGGCGGCGCTGCTGCTGGAACAGGCGCGCCTGCATGTGGCCGAGCAGCAGCAGCTCGGCCTGGAAGAGGACCTGGCCGCCGCCCGGCAGATCCAGCTCAGCCTGCTGCCGGAGAGCTGTCCCCGCGTGCCGGGCTGGCAGTTCGCGGCCGCGTATCAGGCGGCGCGCCTGATCGGCGGCGACCTGTACGACTTCATTGAACTGCCGCGCACGCCCGAGCGCCTCGGCCTGCTGATCGCCGACGTCTCCGGGAAGGGCACGGCGGCGGCGCTGTTCATGGCCCACAGCCGGGCCCTGATCCGGACCGCGGCCCGCGCGGAAGCCGGGACGGCACGGACACTGCAGCGCGCCAACGACGAGATCATGAAGGGCAACGAGACCAGCCACTTCATCAGCGCGTTCTACGCCATCCTGGATACGGCCACCGGCCGGCTGAGCTACACCAGCGCCGGCCACAACCGGCCGATCTGGTGGCGGGCGGGCACCGGCAGCCTGGAGGAGTTGGCGGGCGGCGGCATGGTGCTCGGCCTGGCCTCGCCCCTGGACGTGGATGAGCACACGCTCGACCTGGCGTCCGGGGACGTCCTGGTGCTTTACACCGACGGCATCAGCGAGGCCCTCAACCCGGCCTTCGACCTGTTCGGCGAGGCCCGGCTGCACGAAGAGGTGGCGGCGGTCGCGCATCGCGGCGCGGACGCCGTCCTCGACGCGATCCTGTCTGCCGTGAAGGCTTTCAGCGCCGGCGCGCCTCAGGCCGACGATTACACCCTGGTCGCCATCCAGCGCCTCTGACGCGGGCGGGCGCTGCTCGATATCGATCCTGCGAGGTTCCGGGAGACATTCACATGCCTATCCGAATTCTGCTGGTTGACGATCACACCGTCGTGCGCCAGGGTCTGCGCATGTTTCTGGCGCTGGAGGCGGGCCTGGAGGTCATCGGCGAAGCCGAGAACGGCGCCGAGGCCGTGCGCCTGGCCAAGGAGCTTAAGCCGGATGTGGTCCTGATGGACCTGCTCATGCCGGTGATGGACGGCATCACGGCCATCGGCGTGCTGCGGCGCGAGCTGCCGGAGACGGAGATCATCGCCCTGACCAGCGTGCTGGAAGACGAGAAGGTCATCGGCGCCGTGCGCGCCGGCGCCATCGGCTACCTGCTCAAAGACACGCAGGCCGAGGAGTTGTGCCGCGCCATCAAGGCGGCGGCCGCCGGCCAGGTGCAGCTCTCGCCGCAGGCCGCCGCGCGCCTGATGCGCGAGGTCAAGGCCCCGGAGAGCCCGGAGACGCTGACCGAACGCGAGACCGAGGTGCTGCGGCTGCTGGCGCGCGGACAGTCCAACAAAGAGATCGCCCAGTCGCTGACTATCGGCGAGAAGACCGTCAAGACGCACGTCAGCAACATCCTGGCCAAGCTCGGCGTCCCCAGCCGCACCCAGGCGGCGCTGTACGCCGTGCGCATCGGCTTGGTGTCCACCGACACGGCCCAGACCTGACGGCCGCCGGTCCGGCGCCAGCCCTGAGAGGGTGAAGGGATGCATTCTGTACCCCGTCCTCCGCAGCGGCGGCCAACCGTCTGGGCCGCCCTGGCCGGTCTGTTGATCGTCACCGCCTGTCAGGCGCCCTTTGGCCCGGCGGCCACGCCGGAACCGATCACGCTGCGCTTCACCTACTGGGGCTCCCCGGTGGAGAAGGAGGCCATCGGGCGCATGGTGCGCGCCTTTGAGGCCGCCAACCCCGGCATCCGCGTGGACGCCCAGCACTTCCCCAACACCGAATACCTGGCCCAGGTTTCGGCGCTGCTGGCCGAGGGGACCCCGCCCGACGTCGGTTACCTGTTCGAGACCCACGCGGCCGAGTGGGCCAGCCAGGGCAAGCTGCTGGACCTGACCGAGATCGTCCAGAGCGACGCCGACCTGGGCGCACGCCTGCCGGAGACGTTCTACTACTTCGCGCCCGGCCGCACGCTCGGCACCAGCACCGCCAGCGAGATCATCCTGCTGTTCTATAACCGCGCCGTCTTCGACCAGGCCGGCCTGCCCTACCCGCCGGCCCGCGCCGAGGACGCCTGGACCTGGGACGAGTTCCTGGACGTCGCCCGGCGCCTGACCGTGGACGTGAACGGCCGCCACCCGGGCGAGCCCGGCTTCGACCCGGACCAGGTGCAGGTCTACGGCGTGTCCTTCGACAAAGACTTCTGGTACGGCTACTTCCCCTTCATCTACAGCAACGGCGGCGAGGTGGTGGACGAGAGCGCCACCCGCCTGCTGCTGGACTCGCCGGCGGCCGTGGAGGCCGTCCAGAAACTGGCCGACCTGATGTGGGTCCACGGCGTCATGCCGGATCCCACCCGGCAGCGGGCCTTGCCGTCCAGCGACACGCTGCTGCAGACCGGCCAGCTGGCCATGGACATCCGCGGCCAGTGGAAGCTCCTGGACTACGCCAGCCGGCAGGGGCTGGACATCGGCGTGGCGGTCTTGCCGAAGCTGAAGGAACCGCGCACCGTGATCCTGGGCAGCCCGACCGTGATCTTCGCGGGCACGGCGCAGCGCGAGGCCGCGCTGAAGTTCTACAAGTTCCACAACGACCCCGGCAGCGTGGATCTGTACGCGCGCGGCCTGTGGATGCCGCTGCAAAAAAACTATTACACCGACCCCGACCTGATCACGGCCTGGCTGGACAACCCCGCCCACCCGGCCGAAGCACGGGACGCGTTGGTGGACTACACGCTCTGCTGCGTCGTCCGGGCGCCGCATTACTACGTGAAGAATTTCGGCCGCATCACGGCCGAGGTCATCCAGCCCGCCGTGGACAGCATCTGGGCCGGCCGGGCCACGGCCGCCGAAGCGCTGGCCCAGGCCGTCGCGGCGGCCGCGCCGCTGCTATCCGGGCGCTGGGACCGCTGAGCCAGCCACCATGCGCACACCGCGGATCCAGTTCTCCAGCCTCCGCTTCCGGCTCTTCTTCCTCGTGCTGCTGGCCGTGATCCCGGCCAGCGCCTTCATGTGGTTCGCGGCCTCGCGTGACCGCGCCGCGGCGGCCGACGCGGCGGAGGCCGAGGCCCTGCGCGTCGTGCGCCGGGCGGCCCGCGACCAGGCGGTGCTGCTGGAGCAGGCCCGTCAGATCCTGGTGGCGCTGGCCCAGGCCCCCAGCCTGCGCAGCGGCCCGACCCTGGCTTGCAGCGTCGTGTTCAACGACCTGCGCGCCCAGTATCTGCAGGCCTACCCGCGCTACGCCAACCTGGGCGTCATCGCGCCGGACGGCAGCATCACGTGCAGCGTCGAGCCGGTCAGCGGTCCCGTCAACGTAGCCGACCGCCCGTACTTTCAGCGCGCCCTGAGCACGCTGGATTTCACGCTCGGCGAGGCCGCCATCGATCCGGCCCTGAACCAGGCCTTCCTGAACGTCGTCTACCCGGTGCTGGACTTCGGCGGCGAGGTCCGCCTGATGCTGTTCGCGACGCTGGACCTGAGCTGGCTGAACGCCGTGGCGTCCGAGGCCGAACTGCCGGCCGGCTCCACGCTGAGCGTGCTTGACCCGGCCGGCCTGATCCTGGCCCGTTACCCGGAGCCGGAACGCTGGGTGGGCCAGACTTTCGCGGTCGAGACCCTGCCGGAAGACGTCGACGTCGGGCGCAGCGAAGGCACGCTGGAGATCACGGGCGTCGACGGCGTCCGGCGCCTGTTCGCCTACACGCCCTTGAACCCCGACGCCGACGCCGGCAATCGGCTGAGCGTCAACGTCGGCATCCCGGTCAACGTCGTCTACGCCCAGGCCGACCGCACGCTGGCCAACAACCTGCTGGTGCTCGGGCTGATGGTGGGCGCGGCGCTGCTGTTCACGTTCCTCGGCGGCGAGTTCTTCGTCGTGCGGCCGGTGGCCCGGCTGCTGCGCGCCACCGGCCGCCTGGCCGCCGGCGACCTGAAGGCGCGCACTGGCCTGGCGCCGGGCGGGCAGCGCGGCGAACTCGGCCAGCTGGCCCGCGCCTTCGACCAGATGGCCGCCGCCCTGGAGCAGCGCGAGCAGTCACTGCGCGAGAGCGAGCGCCGCTACCGCACGCTGGCCCAGAACTTCCCCAACGGCGCGGTGCTGCTCTTCGATCACGACCTGCGCTACACGCTCGCCGACGGCACCGGCCTGGCCGACGTCGGCCTGTCCAGCGCCATGCTGGAGGGCCGGACCATCTACGAGGTCTTCCCGCCCGAGGTCTGGACGCTGCTGGAGCCGCCTTTCCGCGCCACCCTGGCCGGCGCGGCCAGCGAGTTTGAGGTGCCCTTCGCCGGCCGCGTCTACCTGCTGCACAGCCTGCCCGTGCGCGACGAGCACGGCGTGATCACGGCCGGCCTGGCCACCACCCAGGACATCACGGCGCGGCAACAGGCCGCCCAGACCCTGCGCGAGCGGGAGGCCCAATACCGCAGCATCTTCGAGTCGGTCAACGACGGTCTGTTCATCCTGGACCTCGACGGCCGGATCGTGGAGGGCAACCCGGCCGCCGCCCGGCTGTCCGGCTATGCGCCCGAGGCGCTGGGCCAGCTGGGCTACGGCGACCTCATCCACACCGACCACCAGGCCATCGTGGAAGCCTTCCTACAGTCGGTGCGCGACGGCGGCGAGTTTCGCGGGCTGGCGTTGACGCTGCGCCGCGACGGCCTGCCCTTCCTGACCGAAATGCTCGGCACCCCGATCGTCTATCGCGGCCGCCCGCACGCCCTGGCCGTCGTGCGCGATGTCACCGAGCAGGTCCAGGCTCAGCAGTTGCTCGAACAGCGCGTCGACGAGCGCACGCGCCAGCTCACCACCCTGCTGCAGGTGGCGCGCAACGTCACCGCGATGCTGGAGCTGGAGCCACTGCTCGGCCTGATCCTCGATCAACTGCGGGAGGTGATGGAGTACAGCGGCGCCACGATCTTCACCCTGCAAGACGACGAACTATCGATCCTGGATTACCGGGGGCCGATCACCGCCGAGCAGGCCCGCCATCTCCGCTTTTCGCTATCCCGGGCGGCCGCCAACCGCGAAGTCATTCAGCGCCGCGCCCCGGTGATTATCGACGACGTGCGCAGCAACGCGCCGCTGGCGCTCGCCTTCCAGGCCGCGGCGGGCGCTCAGATCGATACGACCTATGCCTACATCCGCTGCTGGATGGGCGTGCCGCTGATGATCAAGGAACGCGTCATCGGCATGTTGAGCCTGGATCACAGCCAGCCGGGTTACTACACGGAACAACAGGCCCACCTGGCGCTGGCGATCGCCAGCCAGGCCGCCATCGCCATCGAGAACGCGCGCCTGTATGAACAGGCCGGCCAGCTGGCGGCCCTGGAGGAGCGCCAGAAGCTCGCCCGCGAGCTGCATGACTCCGTCTCCCAGGCCCTGTACGGCATCGCCCTGGGCGCCCGCACCGCCCGCACCTTGCTGGACCGCGGCGCCTCCACTCCGGCCGTGCTGGCCGACCCGCTGGACTACGTGCTCTCTTTGGCCGAGGCCGGCCTGGCCGAGATGCGCGCCCTGATCTTCGAGCTGCGCCCGGAGTCGCTCAAGACCGAGGGCCTGGTGGTGGCGCTCAACAAGCAGATCGACTCATTGCGCATGCGCCACCGCCTGGAGGTGCAGGCCGCCCTGGGGAACGAACCGGACCTGCCGCTTGACCTGAAGGAGGCGCTTTACCGGATCGCCCAGGAGGCCATGCACAACATCGCCAAGCACGCGCGGGCGCGCCGGGTGCGCGTGGAACTAGGCGCGGCCGGCCCCGCCGCAGTCCTGACGATCACGGATGACGGCGTGGGCTTCGACACGCACGGCGATTTTCCAGGCCACTTCGGCCTGCGTTCCATGCGCGAACGGGCTGAGCGGCTGGGCGGCGCGTTCACGCTCGACAGCGCACCGGGCCAAGGCACGCGGTTGTCCGTCCGGCTGCCCAGCAGCTTGTCTCAGATCGAACCCGCCCATCTGTAAGGGGAAAACTCTTCCCGGACCGAGAGGCGGCTCCCGGCCGGGACCCTGCGGCGCTCCATCCTGTTCGCCGGGTGGCGCCAGAGAGGAGAGACAGCGATGGCGACTTCATCTGAACGACGCGCGTCCCCGCGGCTTTCGCGCCGCGCCTTTCTGAAGATGGCGGGCGCCGCGGCCGCCGGCGGCGCCCTGGCGGCCTGTACGCCGGCGCAGCCGACGCCGACCCCGGCCGGCAGCCGTCCAGTACAGCTGGTCTATCAGGACTGGCGCACCGAGTGGTTCCCGCCGATGGCCCAAACGATGCTGGAGACCTTCCATGCCAGCCACCCCACGATCCGCGTCTTCTACACGCCGGACCCCGAAGGCCTGCGCGAGAAGATGCCCAGCGCCTTCGAAGCCGGCACCGCCCCGGACGTCTTTCAGGGCTGCTGTGACTATTTTCCGGCCTGGGCGCAGCAAGGCTACACCCTCGATCTGAACGAGTTTGTGAACGCCGACCTGGAAGCGGGCACCATCAGCGAGTGGGATGCCGCGCAATACCGCGCCTTCTTCACGCGCGACGGCCGGCAGTTCGGCCTGCCCAAGTACCACGGCGCGCTGGCGCTCTACTTCAACAAAGACCTGTTCGACCGCTTTGAAGTCACCTACCCGGACAAGAGCTGGACGTACGATGATTACCTGGCGGCGCTGCAGCGCCTGACCCAGGATCGCGACGGCGACGGCGCCACCGACCTGTGGGGCGGCATGCTCGAGCCGATCTATGACCGGGTCCAGGTGCATGTCAACGCCTGGGGCGGGTCCTACGTGGACGTGGCCGACCCGGCCCGCTGCCGGATGGCCGAACCGGAGGCGCTCGCCGCGCTGGAATGGCTGCGCCAGCGCCACTGGGCCGACAAGGTCATGGCCACCTCGCTCGCCGTCCAGAAGTTGACCCCGCGCCAGGCGTTTGCGGCCGAGCGCGTGGCCATGATCGAGGACGGTTCCTGGGCCCTCAAGGACATCTTGACCACCGCGAAGTTCCGGATCGGCATCGCGCCCATGCCGGCCGGACCGGTTCGGCGCACCACGCTGGCCACCACCGATGGCTACGCCATCTTCGCCGGGACGAAACATCCGGAGGCCGCCTGGGAGCTGCTCAAGTTCCTGACCAGCGCCGAGTATGGGCGCGCCATGGCGCGCACCAACTTCCTGCAGCCGGCGCGCGCGTCCCTGGTGGAGGAATGGGTCGGCTTCGTCCAGTCCGAGTATCCGGCCCAGACGCAGGACCTGGACATCGCCGCCTTCGCCGACGGGCATCTGAACGGCTACTCGGTCACGGGCGAGGTCTTCGCCAACATGACCGGCGTGCGGGCCGTGACCGATGCCGCCTGGGAGGAGATCCTGACCCTGGGCCAGGCGCCCGTGGAGACGCGCATGCCGCAGGTCTGCCAGGCGATCGACCAGATCCAGGCCGGCTCTGCCGGCGGCGCGCCCCGGTGCGCGTGCGACGTGAGCGCCTGAACCGGACGCCATGCGCGCCTTCCTGCGCCGATCCCTGCGCCTGAAGATCATCGCCTGGTCGTTCATCCCCACCGCCATCATCTTGACGGCGGTGGCGGTGGTGACCTACTTCGCCTACCAGCGGGTGACGGAAGACCTGCTGGTGGAGCGGGACCAGGAGCTGGCCCGTTTGAAGGCGGCCGAGCTGGCCACCAGCCTGGGCGAATACCCCGGCGTGCTGGCGGTGGTGGCGCGGGACCGCGAAGTGGCGCAGGCCGGTGGCGCCGGGCAACAGGCCGGCCTGGTCCGCCTGGCCAACCGGCTGGTGTTCTTCGACGGCGGCGTGTACATCGCCAACAACCTCGGGCGCGTGGTGGCGACCTATCCGGAGCGCGCCGACGTGATGGGCCTGGATTGGTCCAACCGGCCCTACTTCCGCCCGCTGATCCAGAGCACCAGCGCCCCCGCTTTCTCCGACATCGTCCCGGACGGGCCGGGCGGCAGCGACATCATCGCCATCGGTGTGCCGATCACCAGCGCCGACGGCGAATTCCTCGGCGCCCTGATCGGCATGTTCCGCGTCGGCGCCGACACGATCAGCCCCTTCTACGGCACGCTGCTGAAGCTGCGCCTCGAGCGTAACGGCCTGGCCTACGTCATCGACGGACAGGGCCGCCTCATCTACGCCTCCGACCCGCGCGCCATCGGGACGCCGTTCACCGGGCATCCTCTGGAAACCGAGATCCTGAGCGGCCGGGTGGGGGCGGTGCGCACCCAGAACCGGGACGGCCAGGACATCCTGGCCAGCTATGGGCCGGTGCCGGGCACCGCCTGGCGGCTGATGATTGAAGAGGATTGGCAGGCGCTCACCGAGCCCAGCCAGGGCTACGGCCAGTTTCTGCTGCTGCTGCTCGGGTTAGGCGTCGTTGTGCCAGCGCTGGTCGTCCTGATCGGCGTACGCCGCATCACCGGCCCCATCGCCGAACTGGTGGAGGCCGCGCGCCAGATGGCCAGCGGCAACTTCGGCCAGGCCGTGCAGGCGCGCACCGGCGACGAGCTGGAGGACCTGGCGCAGCAGTTCAACCGGATGGCGGCCGAACTGCGCGAGTCCTACACCACCCTCGAACAGCGCGTGGAGGCGCGCACGCGCGAGCTGGCCACCCTGCTGGACATCACGCGCAACGTCAGCTCCACCCTGCAGCTCGAGCCGCTGCTCGGCCTGATCCTGGAGCAGCTGCGCGCGGCCATCGACTACGCCGGCGCCGTGGTGCTGACGCTGGACGACGGCGTGTTTGTGGCGCGCGCCTATCGCGGCCCGGCGCCGGTGGCGGCGGCGCTCCAGATCCGCTTTTCGGCCGCCGACGACCTGTTCAGCCGCCAGATGCTGGCCGACCACCGGCCCGTCCGCGTGCCGGATGTGCGCGTGCCCGGCAACCCGACCTGGCGCCACCACGAGCGTTTCACCGGGCCGCTGCACTATGTGCGCGCCTGGATGGGCGTGCCGCTGCTGTTCAACGAGCAGGTGGTGGGTATGCTCGCCCTGCACCACCAGGCCGTGGCCGGCTTCTCCCAGGCCCAGGCCGAGCTGGCGCTGGAGTTCGGGCGGCAGGTGGCCATCGCCATCCAAAACGCGCGCCTGTTCGAGACCGAGAAACGCGAGGCCGAGCGCACGCGCGAACTGACCACGCTGCTCAAGGTGGCGCGCGACGTGACCTCCACCCGCGCGCTCGGCCCGCTGCTCGACATCATCCTGGACCAGCTCAAGGACGTCGTCGCTTACAGCGGCGCGGCCGTCCTGACGGTGGAGGATGAGCGGCTCGGCTTTCGCGCCTACCGCGGGCCAGACCTGGCCGCCAGCGTGGTCCAGGCGCGCTTCCCGCTGGCCGGCGGGCTGGGCCACCAGGTGATCGCGTCCCGCCAGCCGGTGCGCGTCGCCGACGTGAAGACCGAGCCGCCGGCCGCCAATACCAGCGGTGCGCGGCTGCGCGACGCCGTCCCCTACATGCGCGCCTTCCTGGGTGTGCCGCTCATCGTCAAGGAGCAGGCCACCGGTCTGCTGGCCCTGTTCCATGACCAGCCCGGCTACTTCGACGAGGGCGACGCGGCCCTGGCCATGGCGTTCGCGGCCCAGGCCGCCGTCGCCATCGAAAATGCGCGCCTGTTCGAGGCCGAACGGCGCCGGGCCGAGCAATTCCGCGTCATCGGTGAGGTCGGCCGCCGCATCACGTCCATCCTGGCGGTGGAGGAGCTGCTCAGCCAGACCGTGCGCCTGATCCAGGACACCTTCGGGTACTACCACGTGCACGTCGGCCTGCTGGAGAAAGACCGAGTGACCTACACCGCCGCCGCCGGCGTCTGGCGCGACGCGGCCACGTGCGAGCGCTGTGTCGAGCGGCGCCTGCGCATCGGCGAGGAAGGCATCGCCGGCCGGGTGGCGGCCACCGGTGAGCCGCTGCTCGTCCCGGACGTGAGCGCGGACCCGCGCTATACCGCCATCGAGCCGGGCCAGACCGGCTCGGCCCTGGCGCTGCCGCTCAAGGTCAAGGGCCAGGTCATCGGCGTGCTCAACGTCGAAAGCGAGCAGCTCAACGCCTTTGACCAGAGCGACCTGTCGGTGCTGCAATCCCTGGCCAACCAGGCGGCCGTGGCCATCGAGAATGCGCGCCTGTTCGAGGCCGAGGGCCGGCGCGTGGAGCAGTTCCGGTTCCTGAGCGAGGCCGGCCAACGGCTGACGTCGATCCTGGACCTGAACGAGCTGCTGCGCCAGACGGCGGGGCTGATCGCCGCGACGTTCGATTACTATCACGTCGGCCTGGGGCTGGTGGAGGGCGACCGCGTCATCTATCGCGCCGGGGCCGGCCGGCTGTGGGACCAGGGCGGCAACGCGCACTATGCGCCGCTGGGCATGCGGGTGGGCCGCGAGGGCATCACGGGCTGGGTGGCCGCCACCGGCCAGCCGCTCATCGTACCGGACGTGGAGCGTGACCCGCGCTACCTGCGCATGGACGGCAGCCGGACCCGCTCCGAGATGGCCCTGCCGATCATGGCGCAGGGGCGCGTCATCGGCGTCGTCGACGTGCAGAGCGATGAGCTGGCCAGCTTCGACGAAAGCGACCTGGCCGTGCTGCGCTCCCTGGCCAACTTGCTGGCCGTGGCCCTCGAGAACGCGCGTCTGTATGAACAAGCCGGCCAGCTGGCGGCCCTGGAGGAGCGCCAGAAGCTCGCCCGCGAGCTGCATGACTCCGTCTCCCAGGCCCTGTACGGCATCGCCCTGGGCGCCCGCACCGCCCGGACGTTGCTGGACCGTGGCGCGGCCGCGCCGGCCGGCCTGCGTGACCCGCTGGACTACGTGCTCGCGCTGGCCGAAGCCGGCCTGGCCGAAATGCGCGCCCTGATCTTCGAGCTGCGCCCAGAATCGCTCAAGACCGAGGGCCTGGTGGTGGCGCTGACCAAGCAGAGCGACTCACTGCGCGTGCGCCACCGCCTGGACGTGCGCGCCCAGTTCGGCGCCGAGCCGGCGTTGTCGCTGGATGCCAAGGAAGCGCTGTACCGCATCGCCCAGGAGGCGATGCACAACGTGGCCAAGCATGCGCGCGCCAACCGCGTGATGATCCAGCTGGAAGATGATGGCGCCGGCGTCCGGCTGACCGTCCACGACAACGGCGTGGGGTTCGACCCGGCCGGGGAGTTCCCGGGGCACCTCGGCCTGCGCTCGATGCGCGAGCGCGCCGAGCGGCTGGGCGGCACCTTCGGGGTGGCCAGCGAGGCGGGCGCGGGGACGCGGCTGACGGCCTGGCTGCCGTTGGGGGCGCCGCCGGCCGAGTAGACGGCTCAGACGACGGCGACCTCCGGCGGCGGGTCTAGCACGCGCAGACCGCGCCAGAGACCGCCTGCGCTGTAATCGAAGTACTTGGTGCGCAGAAGCCGCAGCACGCCGCCCGCCCGCACGCGGCCGTCCAACGCGCCGTTGTGGATGCGCACCCAAGCGTAATAGCGCGGCGCCAATACCGTGGCGGCCTGCCAATGCCGCTCGCTGGCCGCCCACTGGGTCTTGGCGGACTCGTCACTCATCAAGACGAGATTGCCCCACCCCTCCGTCGACCGTTCCTGTGAACAGTAAGCCAGGATCTGCGGGTGCGGCAGGAACTCCTCCAGCAGCGCCTGGTCGGTCTGGTCCAGCAGCGCCGCGGCTGAATCCGCGTCCGGCCGGCGCCGGCCAAAGAAGCCGACCACGGCGCAGCGCTCGGCCTGCAGCAACGCGGCGCCGCGCGCGATCACGACGCGGCAGGCCCGGCCGTCCGGCTCACGATGCCGGACGATGGTCAGCGGCGTGGGCGGGGCGGACTCCCAAACAGACAGCGCGGCGCGCAGGCAGCGGGCGACTTCGCGCAGGTGGGCGAGATCGGCGGCGGCGTGGCCGGGATCGGTGAAAGGGCGGGCCGGATCAAGCGTGTCGGCGGCCAGAGCGGTATATGACTCAGACATGCGCTAGCAGGCGAGAACGGTGGGCCGGCGAGGCCTGGCTGCTGATATAACACGCTCACGCTCAAATGGATGCAACGCGGCGCACAACCTGCGCGCCGTATTTTTGGGGTGCCGTTCTCCTTGACAGTCAATGCGTAAGCCGCTACATTTGTCGCAAGCAGTGGCTTGCCACGAATTACATACGTGCCCCTGTGCCGACCCATACTCTTTCGGCGCAGAAAGGTGTTTGGGACCAACCGCGTGCGGCTTTCTGAGACGAGAGCAGACGAACGGCGAACAAGACTGGTGATCAGCTTGTCCCGTTCGTCTTTTTCTTTTGTGGAGAAATGCACAACCAAGGAGGTGTTTCGGCCGAGTGATGCCCGTCTCCCCGCCCCTGTAAACGCCGGATCATCCGCCCAGTTGCCCGGAGAAGGAGAGAGCTTCGATGACTGACCACAAGCAGCGTATTCACCCGGCCGTCCCGCAGGCCCAGCGGGACCTGCGGCGCGGCCGCATCAGCCGCCGCGAGTTCCTGCGGCTGGCGACGCTCCTCGGCGTCAGCCTGCCGGCCGCGCAGATCATGGCCGCGTGTGCGCCGGCCGCCACCCAGGCGCCAGCCGCCACCCAGGCCGTGGCCACCGGCGCCATCAAACGCGGCGGCACGCTGCGGGTGGCCATGCAACTGCAGGCCGTGAACCACCCCGTGTTGTTCTCGTGGGTGGAAGCCCCCAACACGTTCCGCCACGTCTTCGAATACCTGACCGAGACCGACAACAAGAACATCACCCATCCGCTGCTGCTGGAGAGCTGGCAGCCGAGCGACGACCTCAAGACCTGGACGCTCAAACTGCGCCAGGGCATCTTCTGGTTCAAGGACGGCCAGAACGGCGAAGAGTTCGTGGCCGACCACGTCAAGTGGAACTTCGGCCAGTGGCTGGATTACGACCAGAGCGCGGTCGTCGGCCTGTGGGCGGGCTTCCTGACCAGCAACGACGTCGAAGTGGTGGACAAATACACGGTCAAGCTCAACCTGTCCGCGCCCAAGCTGGACGTGCCGGAGAGCTTGTTCCATTACCCGGCCATGGTCATCCACCCCACCTTCGACGGCGACCTGGCCTCCGGCAAGAACTTCAGCACCGGGCCGTACACCCTGGCCGAGTACAAAGCCAAGGAGCGCGCCAAAGTCGTGCGCCGCGAAGGCTACTGGCAGAACGGCGCCGACGGGAACCCCCTGCCCTACCTGGATGCCATCGAGTTCATCGACCTGGGCAACGAGCAATCGGCGGCCGTCAACGCCCTCAAGTCCGGCCAGGTGGACAACATCTACCAGCTCACGGCCGACAACTTCCTGGCGCTGCGCAACGACTCGGCCATCAAGATCGAGTCGGTTGCCACGGCCCAGGTGCGCGTGCTGCGCGTGCGCGTGGATACCCCGCCGTGGGACAACAACGACGTGCGTCTGGCGCTCAAGAAATGCCAGGACCGCGAGAAGATCCTGGCCGCCGCCTACTTCGGGGAGGGCGCGCTCGGCCACGACTGCCACGTCTCGCCGGTGCATCCTGAGTTCGCGCCCATCGACGTGCCCGCCTACGACCCGGAGGGCGCCAAGGCCCTGCTGCAGAAGGCCGGCCTGAGCAGTCTGGACGTGACCGTGGACGTCGGCACCGGCTGGACCGACGTGGTGGCCTACATGGAGAGCTTGAAAGAGACGGCCAAGGCCGCCGGCATCAACGTCACCCTCAACACCATGCCCAACGCCAACTACTGGGAGGTCTGGGATCAGACGACGGTGGGCGTGACGCCGTGGACCCACCGCCCGTTGGGCACCATGGTGCTGCCGCTCGGCTACGGCTCGGACGCGGAGGGCAAGCCCCTGGCCGGCTGGAACGAGAGCCGCTGGATCGACAAGGAGTTCTCCGATCTGGTGGTGCAGGCCCAGGGCACGTACGACCTGGAAGCGCGCCGCGCGATCATGAAGCAGATCGAGACCATCCAGATGGAGCGCGGCCCGATCGGCGCGGCCTACTGGCTGAACATGTGGGAGCCGTTCAACCCGGCCTTCCAGGGCATCACCGCCCATCCCACCTCCTACAACCTGTGGCGCGAAGTCTGGTACGATCCGGACAAGGAAAAGCTGCGGAAGTAGGCAGCGCCGCCTTGAGCGCCTGAGACAGTGGGCAGGGGCAGGCCCGCGGCCCGGTGACGGCCGGGCCTGCCCCTGCCGTGTTCATCCCGGGCGGAGACTATGTACAAGTTCCTGGTCCAGCGCACCGTCAGCCTGCTCTTCACGATGGCGTTCGTGTCGGTGGTGGTCTTCGCCCTGAGCGAGATCGCGCCCGGCAACATCGCCATCAACACCCTGGGCAACAACATCACGCCCGAGCAGGAGGCCTCGTTCAACAAACAGAACGGCCTGGACCAGCCCCCCGCCACCCGCTACCTGCGCTGGGTCATCGGCAGCGACTGGCAGGCGGCCCAGCTCATCGGCCAGCCGGTGGTGCGGGTGGTGGAGACCGACACCCAGCGCTACAGCTGGTGGCGCCAGGAGCCCGACGGGCGCCTGACGCAGCATTACTCCCCGGACGGCGCGCAGATCGTGGAGCGCACGCGCCAGCCGGACGGCACGGTCGTGGAGGCGCTGCTCACGGACGAGGTCTGGCGGCCGGACCCGGCTGAGCCGGCCCGCCAGATCTTCTGGAGCGTCAACCCCAGCGGCCGGGCGGCGATGTGGGTCAAAGGCCAGCAGGCCGTGGAGTGGACGCCGGAACTGGCCTCCTGGACCAGTGCGGCCGGCGCCCCGCAGCAATACATCCCGCTCCAGCTGGGCCTGCTGCGCGGCGACCCGGGCGTCTCCTTCCTCACCCGCCGCCCGGTGACCGAGACCTTCCTGCCGCGCCTGCGCAACACCGGCTTGCTGGCCGGCCTGGCCTTCGCGGTGGTGATGCCGATCGCGCTGCTGCTCGGCGTCATCGCCGGGCTCAACGAAGGCCGCTGGCTGGACCGCGCGCTGTCGCTGGGCGGCCTGGTGACCACGGCCACGCCCGAGTTCGTCAGCGGGACGCTGCTGGTGCTCGTCCTGTCCCAGTGGCTCGGCCTGCTGCCCGGCGCGGTCGTGGTCGCCAACGAGAACGCGCTCTTCGAACAGCCGGAAATGCTGGTGCTGCCGGTGCTGACCCTGACCCTGGCCGAATTGGGCTACGTCCTGCGGATCACGCGCGCCAGCATGGTCGAGGTCATGCGCACCAACTACATCCGCACCGCCGTCCTCAAAGGCCTGCCGCGCTGGCGCATCGTGGTGCGGCATGCCCTGCGCAACGCCCTGATGGCGCCGATCACGGTCATCATGCTGCACGTGAACTGGCTGGTCGGCGGCATCGTCATCGTCGAGTCGGTCTTCGGCTTTCCGGGCCTGGGCAGCTACATCCTGGACGCGGCGCTGTTCAAAGACGTCTTCGTCATCGAAGCCGCCACCATGGCCCTGATCGTGGTCGCCGTGGGCACGCAGCTGCTG